>NZ_JBHSNY010000005.1:0-656690 GCF_042657145.1 Streptomyces bullii
TGCGCGAGGGCAGCGAGGAGTACCTCGACTCCGAGAAGTACCAGCTCCGCCCCCGCGACTGGGAGACAGCCGAACGCGAAGGCCGCACCATCACCCCCCTGATCACCAGGCTCAACACCATCCGGCGCGAGAACCCGGCGCTCCAGCAACTGCGTGATCTGCACTTCCACCAGACGGACAAGGAAGCGGTGATCGCGTACTCGAAGCGGAAGGGTTCGAACACGGTTCTGGTGGTCGCCAACCTCGACCCTCACCACACCCAGGAGGCCACGGTCTCGTTGGACATGCCGCAACTCGGCCTGGAATGGCACGAGTCGGTGCCGGTGCGCGACGAGCTCACCGGCGAGACCTATCACTGGGGCAGGGCCAACTATGTGCGCCTCGAACCGGGCCACAGGCCCGCGCATGTCTTCACGGTTCTGCGACCGTCCACCCCGCAGATCGGAGGGTCACCCACAAAATGATCGTCAACGAGCCCGTTCCGGACACCTTCGAGGACACTCCCGCGAAAGACCGGGACCCTGAGTGGTTCAAACGCGCCGTGTTCTACGAGGTCCTCGTCCGCTCCTTCCAGGACAGCAACGGCGACGGCGTCGGTGACCTGAAGGGCCTGACCGCCAAACTCGACTACCTGCAGTGGCTGGGCGTCGACTGTCTGTGGCTGCCGCCCTTCTTCAAGTCGCCGCTGAGGGACGGCGGCTACGACGTCTCCGACTACACCGCCGTGCTGCCGGAGTTCGGTGACCTGGCCGACTTCGTGGAGTTCGTCGACGCCGCCCACCAGCGCGGCATGCGCGTGATCATCGACTTCGTCATGAACCACACCAGCGACCAGCACCCGTGGTTCCAGGAGTCGAGGAAGGACCCCGACGGGCCGTACGGCGACTACTACGTGTGGGCCGACGACGACAAGCAGTACCAGGACGCGCGGATCATCTTCGTCGACACCGAGGCCTCCAACTGGACGTACGACCCGGTGCGCAAGCAGTACTACTGGCACCGCTTCTTCTCGCACCAGCCGGACCTCAACTACGAGAACCCGGCCGTGCAGGAGGAGATGATCTCCGCGCTGAAGTTCTGGCTGGACCTGGGCATCGACGGGTTCCGGCTGGACGCGGTGCCGTACCTGTACCAGCAGGAGGGCACGAACTGCGAGAACCTCCCGGCCACGCACGCCTTCCTCAAGCGGGTGCGCAAAGAAATCGACGCGCAGTACCCCGACAAGGTGCTGCTGGCGGAGGCCAACCAGTGGCCGGAGGACGTCGTCGACTACTTCGGCGACTTCCAGTCCGGCGGTGACGAGTGCCACATGGCCTTCCACTTCCCGGTCATGCCGCGCATCTTCATGGCCGTACGGCGGGAATCCCGCTACCCGGTCTCCGAGATCCTCGCCAAGACCCCGGCCATCCCCTCGGGCTGCCAGTGGGGCATCTTCCTGCGCAACCACGACGAGCTGACCCTGGAGATGGTCACCGACGAAGAGCGCGACTACATGTGGGCCGAGTACGCCAAGGACCCCCGCATGCGCGCCAACATCGGCATCCGGCGCCGACTCGCCCCGCTGCTCGACAACGACCGCAACCAGATCGAGCTGTTCACGGCCCTGCTGCTGGCGCTGCCGGGCTCGCCGATCATCTACTACGGCGACGAGATCGGCATGGGCGACAACATCTGGCTCGGCGACCGCGACGCGGTCCGCACGCCGATGCAGTGGACCCCGGACAGGAACGCGGGCTTCTCGTCCTGTGACCCGGGGCGGCTGTTCCTGCCGACGATCATGGACCCGGTCTACGGCTACCAGGTCACCAACGTCGAGGCCTCGATGGCCTCGCCGTCCAGCCTGCTGCACTGGACCCGCCGCATGATCGAGATCCGCAAGCAGAACATCGCCTTCGGGCTGGGCTCCTACACCGAGCTGCCCTCCTCCAACCCCGCGGTCCTCGCCTTCCTGCGGGAGTACGAGGACGACCTGGTGCTGTGCGTGAACAACTTCTCGCGCTTCGCGCAGCCCACGGAGCTGGATCTGAGCGCCTTCGAGGGCCGGCATCCGGTGGAGCTGTTCGGCGGGGTCCGCTTCCCGGCCATCGGCGAACTGCCGTACCTGCTGACCCTCGGAGGCCACGGCTTCTACTGGTTTAGGCTCCGCAAGGACGCCGCGTAGGGCCTGCTCCGGCACTGATCGGCCAGGCAGGCCGCAAACCCCGTGGCGGGGCGTTTCCAGCGCCCCGCCCGGGGCACGCATCAGTAACACCCCGCCCACCCCGGGGAAAGGACGCGACGCCATGTCGGAAGCCGTCACACGCATCGTCACCGCCCCTCCCGGCCTCCTTGCGTCACTGGATCCGCTGCTGAGGGAGTGGCTGCCGCGGCAGCGCTGGTTCGCGGGCAAGGGGCGTCCGGTCACCGGGTTCACCCTGGTCGAGGCCACCGAGCTGCTGCCGTCCACCGCCAAGCTGGGCCTGTACCACCTCCTCGTGCGCGCCCATCAGCCGCTCGTGCCGGGCCACAGCGCCCCCGAGCAGCCGGGCGACTGCTACCAGCTGCTGATAGGCGTGCGCGAGGCGCTGCCGCCCCGGCTGGCGCCCGCGCTCATCGGACACGTGACCAGCGGGCCCCTGGCCGGACGGACGGTGTACGAGGCCCTGCACGACCCCCGGCCCGCCGAACTGCTCCTGGAGGCCCTGCGCACCCAGGCCCGCATCGGCGGGCTGCGTTTCGACAGGGACCCGCACCAGGAGATCCGGGCCGGCCTGGTGCCCCGCCTGGTGACCGCCGAGCAGTCGAACTCGTCGGTCGTCTACGGCGATACGTTCATCCTCAAGCTCATGCGCCGGGTGGTGCCCGGGATCAACCCCGATCTGGAACTGCCGCTGGCGCTGGCCCGTGTGGGCTGCCCGAAGGTGCCGCCGCCGACGGCCTGGATGGTGGCCGACGTCGGGCGGTCCGCCGCCTCGGCCGCGGTCACCGGTCCTGCGGACTTCGCCGACGAGCCCTACGTCCTCGGCGTGCTCCAGCCGTTCGTGCAGGGCGCCGCCGACGGCTGGGAGCTGGCGCTGCGCGAGCTGGCCAAGGGCGAGGACTTCGTCGCCGAGGCGCGGGACCTCGGGCGGGCCACGGCCGAGGTGCACACCGCGCTGGCCCGTGCCCTGCCGACGGTGACGATGGGCCACCTCCAGCTCCAGCGGACCGTCGAGGGCATGATCGAGCGGCTGGAGGCGGCCGTACAGGCGGTGCCCGCGCTGCGGCCGTACGCGCCCGGGCTGCACTCGGCGTTCACGGCGCTGGGCGACCTGGCCGCCGAGGGCCGTACCTGGACCGCGCAGCGCATCCACGGTGACCTGCACCTCGGGCAGTGCCTGCGCTCGCCCGCCGGCGACTGGTGGCTGATCGACTTCGAGGGCGAGCCCGTACGGCCGCTGGCCGAGCGGCGGATGCCGCAGCCGGCGATGAAGGACGTCGCCGGCATGCTCCGTTCGTTCGACTACGCGGCCCGCTCGGTGGACCCGCCGCAGCCGGACTGGGCCCGCACATGCCGGGCCGCGTACTGCTCCGGCTACGCGGAGGCCGCCGACCGCGACCCGCGCACCGACCCCGTGCTGCTGCGCGCCTACGAGACGGACAAGGCGATCTACGAGGTGGTGTACGAGGCCCGGCACCGCCCCGACTGGCTCCCGGTTCCGATGGCCGCCGTGCACCGGCTGGCCTCGGCCGACCCGACCTGAGCACCTCCTGACCACCTGATCCACCCGTACCTTCGCCTAGGAGGCCCCGCCCGTGACCCCCCGCCCCGAGTCCAGCGGTTCGCATCCGAAGAAGGCGGCCGAGACCGCCGGCGTCGAGCGGCCCACGACCGCGCAGAAGAAGGCCGCCGCGAAGAAGACGGCGCTGCCGGAGCAGGCGGCGGCGAAGAAGACCGTCGCGAAGAAGACGGCCGCGAAGAAGACGGCGGTCCCGAAACAGGCGACGGCCAAGAAGACGGCGGCCGGGAAGACCGCCGCGAACGAGTCGGCGGTCCCTCAGCAGACACGCGCCAGGAAGACGGCCGCGAAGAATGTCGCGGCGGCCGAGGAGGCGGCGTCGAAGGCCCTGGCCAAGAAGGCGACGACGAAGAAGGCCACAGCGAAGAAAGCCACAGCCAAGAAGGCGCCCGCGGAGAAGGCCGCGGCGAAGAAGACGACAGCGCGGGAGGCTCCGGCCGAGCGGGCGACCGCGCGGGGGACGGCGGCCGAGCAGACCACGGCCGACAGGGCGACGGCCAAGAAGACCGCCGCGAAGACGGTCGCCTCGAAGGCCACGGTCGCGAAGGCGACGGCGAAGAAAGCCACGGCGAAGAACGCCGCGGTGCAGAAGACGGCGCCCGCCAAGACACCCGCCAAGAAGACACCGGCCAAGAAGACACCGGTGAAGACGGCGACGAAGGCCACGGCGAAGAAGGCCACGGCCAGGAAGCTCACTCCGGCTGCCGCCGCCGTGCCGGAGCCCTCGGTCGCCGTCTCCCCCGCCGTCGACGCAGCCGACCGGGAGCGGCTGCTGAGCGGCACGCACCACTCCCCGCACTCCGTGCTCGGCGCCCACCCGGTGCCCGGCGGCATCGCCGTGCGCGCCTTCCGGCCGTACGCCCTGTCGGTGACGGTGGTCGCCGGGGACCTGCGGGCCGAGCTGCACGACGACGGGGAGGGCTTCTTCTCCGGGCTGCTCCCGCTGCGGGAGGTCCCGCAGTACCGGCTGCTCGTCGCGTACGAGGGGACGGTCCAGGACACCGAGGACGCGTACCGCTTCCTGCCCACGCTGGGCGAGTTCGACCTGCACCTGATCGGCGAGGGCCGGCACGAGGAGCTGTGGAAGGCGCTGGGCGCGCACCCCATGACGCACCAGGGCGTGACCGGCACCCGTTTCTCGGTGTGGGCGCCGAACGCGCGGGGTGTGCGGGTGGCCGGCACCTTCAACTTCTGGGACGGCACCGGCTTCCCCATGCGGTCGCTGGGCTCCTCGGGGGTGTGGGAGCTGTTCGTGCCGGGCATCGGCGAGGGCGAGCTGTACAAGTTCGAGATCACCCGCCCCGACGGCTCCAAGACGCTGCGCGCCGACCCGCTGGCCCGCCGCACGGAGGAACCGCCCGCGACGTCGTCGGTCATCACGTCCTCCACCTACGAGTGGGGCGACGAGCAGTGGCTGGCGCAGCGCGCCGAAGTCCCCGCGCACAAGGCGCCGTTCTCCGTCTACGAGGTGCACCTGCCCTCATGGCGCCCTGGACTGACCTACCGTCAACTGGCCGAGCAGCTCCCGGCCTACGTCAAGGACCTGGGCTTCACGCACGTGGAGCTGATGCCGATCGCGGAGCACCCCTTCGGCGGGTCCTGGGGCTACCAGGTCACCGGCTTCTACGCCCCGACGGCCCGGCTCGGCACCCCGGACGACTTCCGGTACCTGGTGGACTCGCTGCACCAGGCGGGCATCGGCGTCCTGATGGACTGGGTGCCCGCGCACTTCCCGCGCGACGACTGGGCGCTCGCCGAGTTCGACGGCCGTCCGCTGTACGAACACGAGGACCCGCTGCGCTCCGCGCACCCCGACTGGGGCACCCTGGAGTTCGACTACGGCCGCAACGAGGTCCGCAACTTCCTGGTGGCGAACGCCCTGTACTGGTGCGAGGAGTTCCACATCGACGGCCTGCGCGTGGACGCGGTGGCCTCCATGCTGTACCTGGACTACTCGCGTGAGCCGGGCCAGTGGGTGCCGAACGAGTACGGCGGCCGGGAGAACCTGGACGCGGTGGCGTTCCTGCAGGAGATGAACGCGACGGTGTACCGGCGGGTGCCGGGCGTGGTGACCGTCGCGGAGGAGTCGACCGCCTGGGACGGTGTCACACGGGCCACCGACCACAAGGGCCCGAGTGGCTTCGGCGGGCTCGGGTTCGGGCTGAAGTGGAACATGGGCTGGATGCACGACTCGCTGGGGTACATGTCCCACGACCCGATCCACCGCCAGTACCACCACCACGAGATGACGTTCTCGATGGTGTACGCCTACAGTGAGAACTACGTGCTGCCGATCTCGCACGACGAGGTGGTGCACGGCAAACGGTCACTGGTGTCGAAGATGCCCGGCGACTGGTGGCAGCAGCGTGCCAACCACCGCGCCTACCTGGCCTTCATGTGGGCCCACCCCGGCAAGCAGCTGCTCTTCATGGGGCAGGAGTTCGCGCAGGGCGCCGAGTGGTCCGAGGCGCACGGCCCCGACTGGTGGCTGCTGGACCCGAACTACGGCGCCGAGCCGGACCACCGGGGCGTGCGGGACCTGGTCCGCGACCTCAACACCGTCTACCTCCACACCCCGGCCCTGTGGCAGCGGGACACGGAGCCGTCCGGTTTCCAGTGGGTGGTCGGGGACGCCGCCGAGGACAACGTCTTCGCGTTCCTGCGGTTCGACGTCGACGGCACCCCGCTGCTGTCGGTCTCGAACTTCTCGCCGGTCGTCCGCCGCGACTACCGTCTCGGTGTCCCGCAGGACGTCTCCGCCTGGCAGGAGGCCCTCAACACCGACGCCGGCCGCTACGGCGGCGGTGACGTCACCAATCCCGCCGTCATCAAGCCGGAGCCGCAGGGCTGGCACGGCCGCCCGGCGAGCATCCGGCTGACCCTGCCACCGCTCTCGACGGTGTGGCTGCGCCCGGCCTGACGGTCAGCGGGCCCACTGTGACAGCGCTGTGACCGGAGGCGTGGCCTCCGCCGCTGTCCGGACGCTGGTGGGGTGGCCGATGTCTGCCGCCCCCCGGCGTCCGCCGCCCGTCCTGCCCCGTGGGGTGGCGGTATGACGGCCTGCTGCCGGCGGGAGGACGGCACCACCTACGAGCTCGCGACCGGGACCCAGGCCGTGTTCTGGGTGTGCTGCTCGGTGACCGTTCTGTCGCCGGCGGGCGGCCTGTGGCGCGCCCTGCGGACCTGAGGGCGCTGCTGCGGTAGGGCGGCGCCGGGCCCGCGCCGGGCCCGCCCTGCCGCAGGGCCGGGTCCGCGCCGGCCGCCCGAGTCCGGCCGGAGCCCCTCGGGCACGCCGCCGCCGGCTACCGCAGGGCCTCGGCCAGCGCCTTCGGCAGCTCCCCGGTGTGCAGCACCCCCAGCCGCTGGGTGGCCCGGGTCAGGGCGACGTACAGGTCGCTGGTGCCGTACCGGCCGGGCTCGACCACGAGGACGGAGTCGAACTCCAGCCCCTTGGCCTGGCGCGGGTCGAGCAGGACGACCGTGCGCGTCAGGTCCGGTTCCGCCCCCGCCGTCACCCCGTCCAGGCGGGCCGCCAGCCTCCGGTGGAGGTCGCGCGGTGCGATGACCGCCAGCCGTCCCTCGGCGGGGGTCAGCTCCCGCGCCGCCTCGGCCACGGCACCGGGCAGGTCGTCGGTGGCGCGGGTCCACGGCCGTACGCCCGTGGACCGCACCGAGCTGGGCGGTTCGAAGTCCGGGTGCTCGGCACGCACCACGGCCGCCGCCACGTCCATGATCTCGGCGGGCGTGCGGTAGTTGACGCCGAGGCGGGTGTGCTCCCAGCGGTCCTCGACGTAGGGCTCGAGGATCTTCGCCCACGAGCCGACACCGGCCGCCTCCGCGGTCTGCGCCGGGTCGCCGACCAGGGTCATCGAGCGGGTCGGGCTGCGCCGCATCAGCAGCCGCCACGCCATCGGCGACAGCTCCTGCGCCTCGTCGACGATGATGTGCCCGAAGGCCCAGGTCCGGTCGGCCGCCGCGCGCTCGGCGGCGCTGCGGTGGTCGTCCTCCTCATGGCGCTCGGCGAACCGTTCGGCGTCGATGATGTCGTGCGCCAGGAGCACCTCGGAGGCCTCGGGGTCGTCCTCCTCCTTGTCCTCGAACTCGTACGTCCGGGAGGCGTACGACACGTCCAGCACGCCCTGCGCGTAGGCGATCTGCGCCTGTCGCTCGCGTTCCGCGCGTTCGCGCGCCAGCCGGTCGTCCTCGCCGAGGAGCTCGGCGGCCTCGTCGAGCAGCGGCACGTCCGCGACCGTCCAGCGCCGGGTCACCGGGCGGCGGATCGCCGCCGCGTCCTCGTCGGGGAGGAAGCCCTCCGGCGCGGCGAGGAAGTCCGCGACGAGCCGCTGCGGGGTGATCCTCGGCCACAGCCGGTCGATGGCGGACCAGACCTCGGGGTTCTCGGCGAGTTCGTCGCGGATCTGGGTGATGTCGCCGGCGTCCAGCAGGCTGGACCCGTCGAACGGGTCGGTGCCGATGCGTTCGGCGTACAGGTCGGTGAGGGTGTTGAGGATGTGGCCCTCGAAGTGTTCGCGCGCGGCGTTGTGGGGCAGCTTGGCGGCGCGGGTGCGTTCGCGGGCCACGTTGACCAGGCCGTCGTCGAGCATGAGGATCTCGCGGTCGTGCTCGATGGTGATCACCGGGTCGGGCAGCGCCTGCCGGCTGCGGACCACCTCGGCGAGCACACCGGCCATCTCGGCGCGGCCCTTCACGGCGGCCGCCTCGGGCGTGTCGGTCGCCGTCGCCTTCACCCCGGGGAACAGCTCCCCGACGGTCGCCAGCAGTACACCGGTCTCACCGAGGGAGGGCAGCACCTCGCCGATGTAGCCGAGGAAGGCGGGGTTCGGCCCGACGATCAGCACGGCCCGCTTGGCCAGCAACTCCCGGTGCTCGTAGAGCAGGTACGCGGCACGGTGCAGGGCGACGGCGGTCTTGCCGGTGCCAGGGCCGCCCTCGACCACCAGCACTCCGCGGTGCGGGGCGCGGATGATGCGGTCCTGGTCGGCCTGGATGGTCCGCACGATGTCGCCCATGCGGCCGGTGCGCGCCGAGTTCAGCGCGGCGAGCAGCACGGCGTCGCCCGTCGGGTCCTCGTGGCCGGTGCGGGTCTCGTCGCCGAGGTCGAGGATCTCGTCGTGCAGGGCGGTGACGCGCCGGCCGTCGGTGGAGATGTGCCGCCGGCGCCTGAGCCCCATCGGGGTGTGGCCGGTGGCCAGGTAGAAGGGACGGGCCACGTCGGCCCGCCAGTCGATGAGGATCGGCGTGCGCTCGGCGTCGTCGGCTCGCAGCCCGATCCTGCCGATGTGGTGGCTCACCCCCGAGGTGAGGTCGATCCGGCCGAAGCAGAGCGAACCGTCCACCGCGTTCAGCGCGGCGAGCAGCCCCGAACGCTCGGCGACGAGGATGTCCCGCTCCAGCCGGGCCTGCATCGGGGTGTTCCCCTGCGCGAGCGCGTCCGTGACGGAGGTTTCGGCGTCGCCGCGCAGCGCGTCCACGCGTGCGTACAGCCCGTCGATGAATCCCTGTTCCTCGCGCAATTCATCGTCCGGAAATTCGGTGTTTGACAATTCCGCTCCCGCCCGGATATACTGTGCTCACTGAACTTCACAGCGGCTTCAAGGGATTGACCTAATCGAAGTCGCGAACCAATGAATATACGCAGTGAAATCCCCCGAGCGCAATTGCTCGGGGGATTTCCTTTCGTCCGGGCCGCGGCCTACAGGACGTCGGCCAGCTCCTCGCGCAGCCGCCGCTCGGGCCGGGCCCCGACCATCGACGCCACGGGCTCGCCGTCCCGGAAGACCATGAAGGTCGGCATCGACAGCACCTTGTACGCGTGGGTGGTCGCCGGGTTGCGATCCACGTTCAGCTGCACCACCTTCAGCCGCGCTCCCTCCTCGGCGGCGAGGGACTTCAGCACCGGCCCCATCTGCCGGCACGGCGGGCACCAGTCGGCGGTGAACTCCACCAGCACCGGCAGCTCCGCGCCGAGCACCTCCGCCTCGAAGTCCGCGTCCGTCACGTCGGTCACCACGCGTGGCCTCCCAGTTCGCACCCGGGTTCCGGACCGCCCGGAACCAGCGTCTCGGCGGCCAGCGCGTCACGCGCCCGCTCGGCCCGGACCAGCTGACGCGCGACCGTCTCCCGCACCGCCGTCAGCTCCCCGATGAGGGAGTCCAGTTCGGTCAGCTTGCGCCGGTAGACCGCGAGGGACGCGGGGCAGGTGTCGCCCTCCGGGTGACCGGCCCGCAGACACTCCACGAAGGGCCGTGTCTCCTCCAGCTCGAAGCCGAAGTCCCGCAACGTCCTGATCTGCTCCAGCAGCCTCAGGTCCCGTTCGTCGTACGTCCGGTGCCCGTTGCCGTCGCGCCGCGCGGGCAGCAGCCCCCGCGTCTCGTAGTACCGCAGCGTCCGCGTGGTGGTCCCGGCCCGTGCGGCCAGTTCGCCGATTCGCATGCCTGCGAACGTACGCCTTGACGCCGACGTCAAGGCAAGGGAGCCGAGCCGGGCCCACGGCAGGGGCCGCGGGCCGGGCGCACGGGCAGCGAAAAGCCGAGCGGCCCGGCCCACGGGGGGAGGCCGGACCGCTCGGCGGCTCGGGGCCGGGCGGCTGAGCGACGGGGGGACACTCAGCCGCCCGGGGTCTGGGCGGTGCCGGTCAGGCCCTGGCGAGTTCCTTGTCGCCGCCCGGCTCGGGCACCTCGGCGCGGGTCTCGCCGCCGTGACCGTCGTCCAGGAGCGTCGTCTCGTCGAAGGGCACCCGGCCGGCGAGTACGTCGTTGACCCGCTCCTTGTCGATCTCCTTGGTCCAGGTGCCGATCAGGACGGTGGCGACCGCGTTGCCCGCGAAGTTGGTCAGGGCGCGGGCCTCGCTCATGAAGCGGTCGATGCCGACGATGAGGCCGATGCCGTCGACCAGGGCCGGCTTGTGCGACTGCAGGCCACCGGCCAGCGTCGCCAGGCCCGCGCCGGTGACACCGGCGGCGCCCTTCGAGGCGACCAGCAGGAACAGCAGCAGCGGGATCTGCTCGCCGATGGACATCGGCGTGCCCATGGCGTCGGCGATGAACAGCGAGGCCATGGTCATGTAGATCATGGTGCCGTCGAGGTTGAAGGAGTAGCCGGTCGGGACGGTGATGCCGACCACCGGCTTGCTGACGCCCAGGTGCTCCATCTTCGCGATGAGCCGCGGCAGCGCGGACTCGGACGAGGAGGTGGACAGAATCAGCAGGAACTCGCGGCCCAGGTACTTGAACAGCGTCAGGATGTTCAGGCCGGAGACGACCCGCAGCAGCACGCCGAGCACGACGAAGACGAACAGCACACAGGTGACGTAGAAGCCCAGCATCAGCACGGCGAGGCTCTTGAGCGCGTCCAGGCCCGCCGAGCCGGTGACGGCGGCGATGGCGCCGAAGGCACCGATCGGGGCCGCCCACATGATCATGGCGAGGACGCGGAAGACGAGCCGCTGGATGTGCTCGACACCGCGCAGGATCGGCGCTCCGGCCGGACCCATGGCCTGCAGCGCGAAACCGGCGAGCAGCGCGATGAGCAGGGTCTGCAGCACCTCGCCCTCGGTGAAGGCGGACACCAGCGTGGTCGGAATGATGCCGAGCAGGAACTCGGTGGTGCCCTTGGCCTCGGCGTCGACCTGCGCGTGACCGGCCTCCTTGACCGCGTCGGTCACCGCCAGGCTCGTACCCGGCTCCAGGATGTTGCCGACGACCAGGCCGATGCCCAGCGCCACCAGGGACATCACCAGGAAGTAGCCGAGGGCGATACCGCCGACGGCGCCGACCTTGGTGGCCTTGCGCACCGAGCCGATGCCCAGCACGATCGTGCAGAAGATGATCGGCGAGATCATCATCTTGATCAGGTTCACGAACCCGGTGCCGATCGGCTTCAGCTCGACCGCGAAGTCGGGTGCGGCCAGCCCCACGGCGATACCGAGGGCGACCGCGATGATCACCGCGATGTAGAGATAGTGCGTGCGGTCCCGCTTGGCTTTTGGTGCGGCAGGTGCCGTATCGGCTGCGCTGGTCACGGCGGCCCTCCTTGACGACGTCGTCGGCATCACCGGCGTGCGGCTCACGTCCGGGCGTCGGGAGCGGTGCTCCCGCAGATGCGGTTGGGGAATGCCGTGACTATGTCCTGCTCTGTGAGCGCGGTCACCCTTCCGTTCATTTAGTTCACAATCAGCCAAGGGGCAGACTGACGACATGCGCATCCCGCTCCCGAGACCCCGCAGCCTCGCGGCCCAGCTCTTCGCCATGCAGGCCGTGCTCATAGCGGTCGTCGTAGCCGGTTACGCGCTGTTCACGTACCTCAGCGACCGCGGCCAGGCCGAGGACGCCGCGGGCCGCCAGGCCACGGCGGTGGCCCGGTCGGTGGCCGACTCACCCTCCGTGGTCGAGGCGATCCGCACCCCCGATCCGACGGCAGAGCTCCAGCCGTACGCACTGCGCGTGATGCGGGACACCGACGTCGACTTCGTCACGATCATGAACCCGCGGGGCATCCGCTGGACCCACCCCGATGCGAAAGAAATCGGCCAGCGCTTCCGCGGCCACACCGACAGGGCGCTGAGGGGCCAGACCTTCACCGAGACCTACACCGGCACGCTCGGCCCGTCGGTCCGCGCGGTGACCCCGATCCGGGACGGCGAGAGGATCGTCGGCCTGGTCAGCGCCGGCATCCGGGTCGAGGAGATCAGCCAGCGGGTGCAGAGCCAGCTCACGGCCCTGATCGGCGTGGCGGCCGGGGCGCTGGCGCTGGGCGCCGTCGGCACCTACGTCATCAACGCCCGGCTGCGGCGCCACACCCACGGCATGAACGCGGAAGAGCTCAGCCGCATGCACGACTACCACCAGGCCGCGCTGCACGCCGTGCGCGAGGGGCTGCTGATGCTCGACGGGCAGTACCGTGTGGCGCTGATCAATGACGGCGGGCGGGAGCTGCTGGGCGTGTCGGGCGAGGTGGTGGGCAGGTCGGTGGCCGAGCTCGGCCTGCCTCCGTCGCTGACGGGCGCCCTGCTGGCCTCCGAGCCGCGGGTGGACGAGGTGCACCTGACGGCGGACCGCGTGCTGGTGGTGAACACCTCCCCGGTGTCGGGCGGCGAACGGCGCGGCACGGTGGTGACCCTGCGGGACGTCACCGAACTCCAGGCCCTGATGGGCGAGCTGGACTCCGAGCGCGGCTTCACCCAGGCTCTCCGGTCCCAGGCCCACGAGGCGGCCAACCGTCTCCACACGGTGGTGTCGCTGATCGAGCTGGGCCGGGCGGAGGAGGCCGTGGACTTCGCGACGGCCGAGCTGGAACTGGCCCAGGCCCTCACCGACCAGGTGGTCGCGGCGGTGAGCGAACCGGTCCTGGCCGCGCTGCTGCTCGGCAAGACGGCACAGGCCAACGAGCGGGGCGTGGAGCTCGTGGTCTCCGAGGACAGCCGCCTGGACGACGGACTGCTGCCGGAGAGCCTGTCGGCCCGGGACCTGGTGACGATCCTGGGCAACCTGATCGACAACGCCGTGGACGCGGCGCAGGGCGGGGTACGGCCGCGGGTGACGGTCACGGCACTGACCGAGGACGACAAGGAACTGGTGCTGCGGGTCTCCGACACCGGCCCGGGCGTGGACCCCGCCCACGCCGAGGCGGTCTTCCAGCGGGGGTTCTCCACCAAGCCGTCCAGGCCGGGCGGCCGGGGGCTGGGCCTGGCGCTGGTACGGCAGGCGGCCACCCGGCACGGCGGCTCGCTGTCGGTGGCGGACGCCGACGGGGGCGGGGCGCGGTTCGAGGTACGGCTGCCGCTGCGGGAGGCCGTCGCCGAGGGTGCGATCTCAGCAGGGCCGGGAGGCGACGCATGACGAGCGAGCAGCCGATTCGCGTGCTGGTGGTGGAGGACGACCCGGTCGCCGCCGACGCGCACCTGATGTACGTCGGGCGGGTGCCGGGTTTCGTGGCCGTCGGCAAGGCGCACACGGGCGCGGAAGCCCGGCGCTGCCTGGACCGTACGCCCGTCGACCTGCTGCTGCTGGACCTGCACCTGCCGGACGTGCACGGGCTGCAGCTGGCGCGCTCCCTGCGGGCGGCCGGCTACCACGCGGACGTGATAGCGGTGACGTCGGCCCGGGACCTGACGGTGGTGCGGGAGGGGGTCTCGCTCGGGGTCGTGCAGTACGTGCTGAAGCCGTTCACGTTCGCCACCCTGCGCGACCGCCTGGTCCGCTACGCGGAGTTCCGGGGCGCCGCGGGCGAGGCGAGCGGCCAGGACGAGGTCGACCGTGCGCTGGCGGCACTGCGGGCACCGGGCCCGGCGGCGCTGCCGAAGGGCCTGAGCGCACCGACGCTGGAACGGGTCACCGTCGCCCTCCGGGACAGCAAGGAGGGCCTGACGGCGACCGGCGTCGCCGAAGCGGTGGGCATCTCCCGCATCACGGCCCGCCGCTACCTTGAGCACCTGGTGGACGCGGGCCGGGCGGCCCGGCGCCCCCAGTACGGGACGGTGGGGCGGCCGGAGCTGCAGTACCGGTGGGTGACCGGGCAGTGAGTCCTGAGCCTGTGACGGGCCGGGTCCGCCGGGCGGCGGGCCGGTGCGTCAGGGCGCGGTGACGGGCCGGGCGTACGACACGACCTGGACGCCGAGCCCGGCGACGGTCAGCGCCTCGGCGACGGAGAGCGCGAGGAGCCCCGGGGACACGTTCCCGGCGGCCCAGTAGACGCCGAGCCCGGCGAGCGGCACGACGCAGAAGGCGAGCAGGTCGACGGCGCACTGGATGGCCTTGCGGGAGCGCCGCCGGGCGTCGGAGCGGTGCGCGATCTCCCAGCCGAAGGCCCGCTCGTCCCCGGCGAGCCGGGCGAGACGAGGTCCGAGATCGCCCCGTACGTAGGCCCCGATCGCGGAGATCTTCTCGTCGTTGACGAGGTAGGTCCAGCCGAGCACGACACACACCGGCGGCAGCGCCAGCAGCATCGCGGGCTGCTTTGCCTGCGCGGCCGCGGCGATGACGGCGGCGACGACGGTGAGGGTGACGTAGAGCAGGTTGTCGCGGAAGCCGATGCGGGTCTTCTGCTCGTCCTTGACGGTCTGGTACTCGGCGAGGAGGAGCTGACCGACGGTGATGTCGCTCCGCTCCGGCTGGTCAAGGTCCGGCACGCTGCCCCTCTCCCCCGATGTCCAACGCCCCGCCCCTGACGGGCCGTTGACCTACTTTATGGCCGGGCCGCCGCACACGCATTGACCTGACTAGACCACTCCTCTTACGTTCACTGGGCAGACGACTTGGGCCACCACGACGTGCGCCCGCAGGAGGTCATGCCCGTGCGCCCCACCGCCGCCCTCACCTCCCTCCTCGCCCTCGGCCTCGCCGCCGCGACCACCCTCACCGCCTGCGGCGGTGGCCCCGGCAGCGACCCGGACACCGTCAAGGTCTCCTTCAAACAGTCCACGGACAACTCCATCAAGGTGATGGACACCTACCTCACGGACATCAAGAAGCAGTTCGAGAGACAACACCCGGGCAAGAAGGTGGAGTTCGTGCCCATCAAGGCCCCGGACTCGGAGTACTACACCAAGCTCCAGCAGATGCTCCGCTCCCCGAGGACCGCCCCGGACCTGGTCTACGAGGACACCTTCCTCATCAACTCGGACATCACCAGCGGGTATCTGAAGCCCCTGGACCCCTACCTCGCCACATGGCCCGACTGGGACCGGTTCATCGACACGGCGAAGGCGGCCGCCAAGGGCGAGGACGGCAAGACGTACGGCGTCCCGGACGGCACCGACACCCGCGGCCTGTGGTTCAGCAAGGACATCTTCCACAAGGCGGGCCTACCGGCCGACTGGCAGCCGAAGACCTGGAAGGACGTCCTCGACGCCGCCCGCACCATCAAACGGAAGGTCCCCGGCGTCATCCCCCTGAACGTCTACACCGGCAAACCCGTCGGCGAGGCCGCCACCATGCAGACCTTCGAGATGCTGCTCTACGGGACGAACGACGGCACACAGGACCCCCTGTACGACAAGAGCAGCAAGAAGTGGATCGCCGGCAGCCAGGGCTTCAAGGACGCCCTGTCCTTCGTGGAGACCGTCTACCGGGAGAAACTCGGGCCGGACGTCTCCGACGCCCTAGACCCCCATGTCATGACCCGCGTCCGGGGCGAGTGGCTCCCGCAGGGCAGGCTCGGCATCGCCCTGGACGGCTCCTGGCTTCCGCAGGACTGGTTGAAGGGCAGCGGCCACGAATGGCCCGGGTGGCCGGACGAACTCGGCCTCGCCGCCATGCCGACCCAGCACGGCCAGGCCCCCGGCAAGGTGAGCATGTCCGGCGGCTGGACCTGGTCGATCCCGGCCAAGGCAGCCAACCCGGACCTGGCCTTCGAGTTCATCAAGACGATGCAGACGAGGGCCAACGCCAAGAAGTGGTACGTCGCCAACTCCGGCATCGCCGTACGCGAGGACGTAGCGGCCGACCCCTCGTACGCCACCGCCCAGCCCGGCACCGCGTTCTTCACCGGCCTGGTCGCCCACACCCACTATCGGCCCGCGTACCCGGCGTACCCGAAGGTCTCCACCGCGATCCAGGAAGCCATGGAGGGCGTCACGACAGGGGACCTGTCCGTCGAGGAGGCCGCGCGCGGGTACGACGACGCCCTCAAGGACGCCACCGACAACGAGGTCGTCGAGAAGTGAGCGGACGCCCCCAGCCATGACCACCGCACCGCACGGCGGCCCGGGCCCCGTCGTCGAGGCGCCCCCGGGCCGGCCGGGTCCGCGGCCCTCCGCGTCTCGACCGCCCCGCCTCCGGCGCTCGCCGGCCCGCCTCCTGCCCCTCTCCCCCGCCGTCGTCCTCCTGCTCCTCTTCCTCGCCGGACCGATCGGCTACTGCGTCTACATCGCCTTCACCGACCTCCAGCTCACCGGGCAGGCACGGGAGTCGTTCGTCGGTTTCGACAACTTCCGGCGCGCGTTCGGCGACGAGGAGTTCCTCAACGCGGTATGGCTGACCCTCGTCTTCACCGTCCTGTCGTCCCTCGTCGGCCAGAACACCCTCGGGCTCGCCCTCGCGGCGCTCATGCGGCGGGCGTCGAAGCCGGTCCGCACGCTCACCGGCGGGATCGTGGTCACGGCGTGGGTGCTGCCGGAGGTCGTGGCCGGGTTCCTGCTCTACGCCTTCTTCCGCCGCGAGGGGACCCTCAACGCCCTCCTGGACTGGCTCGGTCTGCCGTCCCAGAACTGGCTGTTCACCCTCCCCATCCTGGCCGTGTCCTTCGCGAACGTCTGGCGCGGCACGGCCTTGTCCATGCTGGTCTACTCGGCGGCCCTCGACGAGGTACCGCGGGAGATCACCGAGGCCGCCGAGGTCGACGGGGCCGGCGGCTGGCGCCGCCTGTGGCACATCACGCTGCCGATGATCCGACGCTCGATCGGCACGAACCTGATGCTCAACACCCTCCAGACGCTGTCCGTCTTCGGCCTGATCTGGGTGATGACCAGGGGCGGCCCGGGCGGCAGGAGCCAGACCCTGCCGCTGTTCATGTACGAACAGGCCTTCCAGAACAGCCTCATCGGGTACGGCACCGCCGTCGCCCTGCTGCTCCTGCTGGTCGGCTCCCTGTTCTCCCTCGTGTACCTGCGCCTGCTGCGGACGGAGGTCTGACGCCCCTCATGGCTCTCCCCCTCACCTCCCGCCGTACGGCCCGCCGCCTGGCCGCAGACGCGGGT
Source organism: Streptomyces bullii (assembly GCF_042657145.1). NCBI lineage: Bacteria > Bacillati > Actinomycetota > Actinomycetes > Kitasatosporales > Streptomycetaceae > Streptomyces > Streptomyces bullii. The sequence goes on from NZ_JBHSNY010000005.1 coordinate 17,473, forward strand.
CTGCTGCTCGTCGCCGCCGCCTTCGCCCTGCCCCTGGCCTGGGTGGTGCTGTCCGCCCTCGACCCGCACGCTGACCTGCGGGTCAGGACCCCCGACGGCCTCACGCTGGACCACTTCGACGCGATCCTGACCCCCGAGATCACCTTCACGCCCCTGCTGAACAGCCTGATCCTGTGCGGGGGCGCGACCGCGCTGACGGTGGTGTGCGCGGCCCTGGCGGCCTACCCCCTGTCCCGGTTCCTCTCCCGCCTGAACCGCCCGTTCCTGCTGACGATCCTCTTCGCCACCAGCCTGCCCATCACGGCGATCATGGTCCCGGTGTACGCCCTGTTCGTGCGGGTCGACCTCATCGACACCGCGCAGGGCACTATTTTCTTCTTCGCGGCCTCCCAACTCCCCTTCGCCATCTGGCTGATGAAGAACTTCATGGACGGCGTGCCGAAGGAGCTGGAGGAGGCGGCGTGGACCGACGGCGCGAGTGCCCTTCAGTCGCTGACGCGGATCGTGCTGCCGCTGATGGGGCCGGGGACGGCGGTGGTGACGGTGTTCTCGTTCGTGATGATGTGGGGCAACTTCTTCGTGCCCTTCATGCTGCTGCTCACCCCGGACCGGATGCCCGCGTCCGTCAGCATCAACGAGTTCTTCGGGAACCGTGGCATGGTGGCGTACGGACAGCTGGCCGCGTTCTCGATCGTGTACTCGACTCCGGTGATCGTGCTGTACGTACTGATCGCGCGGCGACTGGGGGGCGGGTTCGCGCTGGGCGGGGCCATGAAGGGGTGAGCGTTCCGGGTCCGCGGCGAACCCGCCGGTAGCCGTAGGTTCCTACAATCTGTGATCTCGGCCGAACAGATCGTAGTCAAAACGGACCCGTGCCCCTACGTTGTGGCCGTGCGCCGACCCACTGCTCGAACGAACCAGTCCGCTCCCTCGGACCACGCCCCGCCGTTCAACGCCTCCGCCGCCCGTCGCCTGCGTGCCGCCCTGGGAATGGGACCCGAGCACGTCGCCTACGGCATGCGGGTCTCGTACGGGCTGCCGTACGTCACGCCGGATCTCGTGATCGCGTGGGAACGCGGGATCACCGCTCCGTCCAGTCCCGAACTGACCGCTCTCGCGGGTGTGCTGTGGTGCTCGCCCGGCGAGCTCATCGGCAGGCCCCGTACCCTGCGTGAACACCGCGTCGCACGCGGCCTCGCCCCGGAGGACGTCGCCCGCGCCGTCGGGCACGACCTCCCCGCCTACCTGCGGATGGAGGAGAACGACGCCTGGCGGGGCACCGAGCGCCAGTCCGCCGCCCTGGCCGATCTGCTCGAGCTGTCCCTGCCCGACTTCGTCACCGTCACCGGGCGGGAGACGAAGCTCGCCGAGCTGCTGCACAGCGCCGTCACCACGCGGTGGCAGGCCTACGTGCGTCCGGTCGGGAAGATCGTGCCGCTGGAGAAGCGGCTGCTGGAGTCCGTACTCCAGCAGCTGCACGAGAACTATCAGGGACAGATGGCCGCCACGCTGAGCTGGGGCGGCGGTGGCAGGGACGCCGGGGACGCGGGCCGGGAGTTCCTCGACCGGATCGTGGACCACTTCTGGACCACGGCGGCCGAACACGGCGCCGGAGGCAGCTCCGGCTAGAAGACCGACTCCGCCTCGTCCATCCGGTCCTTCGGCACCGTCTTCAGCTCGGTCACCGCCTCCGCCAGCGGCACCATCACGATGTCGGTGCCGCGCAGTGCGGTCATGTGGCCGAACTCGCCGCGGTGCGCGGCCTCCACGGCGTGCCAGCCGAACCGCGTGGCGAGCACCCGGTCGTACGCGGTCGGCGTGCCGCCGCGCTGGACGTGGCCGAGAATGACCGGCTTGGCCTCCTTGCCCAGGCGCCGCTCCAGCTCGTGGGCGAGGGCCGTGCCGATGCCCTGGAAGCGCTCGTGGCCGTACTGGTCGATCTCGCCCTTGCCGTAGTCCATCGTGCCGTCGGCGGGGTGGGCGCCCTCGGCGACGCAGATGACGGCGAACTTCTTGCCGCGGTTGAAGCGCTCCTCGACCATCTTGACGAGGCCGGCGGGGTCGAAGGCACGCTCGGGCAGGCAGATGCCGTGCGCACCGGCGGCCATACCGGACTCCAGCGCGATCCAGCCCGCGTGACGGCCCATGACCTCGACGACCATCACCCGCTGGTGGGACTCCGCCGTCGTCTTCAGGCGGTCCATCGCCTCCGTGGCGACACCGACCGCGGTGTCGAAGCCGAAGGTGCGGTCGGTGGAGGAGATGTCGTTGTCGATGGTCTTCGGCACGCCGACCACCGGCAGGCCCGCGTCGGACAGCATCCGGGCCGCCGTCAGCGTGCCCTCGCCGCCGATCGGGATCAGCGCGTCGATGCCGAAGTCGCGGATCATGTCGGAGGCGTTGACGCAGGCCTCGCGCAGCCGGTCGCGCTCCAGGCGGGAGGAGCCGAGGATGGTGCCGCCGCGGGCGAGGATGCCGCTGACCCCGTTGAGGTCGAGGTTGCGGTAACGGCCGTCCAGCAGGCCCGCGTAACCGTCCTCGAAGCCGATGACCTCGTCGCCGTAGTTGTCGACCGCTCGGTGCACGACCGACCGGATCACTGCGTTCAGGCCGGGGCAGTCGCCGCCTGCGGTGAGAACTCCGATACGCATCGTGCTGTGTCTCCTGCTCGCTGTTGATACCGGTGAGCCACTGTCGATTGTTCCACGGCCCACAGCCCGGTGCCGCCCCCACTCTGACGGGCGCCTTATCCATCCACAGAGGTATTGTCAAGAGGGTTCTGCTCACCTCGGTGGGCGATTTTTGTACCCCCGCTCCTCGGTGACCCGAGCCCCGCACACACGAAACCCCTCAGAGACGAAACGGAGAGCACGCGTGACCCGCAGCGTGTACGTGACCGGTATCGACCGCGGCGACGGCCGCCAGGTCGTCGAGCTGGGGGTCATGGAACTCCTGACCCGGCAGGTCGACCGGGTGGGTGTCTTCCGTCCCCTCGTCCACGACGGGCCCGACCGCCTCTTCGAGCTGCTGCGGGCCCGCTACCGGCTGTCCCAGGACCCGGCGACCGTCTACGGCATGGACTACCACGAGGCGTCCGCCCTGCAGGCCGAGCGCGGGACCGACGAGCTGGTGGCCACGCTCGTCGAACGGTTCCACCTGGTCGCCCGCGACTACGACGTCGTCCTCGTCCTCGGCACCGACTTCGCCGACACCCAGCTGCCGGACGAGCTGTCCCTCAACGCCCGGCTCGCCAACGAGTTCGGCGCGTCCGTGATCCCGGTGGTGGGCGGGCGCAGGCAGAACGCCGAGTCGGTGCTGGCCGAGACGCGCAACGCCTACCGGGCGTACGACGGTCTCGGCTGCGACGTGCTCGCCATGGTCACCAACCGGGTCGTCCGCGAGGACCGGGACGTGATCGCCGAACAGCTGGCCGACCGGCTCCCCGTGCCCTGTTACGTACTGCCCGACGAGCCGGCGCTGTCCGCCCCGACGGTCGCCCAGATCGTGCACGCCCTCGGCGCCAAGGTGGTGCTCGGCGACGACTCCGGGCTCGCCCGGGACGTGCTCGGCTTCGTCTTCGGCGGCGCCATGCTGCCGAACTTCCTGAGCGCCCTGACCCCGGGCTGCCTGGTCGTGACCCCGGGCGACCGCGCGGACCTGGTCGTCGGCTCGCTCGCCGCGCACAGCGCCGGCACCCCGCCGATAGCCGGCGTGCTCCTCACCCTCGACGAGGTCCCCGGCGACGACATCCTCACCCTCACCGCCCGCCTCGCCCCCGGCACCCCGGTGGTCTCGGTGCCCGGCACCAGCTTCCCCACCGCCGAGCAGCTGTTCTCCCTGGAGGGCAAGCTCAACGCGGCCACCCCGCGCAAGGCGGAGCGGGCGCTCGGCCTGTTCGAGCGGTACGTCGACACCGTCGACCTGAACAACCGGGTCTCCGCGCCCAGCAGCGACCGCGTGACGCCGATGATGTTCGAGCACAAGCTGCTGGAGCAGGCCCGTTCCGACCTGCGCCGCGTCGTCCTCCCGGAGGGCACCGAGGAGCGGGTGCTGCACGCGGCCGAGGTGCTGCTGCGCCGGGGCGTCTGCGAGCTGACGCTGCTGGGCCCGGTCGACCAGATCCGCAAGAAGGCCGCCGACCTGGGCATCGACCTCGGCGACTCCCAGCTGATCGACCCGGCCACCTCCGAGCTGCGCGACGCCTTCGCCGAGCAGTACGCGGCGCTGCGCGCCCACAAGGGCGTCACCGTCGAGCTGGCGTACGACGTCGTCTCCGACGTGAACTACTTCGGCACGCTGATGGTCCAGCAGGGGCTCGCCGACGGCATGGTGTCGGGCTCCGTGCACTCCACGGCCGCGACCATCCGGCCGGCCTTCGAGATCATCAAGACCAAGCCGGACGCGGAGATCGTCAGCTCGGTGTTCTTCATGTGCCTGGCCGACAAGGTGCTCGTCTACGGCGACTGCGCGGTCAACCCGGATCCGAACGCCGAGCAGCTCGCCGACATCGCCATCCAGTCGGCGACCACGGCCGCGCGGTTCGGAGTGGAGCCGCGCATCGCGATGCTGTCGTACTCCACCGGCACCTCCGGCTTCGGCGCGGACGTCGACAAGGTGCGCGAGGCCACCGAGCTCGTCCGCGCGCGCCGCCCCGACCTGAAGACCGAGGGCCCGATCCAGTACGACGCGGCCGTGGAGCCGTCGGTCGCGGCGACCAAGCTGCCGGACTCGGAGGTCGCCGGGCACGCGACCGTGCTGATCTTCCCCGACCTGAACACCGGCAACAACACCTACAAGGCCGTGCAGCGCTCGGCCGGCGCGATCGCCGTCGGGCCGGTGCTGCAGGGTCTGCGCAAGCCGGTCAACGACCTGTCCCGGGGCGCCCTCGTCCAGGACATCGTCACCACCGTCGCCATCACGGCGATCCAGGCCCAGTCCCCCGCCCCGTCCCCCCTGTCCCCGATCGAGAAGGCCCCCGCCCAGTGACTGCCAGCCGCGTCCTCGTCCTCAACTCCGGCTCCTCGTCCGTGAAGTACCAGCTCCTCGACATGCGTGACGGCGGCCGGCTGGCGGTGGGTCTCGTCGAGCGGATCGGCGAGGAGACCTCCCGTCTCAAGCACACCCCGGCGTGCGGCGAGAGCCGGGAGCGGACCGGTCCCATCGCCGACCACGACGCCGCCCTGAAGGCCGTGGCGGAGGAGCTCGCCGCGGACGGCCTCGGGCTGGACTCGCCGGAGCTGGCCGCGATCGGGCACCGGGTGGTGCACGGCGGCAAGCACTTCACCGAGCCGACCGTGATCGACGACACCGTGCTGGCCGAGATCGAGCGGCTGATCCCGGTCGCCCCGCTCCACAACCCGGCCAACCTGACCGGGATACGCACGGCCCGGGCGCTGCGGCCCGACCTGCCCCAGGTCGCCGTCTTCGACACCGCCTTCCACACGACGATGCCGGAGTCCGCCGCCCGCTACGCCATCGACGTCGAGACCGCCGACGCGCACCGCATCCGGCGCTACGGCTTCCACGGCACCTCGCACGCGTACGTCTCCCGGGCGACGGCGAAGCTGCTCGGCAAGGCGCCCGACGAGGTGAACGTGATCGTGCTGCACCTGGGCAACGGGGCGTCGGCATCCGCGGTCAGGGCGGGCAGGTGCGTGGACACCTCCATGGGGCTGACGCCTTTGGAGGGGCTCGTGATGGGTACGCGATCCGGAGACATGGACCCGGCCGTCATCTTCCATTTGATGCGTGTTGGTGGAATGTCCGCCGACGAGATCGACACTCTGCTCAACAAGAAGAGCGGTCTGATCGGTCTGTGCGGCGACAACGACATGAGGGAGATCCGCCGCCGCGTCGACGCGGGTGACGAGCGGGCGAAGCTGGCCTTCGACATCTACATTCACCGCTTGAAGAAGTACATCGGCGCCTATTACGCCGTGCTCGGCCGGGTGGACGCGGTCGCCTTCACCGCCGGGGTCGGCGAGAACGCGGCGCCGGTGCGCGAGGCCGCCGTGGCGGGCCTGGAGGAGCTGGGCCTGGCGGTGGACGCCGAGCGGAACGCCGTACGCGGCGACGAGCCGCGGCTGATCTCGCCCGACGACGCCAGGGTGAAGGTGGCCGTGGTGCCGACGGACGAGGAAATGGAGATCGCGACGCAGACCTACGCGCTGGTAAAGGGCTCGGAGAATCTCACCTGAGCGGCATCCCGCCCTTTTGTATTTTCCGCCAGACGGAATATTCCGCAGCGAAACAAACCGATAGGATCGCCCCATGCGCCGTTCGAAAATCGTCTGTACTCTCGGCCCCGCGGTCGACTCCCACGAGCAGCTCGTCGCGCTGATCGAAGCCGGCATGAACGTGGCCCGCTTCAACTTCAGCCACGGCACGCACGCCGAGCACCAGGGGCGGTACGACCGCGTCCGTGCCGCCGCCAAGGAGACCGGCCGGGCCGTCGGTGTCCTCGCCGACCTGCAGGGCCCGAAGATCCGCCTGGAGACCTTCGCCGAGGGTCCCGTCGAGCTGGTGCGCGGTGACGAGTTCACCATCACCACCGAGGACGTCCCGGGTGACAAGACGATCTGCGGGACGACCTACAAGGGCCTGCCCGGCGACGTCGCCAAGGGCGACCAGATCCTCATCAACGACGGCAACGTCGAGCTGAAGGTCACCGAGGTCGACGGCCCGCGCGTGAGGACGATCGTCATCGAGGGCGGCGTCATCTCCGACCACAAGGGCATCAACCTGCCCGGTGCGGCCGTCAACGTCCCGGCCCTGTCCGAGAAGGACGTCGAGGACCTCCGCTTCGCGCTGCGCATGGGCTGCGACCTGGTCGCCCTGTCCTTCGTCCGCGACGCCAAGGACGTGCACGACGTGCACCGCGTCATGGACGAGGAGGGCCGCCGCGTCCCGGTCATCGCCAAGGTGGAGAAGCCGCAGGCGGTGCAGAACATGGAGGACGTCGTGATGGCGTTCGACGGCGTGATGGTCGCCCGCGGTGACCTGGCCGTCGAGTACCCGCTCGAGAAGGTCCCGATGGTGCAGAAGCGCCTGATCGAGCTGTGCCGGCGCAACGCCAAGCCGGTGATCGTGGCGACCCAGATGATGGAGTCGATGATCACCAACTCGCGTCCGACCCGCGCCGAGGCCTCCGACGTCGCCAACGCGATCCTGGACGGCGCCGACGCGGTCATGCTGTCCGCCGAGTCGAGCGTGGGCGCGTACCCGATCGAGACCGTCAAGACGATGTCGAAGATCGTCACCGCGGCCGAGCAGGAGCTGCTGTCCAAGGGACTGCAGCCGCTGGTGCCGGGCAAGAAGCCCCGTACGCAGGGCGGTTCGGTGGCCCGCGCGGCCTGCGAGATCGCCGACTTCCTCGGCGGCAAGGGCCTGGTGGCCTTCACGCAGTCCGGTGACACCGCGCGCCGACTGTGCCGCTACCGCGCCGCCCAGCCGATCATCGCGTTCACCACGGACGAGTCCACCCGCAACCAGATGACGCTGAGCTGGGGCGTGGAGCCGTACGTCGTGCCGTTCGTGAACAGCACCGACGAGATGGTCGACCTGGTGGACCAGGAGATCCTGAAGATGGGCATGTTCAGCGAGGGCGACGTCGTGGTGATCACCGCCGGCTCGCCCCCCGGCGTCCCCGGCACCACCAACATGGTGCGCGTCCACCACCTGGGCGCCACGAGCTGATCCCGCAGGGCCGGAAGGGCCCCTGAACGGCGCCGAGGGCGCCCCCTGCGACAGGGGGCGCCCTCGGCACTTGCGCGGCTCCCGAACGCACTCACACGGGCGCTCAGTCGGTGATGTACTGATGCAGCCCCGGCACGTGCAGGGTCCCGCCGAACTGGCCGGCCTGCGTGACCTTCACGTTGGTGAAGTAGATGAACGGGATGTTCAGCGGCGGCGGGTGCTCCGGGTCGAAGGTGACCGGGATCAGACCGAGCAGGTTCCCGGAGATCTTCTCCGTGTACATCACCGTTTCGCCGTCGCGGATCGTGGACGTGGAGCCCTTGGCCGCCTGCACGTGGTAGGTCTTGCCGGACTGCTTGTCCTTCACCGTCTGGTGCAGGTCGCCGATGTCGGTGCCCTCGGATATGACGTACTTCAGCACCTTCTTGGTCGTGCCGTTGGCGGTCCGCACCTCGACGATGCCCTGGTAGTCGGCGCCCTTCAGGGTGAGGGAGCTGGCGTTCAGGTACCAGGGGTCGTCGGGCAGCGGGACCTTGTTGTCGACGCCGCCCTCGGCGTCGGTGGCGGCCGGGCAGTCCTCGGGATTGGTGGTGGAGCTCGCCGACGGGCTCGGGGTCGGGGAGGCGGTGGCCTCGCCGGCCGCGTCCTCGGCGGTCTTCTCGACCGCCTCGGCCGGGTCCCCGGCCGCCTTCGACGCCGAGTCGGTGGTGTTCTTGGCGGTGTCCTCGGCCGTTCCGGCGGCCTTGCCGGCGGTGTCCTTCACCGTGTCGGAGGCGCCCTCACCGGCACCTGCCGGACTCTCCGAGGCGGAGGCGGAGGCGGAGGGGGACGGCGTGGGGCTCGGGCTCGCCGTCGCCTTGTCGCCGGTGAAGATGCCGGTGATGGCGTCGCCGATGTCCTCCAGCACATTGCCGCCGCCCGACGACTGTGACGGCGAAGGGGACGGCGTGCCGGCCGCACCACCCTCCGAGGACGGTTCGCTCGGCGAGGGAGCCGGCGTCGGCTCGGACTTGTCGCCCGAGTCGCCCTTGTCGCCGGAACCTGAATCCGGCGAAGAGGGCGAAGCTCCGCTGCCCTGGCCCGTGCCGTCCGGCGCGGAGGCCGAGGGGCTCGGCTGCGCCGTACCGTCCTGGTCGCCTGACGTGTCCTCGCTCGCCGACGGCGACGGCGTGGGCGACGCGGCCTTGTCCTGCGAGTCCTCCAGGGCCGCGACGCAGTCCTTGTACTCCTCGGCGGTCATGCTCTTCGACGACGGCGTCGCGGAGTTCTCGCTGTCGGCGAGGGCGAGCGTCGGCGTGAACCCCATCCCCATGAGGACCGCCGTCGGCATCGCCGCCAGGGCTATCGCCTTCCCGGCCGGCATGTGGAACCTGGTGAACAGCGGCTTCTTGGGTGCCGCGTGGCGCGGCCCGGTTCTCACACGGGACGCCTCCACATCAGCCCCGTGGGTCACCTCGTCAGCCGGCACTGTGCCTCCCGTTCGCCCCGTTGGCCGGGCTCGTTCCTGACAGATCGTTCGGCTCGTACGCCCCGGCCGTGCCCTCGGCGGGCTGGAAGGCCGTGGTGTCCGGGCCCGTGCCCTGCGGGGCGTCCCCCTTGCCCAGCCCGCCCTCCTGCACCGGCTGTGACGCGGGCGGTACGCCCGGCGCCCACGCCACGGCCATCGCCCCGCCGAGGAGCGCGAGCAGGAAGCCGACGAGGAAACCGCCGAGGTTGGACACGGGGATGGACACCAGCGCCAGCAGGATCGCTGCGACACCCGCGAAGACGCGGACGTGCTTCTGGAACCAGAGACTGACGCCGAGGACGACGAGCAGCACGCCGATGATCAGGGACCCGGCGCCCGCGGTGGTGGCCATCGCCAGTGTCAGGTGACCGATCTGGAGGTTCGCGTACGGGAAGTAGGCGATGGGGAGTCCGCCGAGCATGACGAACAGGCCGGCCCAGAACGGCCGCGTGCCCCGCCAGGCGCGGAACTGCTGCCTACGGCGGGTGAACTGGCCGGGGGCGGCAGGGGTCTCGGCGCTCATGGAAAACAGCTCCCTGGTACGGCGTTGCTGTGGTGGTGATGTGTGCCGCGCGTGAACGCACGGCCGGAAGGTGGACGGGCGGGGGCGCCATCGGCTCCCCCGCCCGTTGAAGAGTGCTTAGTAGCACTCCTTGACACCCGTCGACAGCGACATCTTCAGGCCGCTGAGCTTGAAGGTTCCGGCGGTGGTGGCCCACGCCGTCTGCTTCACGTCGGTCAGGGTGACCGAGTCGGCCTGCTGCGCGAATCCGTACGGGTTCGCGGTGTCGCCCTTCTGGATGCCGGGACCCTTGGCGGCGTCCTTCGCGGCCACACCGATGTCGATGTTCCGGAACGTCGCATCGGCGCTGAGGTCCTCGACGTCGATGTACAGGTTCTCGGCCTCGACCGGCGTCTCGCCGCCGCCCGCCTTCAGCACCAGGCTGACGCTGCCGAGCACCGGGATGTTCGGGGTGACGACGGACTGGCACAGACCCTTGATGGTCGCGGACTTGAACGCCGAGACCGCCACCGGGTGGGTCGTCTTCTTGCCGTCGAGCGTGTAACCCGAGTCAAGGGCGCCGTACTGGACGAAGCCCTTGCCGTCGAGCCGCTCGGTCGTCACCTTGAACGACTGACCGGAGACACTGAACGACGCGGCGAGAGCGCCCTGCGCGAGGGCGACACCTATCGCAGCCGTAGCGGCGACGCTGGGCACCATGACCACAGCGAACCGCTTCCATCTGGTCCCGCCACGCACCTGGGACTCCATATTTCCTCCTTCTCGGACGTACATCTCCTGACCTGGCTCGCCCCTAGTCGCGGCTGAAGCCGGGCAGGGATGGGAGAAGTGCTACGTCCTCGGGAAGGAGAGCGCCCGCGCTCGGCGGCGCACAACGCGCCCGAATCACCGGCGATCACCCCCGAGCGACAACCACTGGTCGCGCCTGACACGCATCACGCACAACCCTGCTGGACAGGCTTCGCCGATGAGCGAAGACCCCCCTGTCCAAGAGCCGGCGCCACTGCCGCCGGCTCTGCTCGGTGGGGACCCAGGAAGTCCCGCGACCCGACCGGCTGTCGGGGTGCGGCAATGGACCGAGCGTGGCCGATCGTGGTGCATTCTCGCCGCCCGCACAAGGGGGTTCGTTACTCGCGGGTAACGACCGGATAACCGCGGGGCGACCCAGTGGTCGCGGTCGGCGACGCTCGGTGGCACACAGGTGCGGTACATAACTGTTGATCGCTGGACAGAATCCGACAGATCAACAGCCACGACTTACTCGCAGTAACAGCGGCCGCGATTACCAAGTTTTGGCAAAGCGCGGCCGCAGTGTGCTTCTCGCGGCGAACTTTTCACTCGGGCATCACAGGCCCTTGGGTTTAGCGACTGGTCAGAACGGGGCCGCCGCCTCGCCCGGGTCGGCCGCTCAGAACAGGGCGCGGGCCAGCGCCCGGCGCGCCGCGATCACCCGCGGGTCCTCCGCGCCGACGACCTCGAACAGCTCCAGCAGCCGCACCCGTACGGCGTCCCGGTCGTCGCCCGCCGTGCGCTGCACGGTCTCGATGAGCCGCCCGAAGGCGTCCTCGACGTGACCGCCCACCAGGTCCAGGTCGGCGGCGGTGATCTGCGCCTGCACATCGCCGGGCTTCTCGGCCGCGTCCTTGCGCACCTGCTGCGGGTCCAGACCCTGCACGCGCCGGAGCAATTCGGCCTGCGCGAGGCCCAGTTTGGCCTCCTCGTTGCCCGGGTCCTCGCTCAGCACGTTCTTGTACGCCTGGACGGCACCGGCCAGGTCGCCCGAGTCCAGCGCCTGTACGGCGGCCTCCAGGAGCGCGTCGTACGGCCCGGCCGGCCGGCTGGGGGCCGCCTCGGCGCCGCCGCCCGGCTCGGCGTCCGGGTCGACGGTGAGACCGGTCAGGCCGAAGCGCTGCTCGGCGACCGTGACCAGCTGGTCCAGGGTCTGCCGGATCTGCGCCTCGCCCGCGGCGCCCTGGAAGAGCGGCAGCGCCTGCCCGGCCACGACGGCGAAGACCGCCGGGATCCCCTGGATCCCGAACTGCTGCATCAGCATCTGGTTGGCATCGACGTCGATCTTGGCGAGGACGAAGCGCCCGTTGTACTCGACGGCGAGCCGCTCCAGGACGGGGCTCAGCTGCTTGCAGGGCTCACACCACTCGGCCCAGAAGTCGATGACGACCGGGACCTCGGTGGACCGCTGCAGGACGTCGCGTTCGAAGGTGTTCTCGCTGACGTCGATGACGAGATCGGCCGGGGAGACGGCTCCCGGCCCGCCGCCCTGCCGGGCCGCTTGTGCGCGCGCCTGCTCCGCCTTGGCCTTGGCCTCCTGGGCCGCCTTCACCGCGGCGAGGTCGACGACTCCGCTCATGGACATGTTCCGTGGCTGCATGCGTCTATCCTCCCCCGTCCCGCGCGTGTCTGTGAAAGCCGCCGTGAAAGCCGGTCCGGCCGTGTGATGTCCGATGGTGTGCGGCGCCGGGTCCCCACCCGACGCCCGTGGTCGTCGCTCGAGCATGTCGGTCGTCCATGCTTTCGCTACGAGTCGTAGCGTAATGGCACCGGGTGCCGCGGGAACACTACCCCGCGGTGATCTCCCTCACGGCACCCCAGGACCCGCCGGTTATGGTCATGGCATGCACAGCCGCACGCCCGCCGGCCGTACGGGACGACCGCGCAGTGCCACCGCCGACGCCGCGATCCTGGCCGCGACCCGGGCGGCCCTGGTCGAACTCGGCTGGTCCAAGCTCACGTTGGGAGACGTCGCCACACGCGCCGGGGTTGCGAAGACGACCCTGTATCGCCGCTGGGCGGGCAAGAACGAGCTGGTGGTCGACGCGGTCGCGGAACTCTTCGACGAACTGCGCCTGCCCGACCGCGGCAGCCTCGCCGCGGACATCGAGGGCGTGGTCCTCCAGTTCGCCGCGATCCTGGCCCGCCCGGAGGCGCGGAGCGGCCTGATGGCGGTGGTGGCGGAGGCGACCCGGGACGACGCCCTGCGGGCGCGCATCCGCGCCTCGATCGTCGACCGCCAGAAACGGCTCGTCCTGGAGGGAAGGGCCCGCGCCCAGGCCCGCGGCGAACTCCCCCCGGAGCCCGACCCGGCGACCGCCGCCCGCACGGCCGACCTCATCTTCGACATGGTCGCGGGTGCGGTGGTCCACCGCACCCTGGTGAGCGCGGAACCGGCGAACGAGGAGTGGGCCCACGGCTTCACACGGGTACTGCTGACGGGTCTGACGGCGACGGGCCCCGCCTCGGCCGCCCCGACTCCGGCCGACCCGAATGCGGCCGACCCGACTGACTCGGCCTTGTCCCGTCCGGCTGACTCGGCCTCGACCCTTCCGGCTGACACGGGCCCCGCCCGTCCGGCTGGCTCGGCGTGAACCCGTCCGACCGACGCGGGCCCCGCCCGTCCGGCTGACTCGGGGTGAGACCGTCCCACCGACGCGGGCGCAGCCGTCCGGCTGCCGGCCCGGCCCATATGGCCGACTGGGCTCGGCCCACCCCGCCGACGCGGACCCAGCCCGCCCGAGCGACTCAGACTCGACCCGTCCGGCCGACTCCGCCTCGGCCGCCCCGACTGACTCAGACTCGACCCGTCCGGATGACTCAAGGTGACCCCGTCCGGCTGACTCGGGCTCGGCCCACCCCCACCGACTCGGGCGCAGCCCGCCCGGCTGACACCGACCGACGCGGGTCGGGCCCGTCCCGCCGACTCGGACTCGGCCCATCTGGGTGCCTGGGGCTCGATCCGCCGGCTGCCGGGGTCCGGGCCCGCCCGGCCGACGCGGGCGCAGCCCGTCCCGCTGACCCGGGCTCGCCCCGCCCCGCTGGACGACTCCGATCCCCTGCTCCAGCCCGGCCCGCTCCCGCTCGCCGGACACGGCTCGGCCGAGGAGCTCGGGGGGCGGGGTGGTGGGCCCGCCGAAGCAGGCAGCCGCCGCCCGCCCCCGGCTCGGCTAGAAGCCCGCCGGCTCCGTGTACACCCCCCACTCGTCCCGGAGCACCCCGCAGATCTCCCCGAGCGTCGCCTCCGCCCGTACGGCGTCCAGCATGGGGTCGATCATGTTGGCACCGGACCGGGCGGCCGCCACCATGCCGTCGAGCGCGGTGCGCACCCGCGCTTCGTCGCGCGCGGACTTCCGTTCCCGCAGCAGCCGCACCTGTTCCCGTTCCACCTCGTGGCTGACCCGCAGGATCTCCAGGTCGCCGGTGACGGACCCGGTGTGGACGTTGACGCCGACGACCTTCTTGTCGCCCTTCTCCAGCGCCTGCTGGTACCGGAACGCCGACTCGGCGATCTCGCCGGTGAACCAGCCGTCCTCGATGCCGCGCAGGATGCCGGAGGTGATCGGACCGATCGGGTGCTGCCCGTCGGGGTGCGCCCGCAGGCCCCGCTCCTTGATCTGGTCGAAGATCTTCTCCGCGTCCGCCTCGATCCGGTCCGTCAGCTGCTCGACGTACCAGGAACCGCCCAGCGGATCGGCGACGTTGGCGACCCCGGTCTCCTCCATCAGCACCTGCTGCGTGCGCAGGGCGATCTCCGCGGCCTGCTCGCTCGGCAGGGCCAGCGTCTCGTCCAGGGCGTTGGTGTGCAGCGAGTTGGTGCCGCCGAGCACCGCCGCCAGCGCCTCCACGGCCGTCCGTACGACGTTGTTGTAGGGCTGCTGCGCGGTCAGCGAGACCCCGGCGGTCTGCGTGTGGAAGCGCAGCCACTGCGCCTTCTCGGTCTTCGCCCCGTACACGTCCCGCATCCACCGGGCCCAGATCCTGCGCGCCGCGCGGAACTTGGCGATCTCCTCGAAGAAGTCGACGTGCGCGTCGAAGAAGAAGGACAGCCCGGGCGCGAACACGTCCACGTCCAGCCCGCGGCTGAGCCCCAGCTCGACGTACCCGAAGCCGTCCGCCAGCGTGTAGGCCAGCTCCTGCGCGGCCGTCGCGCCGGCCTCGCGGATGTGGTAGCCCGAGACGGAGAGCGGCTTGTAGGCGGGGATGCCGGCCGCGCAGTACTCCATCAGGTCGCCGATCAGACGCAGGTGCGGCTCGGGCTGGAAGAGCCACTCCTTCTGCGCGATGTACTCCTTGAAGATGTCGGTCTGCAGCGTCCCGTTCAGCACCGACGGGTCGACGCCCTGCCGTTCCGCGGCGACGAGGTACATGCAGAAGACGGGCACGGCGGGCCCGCTGATCGTCATCGACGTCGTGACGTCCCCGAGCGGGATGTCCCGGAACAGCACGTCCATGTCGGCCGCCGAGTCGATGGCCACGCCGCAGTGCCCGACCTCGCCCAGCGAGCGGGGATCGTCGGAGTCGCGTCCCATCAGCGTCGGCATGTCGAAGGCCACGGACAGACCCCCGCCACCGGCGGCGAGGATCATCTTGTACCGCTCGTTGGTCTGCTCGGCGTTCCCGAACCCGGCGAACTGCCGGATGGTCCACGTACGGCCTCGGTAGCCCGTCGGGTACAGCCCGCGGGTGAAGGGATACTCCCCGGGCCAGCCGATCCGCTCGAACCCCTCGTACCTGTCCCCGGGCCGGGGCCCGTACACCGGCTCCACGGGATCGCCGGAGAGCGTGGTGAAGTCAGCGTCGCGCTTGCGCGCGGCGTCGTACCGGGCCTGCCACCGTCGGCGGCCCTCCTCTATGGCGTCAGCGTCCATACCCTCGAATTTACTAGGACGTCCAAGTAAATGTCGATGGCAGACCGCCGCACGCTCGTCCGTACGGCGGTACCGGTTACGCCTTGGCGACCGCGGGCGAGTCCTCCGCGAGCCTCGCCTCCAGCTCACGGCTGATCCTGCGCTCCACGAAGAACGCGGCCGTCGGAACGGTCCCGGCCAGCAGCACCCACAGCTGCTTGCCGACCGGCCACTTCGCCTTGGAGCCCAGGTCGAAGGCGAAGACCAGGTACAGGACGTACAGCCAGCCGTGCGCGATGCCGACGACGCGCGTGAAATCGTCCGCGCCGTCCATCCTGAGCAGGTACTTGGCGATCACGCCGATGGTCAGCAGGACCAGCAGGACGCCGGTGACGTAGGCCATCACGCGGTAGCGGGTCAGCACGCTCTTTTTCATGCCGACGAGCCTAACCACCCCTTTCGAGGGATCTTGCCCCGGGTCACTCCTCTTCGAAGTCCCCGGCGGCGAGCCGCAGCGGCCGCAGCATCGCGAAGATCTCCGCGCACTCCTCGGCGTCGTAGCAGCCGAGCCCGAAGTCCATCGCCATCAGGTCGCGGGTGGCCGCCTCGACCACCTCGCGGCCCTTGTCGGTGATGGTGGCGAGCGTGCCGCGCCCGTCGTTGGGGTTGGGGCGCCTGGCCACCAGACCGGACCTCACCAGCCGGTCCACGGTGTTCGTCACGGACGTAGGGTGCACCATGAGCCGCTCACCGATCTTGGACATCGGCAGCTCGCCGGACTTGGAGAACGTGAGCAGCACCAGCGCCTCGTACCGCGCGAACGTCAGTCCGTACGGCTTGACCACCGCGTCGACCTCGGCGAGCAGGATCTGGTGCGCGCGCATGATCGAGGTGATCGCCGCCATGGACGGCACGTTTCCCCAGCGCTGTTTCCACAGTTCGTCGGCGCGGGCGATGGGATCGAAGGAGAGACTGAGGGGCTTGGGCACGTTCCCGACCTTACCGGCCGGTCATATGCTGGTCAGCCCCGTCTCGCTGTTCGGTCGGCTCCGGCTCGCCGCCGGCGCGGGCGGAACGACGGCTGGTGCGCCGCAGCCGGTGCCGCACCGCCCGCTGGGCCACCGGCCCCAGCTCCTCCAGGGCGGCCACCAGCACCCCGAGCTGCTCCAGCGCGTCCAGCGCCGCGCCGGCCCCGGCCTCGTCCACCCCCTCGTACAGCTCGACCCCCACGAACGACGCCGCCACCGCCCGCGCCAGCCCCGAGGGGTCGGTGAACTCCCCGAACGGCGTGCCCGCGAGCACCCGCGTGAGCACCGTCTCGATCTCCACGATCCACAGATCGAGCCCGGCCGCCGTGGCGGGCCGCAGGCTGGCGTGGGTCTGGGCGCCGGCGAGGAGCTGGCCGAGGAGGGCCACATGGCCTCCGGCGCGCTCCTGGGCGTGGATCGCGCGGCCGACGGCCAGCAGCTCGGACAGGGAGGTGACGGTGGACAGGCGGGCTCGGTAGCGCGCCACCGCCTGCTCCGCGCCGTAGCGGCACGCGGCGGCGAGGAGTTCGTCCACCGAGCCGAAGTGGTAGAAGACCAGCGCCTGGTTGACCCCGGCCGACGCCGCGATCGTACGGGCCGAGGTCTTGGCGATGCCCTGCTCGGTGAGGGTGCGCAGCGCGCCCTCCAGGAGCCGGGCCTTCGTCTCCTGGGACTTGGCCGTGTCGGGCGTCATGCGCGCGCCTCCTCGCGGACGGGGCGCAGGCCGGGGCGTACGCCGCAGGAGGTGACGTCCGTGTAGTCGGCGGTGAAGGAGCCCTCGTAGCCGAAGAGGGGCCCGAAATAACGGTTCACGACGCGGACCCGGATGCGGAAGCGGCCGGTCGAGTCGTCGTAGGACTCGCGGACCTCGGCGGTGGCGCCGATCAGCTCGGGGACGCGGACGTCCACCACCCCCTCCCTGAAGCGGTGCTCGCCGGAGCGGATCAGGAGCGAACCGTCGGGCTCCGCGCGCAAGTGCAGCTCGCTGGCCAGGTGCTGGTGGGTGCCGAGGTAGTCGAGGACGCGGTCGCCCTTCGGGCTGAGCACCATCTGGGCGTCGAAGCGGCGGGGGCGGCCGGGCAGGTCGAAGGTGCGCACGAAGGTCACCGTCTCACGGCCGCAGGTGTCGGTGTACGGGACGTTCTCGATGGTGAAGGGGATGTGGCGGCCCTCACGCGGGACGAGGATGTTGCGGGTCGCGCCCAGCGCCAGGAACGGCTTGACGAAGGCGCCGCCGTGCCAGACGCGGTCCATCACCCCCCGGCCGGTGCACGCCTCGCCGCTCGCCAGTCCCACGGAGAAGCGGCGCCGCAGCCGGGGGTGGAGGCGGTCGAAGTCGGCGCCCATCGCCGCGCGGAAGATGGAGGTCATCGCGGGGTCTCCAGGGTGCGCAGGACACGGGGCGCCCGCACGCGCGTGGGCGGCCGGCGCAGACAGCGGCGGGCGGCCGGGGTGCGGGACAGCGGGGAGGTGAAGAGAGCCAGCGGGATGGCGACGGTCAGCAGCAGCGGGCAGGTGTAGGCCGCGGCGGGTGCGAGGGGGCCGGAGAGGCCGAGGGCGGGTTCGACGCCGAGACCCCGGCACGCGGCGATGATCACGAGGGCGCGGACGAACAGTTCCGTGAGCCAGTTCCGCAGCGCCCGCTCCGGGGTGACGCCGTGCTCCAGCCACAGGCGCAGGCGATCGAAGGACCAGGCGGTCGCCCAGCGCATGAACGGGCGCAGGAGCAGCCGGTCGGCGAGTGCGCCGAAGGCGCCCCAGCGGGGGCGGTAGTCGTAGCCGGTCAGGAAGCGCACCCCGTCGCCGTCGGGGACGTAGCGCCAGTAGCCGCTGCCCTCGGCGAGCAGGGAGAGCGGGTGCGGCGAGGAGAAGCGGAGGGCGGAGGTGCGAGTGCCGTCGGGGCGCTCCTTCTCGCCGGCGGAGACTCCGGTGCCGGTGACCGTCAGGAAGGGCAGCACGCGCGTGGCGTACCGGAAGCGCTGCGGCTCGCCCTCGACGCACGGCAGATGGCGTATCTCGGTGAAACGGAGGTCCCAGCGCTGGTGCTGGGCCGGGTCCTGCGTCCGCGCCCACAGCTCGTCGAGGTCGGCGCGGATACGTGCCTCTATGTACAGCCCCATGCGATCCCCCGGTTCAGCTGCGCTCTTGAGCGTTCGCTCAATCTCTTCACCCAGGAAAGTACACCCTTTTGAGCGATCGCTCAAACAGTGGGTGCGAGAAAACCCCGGCCCGCGCGGGCCGGGGTCGGGCGGTGGGCGAGGGCGGCCTACCCGGCGAGGTGGCGCTCCACCGTCTCCACCTTGGAGGTGAGCCCGTCGGTCACTCCCGGGCGGATGTCCGCCTTGAGGACGACGGACACGCGGGGCGCGCGGGCCTCGACGGCGGCGACGGCGCGCTTGACGACGTCCATGACCTCGTCCCACTCGCCCTCGATCGAGGTGAACATCGCGTCGGTCCGGTTGGGCAGGCCCGACTCGCGCACCACACGGACGGCGTCGGCGACGTACTCCCCCACGTCCTCGCCGACGCCCAGCGGCGTCACGGAGAAGGCGACGATCACGCGTTCACGACCCCTTCCTTCTCCTTGCGGGCACGCGAGGCGATGACCGCGTCCTCGGCCTCGCGGCGCAGCATGCGGTCGGCGAAGAAGCCGCCGGCGGGCAGGACGGAGAGGACGAAGTAGAGGGCGGCGGTCTTCAGCGGCCACTTGGCGCGGTTCCAGGCGTCGGCCCAGAAGATCACGTACAGGATGAAGAGAACGCCGTGGATCATGCCCATCGCCGGCACGGCGTTGAAGTCCGTGGTCCGCTTCAGCACCGAGCAGACGAGCAGCAGCAGGAAGGACACGGCCTCGGGCGCGGAGACGAGGCGCAGACGGCGGAGGGCGGTGGCGGTCTTGATGTCCACGGGTCACCTTCGGTGGGAGAGACGTCGAGGGGCTTGTGAAGGCAAGCACAAACGTCCGCCCATTGTGGCAAACCGGCGCGGTGCTCCGGGCGGCGGGGTGGTCCGGCCCCCTGCTCACGCGGCGGAACGGCGCGCCAGGTCCTCCAGGAGGGCCACCGCCAGGGTGGCCCGCTCGTACGGCACGAACAGGTGGTCGTGGTGGAAGCCCGCCACGACGTTGCAGCTCAGGCCCGCGTCGGCGAGCTCCCGTGCGACGGCGGCGGTCAGCCCGATCGCCGCGAGCGCCGAGTGGACGCGCAGGGTGACCCAGCCGGCCACGTAGTCGTACGCCATTCCGGCGGCGTCGGCCTCCTCCTGCCGCACCACGACGGTCAGGCCCTCCTGCTCGGCGACCGTCACCACCGGGGAGAGGCCGGAGGGCACGCCGCCCTCGACCGTGGTGAACACATAGCGGCCCGGGTTCAGCTCCGGACGCATACCGCTGAGCAGCTTCCGCAGATCACGCTCGCCAGACATGCCCGTCACCCTACGTGAGGGGCGGTGTGTCCGCCCGCCCACGGAGACGCCGACGCGGCCCGTGCGCCCGCTGCCCGGCCTGCGAACCGGCGGTGAGGACGGTCGGGTCGATCCCAGGGTCGCGTCAGGGCCGGTCTCCTCCTTGCGGCTCTGTCGGCGGGCCCGGCCCGCGGCGTACCGTCGCTGCCGTGGCGATGTTCCGACTTCAGAGCAGCAAGGTGCTCGCCGTCGACATGACCGGGGACGCCGTCAAGGCGAAGAACGGCGCGATGGTCGCGTACGACGGCCGGATGGCCTTCAAGAAGCTCAGCGGTGGCGGCGAGGGCCTGCGGGGCATGGTGACCCGGCGGCTGACCGGCGAGCAGATGACGTTGATGGAGGTGAAGGGGCAGGGGACCTGCTGGTTCGCGGACCGGGCTGCCGAGATCAACCTCGTCCGGCTCCAGGGCGACACGCTGTACGTGGAGTCCAGCAACCTGCTCGCGGCCGACGGCGGGCTGCGCACCGGCACCAGCTTCACGGGACTGCGCGGCGCCTCCCAGGGCAACGGGCTGTTCACCACCACCGTGGAGGGGCACGGCCAGGCGGCGATCATGTCGGACGGACCGGCGGTCGTGCTGCGCGTCAGCCCGCAGTACCCGCTGACCGTCGACCCGGGGGCGTACGTCGCGCACCAGGGGAACCTGCGGCAATCCTTCCAGTCCGGTGTGACCTTCCGCACGCTGATCGGGGAGGGCGGCGGTGAGGCCTTCCAGATGCGCTTCGAGGGGGACGGGCTGGTGTACGTGCAGCCGAGCGAGCGGAACACGATCGCGGGGGAGGTGTGACATGGGCTTCCGGGAGATCAACCCGAAGATGGTCGAGGCGACCGTGACCCCGGGCCAACGGCTGTTCAGCCAGCGCGGCGCGATGCTCGCGTACCGGGGCGAGGTGTCCTTCACCCCCAACACGGCCGGCGGCCAGGGCGGGGTCCTGTCGATGATCGGCCGCCGGGTCGCCGACGAGGACACCCCCCTGATGACCGTCGAGGGCGACGGCACGGTCCTGTTCGGGCACGGCGGCCACCACGTCCATGTGATCGACCTCGCCGGTGACACCCTGTACGTCGAGGCGGACCGCCTGCTGGCCTTCGAGGGCACGCTCCAGCAGGGCACGATGTTCCTGGGCGCGCAGGGTGGCGTCATGGGCATGGTCCGCGGCCAGGTCACCGGCCAGGGCCTCTTCACGACGACCCTGAAGGGCCACGGCGCGGTGGCCGTGATGGCCCACGGCGGCGTCTTCGAGATCCCGATCACCCCGCAGCGCCCGGTGCACGTCGACCCGCAGGCCTACGTCGCCCACCACGGCGACGTCCGCAACAAGCTCTCCACCGCCCTGGGCTGGCGGGACATGGTGGGCCGCGGCTCGGGCGAGGCGTTCCAGCTGGAGCTCAGCGGCAACGGTGCGGTGTACGTCCAGGCGTCGGAGGAGAAGCTGTGAGCACCTACGGAACCCCCTGGGCCGGCCCTGCGGTCCTCGACCCCGCGACCCTGCCCGCCGACGACAACGTCAACCCGTACACCTTCTGCGTGGAACTCAAAGGGAGCCAGTGGTTCCTGCAGAAGGGGAAGATGATCGCCTACTACGGCTCGATCGAGTTCGACGGCGTCGGACACGGCAGGTTCGAGCACCTGATGCGCACGTCCTTCCATTCGCCTCTGCACGCGAGCGACTGGGTCGTGGCCCGCGGCTCGGGCAAGATGCTCCTCGCCGACCGGGCCTTCGACGTGAACTCGTACGACCTGGAGGACGGCAATCTGACCATTCGCTCGGGCAACCTGCTCGCTTTTCAGCCAAGTCTGTCGCTCAAGCAGTCGATCGTGCCGGGTTTTCTGACCCTCCTTGGAACCGGAAGGTTCGTGGCCGCATCCAACGGACCGGTGGTGTTCATGGAACCCCCGGTCCGGGTGGACCCGCAGGCGCTCGTCGGCTGGGCCGACTGCCCCTCTCCGTGCCACCACTACGACCACGACTACATGACCGGCCTGCTGGGCGGTCTACGTGCGATGACGGGCCTTGGAGGGGTCTCCGGAGAGGAGCACCAGTTCGAGTTCGTGGGGGCCGGCACGGTACTGCTGCAGTCGTCCGAGACGCTGATGGCCGAGCAGGCGACGGGAGCGGTTCCGCAGCAGGAGGGGGTACCCGGGGGCGGGCCGTCCGGCGGACACGGACAGCCGTCCGGGGCACCGCGCCTTCCCGGACAGCTGGGGGACCTCCAGCGTCGCTTCGGGCTGTGAGCGGTAGTCTGCGGAGTGTGACATCGAACGCCTGCGCACCGCCGCTCCACGGGTGCGCACCGTCACACCAAAACCCTCGTTAGTTCACCTTTCAACTTCTTAGGTAGACTTCATTCATGGAGACCGAGACGGCCACGCGCTGGCTGACTGATACGGAGCAGTGCGCCTGGCGCACCCACCTGGAGGTCAACAGGCTGTTGACATACCAGCTCGAAAAGGACCTGCAGCCGTTCGGCCTGACAATGAACGACTACGAGATCCTGGTGAACCTCTCCGAGTCAGAGGATCTGCGGATGCGCATGAGCGACCTCGCCTCCGCCACCCTCCAGTCGAAGAGCCGCCTGTCCCACCAGATCACCCGCATGGAGAACGCGAACCTGGTCCGGCGCGAGAACTGCGAGTCGGACCGCCGCGGGCTCTACGCGGTGCTCACCGAGCACGGCATGGAGACCATGAAGAAGGTCGCCCCCCACCACGTGGCGTCCGTGCGGCGGCACTTCATCGACCTGCTGTCCCCCGAGGCCCTGACGGAGCTCGACAAGGCCCTCAAGCCCATCGCCGAGCATCTGCGGGGCCAGCGCGGCCGACCGTGACCCGGCAGGGCCCTATGCGCCGGACCAGCCACGGGTGAGTGGCAGGCGGAGTTCGAACAGGGCTCCGCCTGCCGGCGCTTCGCCGACCGTGAGCGTGCCGCCGTGCCGTACGGCGACGTCCCGGGCGATGGCGAGCCCCAGCCCGGCGCCGCCGTCGTCCCGGCTGCGCGCGGCGTCCAGCCGTACGAACCGCTCGAAGATCCGCTCCCGGTCGGACTCGGGCACCCCGTCCCCGTCGTCGGCGACCCCGACCACGGCCCGGTCCCCCTCCCGCCGCACGGTCACGGCGACCGTCGAGTGGGCATGGCGCTGCCCGTTGTCGAGCAGATTGGCGAGCAATCGCCCCAATTGCCCGCGGGATCCGGCCACTTCCACGGGCTCCGCGTCCACCGTCACCCCCGTGCGCCCCGCGGCCTCCTCCCGCGCGAGCTCGGCGAGGTTCACCCGGGCGTCCGGCGCCGGCCGCTCCCCCGCGTCCAGCCGGGCGAGCAGCAGCAGATCGGCGGCGAGACGCTGGAGCCGTACGGTGTCCTCGACGGCACCGTCCAGGTCGAGCAGCTCGGGGTGGGCGGCGGCGACTT
This sequence comes from Streptomyces bullii, assembly GCF_042657145.1. NCBI lineage: Bacteria > Bacillati > Actinomycetota > Actinomycetes > Kitasatosporales > Streptomycetaceae > Streptomyces > Streptomyces bullii. Next base: position 40,738 of record NZ_JBHSNY010000005.1, read on the forward strand.
CCAACTGCGTCCGCAGGGAGGCGATGGGGCTGCGCAGTTCATGGGAGGCGTCGGCCACGAACCGCCGCTGCCGTTCCACGGAGGTCTCCAGGGCGGCGAGCGTCTCGTTCGTCGTACGGGCCAGCCGTGCCACCTCGTCATGGGTGTCCGGCTCGGGAACCCGGCGCGCCAGGTCCTCGGAGGCGGTGATCGCCGCCATCTCCCGCCGGATCCCCTCCACCGGGCGCAGCGCACGCCGGGTGACCAGCCAGGTCACTGCCGCCACGACCCCCAGCAACAGCGGGAAACCGATCAGCATGACGGTCAGGGCCGTCCGCACGGCGCCGTGCTCCGCCGCGAGCGGCGCGCCCGCGTAGACGGTGAGACGCCCACGGTCGCGGGTCTCCACCGCGACCTCGGCGAACCGGTAGTCGGCCGTGTCGCCGTCGATCGTCGCGGAGCCGTTGGTGAAGGTGGTCTTCTTGTCGATCTCGCCGGGTTCGAGCGAGTCGGCTGCGTCGTCGGCGTCGTCCGCGTCGTCGTCCGCGTCGTCGCGGGCCGCCGCTGGCCGCGGTTTCACCGCGTCCGTCCCCGTCCCGCTGATCCGCTCCAGGTTCTCACTGACCGCGACCAGTCTGCCGTCCTCGTCGACGACCTGCACCGGCTCGTGGTCACCGTCCAGTCCGGCGATGTCGTCGAGGCGCGCGCCGAGGGCGAGTTCGGAGGCGACCGCCCGCGCGGAGCGCTCCGCCTGGGTGCCGGCCTCGCCCATCAGGTTCGACCGCAGCGACAGCAGCACGGCGGCGCCGGCCGCGACCAGCGCCACGGCGACCACGACGGTGGCGGCGAGCGTCGCCCGCGCCCGGACGGACCCGAACAGCCGTCTCATGGCGCCGTCTCCAGCCGGTACCCGGCGCCGCGCACGGTGCGGATGAGCCCCGCGCGCAACTTCCGCCGCAGGGTGCTGACGTACACCTCGACGATGTTCGGATCGCCCTCGTAGGCGAAGTCCCAGACGTGGTCGAGGATCTCCGACTTGGATACCACCTCACCGGCCCGCACCACGAGCTGCTCCAGCACGGAGAACTCCTTGGCGGTCAGGCTCACCTCGTCCTCGCCCAGGAAGACCCGGCGGGCGGCGGTGTCGACCTTCAGATCACCGTGCACATGGACCGGCGAGGCCCCGGCGCCCTGCCCGCGGCGGCGCAGCAGCGCCTTGATCCGGGCGACGAGGACGACGTACGAGAACGGCTTCGTCAGGTAGTCGTCGGCGCCCGTGTCCAGCCCCTCCGCCTCGTCGTACTCCCCGTCCTTGGCGGTCAGCATCAGGATCGGCACCTCGTGCCCGGCGGCGCGCAGGGCGGCGCAGACGCGGTAGCCGTTCATCCCCGGCAGCATGATGTCGAGGATCACCAGGTCGTACGCCCCCTCCGAGGCCCGGTGCAGCCCCTCGCGTCCGTCGTGGACGACGTCCACGGCATACCCCTCGGCCGTCAGGCCCCGGGCCAGCGACAGGGCCAGCCGCTTCTCGTCCTCCACGATCAACAGGCGCATGGGTAAAGGGTCGCAAAACCAACCTGAAGATCTTTTCAGGGGCTTTCAGGTTCCTCTCAGCCTCCGTCGGCGACATTGAAGGCGTCGAAAACCAAGCGACTCGGGAGGAATCCGCATGAAGCGCAACATCGTGATCGCCGCGGTGACGGCTGCCGCACTGATCGGGGGCGGCACGGCCACGGCCCTCGCCGTCACCCGAGACGACGGGGCGACGGCGCGACACGCGGCGGACACCCGGCTGTCCGACGACGACGCCCGCGACGACCGGGGCGTACGGGATGACGACGACAGCCGGGACGACGACGCCACGCGGGTGAACTCCGCCGACGTGACGGCGCCGGAGGCCATCGCCGCCGCGCTGAAGCACACCCCGGGCACGGTGGTCGCCGCGGAGCTGGACGACGAGGACGACAGCGGCAAGACGGTCTGGAAGGTCGACGTCCTCTCCGGCGGCAACACCTGGCACGACGTCCAGGTCGACCCCCGCACCGGCAAGGTCCTCGGCTCCGGCTCGGACGACGAGGACGACACGGCCGAGGTCCGGGCGGCGCTGAAGGGTACGTCCGTCACGGCGGCGGAGGCCGCGAAGGCCGTCGCCGGCAAGGGCGTGGTGACGTCGCTGGACCTGGACGAGGACGGTGGGAAGAAGTCCTGGGAGGTGGAGACGCACGCCTCCGGCGGCGCCGGGCAGGACTGGCGGGTCGACCCGCACACGGGCGCGGTGACGGCGGACCGCGCGGACGACTCGGACGACGACTGAGCAACCGCCGACCGCGGCTGAGGCAGGGGTGGTGCGCAACCCGGCGCGACCGGGCACCGCTGCGCCCACCCGTGCCGCCCCAGGCGGCACGCATGCCCGCAGCTGGGGCACACAGCCCGCAGGGGAGGCCGCACAGGCCCGCGCAGACATCCCCGCCCGACCGAAGCCGCACGGCCCCTGGAGACACCCCCGCCCCAGGAAGCCGCACAAGCCGCCGCAGGCATCCAAGCCACCCAGGCCCGGGGCACTCCGGCCCCGCCCCAGCCACGCAGCCCCCGGGCACCGAGGCCCGCCCCAGCCACCCAGCCCCCGGAGGCATCCCGCCCACCAAGCCACACAAGCCGCCGTAGCCACCCAAGCCACGCCGCCCGGCAGGCACCCCCCGCTCAAGCCCCCAAGCCCCGCAGGCCTCGCGGGCCACGCAAGCAACACAAGCCGCAGGCATCCGTGCCACCGAGCCACGCAGGCGGCAGGCACCCGCCCCACCGCCAGAGGCAACCGACTCCATCCGGCCCAACCGCCGGAGGCACCCGTCAGCCCTCGGTAAGCCCCGCCACCAGCTCGTCCGCCGCCCGGTACGGGTCCAGGTCGCCCGCGACGATGCGCTCCGCGAGCGCGCCCAGCCGGCGATCCCCGTGCAGGTCCCCGATCCGCTCCCGCAGTGCCGTGACCGCGATGGTCTCCACCTCGCGCGCGGCCCGCGCCAGCCGGCGCTCGGCCAGCACCCCCCGCTCCTCCATCCACGCCCGGTGCTTCTCCAGCGCCTCGACCACCTCGTCGACGCCCTCGCCCCGCGCCGCGACCGTCTTGACGATCGGCGGGCGCCAGTCGCCCGGGCCGCGCGCCTCGCCCAGCCCGAGCATGTGGTTCAGCTCGCGCGCGGTCGCGTCCGCGCCGTCCCGGTCGGCCTTGTTGACGACGTACACGTCCCCGATCTCGAGGATGCCCGCCTTGGCGGCCTGGATCCCGTCGCCCATCCCGGGCGCGAGCAGCACCACGGACGTGTCCGCCTGCGACGCGATCTCGACCTCCGACTGGCCGACCCCCACCGTCTCGACGAGGATCACGTCGCACCCCGCCGCGTCCAGCACGCGGATCGCCTGGGGCGCGGCCCACGCGAGGCCGCCCAGGTGGCCCCGCGTCGCCATCGAACGGATGTACACACCGGGATCGGAGGCGTGCTCCGACATCCGCACCCGGTCACCGAGCAGCGCCCCGCCGGAGAACGGCGACGACGGGTCCACGGCCAGCACCCCGACCCGCCTGCCCTGCTTCCGGTAGGCCGTCACCAGCGCCGACGTGGAGGTCGACTTGCCGACACCGGGCGACCCCGTCAACCCGACGACGTACGCCCCGCCCGTCAACGGCGCGAGCGCCGCCATGACCTCCCGCAGCTGCGGGGACGCCCCCTCCACCAGGGAGATCAGCCGGGCCACGGCCCGCGGCCGTCCCTCCCTGGCCTGGGCCACCAGCGTGGAGACGTCCTGCATCACAGCTCCGTTCACGAGAAGAAACCGTCCGACACCGGCGCATACCGGCACGTGCGATCAGGCCTTCGGCACCCGCACGATCAGCGCGTCGCCCTGACCGCCGCCACCGCACAGCGCCGCCGCGCCGACTCCGCCGCCGCGCCGCTTCAGCTCCAGCGCCAAGTGCAGCACGAGCCGCGCACCGGACATCCCGATCGGGTGACCCAGGGCGATCGCGCCACCGTTGACGTTCACCTTTTCCGTGGATACCCCGAGGTCCTTCATTGACTGCACCGCCACGGCGGCGAAGGCCTCGTTGATCTCGATGAGGTCGAGGTCCGAGACCTCCAGCCCCTCCTTCTTCAGCGCGTGCAGGATCGCGTTGGACGGCTGGGACTGCAGCGAGTTGTCCGGCCCCGCCACGTTCCCGTGCGCACCGATCTCCGCGATCCACTCCAGGCCGAGCTCCTGCGCCTTGGCCTTGCTCATCACCACGACCGCCGCCGCGCCGTCGGAGATCTGCGAGGACGACCCCGCCGTGATCGTGCCGTCCTTGGAGAACGCGGGACGCAGCCTGCCCAGCGACTCCACCGTCGTGTCCCCGCGGATGCCCTCGTCCTTGCTGAACAGCACGGGGTCGCCCTTGCGCTGCGGGATCTCCACCGGGGTGATCTCGGCCTCGTAGATCCCGTTCTTCTGGGCCGCGGCGGCCCGCTGGTGCGACAGCGCGGCGATCTCGTCCTGCTCCTGCCGGCCGATGCCCAGCCGCGTGTTGTGCTTCTCCGTCGACTCGCCCATGGCGATGCCTTCGAAGGAGTCGGTCAGACCGTCGTGGGCCATGGCGTCGAGCATCTGGACGGCGCCGTACTTGAAGCCCTCGCGGGACTTCGGCAGCAGGTGCGGAGCGTTGGTCATGGACTCCTGACCACCGGCGACGATGACGTCGAACTCGCCCGCGCGGATGAGCTGGTCCGCCAGCGCGATCGCGTCGAGGCCGGACAGGCACACCTTGTTGATCGTGAGCGCCGGGACGTTCATCGGGATGCCGGCCTTGACCGCTGCCTGCCGCGCCGGGATCTGCCCTGCCCCGGCCTGCAGCACCTGACCCATGATGACGTACTGCACCTGGTCGCCACCGATCCCCGCACGGTCGAGGGCGGCCTTGATCGCGAAGCCGCCGAGGTCGGCTCCGGAGAAGGACTTCAGCGAACCGAGCAACCGTCCCATGGGCGTACGAGCGCCCGCGACGATCACAGAACTGGTCGTTGCAGAAGACATGAGCTGCGATCCCCTTACCGGCTGCACAGCCGAGGAGTGAACGAGGGTTTACTTCGAATGTACTGACCGGTACTCCGCCCCGTCATCGGGCCGTCGGTGTGATCGCGCGCACGTTGCGTAACCACCTCCGGAGCGCTGCACTGAATCCATGCTGACGCGAATCGACCACATCGGAATCGCCTGCCACGACCTCGACGCCACTGTCGCGTTCTACCAGGCCACCTACGGGTTCGAGGTGTTCCACACCGAGGTCAACGAGGAGCAGGGCGTGCGCGAGGCCATGCTCAAGATCAACGATACGTCCGACGGCGGCGCCTCGTACCTCCAGCTGCTCGAACCCATCCGCGAGGACTCCACCGTCGCCAAGTGGCTCGCGAAGAACGGGGAGGGCGTCCATCACATCGCCTTCGGCACGGCGGACGTCGACGGCGACGCCCGCGACATCCGCGACAAGGGCGTCCGCGTCCTGTACGAAGAGCCCCGGCGCGGCTCCATGGGGTCACGGATCACCTTCCTGCACCCCAAGGACTGCCACGGCGTACTCACAGAACTGGTCACTTCGGCGCCTGTTGAGTCACCTGAGCACTGACCCTCGTACATAAGGGCCGGTAGGGTTGGGTGCGGTCGCCGCTCAATCCAGGGTGACCCGGTTCTGCCGCCTTGTCGGCAGGACCGCCGGGGACCGGGTTTCGGGGGACGAGCGCCGGGCGGCAGCCCATGCTCCGCCGTTGATCTGACACCATTCCCCGGGGGCCCCGTTCGGCGGATGGACGGAGCTCGTTTGGAGAGACTTGCGACCAGGGGACGGATGGGACCGCGCAGTGCGGGGCTACGAGAGCCAGGAGCGAGAGCCGGCGGCTGACGTCGACCACCTCTCTCGGTTCGAAGCCGAGATGAAGCGGCTGAAGACCGAGCGGGAAAAGGCGATCCAGCACGCCGAGGACCTCGGCTACCAGGTCGAGGTGCTGCGCGCCAAGCTGCACGAGGCGCGGCGCACCATCATGTCCCGGCCCGCGTTCGACGGCGGTGACATCGGCTGGCAGGCCGAGCAGTTGCTGCGCAACGCGCAGATGCAGGCCGACCAGATCCGCGCCGACGCCGAGCGCGAGCTGAGCCAGGCGCGGGCGCAGACCCAGCGCATCCTGCAGGAGCACGCCGAACAGGCCGCCCGGCTCCAGGCCGAGCTGCACCAGGAGGCGGTGACGCGCCGCCAGCAGCTCGACCAGGAGCTGGCCGAGCGTCGGCAGACGGTCGAGTCGCACGTCAACGAGAACGTGGCGTGGGCAGAGCAACTGCGCGCCCGTACCGAGCAGCAGGCCCGCCGTCTGCTGGAGGAGTCCCGCGCCGAGGCCGAGCAGGCCATGGCCGCCGCCCGCGCGGAGGCCGAGCGGCTGACCGCCGAGGCCCGGCAGCGCCTGCAGAGCGAGGCCGAGACGGCCCGTGCCGAGGCCGAGCAGATCCTGCGCCGCGCCCGCGCGGACGCCGAGCGGCTGCTGAACGCCGCCTCCACGCAGGCCCAGGAGGCCACCGACCACGCCGAGCAGCTGCGTACGTCCACCGCCACCGAGTCGGAGACCGCGCGCCGCCAGGCCCAGGAGCTGAGCCGCACCGCCGAACAGCGCATGGCCGAGGCGGAGACGGCGCTGCGCGAGGCCCGCGCCGCCGCGGAAAAGCTGGTCGCGGAGGCCAAGGAGGCCGCGGCCAAGGCCCTCGCGACCGCCGAGTCCGCGAACGAGACGCGCACCCGTACGGCCAAGGAGCAGGTCGCCCGGCTGGTCGAGGAGGCCACGAAGGAGGCCGAGAACACCAAGGCGGAGGCCGAGCAGCTCGTCGCCGACGCCCGCGCCGAGGCCGAGAAGCTGCTCGCCGAGGCCGCCGAGAAGGCCCGCACGGTCACCGCCGAGGAGGCGGCGACCCAGCTGTCCAAGGCGGCCCGGACCGCCGAGGAGGTCCTCAACAAGGCGTCCGAGGACGCCAAGAAGACCACCAAGGCCGCGGCCGAGGAGGCCGACCGGATCCGCAAGGAGGCCGAGGCCGAGGCGGACCGGCTGCGCGCCGAGGCGCACGACATCGCCGAGCAGCTCAAGGGCGCGGCGAAGGACGACACCAAGGAGTACCGCGCCAAGACCGTCGAGCTGCAGGAGGAGGCCCGCCGGCTGCGCGGCGAGGCCGAGCAGCTGCGGGCCGAGGCGGTCGAAGAGGGCGAGAAGATCCGCGCCGAGGCCCGCAAGGAGGCCGTGGCGCAGATCGAGGAGGCGGCCCGGACCGCCGAGGAGCTGCTCGCCAAGGCCAAGGCGGACGCGGACGAGCTGCGCACCACCGCCCAGACGGACAGCGAGAAGGTCCGTACCGAGGCCATCGAGCGGGCCACGACGCTGCGCCGGCAGGCCGAGGAGACCCTCCAGCGCACCCGCCAGGAGGCCGAACGGCACCGCGAGGAGGCCGTCGAGCAGGCCGAGGCCCTCAAGGCCGACGCCGAGCGGGCCGCGCGCGAGCTGCGCGAGGAGACCGAGCGGGCCCTCGTGGCCCGGCAGGCGGAGGCCGCCGAGGAGCTGACGCGGCTCCAGACGACGGCCGAGGAGCGCCTGGCGGCCGCGGAGCAGGCGCTGAGCGACGCCCGGGAGGAGGCCGCCCGGATCCGCCGGGAGGCCGCCGAGGAGACCGAACGGCTGCGCACCGAGTCCGCCGAGAGGATCCGTACGCTGCGCCGGCAGGCCGAGGAGGAGGCCGAGCGGCTGCGCACCGAGGCCGCGTCGGACGCCTCCGCGTCCCGCGCCGAGGGCGAGGCCGTCGCCGTACGCCTGCGTTCGGAGGCCGCGGCCGAGGCCGAGCGGCTGAAGGCGGAGGCACAGGACACCGCCGACCGGGTGCGGGCCGAGGCCCAGGCAGCCGCCGAGCGGCTGGCCACGGAGGCGTCCGAGACGCTGGCCGCCGCGCAGGAGGAGGCCAACCGCCGCCGCCGCGAGGCCGAGGAACTCCTCGGCGCCGCCCGGCAGGAGGCCGACCAGGAGCGCGAACGGGCCCGGGAGCAGAGCGAGGAGCTGCTGGCCTCGGCGCGCAACCGCGTGGAGGAGGCACAGGCCGAGGCGCTGCGCCTGGTGGAGGAGGCCGACCGGCGCGCCACCGAGATGGTGTCGGCGGCCGAGCAGCACGCCCAGCAGGTCCGTGACTCCGTCGCCGGGCTGCACGAGCAGGCCCAGGAGGAGATCGCCGGGCTGCGCAGCGCGGCCGAGCACGCGGCGGACCGGACGCGCCGGGAGGCCCAGGAGGAGGCGGACCGGGTCCGCGCCGACGCCTACGCCGAACGGGAGCGGGCGAGCGAGGACGCCACCCGGCTGCGGCGCGAGGCGCACGAGGAGACCGAGGCCGCCAAGGCGCTCGCCGAGCGCACGGTGTCCGAGGCCATCGCGGAGGCCGAGCGGATCCGTACGGACGTCGCCGAGCACGCCCAGCGGGTGCGCACGGAGGCGTCGGACACCATCGCCGAGGCCGAGCAGAGCGCGGCGCGCACCCGGGCGGACGCCCGCGAGGACGCCAACCGCATCCGGTCGGACGCGGCGACCCAGGCGGACACCCTCATCACCGAGGCGCGCAACGAGGCCGAGCGGCTCACCACGGAGACCATCGCCGACACCGACCGGCTGCGGACGGAGACGGTCGCCGAGGCCGAGCGCGTGCGCACCGAGGCCCTGTCGGAGGCCGAGCGGGTCCGCGGTGAGGCGGCAGCCGAGGCCGAGCGGGTACGGGCCGAGTCGGTCGCCAAGCTCGAGAAGCTGATCGGCGACGCCGCCTCGGAGGCGGAGCGGCTGCGCGCCGAGGCCGCCGAGACGGTCGGCTCCGCGCAGCAGCACGCCGAGCGGATCCGCACCGAGGCCGGGCGCGTCAAGGCCGACGCCGAGGCGGAGGCGGAGCGGCTCGTGGCCACCGCGCGCGAGGAGGCCGAGCGCACCCTCGACGAGGCCCGCAAGGACGCCAACAAGCGGCGCTCCGAGGCGGCCGAGCAGGTCGACAAGCTCATCACGGAGACCACGGCCGAGGCCGACAAGCTGCTCACCGAGGCGCAGCAGCAGGCCCTCAAGACCACCGCGGACGCCGAGGCCCAGGCCGACACGATGGTCGGCGCGGCCCGCAAGGAGGCCGACCGGATCGTCTCCGAGGCCACCGTCGAGGGCAACTCCCTGGTGGAGAAGGCCCGTACGGACGCCGACGAGCTGCTGGTCGGCGCGCGCCGGGACGCCACCCAGATCCGGGAGCGCGCCGAGGAGCTCCGCGACCGCATCACCTCCGAGATCGAGGAGTTGCACGAGCGGGCCCGCCGCGAGGCGACCGAGACGATGAGGACCACCGGCGACCGTTGCGACGCGCTCATCAAGGCCGCCGAGGAGCAGCTCGCCAAGGCGGAGGCGAAGGCCAAGGAGCTCGTCTCCGAGGCCAACTCGGAGGCCGGCAAGGTGCGGATCGCCGCCGTGAAGAAGGCCGAGGGCCTGCTGAAGGAGGCCGAGCAGAAGAAGGCCGCACTCATCCGGGAGGCCGAGGAGCTCAAGGCCGAGGCGACCCGCGAGGCCAAGCGCACGGTCGAGGAGGGCCGCCGCGAGCTGGAGGTCCTGGTGCGGCGCCGCGAGGACATCAACGCGGAGATCTCCCGTGTCCAGGACGTCCTGGAGGCGTTGGAATCCTTCGAGGCCCCGTCGGCGGGCAAGGACAACGGGGTCAAGGCCGGCGCGGCGGCGGGCGCAACCCGTTCGGGTGGCAAGTCGTCGGAAAACTAGCGCTACGGGACGAATCCGGTGTCTGCTAGGGCCTTTGACCAAGTCTTTGGCAAGCTATCCGCAGGTGAGCCACTCAAAAGGGGTGTCATTCTCCAGATCAAACGCGCATCCGCTCGATGACACACCGCTTCGGCCCCTAGGATTCCACCTATCACCTCACCGGTCTCATTCGACAGGAACCCCATGAGCGACACTTCCCCCTACGGCTTCGAGCTTGTGCGGCGTGGGTACGACCGCGCTCAGGTGGACGAACGTATCTCCAAGCTCGTCTCCGACCGTGACAGCGCTCTCGCCCGCATCACCGCTCTGGAAAAGCGCATCGAGGAGCTCCACCTCGAGACGCAGAACGCCCAGGCCCAGATCACCGACGCCGAGCCGTCGTACGCGGGTCTCGGCGCACGCGTGGAGAAGATCCTCCGCCTCGCCGAGGAAGAGGCGAAGGACCTGCGCGAGGAGGCCCGGCGCGCGGCCGAGCAGCACCGCGAACTCGCCGAGTCGGCCGCCCAGCAGGTGCGCAACGACGCCGAGTCGTACGCGGCCGAGCGCAAGGCCAAGGCCGAGGACGAGGGCCTGCGGATCGTCGAGAAGGCCAAGAGTGACGCCGCCCAGCTGCGGGCCGAGGCGCAGAAGGACGCGCAGTCCAAGCGCGAGGAGGCGGACGCCCTCTTCGAGGAGACCCGCGCCAAGGCCGCGCAGGCCGCCGCCGACTTCGAGACGAACCTGGCCAAGCGCCGCGAGCAGTCCGAGCGCGACCTGGCGTCCCGTCAGGCCAAGGCCGAGAAGCGCCTGGCCGAGATCGAGCACCGCGCCGAGCAGCTGCGCCTGGAGGCCGAGAAGCTGCGCACCGACGCGGAGCGCCGCGCCCGCCAGACGGTGGAGACGGCCCAGCGCCAGGCCGAGGACATCGTGGCCGACGCCAACGCCAAGGCCGACCGCATCCGTTCGGAATCCGAGCGCGAGCTCGCGGCTCTCACCAACCGCCGCGACTCCATCAACGCCCAGCTCACGAACGTGCGCGAGATGCTCGCCACGCTCACGGGCGCCGCGGTGGCCGCGGCCGGCACGCCGGCCACGGACGACGAGCCGATCTCCCGTGGGGTGCCGGCCCAGCAGTCCCGGTAACGCCCCGGCGTACGGCCGCTGAGAATCGGCTGAAAACCGCGAAGCCCTCTGCCACTGCGGTGGCAGAGGGCTTCGTCGCGTTCTAGCGTGGGCCGCATGATCGAGCTCGAGGGGCTGACCAAGCGGTACGGCGAGAAGGTGGCGGTGAACAACCTGTCCTTCGCCGTCAGACCGGGGATGGTCACGGGCTTCCTCGGCCCCAACGGCGCGGGCAAGTCGACCACCATGCGGATGATCCTCGGCCTGGACCGGCCGACCGCCGGGGACGTGCGGATCGACGGCAAGCACTACGACCAGCTCAAGGACCCGCTGACGTACATCGGCGCCCTGCTGGAGGCCAAGGCCTGGCACGGCGGGCGCAGTGCCTACAACCACCTGCTGTGCCTCGCGCAGAGCAACGGCATCCCGAAGCAGCGGGTGAGCGAGGTGCTGGAGACGGTCGGGCTGACGGCGGTCGCGCGCAAGAAGACCAAGGGCTTCTCGATGGGCATGGGGCAGCGGCTCGGCATCGCCGCCGCGCTGCTCGGCGACCCGCGGATCGTGATGTTCGACGAACCGGTCAACGGCCTCGACCCCGAGGGCATCCACTGGATCCGCACGCTGATGAAGTCCCTGGCCGCGCAGGGCCGGACGGTGTTCGTCTCCAGCCACCTCATGAGCGAGATGGCCCTGACCGCCGATCACCTCGTCGTCATCGGGCAGGGCCGGCTGCTCGCCGACACGTCCATGGCCGACTTCATCGAGCGCAACTCCCGGTCGTACGTGCGCATCCGCACGCCGCAGCGGGAGCGGCTGCTCGACGTGCTGCGCGAGGCGGGGATCACGGCCGTGGAGGCGGGTGGCGGGACGCTGGAGGTGGACGGCGGCAAGGCCGAGCACATCGGTGAGCTGGCGGCGCGGCACCGGATCACCCTGCACGAGCTCAGCCCGCAACAGGCCTCGCTGGAGGAGGCGTTCATGCAGCTGACCGCGGAGTCGGTGGAGTACCACGCACACGCCGAAGCCTCACCCGCCGCGCAGCAGCAGTGGGGCGAGGGCTGGAGGAAGGGCTGACATGGCGGCGACCCAGGTCATCCGGTCGGAATGGACCAAGATCCGGTCAGTGGCGTCCACCGTGTGGACGCTCTCCCTCGCGGTGGTCGTCACCATCGCGCTCGGCATGCTGATCTCGGCGCTGTCGAAGAACGAGTTCGACAGGATGGGCGCCCAGGAGAGAGTGGACTTCGATCCGACGTTCATCAGCTTCGCGGGCATGAGCCTCGGCCAGCTCGCCATGATCGTGTTCGGTGTGCTGGTCGTGTCGAACGAGTACAGCACGGGCATGATCCGCACCTCGCTGGCCGCCGTGCCGCAGCGCGGCACCTTCCTGTTCAGCAAGATCGCGGTCGCGAGCGGGCTCGCCCTGGCGGTCGGCCTGGCCACCAGCTTCGCCGCCTTCTTCCTCGGACAGGCGATGCTGGGCGAGCGCAGGACGTCCGTCGGCGAGCCGGGAGTCCTGCGGGCCGTCATCGGCGGCGGGCTCTACATGACCCTCATCGCGATGTTCTCGATGGGCGTCGCCGCGATGCTGCGCTCGCCGATGCTGTCGCTGGGCATCCTGATGCCGTTCTTCTTCCTGGTCTCCAACATCCTCGGCAACGTCGACGCGACGAAGAAGGTCGGCCGGTATCTGCCCGACCAGGCCGGCAGCACCATCATGCAGGTGGTCACCCCGGTCGGCGACGACCGGCCGTACGGGCCCTGGGGCGGCCTGGGCATCATGGCGCTGTGGGTGCTGGCCGCGCTGGCCGGGGGGTACGTCGTACTGAAGAGGCGCGACGCGTAGGCGGGGCCGCCCCGCGTGACCTTTTACTCGCTCTTGGGCGGAACCGTCAGCGCGTGGATATCCTCCTAACCCTTACGGGGGCGTGTGCCCCGCTGTCCTGAACCTTGCGATGGGTGCGGAGCATGATCGAAGCAGTCGGCCTGACCAAGCGCTACGGCGACAAGACCGCTGTGTACAACCTTTCCTTCCAGGTGCGGCCCGGAGCCGTGACCGGCTTCCTCGGGCCGAACGGCTCGGGCAAGTCGACGACGATGCGGATGATCCTCGGCCTGGACAATCCCACCGCGGGTCACGTCACGATCGGCGGCTATCCGTACCGCAAGCTGCCCAACGCCCCCCGCCAGGTCGGCGCCCTGCTGGACGCCAAGGCCGTGCACGGCGGCCGGGCCGCCCGCAACCATCTGCTGTCCCTCGCCCAGCTCTCCGGCATCCCGGCCAGACGCGTCGACGAAGTGCTCGGGGTCGTGGGCCTGCAGGAAGTGGCCAGGAAGCGGTCCAAGGGGTTCTCCCTCGGCATGGGCCAGCGGCTCGGCATCGCCGCCGCGCTGCTCGGCGACCCGCAGGTGCTGCTGTTCGACGAGCCGGTCAACGGCCTCGACCCCGAGGGCATCCTCTGGGTGCGGAACTTGATGAAGTCCCTGGCGGCGGAGGGGCGAACGGTGTTCGTCTCCAGCCACCTCATGAGCGAGATGGCGCTCACCGCCGACCACCTCATCGTCATCGGGCGCGGACAACTGCTCGCCGACATGAGCGTGAAGGACTTCATTTCGGCCAACTCCGCCGATTTCGCACGGGTGCGCACGCCCGACACCGAGCCGCAGCAGCGCGAGAAGCTGTCGGCCGCGCTCACCGAGGCCGGCGGGCACGTCCTGCCCGAGCAGGACGGCGCGCTGCGCGTGACCGGCCTGCCGCTGCCGCGCATCAGCGACATCGCGCACGACCACGACGTACGGCTGTGGGAACTGTCGCCGCACCAGGCCTCCCTGGAGGAGGCGTACATGCGGATGACGCAGGGCGCCGTCGACTACCGCTCCACCATCGACCAGAAGGAAGGGCTCCAGCAGCCCCTGCCGCCCGGCGCGCAGCCGCCGATGCCGGTGCCCGGGCAGGGCCAGCCCGGCTGGTACGCCCCGCCGCCGCCCCAGCAGGGTGCGCAGCCGCCGCAGGGCGCCCCGGTCCAGGCGCCTGCGGGCCCGTACGGCGCGCCCGTGGTGCCGGGCGCGGGTACGCCCAACCCGTACGCGCAGCCCACGCCTCAGGCGCCCACACCCCAAGGCCAGGCGCCGGCGCAGCCCGCGCCCCAGGCGCCCGCGCAGCCCCCGGCCCCGGCGCAGCCGCCGGCCCAGCCGCCCGCGCCGCCCCAGCAGGCGCCGGCCGCCGCCCGGCCCGCCGCCCCGACCGACGTGACCAAGTCCGAGGACGCCCGATGAGCACGCCCCAGCCCTCGATGCCGCAGGCCGCGCCCACCTGGCAGACGGCGCCCGGTGCCCCGTATCCCGCCCCCGGCTCGGCCGGCCCCACGTACACCTCGCCGATCCCGGTGGTGCGCACGCACCTCGGGCACGCGATCGCCTCCGAGTGGACGAAGATCAGGTCGGTGCGCTCCACGATGTGGACGCTCGGCGTGTTCGTCCTGCTCGTCGTCGGCATCGGTGTGCTGACCGGCGTGGTGGTGGCCGGCTCCGACCCGGGCCAGTCCGGTGAGAACACGCTGGGCCTCGGCTTCTTCGGTCTGCTGCTCGGCAGCATGTGCATCATCACGCTCGGCGTGCTGACCACGGCCTCCGAGTACGGCACCGGCATGATCCGCACCACGATGACCGCCTGTCCGAGCCGGGGGCGGGTGCTGGCCGCGAAGGCCATCGTGTTCTTCCTGGTCGCGTTCGTGGTGACGCTGGTGTCCGCCTCGCTCGTCGCCTTCCTGCACGTGGCGATGCTGGACGGCGAGGTCAGGTCGCCCTCCGGCGGGGAGTGGCTGAAGGGCACGCTCGGCATCGCGCTCTACATCGCGCTGCTCGGCACGGTCTCGCTCGCCGTCGGCTCGATGATCCGGCACTCAGCGGGCGCCATCACCATCATGATCGGCGCGGTGCTCGCCCCGCTGGTGATCGCGTTGTTCATGTTCTCGGAGTCCCTGGACAAGGTCCGCCAGGCCCTGTTCGAGTACTCGATCCCCAACCAGCTCAGCGTCTTCTACGCCAACTCCCTGAGCGATACCGGCCCGTCCGGCTGGGACCCGCTGTGGATCATGCTCGGCGTGACGGCCGCCGCGTTCGCCGGCGCGTTCGCGCTGCTGGAGAAGCGGGACGTCTGAACCCCGCAGGACCGACAGCCTCACAACCTCGGCGCGTTACGGGACCGCTGCACCCGCGTGGTGCGGCGGTCCTTGGCGTTCCAGCACGCCCGGTGCCAGTGGCGGCGGTCGTCGACGCCCGCGTACGACGGCCAGGCCACCACGTGCGGCACTCCGTCCGGGATCAGCTGCTCGCAACCGGGGCAGCGGTAGGACTTGCCCTGCGCGCTCGCGCCCGCCACGTGCCGCACGCTCCAGTCCTCGCCCTGCCAGGTCTCCGAGGACTGCCAGCCGCCGTAGCGGCCGGGACGGTCGTCCTCGGCGCTCCGGCCGGACGAACCGGCGCCCTTGGGTCGGTTGCGACGCGGGGACACGGGACACCTCACGGGGCTATACAGGAAGCACGGGCCGTGTCCAGCCTACGCGGCGCCGACGGGGGTACGCGTACGCCACCAATCACCACAATCTCTCGCGACGGCGTCGGGGTTCCCCTCCCGAGCGGCCATTCAGCAGACAATCCGCAAAATCATCCGCCGGGCCGTGTCCTCGGCACGTGTCAGACGGTTATGCCCTGTGGGGGAGCTCCGTGTCGGAGCCAAGGAAGCAGGAAGCGATGCGCGTTGGAAGTTTCGTGTTGGCGGCCCAGTTCCCGGGGCAGGGCGAGGGGGAGGCGCTGCACCGCGCGGTCCGCTCGGCCGAGGTGGCCGAGGTGGCCGGGCTCGACACGGTCTGGCTGGCCGAGCACCATTTCGTGCCGTACGGCACCTGTCCGTCGGCCGTCACCCTGGCCGCCTTCCTGCTGGGCCGCACCCGCCGCATCCGGGTCGGTACGGCGGTCAGCGTACTGCCCACCACCCACCCCGTGACGCTCGGCGAACAGGCCGCGCTGCTGCACCTCACCAGCGGCGGGCGTTTCACGCTGGGCGTCGGGCGCGGCGGTCCGTGGGTGGACCTGGAGGTGTTCGGCATGGGCCTGGAAGCCTACGAGAAGGGGTTCCCGGAATCACTCGATCTGCTGGTGCGCTGGCTGCGCGAGGCGTCCGTGGCGGCCGACGGGGAGCGCTTCCGTTTCCGTGAAGTCCCGGTCGTGCCACGGCCGTCGGAGGCGCTGACGGAGATCGAGGGGCCCGAGGTCGTGGTCGCCTGCACCTCGCCGGCGAGTGTGCGGCTGGCCGCGGAGCGCGGTCTGCCGATGCTGCTCGGGATGCACGTCGGGGACGAGGAGAAGGCCGAGATGGTCGCCCTGTGGCGGCGGCACGCGCGGGCGTGCCGGCGGCCGCCGGAGGAGATCCACGGCGCGGCCCATGTGTCGGCCGGCGTCTGCCAGATCGCGGACCGGCGCACGGACGCGGTGGAGGCGCTGACCAAGGCGATGCCGGGCTGGCTGAAGCAGGGTCTGGAGGCCCATGTCACGGTGGACGGCCGGGCACGTCAGATGCGTGACCCGCTGGCGTACACCGAACTGCTCTGCGGCCTGCACCCGGTGGGCACGCCGCGGCTGTGTGCCGACCGGCTCGCGGCCACCAGCGAGCGGACCGGTATCTCCCATTTCGCGCTGCTCGTCGAGGGCTCCGGAGACCTGGCGGCCACCGAGGAGAACGTACGGCGGCTCGGGGCCGAGGTGCTGCCCCGGCTCCGGTGACCGGCTCCGGCGCACGGCGCGGCCGTCGGCCGTCCGCAGTGTCCCCCGAGTGACTCGCGGCCCCTCGGGGAACGTCACGAAAGTTTGCCGCCCCGGTACTCTCGCACCTCCCGCGTACGGGAGCGGCACACCAGCGGCTTGTCTGCGTCAGCAGTCGCGCAGTTCCGGTGACTGGTTCAGCAGCTGGCTGCGGACCGAGGTGAAACGTGCCAGCGTCTCGTCGACCGAGGAGTCAAGCGGGAACACCGCCACCCGGTGGCAGTTCTGGAAAGCCAGCCGCACACCGAAGTGCCGTTGCAGCGCGCCGCGTATCGCGTCACTCGCGAGCGCACGCAGCAGCTGACCGCGTGCCTGCTCGTCCGGCGGGGGCGTCTGGTTGTCGGCGAACTGGCCGCCGTCCACCTTCAGCTGAGCCACCAGGGAGCTGACCATCTCCCACGCGTAGGGCAGGGAGGTCCGGACGCAGTCGACGAAGGCAGCTTCGTCGACCTCGCCTCGCTCGGCCTGTTCGAGTAGGGCCGGTGAGACGTCGAGCGACATGGGTTCTCCTCTCGCACCCCTGAAGAGCAGGGGTTGCCGGACAGATAGGGGAGTTCGCACATATCGCGCACGCTGCGTACACAGATCGCGACCTCCCGTTCAATACGGTAAGCAACGGACCGTGACGGCACCAGGAGAATCCCCGGATGGGGAACTTCCTGTGGGCAGGTAATCGGCCATCGCGGAACATGCGTTTTCCAGGGCGAATCGCGTGCACCCTGGCCCGTCCAGTAGCGTTGCCGACCATGCGTCTCGTCATTGCCCGCTGCTCCGTGGACTACGCCGGGCGGCTCACCGCCCACCTCCCCTCGGCCCCCCGCCTGATCCTGGTCAAGGCGGACGGCAGCGTCTCCATTCACGCTGATGACCGGGCTTACAAGCCCCTGAACTGGATGTCGCCGCCCTGCACGCTGAAGGAGGGCACCGGCGAGGAAGAGGGCGTCTGGACCGTCATCAACAAGGCGGGCGAGAAGCTCATCATCACGATGGAGGAGATCCTGCTCGATTCCACGCACGAACTGGGCGTGGATCCCGGCCTCATCAAGGACGGCGTGGAAGCGCACCTGCAGGAACTGCTCGCCGACCGCATCGAGACGCTCGGCGAGGGCTACACCCTCATCCGCCGCGAGTACCCGACGGCCATCGGGCCGGTCGACATCCTGTGCCGGGACGCGGACGGGCAGACCGTCGCGGTCGAGATCAAGCGCCGCGGCGAGATCGACGGCGTGGAACAGCTCACCCGCTACCTGGAGCTGCTGAACCGCGATCCCCATCTCGCCCCGGTGCGGGGCATCTTCGCCGCCCAGGAGATCAAGCCCCAGGCCCGCGTCCTCGCGACCGACCGGGGCATCGGCTGCCAGGTCCTCGACTACGACGCGCTGCGGGGCATCGAGGACGACAAGCTGCGGCTGTTCTGAACGGGCGGCTTCGAGCGGGCAGTTCGCACAGAAGGTCCTGAGCGGACGGCCCCGGGCGGGCGGGAGAGGAAGCGGTACGACGTTCAGCGGGGCCGGGTCCGGCAGACGGACCCGGCCCCGCTGTCCGTGAGCGGCCTCAGATCACCGCGGCCGAGTCCGAGTCGCCGGACGTGCCCGCGACGGTGCTCTCCGGCGCGCTCGCGGGCGCGCTGGAGGAGACCGGCGCGCTGGAGGCCGGGCCGCTGGCCGAGTCGGAGGTGGACGGCTCGGTCGACGGCGGTGGCGTCGTCTCCGTGGGCGTCCCGGGATCCGTGGGCGTCGGCGAGGACGGTGTCGTCGGCGTCGTCGGAGGCTTCGTCGTCGAGGACGGCGGCTTGGTCGGCGTGGACGGCGGTTTCGACGGGGACTTGGACGGCGAGCTCGAGGAACCGCCTCCGGAGCCCCGGGTCCCGCTCGGGTCGTCCGACGGCTTGGCCGACCGCTTGTCCGTCGGCGTCGGGTCGTCGGACGTGCCGTACGTGCCGTCCGGGCCGGGGTCGGTCGGGCGGCTGGTCGCCTCGCCGGTGCCGCCGCCGTTCTTCGCGGGCCGGTCGGCGCCGAGGCTGCCGTCGTCCAGGCCCTGACTGGCGGACGGGTTGACGCCCACGTGGTCGGACGGATTGCCGGCGTCGTTGTCGGACGTGGCGCCGAGGGTCACCACCGTGCCGAGCACGGCGACGAGCACCGCGCCGGCGCCCGCCGCGACGAGGTTGCGCCGGGCCAGGCCCCTGACGCCGCCCCGCGCCTTGCGCGACGAGGCGTGCGGCGAGGACGCGGGCGGGATGCGGTGGGTGACCAGGCCCGTGTCGGCGGGCGGCTGGAGGTGCGGGAAGGCCGCCGGGACCCCGCGGGGCGGCGAGGCCGGCTCCTCGTGCCGGATGTCGGGCACCTCCTCCCCCGCCATCGACGCGAGGGCCAGGGGGCTGCCGGAGCGGTCGGCGACCAGGGCGAGGGCGCGGCGGCCGGCGACGATGCCGCGCTTGTCGGCGAGCGCGCCGCGCAGCCCGATGGAGGTCTCCAGCTCGGCGCGGGCCCGGTCGAGCTGCCCGTGGCACAGCGCGAGGATGCCGAGTTCGTGGTGGAAGTAGGCCTGTTCGGTCACGTCCCCGGCGAGCCGGGCGGCCTCGGCGCCGGCGCGCAGCGCCTGCTCCCAGCCGCTCCAGTGCAGGCCCGCGGCGAAGGCGGGTGCCGCCGTGCGGGCCAGCAGCACCGCGGTGCTCTCCTCGCCCTCGACGGGCGGGGTCGTGGCCGGGACGAGCACGCCCAGCGCGGCGAGCACGGCGTCGGCCTCGGCGCACACGCGCTCCGGGGTGACCGAGGGGTGCCCGGCCCACCAGGCGTAGTGCTGGGCGGCGGCACGGGCCTGCGTCTGGGCGTCGTCGGCGTATCCGGCGGCCTCCAGCTGGGTGAGCACCCCGGCGGCGAGCCGGTAGCCGGAGCCGGCCGGGGAGACCAGGCCGGCTGCGGCCAGCTCGCCGAGCGCGGCGTCCGCGTGGGTGTCGCCGACCAGGGCGGGCAGGTGCGCCTGGTGCGGCACCTCGCCGCCGAGGGCGACGGCGAAGCGCAGGGTGGCCCGCGCGGAGGCGCTCAGCCTGGAGGCGAGCAGCGGGGCGGGCGCGGCGGCCTCGCCGAGCGAGGGCAGCGGCACCTCGTCGTTCCCGGCGTCGAAGGAGATGTCGTCCGGCCGGGCGTCCTCCACGGCGCCGAACTCGTCGGCGAGGGCACCGGCACGCAGCCGGTCGCGCTGCCTGAGCAGGGCCCCGGCCTGGACGAACCGCAGCGGCAGGCCCTCGGACTCGAACCACAGGTCGCCGGCCCAGTTGGCCTCCTCCTCGGTGAGGCGGCGGCCGACGGCGTGCTCCAGCAGGTCGAGGCCGGCCGCGCGGTCGAGGCCGGGCAGGACGACCTCTTCGACGCCCGAGTCGGCGGAGGGGGCCGGCACGTCCGGGGTGGCGCCCATCAGGAAGGCGCACTCGGGGGTGGCCTCCAGCAGCTCGTCGAGCGCCGCGCCGCCGAACTCCAGGTCGTCCACGACCACGACGGCGCCGATCTGGCGGACGGATTCGAGCAGCTGGGCGCGGGCCGGCCGGTGCAGGGGGGCGTTGTGGACCGCGTAGAAGAGGTCGTGGAGGAGGTCGTCGGCCGTGCGGTGGCAGCCGCTGAGGCGTACGACGCCGTCGGGGGCCAGGTCCGCGCAGTCCTCGGCGACGGTGTCCAGGAGGCGGGTGCGGCCGGACCCGGCGGGGCCGGTGAGGCGTACGGAGCGGCCGCGGGCGAGGAGCCGCACCAGCTGCTCGCGTTCGTCCTGACGGGCCAGCAGCGGCAGCGCGGGCAGCGCAGGGCCGGCCGGGACGGGCGGCCTGGCCGCGCGGTCGACCTCGGCGCGCTCGGCCGCCGTCAGCTTGGCGGGCGGGCCGGGCCGCTCGGCGGGCGGGCAGGCCTCTATCTCGCTGCCGTCGACGGGGTTGACGGTGAGCAGGAAGTCGCCGGAGACGAGCTGCACCGTGCGGGCCAGCGCGGGCGCGTGCTGGCCGAAGTCGGATGCGAGGGATTCCCTGGGCGGGCGCTGGCGCGGCGCGTGGCCGTCACCGTCATGGCCGTGCTCCTCGGGTCCCCGGTTGTTAGGGTCCATGGGTTCAAGCCCCCAAAAGCGTCGTGTGCCTGTAGCCCCTCCCGGCCTTGCTGCACACCGCGCTGTCGCTTCTGGTCCGGGCCCGCTCGAAGGGTGGCAAGGCAGCGGGCAGCCGAACCCTAAACCTTCGCTCAGTATCTACGACAGTCCGGGGTACCGCGTCGTCCGAGACGTCACAGTCTCGTGAGGATTGTGCGCGTCGCGCGATGCGCCGGCGTCGGTCCGGGTCACCCCCGGTCGCCCGGTCCACACCCGTACGGGATGTCACACGCGGGGCAGCGTCTCCACCCCGATGCCTCCCTCGATCGCCAGGATCCGGTGCAACCGGGTGGCCACCAGCAGGCGCTGCATCTGCGGCGGAACGCCGCGCAGCACCAGCCGCCGGCCGCAGCGGCCGGCCCGCCGATGGGCCCCC
This sequence comes from Streptomyces bullii, assembly GCF_042657145.1. Lineage (NCBI taxonomy): Bacteria > Bacillati > Actinomycetota > Actinomycetes > Kitasatosporales > Streptomycetaceae > Streptomyces > Streptomyces bullii. The sequence continues at coordinate 61,972 of NZ_JBHSNY010000005.1, forward strand.
ATGATCACACCGAGTCCGGTGGCGTCCCAGGAGTCCAGTTCGGACAGGTCGAGCACCAGGTCGCCGACTCCGTCGTCGACGGCCGAGTGCAGGACCGTACGGGCGTCCGCCGCGCTGCGGACGTCGAGGCGGCCCCCGACGACCAGCTCGGCGTGGTCGCCCCTGATGTGCATATGCGCTCCCCGTGCGTGCGTCTCGTACTCCGCGTTCTGAAGCAGTTCTGATGCCGGTGTTGCAACCTCTGACTGCTTTGAGGGCTTGGAGGTTGCCATCTGTTGGCGAACCGATACCGAATTCACCCCGAGGTGTGATGCACCTCGGGGCATGTGCGGTTTCAGTGCTTGTAGAAGCCCTGCCCGCTCTTGCGTCCGATGTCACCGGCGTCAACCATCCGGCGCATCAGCTCCGGCGCGGCGAACTTCTCGTCCTGGGACTCGGTGTAGATGTTGCTGGTAGCGTGCAGCAGGATGTCGACGCCCGTCAGGTCCGCCGTCGCCAGCGGGCCCATCGCGTGGCCGAAGCCCAGCTTGCACGCCAGGTCGATGTCCTCGGCGCTGGCCACGCCCGACTCGTACAGCTTCGCGGCCTCGACGACGAGGGCGCAGATGAGACGGGTCGTCACGAAACCGGCGACGTCGCGGTTGACGACGATGCAGGTCTTGCCGACCGACTCGGCGAACCCGCGGGCCCTGGCGAGGGTCTCGTCGCTGGTCTTGTAGCCGCGGACGAGCTCGCACAGCTGCATCATCGGCACCGGCGAGAAGAAGTGCGTGCCGACGACCCGCTCCGGGCGCTCCGTCACGGCCGCGATCTTGGTGATCGGGATGGCGGAGGTGTTGGAGGCGAGGACGGCGTCGTCCTTCACGAGCTTGTCGAGCGTGCGGAAGATCTCGTGCTTGATCTCGAGCTTCTCGAAAACGGCCTCGACGACGACGTCCGCGTCGGCCACGGCGTCCAGGTCGGTGGTCGCGGTGATGCGGGCGAGGGCGTTGTCGGCGTCGTGCGCCTCCATCTTCCCCTTGGCGACGAACTTGTCGTACGAGGCCTTGATGCCGTCGGTGCCCCGCTTCAGCGCCTCGTCGGTGACGTCGCGCAGGACGACGTCCCAGCCCGCCTGCGCGGAGACCTGGGCGATGCCGGAACCCATGAGGCCGGCTCCGATGACGGCGAGCTTCCCTGCCACTGTGCGACTCCCCTGACACGCTGTTTATGTCTGCCTCTCGGGCGGACACTAGCGCTCGCAAGGGCCGGTGTGACCGGTAAGTAATGCGCGTCACGTCTCACATGACGGACATCACACCGGGGCGGGTCATTCCGCGCCACGGACGGCCTAGTTGAGCGCCTTCTCGCTCAACAGGCCTTCCCTCTCCTCCGGCAGCGCCGGCGTCTCGCGGGAGACTCGTCGCGGTCGCGTCCGGCGGCCATCGCGCGCCCCAGGGTGCCGTGGATGCTCCACAGCCGGGAGGGCGGCGGCGGCGCGTCGTGGCTGCCCTCCATGCAGTGGTCGTCCCCTCCCTCAAGCCGCCCCGGGGCGGGACCGCCTCGACCTCGTCGCCCTGTGCGGTACCTGGTGGACGCGGTCCGGGAGGCGTACGCCGGCGGTTACGGGACGGCGCACATGCTGTACGGCGTCCTCGTGGCCGTCGGCCTCGCGGCGCCGGCCGTGGCGGTGGGCACACGGGTGTTCCGGACGGCCGGAGCGTGACGGGCGACGCCCCGGCGGACGCGTCCCGGGCAGGCCCATACGGACCAGCAGCACCGCGGCGTACGATCCCAGTGCCGGGATCAGCAGGTTGAGGAACGCCGCCGTCCCCCACAGGCAGCCGCCCACGACAGCGGTGAGGGTCAGCGCGACCGACAGCGCGTGAACCGTGCGCAGTTGCCCGCGGGGAGACAGCGACAGCCTCGGGCGGCCGCTGTCCCTCCGGCTACTTCTCCAGCAGGAGAATCGCCGTCTCCGCGACTCCCGGAGCATCGCTCCGCCCCCGTCCGTGACGGTCCCAGTAGGCGGTGACCCGCCGCTCCAGCGCCTCTTCGTCGACCCGTTCCGTCGTCTCGACGACGACGGGCCCGCGCCAGCCCTGCGGGGCCGTCACCAGGACGACGCGTCCGTCCGGAGTGTAGGCGTCCGGATATTCGCCGTCCGCGACGTCGGGCGCCTCGAGCCATTCCGCTGCCGCGTCGGCGGACGGAAAGACCGACAGTCCCCCGTCGCGGTCGAACACCATCACGGCGTCGGCCGGAAGTGCATCCATGTGTGCATCCTCGCACTCTCGCTCTTTGCGTCTGTCTGTGTACCCGCGGGGGCACGGGCGGCCCGTACCACTGGGTCGCCCGTGCCCTCACGGGGAATGCCGCACCGGTCCTAGAACCGGCGCCACCAGGGCAGATAGCGTCCCCTGTTGTCCCTCGGCCGGTCCCACGGCCGGTGGTACTTCATGCCAGGCCGCCGGTGGTAGTGCGGCACCCACGAGTACCACTTTCCGCGCACCGGGTGGACGTCGACCCTGAAGACCTGCCGTCCCTTCCAGCTCAGGGAGCAGCCGCCCCCGCCGTTGCGGTAGGGCCACATGCACTTGACGCGGGTGTTGCGCACCACGCTGCGGGCACCCCGCCACGCCTTGCGGGCGTAGCGGCCGATCTTCCGGCACGACCTCCAGCACCACTGGGCCGCACGCCCCACCCAGGCCACCCAACGGCCGTCGAGGTCGTACTTGTTCACCGGGTCGGCGTACGTGTACTCGTACGCGTTGGCGCTTCCCCCGTAGACCGGGTCGATGGACAGGAAGCGTCCGGTGGTGGGGTTGTAGAGGCGGACCCCCATGAGGGTGAGGCCGGTGAGGGTCTCGGCCGAGCGCTGCTTGGCGCCGAGCCAGCGGTAGCGGGTGGCCGGCTGGCCGGGCCGGGCGTTGCCGTACTCGTCGGAGTCCAGCGCCGTGGGTGCCTGGCTCGTGTCCAGCGGGAGCTGCAGCGCCACGTCACCGTGGATGGTCGTGAGCTGCAGAACCGTGTCGCCGGCCTTGCCGGTGGTGGCGGCCAGGTCCCCGCCCGGGGACTCGACGTTGCGGGTGAGCGCACCGGTGGCGGTGTCCTCCACGATCCAGCGGGGGTTGTCGCCGTCGCCGTCGTAGTGGTTGACCTTGGACGCGGTCCGCGTCCAGGTGGTGCCGCCGCCGGTCTCCACCGTCCAGGAGCGGAAGCGCAGGGCGGCGTCGAGCTGCCACGTCTGGCGCTTGCCGTTGGAGGTCTGCCGGTGCACGAGGTCGTTGGCGTAGTAGCCGATCTCGCTGCCCGGCAGGGCGGTGGTACGGCCGAAGGCGTCGTAGACGTAACCCGTGTCGACGAGCCGGTCGGCGCTGTCGAAGGTGTGGCCGGTGGTGGTGCCTCCCGTCGAGGTGCAGGCGCTGCCCGGCTCGGCCGTGGCCGTGGTCAGGGACTTGCGGTTGGCGCGCCGGTCGAAGGCGTAGCTCCGTCGGGTGCACACCTCGCCGACCGTGTCGTCGACGTCGGTGAGCCGCCCGGCCCTGTCGTAGCGGTACTTCTGGGCGGACCAGCCCTGGTGGCTGCTGACCTGGCCGTGGACGTTCTCGGTGACGGTGTCGGTGTAGACCGTCGTTCCGTCGCTGTCACGGGTGTAGACCCGGGACACGGCGGCGCCCGTGGGGTCCTCGGCGACGGTCAGCGTGTAGCCACCGGGGAGCTTCTCCTTGGCGACCGATCCGTCCGCGTCGTAGGCGACCGTGAAGTCCCCGGCGACGGAGTCGCTGGTCCTGGTCACCAGGCCGCGGGGCTCCGCCGTGTGGTCGTAGGTGTAGGTCACCGTCGAGGGAACGCTGTCGCCGGTCTTGACCGGACGGTCCAGACGGTCGTACTCGGTGGTGGTCCTGCCTCCGTCCGCGTCGGTGTAGGAGATGAGCCGGCCGAGCTTGTCATAAACCTTGGTGATGGTCCCTCCGGTGGGGGACGTCACCTTGGTGACCTTGCCGGTGGCCGGGTCGTACTCGGTGGTCGATTCCGGGACGGCCTGTCCCAGGCCACCGCTGACCGTGGTCGTGCGCGGACGGCCCGCCTCGTCGTGTGTCGTGGTGGTGGTGCGGGCCTGGCCGCCCGCGGTGTCGGTGACCTTGGTGACCTGGCCGTAGTAGCCGTACTCGGTGATCGTGTCCGGCAGTTGGGCCGGGTTGGACCCGCCGCCGGTGATGTCGCCGGCCGGTCCGGTCCAGCAGACCTGGTCGGCCCACTCCGGGCGGCCCTTGCACCAGCCGGTGCCGTCCGCCGACCAGTACTCGGTGACCCGCGTGGCGGCGTCGTCGCCCGTGCCGCCCGGCAGGATCTGGGAGGTGATCCGGCCCTGGGCGTCGTACCCGGTCGTCGTGGTGAGGTTGAGGCCGCCCGAGTCCTGGATGGTGAGCGTGGGCAGGCCCTTGGCCCAGTCGTACTGGGTCTCGGTGACGCGCTTCTCACTCATGACCGAGTAGTAGTCGCGTACCCGGGCACCGCTGATCTCCAGGGTGACCTGGTCCTTGATCGTCGCCGTGCCGTCGGTCGGGCGGCCCTCGTCGTACTCCTTGACCGTCCAGGACCGGGCCGGTACGGAGGTGCCCGCCTCGACCAGGACCGTGGTGCCGTCCTTGAGGTCCTCGCTCAGGTCCACCCGGCGGATCGGCCCGAACTCCTCCAGCTCCCGCGTGCCGCTCTCGTTGTACAGCGAGGACGTCGACAGCAGGTGGGCGCGCTCGGCGGAGGACCGGGAGACGATGCCCAGATCGGTCAGGGCGTCCTTGTCCGCGTCCGTGGTGCCGAGCGCCAGTGCCCGGTTGGCCGCGGTCAGTTCCCGGACCGTGTTGCCGTACCGGTCGTACTCGGTGGTGCTGATGTGCTTGCCGGGAGTGGCGGTGTTCACCTCGCGGCCGGAGGCGTTGAGGTAGTGGACGGTCGCCCGGCCGTAGCCGGTGGAGGTGAGGTTCGCGCCGTCGTTCGACGCGGGGACGGAGTCGGCCGGGAAGACCGCGGTGGCGTCGCTGGGGGCGTCGAGCTGGCCCCAGTCGTCCACGTCGGACGCCCCCATGGCGTACGGCGCCTTGCTCCCGGTGAGCGGAACGCCGTAGACGACGCTGGTCTCCGCCTCGCCCTCGACGGTGTCCACCGTGCCCTGCCGCAGCGTCGGGCGCGTCGTCTTGAGCAGCATCCCGGCGCCTGGCACGGTGCCGCTGCCGGCGTTGCCGTACGTGAACGAGTACGGCAGCTCACCGGGCGGCTGCAGCCAGGTGACGCGGCCCTCGTGGTAGGCGTACTGCGTCTCGGCCTGCTGGCCGATGCGCGGGTCCCAGGACTGGCGCAGCCGCCCCTGGGAGTCGTAGCGGTACGTGGCGACGGCGGTCGCCGTCGCGGCACTCGCGCCGGGGCCGGTGGACCACAGCCGGATCTGCTTGACCTGGCCGGTGAAGTCGCCGAAGTCCGCGTCGGACTCGGTGCCGGTGGCCGTGGTGGAGGTGGCGTAGACGAACTCCAGGGCCCGGCAGCCCTTGGTGGCCGGGGTGGTCTCGCAGGTGGCCGCGGTCGCCGCCGAGGTGGGGGCGATGATCCGCTTGGGGCGGGACAGGGTCTTGCCGTCCACGGTGACGGTCTCGGAGACCACCTTGGTGGTGGAGTTCGTCAGGCCGTCCAGCAGGGTGCTGGAGACCGGCCAGGTGGTGGCCGCGGCACCGGGCTTGGTGAACGTCGTCACGGTCCCGTCCGTGTCGCTGAGCGTGAACGAGCCGGTCACACTGCCCTTGAGGGTCAGGTCCTCCCAGCCCGGTTCGGCCACCCAGCCGGTCTTGCCGGCGTTCGCCGTGAAGTGGATAGCGTCGCCCTCCGCCAGCACCACGGCGACGGCGGTGTCGGAGATTCTGCGGAGGTGGCTGTACTCGCTCTCCGTGTCCTCGGCGACCGTTCCGGCGACCCACTCCTTGCCGAAGATCGCGGCCTGCCCCTCCTGCCGGGCGCCCTGGTCGGGGTCGCGTGAGGAGGCGGTGCGGGTGACCGTCATGCCGAAGAACGACGCGTCCTGCTCGGACAGCGTGTAGTCACCGGTGAGCAGGTTCAGCGAGCCGGGGCCGATTTCGGTGGTGGCCGCGCCGTCAGCGTCGCGGTCCACGACGACGCTGAGCGGGGCCGTGCTGCTGGAGGCGGAGTTCGGGCCGGTGAAGTCGGCCTTGAGCTGGACGGTGCCGTCGGGGTCGACGGTGCCGGTGGCGTTCCACACCAGCGCCGCGTTCTTGCCGTTGGTCAACGGCACCGGCCAGGAGGTGAGCGCGGTACCGCCGGAGGTGACGTCCCCGACGGGGATCCTCACCCACGGGTCGGCCTCGGAACGCCGCCAGGAGAAGGAGACCTGGTCGTACTTGCCTGCCTCCGCCTCGGCGACGAGGGGCAGACGGCGTGCGGTGCGCTCGCCCTCGGCGGGCTGGACGAAACCGCCCGAGCCGGCGTGGAAGACGTACTCCTTGGCCTCGGACTTGTTGTCCGCCTTGTCGACCGAGCGGACCTGGAGGGTGTGGGTGCCGTTGCGCGGCGGGGTGACGCTGATGTTCTTGTCGGCGGTCGATCCGCCGGTGGTCACCTTGGTCCAGGTCACCCCGTCCAGCGACCACTCCAGCCAGTTGTGGTCCGCGGCGGGCGGAGTGACGGTGAACGTGCCCGCCTGGCCCTCGCCCTTGACCCACTGGCCCGTCGGGTAGTCCGTGGACACGATCTTGCCGGGGGCGGAGGGTGCCGATGTGTCGACGGTGAAGGTCTTCCATGCCGACCAGCCGTTGTTGTAGTGCGTCCCGTCGTACGGCGAGGTGCGGAATTTGTACGTCTTGCCACTGCTCAGCACGCCCGACGGCACCGTCACCGAGGCGGCCGACCCTGACGCCACGTACTTGGACACGAGAACGTCACCGACCTGCGTGTTGGTGGCGTTGTCGTAGATCTGGAAGGTGCCGTTGACCTTGTCGCCGTCGGCGTCGACGAAGGTGTCCCGCAGCGTGGGCGTGGTGGTGTTCACCATGTAGGCGCCGCTGTAGGAGAAGAACGGCGGACCGGCCTCCTGCCTGGTGCCGGTCTTCGGGCGGAAGTTGTAGGTGACGACCAGCTTCGGCGGGTTGGAGGCCGCGTTGGCCGAGTTGACACGTTTCCACTGCGCCGGCACCGACTCGCTGGAGGCGCGGAGACCCATGTGGCCGCGGGTGGCCTTGGCCGACGCCCACTCCTGCACCAGCGTGGTGACGTCGGCGTTGATCCAGCCGTCGGGCTGTGTGGAACAGCCGGCGTTGCCGCGGGTCTCGGTGGAGGTGGCCTTCTTCGCCGTCATCGCGGGGCGGTTGGTCCACCGGCTGGCGGTCGAGGCCGCCCCGGAGGCCCACACCTCCCACGGGTAGAGCTTGCAGTCGGTGTTGCCGGAGTGGAAGTTCCACAGGCTCAGCTTCGCGCTGGAGACCAGCGCGTCCTGGACCGGCGTGGAGTTCCAGGTGATGAAGGACTGCGCGGTGCGCGGCGTGCCGTCGGCGTTCGTGGTGCCCGGGTTGCCGAAGTCCAGTTCCGTGTCCGTGGACCAGTCGACCGTCTCGCCCTGCTGCACGTAGGTGTCGAAGACGTTCGACAGCGACGACGTCGACGGGTCGACGGTGACCGGGTACTTCGTGTCCGGATCCGCGAGGAACTTCGCGTCCGGGGTGACGACGAGGTCCACGCCGCCCTTGGTCCTGACGGCCTTCATGTCGACCCTGGCCCGGTTGGTGTGCTCACCGGAGCGCTTGTCGACCGTGGAGTCCCACATGACCGGCGCGGGCATGACAGCCCGTTTTCTGCTCTTCTCGTCGGTGAAGAGCAGGCTGCCGTCCTTGAGCTGCTTGACCTTCAGCCCCTCGGCCTTGAGCGGCAGCGTGTAGGAGTAACCGCCCGTGTCCGGCTTGCGCTTGAGCTCGACGTACTGCTCGAACCCGGTGCGCGTCGCCTCGATCACGACGTCCGCACCGGGTAAGGCGTTCGTGTACTCCGCCCGCGTGCCCTCCAGTCGGGGTTTTGGCAGCCCGCCCTTCCACTGGAGCGTGATCTGCTCGTCGCCCTCGCCGAGCGTCACCAGGTCGACGGCCTCGGCCTTTTGGGCGGCCCCCAGCGACTTCGCGGGGACGCCGGTCTCACCGGCCAGCCGCAGCCGGTTGGGGTGCGCCACGGGCACCACCCCGTCGCCCGACGCGCGCAGGTCCACATCGACGTCGACCCAGTCGCCGCCCCGTTCGAAGCGCACCGGGCCCGCGGACAGCTCCGTGGTCAGGCTGCCGTCCTTGTTCACCCACGTCGTCGACGTCTCGGTGCGCTCGCTCAGCGCCTCGACCCGCCTGCCCGACAACCGGGCGGCGACCTTGGCCGAGGCGATGTCCGCCGCGGCCGTCACCGTCTTCGGCTTCTGCTTGGGCGTCTCGTCCGGCATGGCGGAAGGCGCAGCCGCCGCGGCGCCTTCCAGGAGCGTCACCGACATGAGGACAGCGAGCCCGCCGGCGATCCAGCGCAGGCTCCTGCTCTTCTCATGCCATATCCACCCTCTCTCCTGGGGAGAGGGCAGATCTTCGATTGGCTTCACGGTCCCCCACTTTCAAGATCCTGCAAATAATGTGATCATTCGGCAAAGTATCGGGAGACACAAGATCACCAAGGCGGCCAACGGGACGCAATCGGGCACATGCGCACGGTGACCACTCAGGTGACCTTGACCACATCGCATCCGACCGATGACCCCCGCCCGCCCTCGGCACAGGGGCAGGCCATCGGTTACGTTCCAGGCATGGTCAATCTGACGCGCATCTACACGAGGACCGGCGACCAGGGCACCACCGCCCTCGGCGACATGAGCCGGGTCGCCAAGACCGACCTGCGCATCGCCGCGTACGCCGACGCCAACGAGGCCAACGCGGTGATCGGCGCGGCCATCGCGCTGGGCGGCCTGGACGAGGAGATCGTCAAGGTCCTCACCCGCGTGCAGAACGACCTGTTCGACGTGGGCGCGGACCTGTCGACGCCGGTGGTGGAGAACCCGGAGTACCCGCCGCTGCGGGTCGAGCAGTTCTACATCGACAAGCTGGAAGCGGACTGCGACCGTTTCCTCGCGGGACTGGAGAAGCTGCGCTCCTTCATCCTGCCCGGCGGCACCCCCGGCGCGGCGCTGCTGCACCAGGCGTGCACGGTCGTGCGCCGCGCCGAGCGCTCCACCTGGGCCGCGCTGGAGGCGCACGGCGAGACGATGAACCCGCTCACCGCCACCTACCTCAACCGCCTGTCCGACCTGCTGTTCATCCTGGCGCGGGCGGCGAACAAGGAGGCCGGGGACGTGCTGTGGGTGCCGGGCGGGGAGCGCTGAGGCGCGCTACCGGTCCTGCCGGGCGGCGCGCAGCGACCGGTACAGGCCCCACAGGACCTGGGCGCCGCCGACGCACATCATCACGATCCCGGCCTTCGCCAGGCTGACGGCCGGGACCTCCACGTCCCCCGCGAACAGCCACACCACCAGGCCGATCGCGAGAGTGGCGCTCCCCTCCCCCAGGTGCCGCGCCCCGCGGCTCACCGGCGCGCCGCCGCCCTCTCGTCCCTGATCTCGTCGCTCGGGTCGTTCACGTCGCTCCCGTCGTTCGCGTCCCGCTTCCCGGGCGCCTCCCCGGCCACGCCCACCGGCGCCTTCCTCGGCCACAGGGCGTACGACAGCGCGAGCAGGCCGTGCAGGCAGGCCGCCCGCCAGGCGACGTACCGCCAGCTCTCCAGGGTGCCGGTGCGGCCGGGGTCGTCGACGTACCAGATGGCGGTCTGGAGCAGTGCCGTGGCCACCGCGGCGGCCGTCACCGTACCGAGCCACACCTTGCCCTCGTGCCGGGCCCGGGCCATGCCGTACCGCGGGGGCTTGCGCGGCGGCGGGCCGCCTCCGAGGCGGTGGGCGGCGTGACCGTCCAGCCACTTCACCGTGCGGTGGCCGTGGCCGACGGTGTAGCCGATGTAGAGCGCGGCCAGGCCGTGCGTCCAGTTCGGCTCGGCGCCGTTCTTCAGGTCCAGGGCGGTGGCCACCAGCAGGACGATCTCCAGCAGGGGCTCGCACAGCAACAGGGCCAGGCCCGTCCGCGGCATGCGCAGCGGATAGCGGAAGGCCAGTCCGGCCGCCAGCAGCACCCAGAAGCCGATCTCGCAGGCGGCGATCAGGGCGACGATCACGGTTCGCTCCTTTCCATGACCCTTTCAGACTCGCGGGCGCGGCGGCCCGGATCGTCGTCACCGGAGACGAACTCGCGGTACATCGAAGGATGCAGTCCAGGACCCTTCCCGAGGGTCAGGCGGGACAGGGGACGGCCGTGTTGGATGGACCCATGGCCCTCCTCCCACCACGCCCGCACCGCTTCGACGTGTACATCGCGGCCGGCGGGCTGCTGTGCGGCGTGCTGGTCTGGGCGATCGGCCTGTACACCACGCCCGGCCGGGACGTGCCGGGGGCATGGACGCTGGTGCCGCTCGCCGTGATGTCGCCCCTGGAACTGCTGCGCCGGACCAGGCCGCAGGCGGCCGTGGCGCTCGGCACGCTCGCGCTGGTCGCCGACCAGTTCACCAAGGGCAATCTGGTGACGATCGTGATGTACACGGACCTGATGTACGCGGCCGCCCTGTACGGCACCCCGGCCGCCGCCCGCCGCCTGCCCGTCACCACGGGGCTGGTGACCGTCGCCGCGACGATCGGGTTCGTGGTGTGGTGGCGGACACCGGAGGCGCTGCTCATCGGGTTCGCGGTGGGTGTCGTGTCGTTCGGACCGGCCGCCACCGGCGCGCTGGTGCGCTACCACCGCGACGCCGCGGAGGCCGCCCGGCTGCGCGCCGAGCAGACCGCGCTGCTCGCCGAGGTGGACCGCACCCAGGCCGTCACCGCAGAGCGTGCGCGGATGGCCCGCGAGCTGCACGACATGATCGCCAACCACCTCTCGGCGATCGCCATACACTCCACGGCCGCCCTCTCCCTCGACGATCCGAGGACCTCCCGGGAGGCGCTCGGCGTCATCCGCGAGAACAGCGTGGAGGGTCTCTCCGAGATGCGGCGGCTGATCGGCATCCTGCGCGACAGCAGCGGCGACCTCGAACCGGTCGCCGCCCCGACCCTCGACGGTCTCGGCTCGCTCGTGGAGGGCGCCCGCACCAACGGCCTCGACGTCACCCTCCACACCGAGCACACGGCGCTGCCCGCGCCGGTCGAACTCGCCGCCTACCGCATCGTCCAGGAGTCGCTGACCAACGCCCTCAAGCACGCCGGCCCCGGCCGGGTCACCGTGTCCCTCGCCCAGCGGGACGGCTCGCTGACCGTCACGGTGACCAGTCCGTACGGCGACCAGGGCGGGCCCCGCGCCCCCGGTTCCGGGGCGGGGCTGGTCGGCATGCGGGAGCGGACCGCCCTGCTCGGCGGCACCTTCGAGGCCGGACCCGAGAGCACACCCGACGGCAAGATCTGGGCCGTACGCGCCACCCTGCCCACCACGGAAGGAGACCCCGCATGATCCGCGTCCTGGTCGCCGAGGATCAGTCCGCCGTCCGGGCAGGGCTGGTGCTCATCCTGCGCAGCGCGCCCGACATCGAGGTGGTGGGCGAGGCGGCGGACGGCGAGCAGGCCGTGGCGCTCGCCCGCGAGCTGCGGCCCGACCTGGTGCTGATGGACGTTCAGATGCCCCGCCTGGACGGGGTGTCGGCGACCCGGCAGGTCGTCGCCGAGCAGCTCGCCGACGTGCTGGTGCTGACCACCTTCGACCTGGACGAGTACGTCTTCGGGGCGCTGCGCGCGGGCGCCTGCGGGTTCCTGCTGAAGAACACCGAGGCGAAGGACCTGCTGGAGGCCGTCCGTACGGTCGGCCGCGGCGAGGGCCTGATCGCGCCCGCCGTCACCCGCCGGCTGATCGCGGAGTTCGCCGCCAGGCCCGTACGGGAGCCCGCGGCCGACCCGTCCGTCCTCCGTCAGCTCACCCGGCGCGAGCGGCAGGTGCTGTCCTGCCTCGGGGAGGGCCTGTCCAACGCCGTCATCGCCGAGCGGCTCGACATGGCCGAGGCGACCGTGAAGACGCACGTCAGCCGTCTGCTGGGGAAGTTGGGACTGCGCAGCCGGGTCCAAGCGGCCGTGCTGGCGCAGGAGTTGGGGATCTGACCGGTTCCGGGGATGAACCGAGGACGACTGGTCCAGACCTATTGACCCGTGGTCCAGACCTTTCTATTCTCGCCGCACTGCGCTCCGGCTCAGTCATGCCCCCGACAACCCCCTTAGGAGGCGCGGCATGCGCTTCAGACACAGAGCCGCGGCAGGGTTCGCGACCCTGCTGCTCCCCCTCGCCGGTCTGGTCGGACTCGCGAGCCCCGCCCAGGCCGCCGCCTCGGCGACCGCCACCTACACCAAGACCCAGGACTGGGGCTCCGGCTTCGAGGGCAAGTGGACGGTGAAGAACACCGGCACCACGACCCTCAGCTCCTGGACCGTCGAGTGGGACTTCCCCTCCGGCACCTCCGTCACCTCCGCCTGGGACGCCGACGTCACCTCCTCCGGCACCCACTGGACCGCCAAGAACAAGTCCTGGAACGGCACCCTCGCCCCCGGCGCCTCCGTCTCCTTCGGCTTCAACGGCTCCGGCTCCGGCTCCCCCGCCAACTGCAGGCTCAACGGCGGCAGCTGCGACGGCACCTCCGTCCCCGGTGACACCCCGCCCTCCGCGCCCGGCACCCCCACCGCCTCGAACATCACCGACACCTCGGTGAAACTGTCCTGGGCCGCGGCCACCGACGACAAGGGCGTCAAGAACTACGACGTCCTGCGCGACGGCGCCAAGGTCGCCACCGTGACGACCACCTCGTACACGGACAGCGGCCTGACCAAGGGCACCGACTACTCCTACTCCGTGCAGGCCCGGGACACCGCCGACCAGACCGGCCCGGTCAGCGGCGCGGTCAAGGTGCGCACCAGCGGCAGCACCGAGGAGCCCCCGCCCACCGGTGACAAGGTCAAGCTCGGCTACTTCACCGAGTGGGGCGTCTACGGCCGCAACTACCACGTCAAGAACCTGGTGACCTCCGGCTCGGCGTCGAAGATCACGCACATCAACTACGCGTTCGGCAACGTCAAGGACGGCAAGTGCGTCGTCGACGACACCTACGCCGCCTACGACAAGGCCTACACCGCCGACCAGTCCGTCAGCGGCACCGCCGACACCTGGGACCAGCCGCTGCGCGGCAACTTCAACCAGCTGCGCCAGCTGAAGGCGAAGTACCCGCACATCAAGGTGCTGTACTCGTTCGGCGGCTGGACCTACTCCGGCGGCTTCGGCCAGGCCGCGGCCAACGCCACCGCCTTCGCCAAGTCCTGCAAGGCCGTGGTCGAGGACCCGCGCTGGGCCGACGTCTTCGACGGCATCGACATCGACTGGGAGTACCCGAACGCCTGCGGGCTGACCTGCGACACCTCCGGCGCGGCGGCGTTCAGGAACCTCTCGCAGGCACTACGTGCCGAGTTCGGCTCGAACTACCTGATCACCGCCGCCATCACGGCCGACGCCTCGTCCGGCGGCAAGATCGACGCGGCCGACTACGGCGGCGCCGCCCAGTACCTCGACTGGTACAACGTGATGACGTACGACTACTTCGGCGCCTGGGACAAGACCGGCCCGACCGCCCCGCACTCGCCGCTCACGTCCTACACCGGCATCCCCAAGGAGGGCTTCAACTCGGCCGCGGCCATCGCCAAGCTCAAGGCCAAGGGCGTGCCGGCGAGCAAGCTGCTGCTCGGCATCGGCTTCTACGGCCGCGGCTGGACCGGCGTGACCCAGTCCGCCCCCGGCGGCACCGCGACCGGCCCGGCGCCCGGCACCTACGAGGCGGGCATCGAGGACTACAAGGTCCTCAAGGGCTCCTGCCCGGCCACCGGCACCGTCGGCGGCACGGCGTACGCGCACTGTGGCAGCAACTGGTGGTCGTACGACACGCCGGCCACCATCGGCACGAAGATGGCCTGGGCCAAGAACCAGGGGCTCGGCGGAGCCTTCTTCTGGGAGTTCAGCGGCGACACGAGCAACGGCGAGCTGGTGAACGCGATCAACAACGGGCTGAAGTAAGCCCTACGAGCACCACATCTCAGGCGACCTCGACGCTCCCCCCGGACGTCGTCCCGGGGGGAGCCTCACCCGACGAGTGAACGTGGCTAAGCCACGTTCACTCGCTGTCCGGGCGGGGCTGCCTCCAGCCACGCGAGGAAACCGGTCAGCGCGTCCTCGCTCATCGCCAGTTCCAGGCGGGTGCCGCGGTGCAGACAGGCCAGGACGACATGGTCGGACAGCAGGGCCAGCTCCTCCTCGCCCTCCGGGACGCGGCGGCCCGCCACCTCGATCGCGGAGCGCTCCAGGACCCGGCGCGGGCGGGGAGCGTAGGAGAAGACACGGAACCACTCGACGCGGTCGCCGTTGTACCGGGCCACGCCGTACGCCCAGCCCTTGCCGCTGGGGTCACCGTCCCGCGGGGCGTTCCAGCGCAGACTGCAGTCGAAGGTGCCGCCCGAACGCTGGATCAGCCGGCGGCGCAGACCGAAGACGAACAGTCCCACCACCACGAGGGCCACGACAATTCCGCACACAGTCAGAGCGAGGACCATCGGCACCGACCTCCTCGTCTCCTAGGTAACGGAACGTAAAAAACACCTATATCTGCCTCAGCCGCGACCGGCTCCGGATCGCTCCGGTGCCGGCCGCGGCTGAGTGACGTCATCGTACGACGCGCGGGGTCACCGCCCCGCGGTCGCCGTCCGCAGACGGACGTCCGCACGGCGCTCGGCCGTGGCGTCGCCCTCCGCCTTCGCACGCTCGAGCTCGCGCTCCGCGCGCTGGACGTCGATCTCGTCCGACAGCTCGGCGATCTCGGCCAGCAGCGACAGCTTGTTGTCCGCGAACGAGATGAAACCGCCGTGCACCGCGGCGATGACCGTTCCACCTTCACTCGTACGGATGGTCACGGGGCCCGACTCCAGCACACCGAGCAGCGGCTGGTGACCGGGCATGACGCCGATGTCGCCGGACGTGGTGCGCGCGACGACCAGGGTGGCCTGGCCCGACCAGACCTCACGGTCGGCGGCGACCAGCGCGACGTGCAGCTCAGCAGCCAAGGGTGGCTCCTCGGGTCACCACCCGGCGGGAGTGCCGGGTGTTGGTTACAAGTCTAGTGGGCGTGAGAGAGGGGGCGGGACGTGCCCGCCCCCTCACACGAGTGCCGGGGTCAGGAGACGCCCAGCTCCTTCGCGTTCTTCTTCAGGTCCTCGATACCACCGCACATGAAGAACGCCTGCTCCGGGAAGTGGTCGTACTCGCCGTCGCAGATCGCGTTGAACGCGGCGATCGACTCGTCCAGCGGCACGTCCGAACCCTCGACGCCGGTGAACTGCTTGGCGACGTGGGTGTTCTGGGACAGGAAGCGCTCCACGCGACGGGCACGGTGGACGACGAGCTTGTCCTCCTCGCCGAGCTCGTCGATACCGAGGATCGCGATGATGTCCTGGAGGTCCTTGTACTTCTGCAGGATGTTCTTCACGCGCATGGCCGCGTTGTAGTGCTCCTGCGTGATGTAGCGCGGGTCCAGGATCCGGGACGTGGAGTCCAGCGGGTCCACGGCCGGGTAGATGCCCTTCTCGGAGATCGGACGGGACAGAACCGTCGTCGCGTCGAGGTGGGCGAAGGTGGTGGCCGGGGCCGGGTCGGTCAGGTCGTCCGCGGGGACGTAGATCGCCTGCATCGAGGTGATCGAGTGGCCGCGGGTCGAGGTGATGCGCTCCTGGAGGATGCCCATCTCGTCGGCCAGGTTCGGCTGGTAGCCCACCGCGGAGGGCATACGGCCGAGCAGGGTCGACACCTCGGAACCGGCCTGGGTGAAGCGGAAGATGTTGTCGATGAAGAACAGCACGTCCTGCTTCTGGACGTCGCGGAAGTACTCCGCCATCGTCAGACCGGCCAGCGCCACGCGCAGACGGGTGCCCGGGGGCTCGTCCATCTGACCGAAGACCAGCGCGGTCTTGTCGATGACGCCCGACTCGCTCATCTCGTCGATGAGGTCGTTGCCCTCACGGGTGCGCTCACCGACGCCCGCGAACACCGACACACCGTCGTGGTTGTTGGCGACGCGGTAGATCATCTCCTGGATCAGAACGGTCTTGCCGACGCCGGCGCCGCCGAACAGACCGATCTTGCCGCCCTTGACGTACGGGGTCAGCAGGTCGATGACCTTGATGCCGGTCTCGAACATCTCGGTCTTGGACTCGAGCTGGTCGAAGTTCGGCGCCTTGCGGTGGATCGGCCAGCGCTCACCGTCGTAGCGCTCGTCGGTGTTGAGCACCTCACCGATGGTGTTGAACACCTTGCCCTTGGTGAAGTCACCGACCGGCACGGAGATGGGGGCGCCGGTGTTGATCACCGTGGCCTGGCGGACCAGACCGTCGGTGGGCTGCATGGAGATCGTGCGGACCAGGCCGCCGCCCAGGTGCTGGGCGACCTCCAGGGTCAGCGTCTTCTTCTCGCCCGCCTTGGCCGGGTCGGCGACCTCGACGTGAAGGGCCTGGTAGATGTCCGGGATCGCGTCGACGGGGAACTCCACGTCGACGACCGGGCCGATGACCCGCGCGACGCGGCCAGTGGCCACGCCAGCAGGAGCGGTCGGCTCAACAGTGGTGGTCATTAGTAGTCACTCCCCGCGGTCGCGTCGGCCAGGGCGCTGGCGCCACCGACGATCTCGCTGATTTCCTGGGTGATTTCGGCCTGGCGGGCCTGGTTGGCAAGCCGGGTGAGGGTCTCGATGAGCTCCCCGGCGTTGTCGGTGGCCGACTTCATCGCGCGCCGCGTGGCGGCGTGCTTGGAAGCGGCCGACTGGAGCAGCGCGTTGTAGATACGGCTCTCCACGTAGCGCGGCAGGAGGGCGTCGAGCACGTCCTCCGCCGAGGGCTCGAAGTCGTACAGCGGAAGCAGCTCGCCCTTGGGCGTCGCCTCCTCCGCGACCTCTTCGAGGCTCAGCGGCAGCAGCCGGGACTCGACCGCCGTCTGCGTCATCATCGACACGAACTCGGTGTAGACGATGTGGAGCTCGTCCACGCCGCCGTCCGCCGTCTCCGTCTCGATCGCCTCGATCACGGGCGCCGCCACCTTCTTGGCGTCCGCGTACGACGGCTCGTCGGTGAAGCCCGTGAACGACTGCGCGACCTTGCGCTCGCGGAAGTTGTAGTGGGCGACACCGCGGCGGCCGACGATGTACGTGTCGACCTCCTTGCCCTCGCGCTCGAGCCGTTCGGTGAGCTGCTCCGCCGCCTTGATGGCGTTGGCGTTGAAGGCGCCGGCCAGACCGCGGTCGCTCGTCAGGAGCAGGACCGCGGCACGGGTCGGGTTCTCCGCCTCCGTGGTCAGCGGGTGCCGGGTGTTCGAGCCGGTGGCGACCGCGGTGACCGCGCGGGTCAGTTCCTTCGCGTACGGCGTGGAGGCCGCCACCTTGCGCTGCGCCTTGACGACGCGCGAGGCGGCGATCATCTCCATCGCCTTCGTGATCTTCTTGGTCGCGGTGACGGATCGGATGCGACGCTTGTAGACCCGGAGCTGGGCTCCCATGAGTCAGGTCCCTTCCTTACGTCACTTGGAGGCGCTGGTCGCCTTCGGCGCGGCCGGGGCTTCCTCGCCGAGCAGCTTGCCGTCGGAGGTCTCGAACTGCTTCTTGAACTCCGTGATCGCCTCGGCGACGGCCTGCAGGGTGTCGTCGGACATCTTGCCGCCCTCGCGGATGGAGGTCATGAGGCCCTGCTCCTTGCGGTGCAGGTATTCCAGCAGCTCCCGCTCGAAGCGGCGGATGTCGGCGACCGGAACGTCGTCCATCTTGCCGGTGGTGCCGGCCCAGACGGAGACGACCTGGTCCTCGGTGGACATCGGCTGGTACTGGTCCTGCTTCAGCAGCTCGACCATGCGCTGACCGCGCTCCAGCTGGGCCTTGGAGGCCGCGTCCAGGTCGGAACCGAAGGCGGCGAACGCCTCCAGCTCACGGAACTGGGCGAGGTCCACGCGCAGACGGCCGGAGACCTGCTTCATCGCCTTGTGCTGGGCGGAACCACCGACTCGGGAGACGGAGATACCGACGTTCAGCGCGGGGCGCTGACCGGCGTTGAACAGGTCCGACTCCAGGAAGCACTGGCCGTCGGTGATGGAGATGACGTTGGTCGGGATGAACGCCGAGACGTCGTTGGCCTTGGTCTCGACGATCGGCAGACCGGTCATCGAGCCGGCGCCCATGTCGTCGGAGAGCTTCGCGCAGCGCTCCAGCAGACGGGAGTGCAGGTAGAAGACGTCACCCGGGTAGGCCTCGCGGCCCGGCGGGCGGCGCAGCAGCAGGGACACGGCGCGGTAGGCGTCGGCCTGCTTGGACAGGTCGTCGAAGATGATCAGAACGTGCTTGCCCTGGTACATCCAGTGCTGGCCGATGGCCGAGCCGGTGTACGGCGCCAGGTACTTGAAGCCGGCCGGGTCGGACGCCGGGGAGGCGACGATGGTCGTGTACTCCAGCGCGCCGTTCTCCTCCAGCGCGCGGCGCACGCCGGCGATGGTGGAGCCCTTCTGGCCGATGGCGACGTAGATGCAGCGGACCTGCTTGTTCGGGTCGCCCGAGCGCCAGTTGTCGCGCTGGTTGATGATCGTGTCGACGGCCAGGGCGGTCTTGCCGGTCTGGCGGTCGCCGATGATCAGCTGACGCTGACCACGGCCGATCGGGGTCATCGCGTCGACGGCCTTGTAGCCGGTCTCCATGGGCTCGTGCACCGACTTGCGCTGCATGACCGTGGGGGCCTGCAGCTCGAGGGCGCGGCGGCCGTCGGTCTCGATCTCGCCGAGGCCGTCGATCGGGTTGCCGAGCGGGTCGACCACACGGCCGAGGTAGCCCTCGCCGACGGCGACGGACAGCACCTCGCCGGTACGGGTGACCGGCTGGCCTTCCTCGACGCCGCTGAACTCGCCGAGGACGATGGCACCGATCTCGCGCTCCTCGAGGTTGAGGGCGAGGCCGAGGGTGCCGTCCTCGAACTTCAGCAGCTCGCTGGCCATGGCCGAGGGCAGGCCCTCGACCTTCGCGATGCCGTCACCGGCAAAGGTGACCGTGCCGACCTCCTCGCGCGAGGCCGCGTCCGGCTTGTACGCCTGGACGAAGTTCTCCAGCGCGTCCCGGATCTCCTCCGGCCGGATCGTGAGCTCCGCCATCTGGGTTCCCTGCTCTCCTTGTTGGGCCCGAAGTTTCTTTGGGGGTCTGGGGGCGACCCCCAGGAATCCTCTGCACGGCCCAACCAGGGCCGTAAGTACGTACTGCGTGTTCAGTTGCGGAGGTGTCGCTAGCTCGCCATGCGGCGGCCGGCGTCCTCCAGACGGTCCGCGATGGAGCCGTTGATGACCTCGTCGCCGACCTGTACCCGGATCCCGCCGAGGACCTCGGGGTCCACGTCCAGGTTCAGGTGCATCCGGCGGCCGTAGAGCTTCGCGAGGGCGGCGCCCAGGCGCTGCTTCTGCACGTCGCTCAGCGGTACCGCGGAGGTGACGACGGCCACCATGCGGTCCCGGCGCTCGGCGGCGAGCTTGGACAGGGACTCCAGTCCCGACTCCAGGCTACGTCCCCGCGGCGCGGTCACAAGACGCGTCACCAGACGCTCGGTGGTCGCCCGGGCCCGGCCGCCGAGCAGGCTGCGCAGCAGCTCGCTCTTGGCCGAGACGGTGGCCTTGCGGTCGGTCAGTGCGGCACGCAGCTCGGTGCTGGAAGAGATGATCCGGCCGAACCGGAACAGCTCGTCCTCGACGTCGTCCAGCGTGCCCGCGCGCTGCGCGGCGGTGAGGTCGGCGAGGTTCGCCAGCTGCTCCAGCGCGTCCCCCAGGTCGCGCGACTGCGACCAGCGGGAGCGCACCATGCCGGCCACCAGGTCCGCGGCCGCGCCGCCGACCTGGGTGCCGAGCAGGCGCTGGACCAGCTCGGCCTTGCCCTCACCGGCCTGCGCCGGGTCGGTGAGGACCCGACGCAGCGACACCTCGCGGTCGAGCAGCGCGGTGACGGCGGCGAGCTCGTCGGCGAGCTGCGCCGCGTCCACGGACGTGGAGTCCGTCAGCGCGTCGAGACGCTCACGTGCGGCTGCCAGGGCCGTGCGGCTCGCCCCGTTCATCGGCCGGCCTCGGCCTTCTCCTCGAGCTCGTCGAGGAAGCGGTCGATCACGCGGCTCTGCCGGGCATGGTCCTCGAGGGACTCGCCGACGAGCTTGCCGGCCAGGTCGGTGGCGAGCTTGCCGACGTCCTGACGCAGCGCGCCCGCGGCGGCCTTGCGGTCGGCCTCGATCTGGGCGTGGCCGGCGGCGATGATCTCCTCGCGCTGACGCTGGCCCTCGGCCCGCATCTCGGCGATGAGCGCGGCACCCTGCTCCTGCGCCTCCTGGCGCAGACGCGCGGCCTCGTGCCGGGCCTCGGCGAGCTGTGCCTTGTACTGCTCAAGGACGCTCTGGGCCTCGACCTTCATGGTCTCGGCCTCTTCGATACCGCCTTCGATCGCCGCGCGACGCTCCTCCAGAACCCTGTTGATGTTCGGAAGCAGCTTCTTCCAGAAGAAGAAGAACACGATGGCGAAGGCGATGGTGCCGACGAGCAGCTCGGGGCCGGGCGGGAGGAGCGGGTTCTGCTCCTCCTCGGCCGCCAGCTGTACCAGGTTGGCGATCACATCAGTGCCTTTCGTCGAAACGTGCCGGTGAGTAGGTGATTACTGACCGAACACGAACGGCATGACGATGCCGATGAGGGCGAGCGCCTCACAGAAGGCGAAGCCCAGGATCTGGTTGGCACGGATCAGGCCGGCGGCCTCGGGCTGGCGGGCCAGGGCCTGGGTGCCGTTGCCGAAGATGATGCCGACGCCGATGCCGGGGCCGATGGCGGAGAGGCCGTAGCCGATGGAGCCGAGCGAACCGGAGACAGCGGCGAGGGTCTCAGTGGCAGCCATGCTGATTCTTCCTTCTCTTTCACGGACCGGCGGGGGTTGGCCACCGGACGTTCTTGGGATTGATGGGGCGGGGGCTCAGTGGTGCTCGGCCAGAGCGCCCTGGATGTACGTGCAGGCGAGGAGCACGAAGACGTAGGCCTGGACGGCCTGCACGAAAAGCTCGAAGCCGATCATGGCGACGGTCATGACGAAGGAGACGCCGGCCGCCGGGATCATCCAGCTGTTCAGCAGGTACCAGGAGGCGACGGTGAACATGACCAGCATCAGGTGGCCGGCGAACATGTTGGCGAACAGTCGCACCGCGTGCGTGAAGGGCCGGACGAGCAGGTTCGAGAAGAACTCGATGACCATCACGAGCGGCAGCACCGGGCCGAGCGACTTGTCGTAGCCGGTGATGTTCTTGAAGAACCCGACGAAGCCGTGCCGCTTGAAGGTCAGCGAGACCCAGACGACGTAGACGATCGCGGCCAGCACCGCCGGGTAGGCGATGATCGACGACACCGGGAACTGGGCCAGCGGGATCACGGACCAGATGTTCATGATCCAGATGAAGAAGAACAGCGAGACCATGAGGGGGACGTACTTCTCGCCCTCACGCTTGCCGAGCGTCTCGTAGACGATGCCGCGGCGCACGAAGTCGTAGCCGGCCTCGCCGACCATCTGGAGCTTGCCCGGCACCACCTTGGCCTTGCCGAAGGCCGCCCAGAAGAAGCCGATGACGAGGACGGTGGTGATCAGCGCGAGCAGCATCACCTTGTTGAACTCGACGCCGCCCACCGTGGCGATCGGCTTGAACAGGAACGAATGCAGGCCCGGAGCCGGAAAACCACACCCGTTGTCGGACATGATCCGACAGCTCCAGTCAAAGGCGAGCTGGGTCTGGTCAGCACTCACCGCGGGCTCCTTCGGCGTGACGCATGGGTACGGCAACCTCGTTGTGTCGGCGCGGCGCGCAGCCGCGGATCGGCACCGGACTGGTGTTACGGATGTGGGGGCGGCTGGGGGGCATCGAGCCTCGCGATTGAGCAGGCGTCAGCTCAGATGCCCGCGCCCGCGATGCCGCAGTTGGCACCGGACGATAGCAGGAGTTCGCACTTGCCTTTATCCCGCCCCTACCTGTCACGACGACGGCCCTGTCTTCTCGGCCTTCTCACTCTTCGCGGAGTCCGGATCGATGTAGAAGATCTTGGCCTTCATGTGCGCGCGGGCCTGCGCGGCCATCCACACCACGGTCGCGACGACGAGCGCGATCGCGAACGCCTTCGCATTGAAGAGAGAGGTGTCCTTGAAGAGGGCGACGAAGATCAGGAGCAGCAGGAGCTGGGCGACATAGAGCATCAACCCCATGGCCTGGAACAGCTGCGGGAGCGTTTTTGCCGTCCACTGCAGGACGTACAGGCCGATTCCCATGAAGAAGATCGCCAGTACCGCGCCGACGGCCGCCCCGATCGCGCCCTTGCCGCCGGCGACCACACCACTGACGGCGACGGCCACCGCACCGGCAGCCGCTGTGGGCACAGCGCACTGCAGAAGGTTCCGGGCGTCATTGGACGGCATGGCGGCAACTCCGCTTTCACAGGGGGCAGGGGTGTCGTCATGGACGAGCGTAGTCCCGGGCTGAGTGGAGACCTCACACCAATGGACCGTCGCACTTCGGTCCTTCGGTTCTATCCGGGGTTCTCGTGAACCGTATCACAAACTATTTGATGCAGTCTTTACCTGAAGGGTGTGCTTGCTGTCACACATGAGGACGAATCTGCGCGTCTGAGCGAATCCGCAGCCGACTTGTCTGGTATTGGGCGCTTCGCACCCCCATCAGTCTCTTACGACTTGGCAATGCTCTAGTCAGATTCTTACCTTGCGGCGTCCGAGGAGCCGCCGCTTGGAGACACCGGCAGCGGTACCGGCGGAGGCGGCCGTCAGCGCGACGTTCCCGCCTTGCGCCGGTCCGGGAAACGCGAACGGGGGCCGATCGCCGTCGCTCCGTTGACGCCGGCCACCCCGCTCACCACGGGAGTGCGGGGCGCCGGCTCGGTCGCGGCGTGCTCCTCCAGGGCGGACGCCGGCGTCGAGGCCTCCGGTGCCACGGCCGGTACCGCGCCGTGCCGCCGGTACCGCGGCGGCACGAACCGCTCCGCCCAGCGCGGGGCACGCGGCGTGAAGCGCGGCAGCAGAAGCAGCACCAGCCCGATCGCGCTGAGGAAGACGACACCCAGGACGATCCACATGGACGCCGAGTTCACCGAGTAGGCGAGCGCGCCGAAGGCGATCAGCGCCGACCAGAAGTACATGATCAGCACCGCGCGGCTGTGCGAGTGGCCGATCTCCAGCAGCCGGTGGTGCAGGTGGCCGCGGTCCGCGGCGAACGGCGACTGGCCACGCCAGGTGCGCCGCACGATGGCCAGGATCAGGTCGGCGGTCGGGATCGCGATGATCGTCAGCGGCAGCAGCAGCGGGATGTAGACGGGAACCGTCTGGTGCACGGCCGCCTTCTCCGACCCCGCGTACAGGTTGAGCGCGTCGGGGTCGATCTGGCCCGTGATGGAGATGGCGCCCGCCGCCAGGACCAGGCCGATGAGCATAGAACCCGAGTCGCCCATGAAGATCCGCGCCGGGTGCATGTTGTGCGGCAGGAAACCCAGGCACATGCCGAGCAGGATCGCCGAGAAGAGGGTGGCGGGGGCGGCGGCCTCGATGCCGTACGAGTACCAGATCCGGTAGGCGTACAGGAAGAACGCCACCGAGGCGATGCCGACCATGCCGGCCGCGAGTCCGTCCAGGCCGTCGACGAAGTTGACCGCGTTGATGGTGATGACGACGAGCGCGACCGTCAGCAGGGTGCCCTGCCACTGGGTGAGCGCGACCGAGCCCACACTCGGGATGGGCAGCCACAGGATCGTCAGACCCTGCATGACCATCACGCCGGCGGCGATCATCTGGGCGCCCAGCTTGATCAGGGCGTCCATCTCGAACTTGTCGTCCAGCACGCCGATCAGCCAGATCAGCGCCGCACCCGACAGCAGCGCGCGCGGCTCGTTGGAGTTCTCGAAGACCTGGTTGAGGTTGGTCAGGTGGTCGGCGACCAGCAGGCCCGCGCACAGGCCGAAGAACATCGCGATCCCGCCGAGCCGCGGAGTGGGTTCCCGGTGCACGTCACGTGCCCGGATCTCCGGCATGGCCCCGGCCACGATCGCGAACTTCCGTACCGGCCCTGTCAGCAGATACGTCACCGCGGCCGTGACGCAGAGCGTCAGCAGGTATTCACGCACGGGCTTCCCCACAGGTCTCGCTGGCCATCTCAGCCCCACACCCTAGCGATGGCTGCATATGTGTGGGGACTTCCGGGTAGCGACGATGGTTGCACGAGTGGCTGTGCACGCAGGTGCGCCTACCCCGCCTCACCGCGGATACGGCGGAAATCCACCGGCCAGCTCCCGCACTTCTTCACGGGCCCGGGCCGGTTCCACATCGCCCCGCAGCACCGCCGCGAGCAGCGCGGCGATCTTCCGCATCTCCCCCTCCCCCATGCCCTGCGTGGTCACCGCCGCCGTGCCCAGCCGCAGTCCGCGGGTGTCGCCGTGCGGCAGCGCGCAGCAGTCCAGGACCATCCCGGCCGCCGCGAGCCGGCCGCGTGCGGTGCGGCCGTCGACGCCGAGGGGCGAGGGGTCGGCGGTGATCAGATGCGTGTCCGTGCCGCCGGTGGTGACGACCAGCCCCTCGGCGGTCAGTTGGGCCGCGAGGACCCGCGCGTTGGTGACCACCTGGTGGGCGTACACGGCGAACGCGGATGTCGCCGCCTCCCCGAACGCGACCGCCTTGGCAGCGATCGTGTGCATCTGCGCGCCGCCCTGGGTGAAGGGGAACACGGCCCGGTCCACCCGCTCCGCCAGGTCGGCGCCGCACAGGATCATCCCGCCGCGCGGACCGCGCAGCACCTTGTGCGTGGTGGCGCAGACGATGTCGGCGTACGGCACCGGGTTGGGGGCCGCTCCCCCGGCCACCAAACCGATCGGGTGGGCTGCGTCCGCGATCAGATACGCGCCGACCTCGTCGGCGACCTCGCGGAAGAAGGCGTAGTCGATGTGCCGGGGATAGGCGGTCGAACCGCACACGATCGCCTTCGGGCGGCGCGTCCGGGCCAGAGTGAGCACCTGGTCGCGGTCGACCAGCCCGGTCTCGGCGTCCACCCCGTACCCGACGAAGTCGAACCAGCGGCCGGAGAAGTTGGCGGGCGAGCCGTGCGTGAGGTGACCGCCGTACGCCAGGCCGAGCGCCAGGACGGTGTCGCCGGGGCGCAGCAGGGCGGCGTACGCGGCCAGCACCGCCGAAGAGCCCGAGTGGGACTGGACGTTGGCGTGCTGGGCGCCGAACAGCTCCCTGGCCCGCGCCACCGCGATGCGCTCGGCGACGTCCACGACCTCGCAGCCGCCGTGGTGCCGCGCCCCCGGGTACCCCTCGGCGTACTTGTTGGCGAGCGGCGAGCCGAGGGCCGCCAGCACGGCCGGCGAGCAGAAGTTCTCGGCGGCGATCAGTTGCAGCGTCGTCGACTGCCTCTCCCGCTCCCCGAGCAGGATGTCGGCGAGCTCGGGGTCCTGGCGCCGCAGGACATCGGCCTCGATGGCAGGGGTGACCGTCATGGTGGACTCCGGGCGTCGTCGACGGTGACGTACGTCCAATGTAGGCCCGGCGCACCGGCGACGCCCGGTGTGCGCGGCCGGCCGCTACCGCCGCCGGGGGCCGGTCAGCCGCGGCCCCGGCCCCTCGACTACGTACGCGCCGGCACTCCGGTCAGCGCGGTGACCACCGGATCCAGCGCCTGGTGTATCTCGTCCCCGATCGACCGGAAGAACGTCAGCGGCGCCCCGTACGGGTCGTACACCTCGTCCGCCTCCGCCGTCGGCGCCAGGAGCCACCCGCGTAGAGCCGCGGCGGCGCGGACCAGCGCACGCGCGCGGGTGACCACGCCCTCCTCCAGCGGCGGCAGCGTCGCCGGGTCGATGGCCTTCACGAGCCGGGTGAACTCCTTCAGCGTGAAGGTCCGCAGGCCCGCCGAGTGGCCCATGGAGATCACCTGGGCGCGGTGGTCACGCGTCGCCGTCAGCACCAGGTCGGCGCGGATCACGTGGTCGTCGAGCAGCTCCCGGCCGACGAATCCCGAGGCGTCCGCGCCGAAGTCGGCCAGCACGGTCTCCGCGTGGGCCTCCATGGGCGCGCCCTCGTGCCCCCAGGTGCCCGCGCTCTCCACGATGAGCCCGCCGCCCAGCACGCCGAGCCGCTCCCGCACGAAATGGCGGGTCAGCCGCTCGGTGATCGGCGAGCGGCACACATTGCCGGTGCTGACGTGGAGGATGCGGAAGCTGTCGCGCGGAAGCCCCACGAATGTCGTCGTGATCTCCGCGGCACTCTCCCCGTTGCCTATGCCACGCCCCGCGTCAGGGGCTGTCAATTCGCCACCTCGAGGTCGGGTACGACCTTGCGCAGCTCGTCCGGCGAGAGCGCGCCCTCGCGCAGCAGGACGGGCACCGGACCGGTGACGTCGACGATGGAGGACGGCACGTTGCCGGGGGTCGGGCCGCCGTCGAGGTAGACCGAGACGGAGTCGCCGAGCATCTCCTGGGCGGCGTCGCAGTCCTCCGGCGCGGGGTGGCCGGTGAGGTTGGCGGAGGACACGGCCATGGGGCCGACCTCCGTCAGCAGCTCGATGGCGACGGGGTGCAGCGGCATGCGCACGGCGACCGTGCCCCGGGTGTCGCCCAGGTCCCACTGGAGGGACGGCTGGTGCTTGGCGACCAGGGTCAGCGCGCCCGGCCAGAAGGCGTCCACCAGCTCCCAGGCCCGCTCGGAGAAGTCGGTGACGAGCCCGTGCAGGGTGTTCGGGGAGCCGATCAGGACAGGGGTGGGCATGTTGCGGCCCCGGCCCTTGGCCTCCAGCAGGTCGGCCACGGCCTCCGGCGAGAACGCGTCGGCGCCGATGCCGTACACGGTGTCCGTCGGCAGCACCACGAGCTCACCGCGGCGGACGGCGGAGGCGGCCTCGCGCAGACCGGTCGCGCGGTCGGTCGCGTCGTTGGTGTCGTATCGCCGAGCCATCTAGCGGGCCTCCTCGTACACGTGCTGCTGGGGGGACGAAGTCTGCGGGGTGCTCACGGCAGCGCCTTGCGTGCCGTGGCGAAGCGGGGGCGGTTGTTGAGGTCGGGGTGGTCGGCCGCATCGGTCCAGCCCCGGTCCTCGGCGAAGATCCACGGCACCTGGCCGCCCTGGGTGTCGGCGTGCTCGACGACGACGAGGCCGCCGGGCCGCAGCAGCCGGTGCGCGGTGCGTTCGATGCCGCGGATCAGGTCGAGGCCGTCCTCGCCGGAGAACAGGGCCATGTCCGGGTCGTGGTCCCGGGCCTCGGGAGCGACGTACTCCCATTCGGTGAGCGGGATGTACGGCGGGTTGGAGATGACCAGGTCGACCTGGCCGTCGAGGTCCGGGAAGGCCGTCAGGGCGTCGCCCTGGCGCAGTTCGACCCGGGACCCCTCCATGTTCTTGCGGGTCCACGTCAGGGCGTCCTCGGACAGCTCCACCGCGTGGACCCGGGAGCGCGGCACCTCCTGCGCCATGGCGAGCGCGATGGCGCCGGAGCCGGTGCACAGGTCGACGATGCACGGCTCGACGACGTCCATGGCCCGCACGGCGTCTATGGCCCAGCCGACCACGGACTCGGTCTCGGGCCGCGGCACGAACACCCCGGGCCCGACCTGGAGTTCCAGGTACCGGAAGTAGGCCCGCCCGGTGATGTGCTGGAGCGGTTCACGGGCCTCGCGGCGGGCGACGACCTCCCAGTAGCGGGCGTCGAAGTCGGAGTCCTTCACGGTGTGCAGCTCGCCCCGCTTGACGCCGTGCACGAACGCGGCGAGCTCCTCCGCGTCGGTGCGCGGCGAGGGCACGCCGGCGTCGGCCAGCCGCTGGGTGGCCTGGGCCACCTCCGCGAGCAGCACGCTGCGGGGGCTCGGGGGTCGCCCCCCGGGTTCTTGCTGCACGCTCGTCCTCCGGTACTCGGTGCTCTGTACTACGTACTACGCGATGTCGTACGCACTGCGCGACACACGCGCCTTACGCGGCTGCGAGCTTGGCCGCCGAGTCCGCGTCGACGCACGCCTGGATCACCGCGTCGAGGTCGCCGTCCAGGACCTGGTCCAGGTTGTACGCCTTGAAGCCGACGCGGTGGTCCGAGATGCGGTTCTCCGGGAAGTTGTAGGTGCGGATCTTCTCGGAGCGGTCGACGGTACGGACCTGGCTGCGGCGGGCGTCGGCGGCGTTCCTCTCCGCCTCCTCCTGGGCCATGGCGAGCAGCCTGGAGCGCAGGATACGCAGGGCCTGCTCCTTGTTCTGCAGCTGGCTCTTCTCGTTCTGGCAGGAGGCGACGACTCCGGTCGGAATGTGCGTGATGCGCACCGCGGAGTCGGTGGTGTTGACCGACTGGCCGCCGGGGCCGGAGGAGCGGTAGACGTCGATGCGGAGGTCGTTGGGGTTGATCTCTACGTCGACCTCCTCGGCCTCGGGGGTCACGAGGACACCGGCCGCGGAGGTGTGGATACGGCCCTGGGACTCGGTGGCCGGCACGCGCTGCACGCGGTGCACGCCGCCCTCGTACTTCAGCCGCGCCCACACGCCCTGCCCGGGCTCGATCTGACCGCGGGCCTTCACGGCGACCTGGACGTCCTTGTAGCCGCCCAGCTCGGACTCGGTGGCGTCGATGATCTCGGTCTTCCAGCCGACGCGCTCGGCGTAGCGCAGGTACATGCGCAGCAGGTCGCCCGCGAAGAGGGCGGACTCGTCGCCGCCGGCGCCCGCCTTGATCTCGAGGATGACGTCCTTGTCGTCGCTGGGGTCGCGCGGGACGAGCAGCAGGCGCAGCTTCTCGGTGAGCTCCTCGCGCTGCTTCTCCAGGTCCTTGACCTCGGCGGCGAAGTCGGGGTCGTCGGCGGCCAGTTCGCGCGCGGTCTCGACGTCGTCGCCCGTCTGCTTCCAGGAGCGGTACGTGGCGACGATCGGGGTGAGCTCGGCGTAGCGCTTGTTCAGCTTGCGCGCGTTGGCCTGGTCGGCGTGGACCGACGGATCGGCGAGCTTCTTCTCCAGGTCGGCGTGCTCGGCGACGAGTTCCTCGACGGCCTCGAACATCTTGGGCTCCTGTGTACTGCGGTGAAGGGGAAGGCGGGCGACCAAAAACGCCGGTCCCGGCGCACGCCTCGAACGGGGCGCGGCCGTGGACCGGCGGTTTGGGGCTCGCTACTTCTTGGAGCCGGCGGCAGCCTTGCCGAAGCGGGCCTCGAAGCGGGCCACACGGCCACCGGTGTCGAGGATCTTCTGCTTGCCCGTGTAGAACGGGTGGCACTCGGAGCAGACCTCGGCCCGGATGGTGCCGGACTCGATGGTGCTGCGGGTGGTGAACGACGCGCCGCAGGTGCAGCTGACCTGCGTCTCGACGTACGCGGGGTGAATGTCGCGCTTCAAGGTGTCTCCTAGGTTTCGGGAGGGCGCCGGGTCGCAGCCGCGGGGTGCGGGTGCGTGAACCGGAGCCGACGTACCAGTCTGCCAGGACTGGCGCCTTCACCCAAAACCGGGGGTTGCCGTCGTTTGTTCCCTGCGGGTCGGGTGTGGTGCGCGGTCGGGGGTGCGACCCGACCGCCGGGGTCGGGTGCGGGCCGGTCGTGGCGGGTCGCGCCCACGCGGCGGAGCGCACGTCGACACAGACCGCGCCGCCTACTGGGACGTCACCACGCCCTTGGCTTCACCGGTGGCCGTGCCTTCGGTGGCCGCCTTCGGGATCGGTCTGTCGTTCTTCAGGGCGTCCCACACCAGCTGCGCCTTCGCCTTCTGGACGATGACGCGGTTGGGGTCGGCGGGGTCGTACTGCACCGGCATCGTGACCATGTGCATGTTCTTCGGGGTGATGCCCTTGAGGCCGTTGGCGAAGGACATCAGGGCGTTCACCGAGCCCAGGTCGGAGTCGGTCGTGACGGTCCTGGTGGCGGTGTCGGCGAGGTCGTACAGCTTCTTGGGGCTGGTGAAGATGCCGACCTCCTTGACCTGGTTGACCAGGGCCTTGATGAAGGCCTGCTGGAGCTGGATACGGCCGAGGTCGGAGCCGTCGCCGACGCCGTGCCGGGTGCGGACCAGGCCGAGGGCCTGTTCACCGTCGAGGCGGTGTGTGCCGGCCTGGAGCTCGAGGTGGCTGTCGGGGTCGTCGATGTTCTTGGTCGTGGTGACCTCGACGCCGCCGAGCTCGTCGATGAGCTTCTGGAAGCCGCTGAAGTCGACCTCCAGGTAGTGGTCCATGCGGACGCCGGTCATCGACTCGACGGTCTTCACGGCGCAGGCGGCCCCGCCGGTGGAGTAGGCGGAGTTGAACATCACGCCGTTCGCGGCGGGGTGGTCGTCGCCCTGGGTGTCCACGCACTCGGGGCGGTCGATGATGGTGTCGCGCGGGATGGAGACCACGCTTGCCTTCTTGTGGCCCTCGTAGACGTGCACGATCATCGCGGTGTCGGAGCGGGCGCTGCCGTCGTCGGTGCCGCCGCCGAGCTTCTTGTTGCTGCCGGAGCGGGTGTCGGAGCCCAGCACGAGGATGTTCTCCGAGCCGTTGTCGACCTTCTCGGGCCGGTCGGTGCCGAGGGCCTGGTCGATGTCGACGCTCTTGATGTTGCCGTTGAGCTTGAAGTACAGGTATCCGGCGCCGGTGCCGCCCAGGACGACGATGCCCGCGGCGGTCCAGGCCATGACCATCAGGCCCTTGCGGTGTCCGCCGCGCGGCTTGCGGCGGCGGCCCTTCGCGCGGTGGCGCGGGGTGCTGATGCCGGACTCCCCCGGTATGCCGGGTCCCGGTGTGCTCTCGGCAGACATGTGCTCCTCAGCTCGTCTCCGGTCGGTTACCCCCTGCGGGTCGGTGCCAGACCTGGCCTGTTCGGACACGCTCCGTTCAGACCCGTACTGCACCCATCGTCACCCCGTCCGGTCAGACGGGAAAACCGGCCACAGAGTTGCACAACGCTCTGTGCCCACCGCATGCGGCGATGGGCACAGAGCGTGGTCGTTTCAGCGTGAGAGCACGGCGCTCACCTGCGGTTTCAGCCCCAGATGTCGTACTGCTGGTAGCCGGTGCCCACCGAGATCCGTGTGGCGAAGATCTCGCTGGTCGCCTTGCCGGTGCCCTTGTACAGGTACAGCGTGCCGCCGGGCGTACGGGCCAGGAAGTCGGCCTTGCCGTCGCCGGTGATGTCGCCGACCGCGTCGAAGGCGTTGTAC
The DNA here is from genome assembly GCF_042657145.1 of Streptomyces bullii. Taxonomy (NCBI): domain Bacteria; kingdom Bacillati; phylum Actinomycetota; class Actinomycetes; order Kitasatosporales; family Streptomycetaceae; genus Streptomyces; species Streptomyces bullii. Next base: position 93,304 of record NZ_JBHSNY010000005.1, read on the forward strand.
GTCGTGCTGCTCCAGGTGCGCACCTTGATCCGGCTGGAGAAGGCCCCGGAGCCCGACTTGCCGGTGCCCTTGTAGAGGTACACGTAGCCGTTGCTCTTGCCGCGGGCGATCAGGTCGGTCTTGCCGTCGCCGGTGAAGTCGCCGTGGCCGCGCAGCGAGTTGTACTGGTTCCAGCCGGAGCCGACCTTCACCCGGGGCGCGAAGGTGCCGTCGCCCTTGCCCGGGTAGATCCACAGGTAGCCGCCGGAGTCCACGGACAGCAGGTCGGGCAGGTGGTCGCCGGTGACGTCGCCGGGCGTGACGATCCGGGTGCGGGTCTTCCAGTTGTCGGCGATCTGCTTGGTGGCCCAGGTGCCGCTGGAGGTCACGTAGTGCGACCAGTAGACGTCGCCGGTGCTGCTGACCCGGTAGACCAGGTCCTGGTAGCCGTCCCGGTCGAGGTCGGTCTGCAGGACGAGGTTGACGCCGCTCCAGTCGCCCCACGACTCGCGGGCGGCGAACGACGTGCCCGTGGAGTTCTTGGAGTAGCCGGTCCGGGTGGAGGCGTTGCGCACCCACAGGTCGGCCTTGTGGTCGCCGCTGATGTTGGTGTCGTCGATCCGCGGGTAGACGGCGCCGACGTACGAGCTGACCTTGGCGAAGACGCTGTAGGCGCCCTCCGCGACGCAGTCCTGCACGCCCCAGGAGACGACACCGACGATCCGGTTGTTCACGACGAGCGGGCCGCCGGAGTCGCCGTTGCAGGCGGACGTGGTGCCCTCGTCGCTGCCGGTGGCGGGTTCGCCCGCGCAGACCATGTGGTTCTTGACGAAGTCGGCGCCGTAGTAGCCCGCGCAGGTGGTGTCGGACTGGATGGGCAGCGTGGCCGTCTTCAGCGTCTCGGAGATGTCCTGGCTGGTGGAGCTGGTGCGGCCCCAGCCGTAGACCTTGGCGCTGGTGCCGGGCGTGTACGAGGCGGTGTCGCCGGACGTCGTCATCCGGATCGGCGTGACCTTGACGGGGTTCGGCAGGGTCAGGACGGCGATGTCGTTGTCGATGGTCGTCGCGTTGTACGACGGGTGGTTCCACTGCCGCCAGACGCCGGAGACGGTGCCGCCGTGCAGGTCGGTGTCGCCGGACTCGTCCGTGGTGGGCAGCTGGGCGGTGCCGGTGAGGATCGCGCCGTTGTTGTGCCAGTCGTAGCCCTTGACGCAGTGCGCGGCGGTGAGGATCTTCGTCGGCGCGACGACGGCTCCGCCGCAGAAGAACCCGATGTCGTCGGTCTCGCTGGTGGTGCCCCGGTCGTCGTAGTACCAGAGCTGGGCCATCCAGGGGGCCGAGGCGATGGTGGTGTTCGTACCGCCGATGACCTTGGCGTCGACGGTGCCGTCGCCTGAGTCCGAGCCGGAGCTCATCGACGACTTGCTGGTCTGCCCCGCGGTGTCGTCGCCGGCGAGGGCGCCCGCGACGCGCCTTTCCAGCTCGGCGAGGGAGGGCGCGCTGGTGGCGGGCTTGACGGTGGGCCGCGGCAGCGCGGTCGCCGCGTCCGCGGACGAGGTCAGCAGCGCCGCGGCGACGGCGGCGGCGACTCCGGCGGCGGCGACGGGCAGGGCGAGGCGTATCCGGCGTCTGTGACGACCGCCACCGGACATGGACGTGGACAAGGATGTCCCCCCAGAGGTGCATGAGATCGATGAGGTGCCTGATGCACCCCTTCCCCTCAGCGCCAGAAGGCCGTTTCCCGTCACTGGCTGACGGAAAACGGCCTTCTTCGGGGTCGCGGCCTACCGGCGACTAGTCGCCGTTGCCCGGCGCCGGCGTCGTCTTCTGGATCTGCATCAGGAACTCGACGTTCGACTTGGTCTGCTTCATCTTGTCGAGCAGCAGCTCGATGGCCTGCTGCTGGTCGAGCGCGTGCAGCACCCGGCGCAGCTTCCAGACGACGTTCAGTTCCTCGGCACCGAGCAGGATCTCTTCCTTACGGGTGCCGGAGGCGTCGACGTCGACGGCCGGGAAGATGCGCTTGTCGGCGAGCTTCCGGTCGAGCTTGAGCTCCATGTTGCCGGTGCCCTTGAACTCCTCGAAGATCACCTCGTCCATGCGGGACCCGGTGTCGACGAGCGCCGTCGCCAGGATGGTGAGCGAGCCACCGTCCTCGATGTTGCGCGCGGCACCGAAGAAGCGCTTCGGCGGGTACAGGGCGGTGGAGTCCACACCACCGGACAGGATGCGGCCGGAGGCGGGCGCCGCCAGGTTGTACGCACGGCCCAGACGCGTGATCGAGTCGAGCAGCACGACGACGTCGTGGCCCAGCTCCACCAGGCGCTTGGCGCGCTCGATGGCGAGCTCGGCGACCGTGGTGTGGTCCTCGGCCGGGCGGTCGAAGGTCGAGGAGATGACCTCGCCCTTGACCGACCGCTGCATGTCGGTGACCTCTTCCGGACGCTCGTCGACGAGGACGACCATCAGGTGGCACTCGGGGTTGTTGTGCGTGATCGCGTTGGCGATCGCCTGCATGATCATGGTCTTGCCGGTCTTCGGCGGGGCCACGATCAGACCGCGCTGGCCCTTACCGATCGGCGAGACCAGGTCGATGATGCGGGTGGTCAGCACGCCCGGGTCCGTCTCCAGGCGGAGGCGGTCCTGCGGGTACAGCGGCGTCAGCTTGTTGAACTCCGGGCGGCCGCGGCCGTGTTCGGGTGCCATGCCGTTGACGGAGTCGAGACGCACCAGCGCGTTGAACTTCTCGCGGCGCTCGCCCTCCTTGGGCTGGCGCACGGCGCCGGTGATGTGGTCGCCCTTGCGCAGGCCGTTCTTGCGGACCTGGGCGAGGGAGACGTACACGTCGTTCGGACCGGGCAGGTAGCCGGAGGTCCGGATGAAGGCGTAGTTGTCGAGGATGTCCAGGATGCCCGCGACGGGGATCAGGACGTCGTCCTCGGTGATCTGCGGCTCGGAGGCCATGTCGTCGCGGCCACGGCGACCGCGGCGGTCGCGGTAGCGGCCGCGACGGCCACGCCGGCCGCCCTCGAAGTCGTCGTCGTCCTGCCGGCCGCCGCCCTGCTGCTGACGCTGCTGGTTGCCCTGGCCCTGCTGGCTCTGCTGCTGGTCGTCGCCCTTGCCCCGGCGGTCGCGGTCGCGGTCCCGGTCCCGGTCGCGGTCCCGGTCCCGGCCGCGCTCGCGGCGGTCGCGGCGGCGGCCCTCGCCGCCCTCACCGGCATCGCCCTTGGCGTCGTTCTGGGACTGCTGCTGGGACTGCGCCGGCGTCTCGGCCTTCGGTTCGCTCTTCGCCTCGGCGGCGATGGTCTCGGGAGCGGCGGCCGCCGGCGCGCCGGCCTCCGCGGTGGCGCGGCGACGCCGGCGCTCGGCGGGGGCGTCGTCGCTGGCGGGCTGGCCCGGGATCTCGATCTGCTGCTGGGCGACGGCCTTCTCCGCGGGGGCCTCGGCCTTCGCGTCCGCCGTCTTCTCGGCCTTGTCGGCGCTGTCACCCGTACGGGTCCGCGAGGTGGCACGGCGCTTCGGCTTGGTCTCGGCGGGGGCCTCGGCCTTGTCGGCCGGGGCGGCATCCGCTCCCCCGGAGGGGGCACCCCCCGCCTGCGCCTCCTTGATGACCTCGATCAGCTGGCTCTTGCGCATGCGCGCGGTGCCCCTGATGCCGAGGCCGGATGCGACCTGCTGCAGCTCGGCCAGCACCATGCCCTCGAGGCCGGTACCGCGGCGCCGCCGGGAGCCGGCACCGGTGGCAGGCGCGGAGGCGTCCGTGGCGGGCGCGGCAGCGGTCTCCTCGACACGTGCGCCCATCAGATCGGTGGTGTCGCTCACGAAGGGTCCTTCCCTGGAGCGGACGTCGGCCTGTCTGGCTCGGCGACCGGTTGTGCTGTCCGGCGGTGGTCCCGTTGGTGTGGACCGTGCCGGGGCGGTGGTCCGCCTAAGCGGCGGAGGAAATATCTGGTGATGGCGCTTCCTTGAGCCGTGGCACCCAGTGTCTGTGTCACGCGGCGTGGTCGCACCGGTTCCGAAGCGTGCCCGTCGGCCCGCTCAGTGTCCGTGTACGTCGTACGCTCCACGTACGACGTACGGAACACAGTGCGGCTTGGGGGGCTCCCGGAAGAATGTCTGTCCCGGACGGGGACACGAGGCACCTCGCCATGGTGGGGTCGGGTGCAGACTTGAGGTTAACACTACCGGATCCAACAAACATTCCCCCTCTCCAAATCCGGCAACCGTGTGTCAGGCCGCGAGCGGAAGCACGCTCGCGCCCTGCAGATCGAGGCTCAGCCGGTTCGCGGCCCAGTCCTCGCCCGCCAGTGTCTCGATCTTGTCGGCGGTGCCCGCATCGGCCAGCGCCATGACCGTGGGTCCGGCGCCGGAGATCACCGCGGGGATGCCGTCGGCCCGCAGCCGGTCCACCAGCGCCGCGCTCTCGGGCATGGCGGGGGCGCGGTACTCCTGGTGGAGACGGTCCTCGGTGGCGGGCAGGAGCAGTTCGGGGCGCCTGGTCAGGGCCTCCACGAGCAGGGCGGCACGGCCCGCGTTGGCCGCCGCGTCGACATGCGGCACGGTGCGCGGGAGCAGGCCGCGCGCGGTCTCGGTCAGCACCGGCTTTCCGGGCACGAAAACCACCGGAACGATGGAATCCGAGGGGTCCATCCTGATCGCCCGGGCCGCGCCACCCTCCATCCAGGAGAGGGTGAAGCCGCCCAGCAGGCAGGCCGCGACGTTGTCGGGGTGGCCCTCGATCTCGGTGGCGAGTTCCAGGAGCGCGGTGTCGTCGAGCTTGGCCTCGGCGCCTATGGTCACGGCCCGGGCGGCGACGATGCCGGCGCAGATGGCGGCCGAGGAGGAGCCGAGGCCCCGGCCGTGCGGAATGCGGTTGGCGCAGACGATCTCCAGGCCGCGCGGCTGTCCGCCCAGCACATCGAAGGCGGTGCGCAGGGACCGCACCAGAAGGTGGCTTTCGTCGCGCGGGAGCGTCTCGCTGCCCTCACCCGCGATGTCGATGTGCAGCCCGGAGTCGGCCACCCGGACGACCACGTCGTCGTACAGACCCAGCGCGAGGCCGAGGGCGTCGAAGCCCGGGCCGAGGTTGGCGCTGGTGGCGGGGACGCGCACCCGGACGGCGGCGGCGCGGAACGCTGGACCGGCCATCGCTCGATGACTCTCCTTGAGCTGCGTGACTGTCGAATGACATTCGATGACGTACGAGGACCCTGGGGGCCGCTGCCGACCGGAGGGCCGGCCGCTGTCCGGGCCGCGGAGACGGCGCGGCACCGGCCGCTGTGCGGAGGCATATGCGGCGGGCGGGTTCAGTACAGCCTATCGAAGGAAGGTTCAGTGGCGACATAGGGCGCACAGGAGGCGCACGATGCGTGTCGTAAGCCCCCTGTGCACCCCCCGTAGGGAACTTCCCCAGGTAAGCGCCGTCTTACGCCGGACCGTGGCGCGCGTTACACCGGCGCTGCTCGCGCGGCACCGTCCGCCCCGGCCCGGGGCCGTGCACGCCCGTCCGGGCGCGCGGCACTACGCCAGACCGAGGCGCTCGGCGGCGGCGGCCGCGTCGACGGGCACGGTGACCGGCTGCGGGGCGCCGGCGACGGCCCAGTCGGGGTCCTTCAGGCCGTTGCCGGTGACGGTGCACACGATGCGCTGGCCCGGGTCGACCTTGCCCTGTTCGGCGGCCTTCAGCAGACCGGCGACGGACGCGGCGGACGCCGGCTCGACGAAAACGCCCTCCTGCGCGGCCAACAGCCGGTAGGCGCGCAGGATCTCGCGGTCCGTCACCTCGTCGATGAGACCGCCGGACTCGTCCCGCGCGGCCAGTGCGAACTGCCAGGAGGCGGGGTTGCCGATGCGGATGGCGGTGGCGATGGTCGACGGGTCCTTGACCACCTCGCCGCGCACGATCGGGGCACTGCCGGAGGCCTGGAAGCCCCACATGCGGGGGGTCCGGGTGGCCACGCCGTCGAGGGAGTACTCCTTGTACCCCTTCCAATAGGCCGTGATGTTCCCGGCGTTGCCGACCGGCAGGACATGGATGTCGGGCGCGTCGCCGAGCATGTCGACGATCTCGAAGGCGGCGGTCTTCTGCCCCTCGATACGCACCGGGTTGACCGAATTCACCAGTGCGACGGGGTAGTTCTCGCTCAGAGCGCGCGCGAGGGTGAGGCAGTCGTCGAAGTTGCCGTCGACCTGGAGGATCTTCGCGCCGTGCACCAGGGCCTGGCCCATCTTGCCCAGCGCGATCTTGCCCTGCGGCACGAGCACCGCGGACACCATGCCGGCACGCACCGCGTACGCGGCGGCGGAGGCGGAGGTGTTGCCGGTGGAGGCGCAGATGACCGCCTTCGCCCCCTCCTCCTTGGCCTTGGTGATGGCCATGGTCATACCGCGGTCCTTGAAGGACCCGGTCGGGTTCGCGCCCTCCACCTTGAGGTGGACCTCGCAGCCCGTGCGCTCGGAGAGCACCTGCGCGGGCACGAGGGGCGTGCCGCCCTCGCGGAGCGTCACGACCGGCGTGGTGTCGGATACCGGCAGCCGGTCCCGGTACTCCTCGATGATTCCGCGCCACTGGTGGGTCATTGCTGGTTACTCTCCTTCAACCCGCATGATGCTGGCGACACCGCGCACGGTGTCGAGCTTGCGCAACGCCTCGACGGTCCCGCCGAGAGCCGCGTCGGTCGCACGGTGGGTGACGACGACGAGGGAGGCCTCGCCGTCCTTGCCCTGCTGCCGAACCGTATCGATCGAGACACCGTGCTCGGCGAACACGGTCGCCACATGGGCGAGAACGCCCGGTTTGTCGGCCACTTCGAGGCTGATGTGGTAGCGCGTGACGACGTCGCCCATGGGCGACACGGGCAGCGCGGCGTAGGCGGACTCGCCGGGTCCGGTCGCGCCGCTGAGCCGGTTGCGGCAGACGGCGACGAGGTCGCCGAGCACGGCGGACGCGGTCGGCGCGCCGCCGGCGCCGGGCCCGTAGAACATCAGCTGCCCGGAGGCGTCCGACTCGACGAACACGGCGTTGTAGGCGCCACGCACGGAGGCCAGCGGATGGGTCAGCGGAATCATGGCCGGATGCACGCGCGCGGTGACGGAGCCGCCGTCCGCGGCCCGCTCGCAGATGGCGAGCAGTTTGATGGTGCAGCCCATCTCCTTCGCGGAGGCGAAGTCGGCGGCGGTGACCTCGGTCATGCCCTCGCGGTAGACGTCGTCGAGCCGCACGCGCGTGTGGAAGGCGATCCCGGCGAGGATGGCGGCCTTCGCGGCGGCGTCGAACCCCTCGACGTCGGCGGTCGGGTCGGCCTCCGCGTAGCCCAGGGCGGTGGCCTCGTCGAGGGCCTCCTGGTACCCGGCACCCGTCGAGTCCATCTTGTCGAGGATGAAGTTCGTGGTCCCGTTCACGATGCCGAGGACACGGTTGACCTTGTCACCGGCGAGGGACTCCCGCAGCGGCCGGATCAGCGGGATGGCGCCGGCGACGGCGGCCTCGTAGTAGAGGTCCCTGCCGTGCTCCTCCGCCGCCGCGTGGAGGGCGGCCCCGTCCTGGGCGAGGAGGGCCTTGTTGGCGGAGACGACGGAGGCACCGTGCTCGAAGGCGGTGGTGATGAGGGTCCGGGCCGGCTCGATGCCCCCGATGACCTCGACGACGACGTCGATGTCGCCGCGTTTGACGAGGGCGGTGGCGTCGGTGGTGACGAGCTCGGCGGGGACGCCCTCGCGTACCTTGCCGGGCCGCCGGACGGCCACCCCGGCGAGCTCCACCGGGGCGCCGATGCGGGCGGCGAGGTCGTCGGCGTGCGTCGTCATGATGCGCGCCACCTCTGAGCCGACCACTCCACAGCCCAGCAGCGCCACCTTCAGCGGACGCGTACGCATCATCCGACCTCGTTTCCTGAATACCGTCACGGTGGGACCAGTCTCACTCACCGGACGGGAGTTTCTGCCCCCGGTCCGGATCGTGAGACATCTATTTCATTTGTACCGGGGCGGAAGACAGGAGATCTTCCGCCCTGGTGGCGGCCGGTTCCTTTTCGGACCCGGGTCAGCCGACGTCGAGACGCAGGAGGTCCTCCTCGGTCTCGCGGCGGACGATCACACGCGCCTCGCCGTCCCGCACGGCGACGACCGGCGGGCGCAGCACGTGGTTGTAGTTGCTGGCCATGGACCGGCAGTACGCCCCGGTGGCCGGTACGGCGACCAGGTCACCGGGTGCCACGTCGGCGGGCAGGAAGGCGTCCCGTACGACGATGTCACCGCTCTCGCAGTGCTTGCCGACGACCCGGCACAGCATCGGCTCGGCGTCGGAGCTTCGCGAGACCAGGGCGACGCTGTACTCGGCGTCGTACAGCGCGGTGCGGATGTTGTCCGACATGCCGCCGTCGACGGAGACGTACGTCCGCAGCCCGTCGAGCGGCTTGATGGTGCCCACCTCGTACAGCGTGAAGGCGGTGGGTCCGACGATGGCGCGGCCCGGCTCGACGGAGATCCGCGGCGTGCGCAGCCGGGCCGCCTCGCACTCCCGGCTGACGATCTCGCTCAGCGCCTTGGCGATCTCGTGCGGCTCGCGCGGGTCGTCGTCGCTGGTGTAGGCGATGCCGAGACCGCCACCGAGGTCGATCTCGGGCAGCTCGACCCCGTGCTCGTCACGGATGTCCTTCAGCAGCCCGACGACGCGGTGCGCGGCGACCTCGAACCCGGACATGTCGAAGATCTGCGAGCCGATGTGGCTGTGGATGCCGACGAGCTCCAGCCCGTCCAGCTGCAGGGCGCGACGTACGGCTTCGGCGGCCTGTCCGCCGGCGAGCGGGATGCCGAACTTCTGGTCCTCGTGGGCGGTGGCGATGAACTCGTGCGTGTGGGCCTCGACACCGACGGTGATCCGGATGAGGACCTTCTGCCGCTTGCCCAGCTCCTGGGCGATGTGGGCGACCCGGACGATCTCCTGGAAGGAGTCGAGCACGATGTGCCCGACACCCGCCTCGACGGCCCTGGTGATCTCGCTGACGGACTTGTTGTTGCCGTGGAAGGCGATGCGCTCGGCGGGCATGCCGGCGGACAGGGCGGTGGCGAGCTCGCCGCCGGAGCAGACGTCGAGGTTCAGCCCCTCCTCGTGCAGCCACCGCACGACGGCCCGGGAGAGGAAGGCCTTGCCCGCGTAGAACACGTCGGCGTCCTGCCCGAAGGCGGTGCGCCACGCACGCGCGCGTGCCCGGAAGTCGGTCTCGTCGAGGATGTACGCGGGCGTGCCGAACTCCTCGGCGAGCCGGGTGACGGGCACGCCGCCGACGGTGACGACACCGTCGGCGTGACGGGAGACGGTCTGCGCCCAGACCTTGGGGTCGAGGGCGTTGAGGTCGGCGGGCGGAGCGCTGTAGTGGCCCTCGGGGAGGACGTCGGCGTGACGGGGCCCGGCGGGGTGTGCGGAACGGCTCATCTTCGGCGTGCTCTTTCAGAGGTGGTCGGGTGCGTCGATGCCGAGCAGGGACAGGCCGCCGGCCAGCACCGTCCCGGCGGCTTCGGCGAGGGCGAGCCGGGCACGGTGGGCGGCCGAGGGTTTCTCCTCACCCAGCGGCAGGACGGCGGGGAGAAGGGGAAGCACGGCATCGGCGACGGTGACGAGGTGCCGGGCGAGACGGTCGGGCCTGCGGTGCGCTGCCGCGTGAGCCAGGACGCGGGGGTGGTCCCCGAGAGCGGCGACGAGGCTTTCCACGCCGGCCACCGCGCTCCCGGCCCGCAAGGCGACGGGGCCCGGTTCCGCGCCGAACCCGAGGTCGGCGGCGTTCCGGGTGAGCGCCCGGGTACGGGCGTGGGCGTACCGGACGCGGAAGAGCGGGTTGCTCTCGCGCTGCACGAGGTGGTCGTCGGTGATCCGCGGCCGGTCGTGCGGGGCGGGATGCAGCAGGGCCCACCGGGCGGCGTCCCGACCGAGCGGCAGCGGGTCGGCCGGGGCGGGCACGGGGCGGACGTCGACGTCGAGAGCTACGGATACGGGGGCGTGGGCGGGGGCATCGGGCCGCCCGCCGGCTTCGGCACGCACTCCGAGAAGGTCCTCCCACTCCGGCTCGGGCCGGGCCACGTAAGCGGTACGGACGAGGACGCCCTGGGAACGGAGGATCCGGGCGAGGGCGTCCATGACCACGATGGCGCGGACTTCGTGGGGGGAGTGGAGGGTGAGGGTTTGGGGGGGGTGGGGGGCGTGGTTGGGTGCGGGGGTCTGGTTGGGCTGGGGGGCCTGGTTGGGCCAGGGGTTCTGGTTGCGCCGGCGGTTCTGGAAGTGCTGGGGGGCCTGGAGGGTCATGGCCGTCTGAGCGGTCTCGACGGTCTGGCCGGCAGGGGCCGCCGCGCACCGATCGGCGGGCTCGGTGAGCTCGGTGAGCTCGGCGGACCAGGTGGCGTGCCCGTACCGGGTGCCGTCCCGGAGGATCTCCCGTACGAGTGCTGCGGGCGCGGCGTCCCGCAGGCTGATGTTGAGGAACCCGGGCCCGGTGACGACGACATCGGCGATGCCGTCGAGCCCGGCGAGACGCGGCCGGAGGATCTCGGCGACACGCCGCGGCAGCTGCCCGGCGGGCCTGGAGAGCTGCAGGGCGATCGTGGTGGCGTAGTCACCACAGCCTCCCGGCCCCGGCGGGGCGACCACGGCCCGCTGCGGAACGGTCACGCTGAGTTCCCCGTCGTCGACAGCACGACGCACGGCGTGCAGCACGGTGCGCGAGAGCTCGACGGGGGTCACGGGACAAGCGTAGGGGAGGAGGGGGGTGGGTAGGCGAGCCGGTTTGCGGAGGGTCCGGGATGTGGACGGGCTGGGCTACGCGCCCCCGACCGACACCTGTCAACCGCCGGCCTGCCCGGCCCGCTCGGCCTCCCCCACCTCGACGACGCCCCCGAACGAGGAGTCGCCCTTCGCGCCACCGACCTGCCGTTCGACCAACTGCCGTACGAGACGCACGAGCTCGGCGGGCTCGAACGGCTTGGGCAGGAAGGCGTCGACGCCGACCTCGAGCCCGGCCTCGACCTCGTGCTGCGTACAGGCGCTGACGATGGCCAGGGGAAGATCGCGGGTGCGGGGATCGGCACGCAGTCGCGCGGCGGTGCTGAGCCCGTCCAGCCGCGGCATGACGACATCGAGGGTGACGACATCGGGCCGCACCTGATGAACGACTTCCAGACACTCGGCACCATCGGCCGCGGTCACGACCTCGAGGCCCTCCAGCTCGAGGTTGACCCTGATCAACTGCCGGATGACCTTGTTGTCGTCCACAACAAGAACCCGGCCCGATGCGCCTGGCACAACTCGAGAGTAGGTCCGGACCGGCCACCGCGTCCGGGTTTTGCCCACTTCCACCCCGTGCGAGGGACGCGGACTTCGCCCTGACGCGACGCGACCGAGGCATGGGAGGACTCGGTCGTGTTGGTGTCATGGCCACCTCTGGCCGCCCGGGCATGCGCCGCCCTCGATGGCGAGCCGCCGACGCATGCCCGGACCTGCCGGAAACCCGTTCATGACCACCCCGGCAGAGCTGGTAGTGTTCTACCCGTCGCCGCGAGCAACGCGACGGACACGCCCCCGTAGCTCAGGGGATAGAGCAACGGCCTCCGGAGCCGTGTGCGCAGGTTCGAATCCTGCCGGGGGCACCCTGCATGAGGTGCCCAAAGACCCCGTCACCAGCGGAAACGCTGCGGTCGGGGTCTTCGCGTATGTGCAGGCGGGTGTCGCTCGGAGGGGCCGGGCCATTGGGCATCTTCCCTTGTCAGCTCCGAGGTTTCGACGTGCCCGTCAGCCGGCGTGCGGCCATTGCTCAGGAGGCGGAGGCGGCTTCGGGTCGTTCTGCCGCTCCACTCGCCGCGCGTTCTCCCCTCGCAGGCTCGTCAGCCACGGCCACAGATCCGGCAGAGGCTGTGCCGGACAGGCGAGACCGTGCTCGATCCGGCACCGCTGGAACTGATCGGGCGGACACACCCCGTAGACCGTCACCCGCCCGTCGGACAGCTCGATCCACCGATGCTCCGCCGGCACCGTATGAGCCAGCGGGCGCATGTCCGGTTCCAGCAGCACCCATTCGTGCTCGAGCGTCGCGACTCGGTCCTGCAGCAGTCCGCAGTACGGGCAGCGGGACTGCCCACCACCCAGCCGCCGCGGTTCCTCATTCAAAGCCCCCATACCGTGAGAGTCGCCAGCCCGTCGGCCCAGGCGTAGAGCGCGAACCGGACGGAACACCTGGGGCGGCCGTCCGTCAGCGAGGCGCAACACGACGCGGCAGGTGCAGCCAGCAACCAACGGCCGAGAGCGCGCGGCCGAGACACGGCGTAGACCCCGGCCCGCAGGCAGGCTGGGGGCTGTCGATTTGCGTGTGGCATCACTCGTTCTCGCGCTCGACTTTTCGACATTGCGGTTGGCGATCTCCTGTCGTGCCAGGTCGTGCGGGGAACCACGGGGAAGCACCGGATACCGACTTGGCGGTCGAACGCGGGCGCAGACACCCGGAGCCGCAGGTCCGCCGGAGAGACGCCGGCACCGGCGCCCTCAGTGCTTCCCCGCCACGTAGTACGCGTTGATCGGATCGCCCTCCACCGACTTGATGGTGATGGACTCGAAGCCGGCGTCCTCCAGCATCTGGACCGCTGTCTCGCTGCCCCATACCGTGCCCAGGCCCGCGCCGCCCGTGCTGAGGGACGTTGTCATGCAGTAGAAGACGGAGAAGCCGTAGAGCGCGGGGCCGAAGGGGTGGGTGACGTTCTGTTCCAGCCTGCTGGACGCGGCTATGTCGCCCATGAGGAACGTGCCGTCGGGGCGGAGGGACCGTGCGATCGCTGCCAGGGTCTCGGCCGGTCTCGCCAGGTCGTGGATGACGTCGAAGGCGGTGATCAGGTCGTAGAGGCCGGTGACGTCCGTCGAGTCGCCGAGGGTGAAGCGCACGTTGTCGAGGCCGGTGCGGGTCGCTTCGGCGCGGGCGGCGGCGATGCCGGACTCGGACTGGTCCAGGCCGTGGAAGCGGCTGGCGGGGAACGCCTTCGCCAGGACGACGGGGGCGTGGCCCTGGCCGGTGCCCACGTCGAGGACGTCGATGCCGGCGCGGAGTCGTTCGGGCAGTCCCGGTACCAGCGGCACGATCGTGTCCACGAGGGCCTCGTCGTAGACCCGTGCGGTCTCCTCGGCCTGGAGGGCCTGGAAGCGGGGGTAGGCCGAGTACGGGACGCCTCCGCCGTCTCGGAAACAGCGCAGGACCTGTTGTTCGACCTCGCCCATCATGGCGATGTAGGGCATCATGCCGGCCAGGTTGTCGGGGCCCGCCGCGGTGGTGAGGGAGGCCGCGTGTTCCGGCGGGAGGCGGTAGGTGCGCCCCTGCGGCGCGTACTCCAGGAAGCCGCCGACGACCATGCCGCCCAGCCACTCGCGTACGTAGCGTTCGTCCAGGCCCGCCGCCTCGGCGATGTCGGCACTGGTCGAGGGTGGCAGTCCGGCCAGTGTGTCGAACAGGCCGCACTGGTGGCCGACGCTGGTGAGCAGGGCGAGCGCGGCCTTGTTGAGGACGTCGACGACTTCGCCGGCGAACGCCTCCGTCCTGGCCGGGTCCAGGGGTGTCTGTGGTCTCGGTGGTGACGGCGGTGGTGTCCCCGGTGTTTCCGCTGGTTGTAGTGGCTGGGAGATCTGCATGATCGCTCCCTCTTCGCACGTTGCGGCATTTTTCACGTTACGCCGCATCTCAAGGGGCGGGTCTTACGGATCGGGGACGGGTGGCGCGAGGGTACCGGTACCGGTAGTCGTGTCCAGCTCCCGGGCTCCTGGGGACGCCAGAGGCGGCGCAGACAGCCGATCGGTCTCAGACTCTGGCTCCGGCTCCGGCGTCGCCGCCGGGCGCGCCGGTGTCGGCACGTGGTGACCGGTCAGGCGCTGCGCTTGCGTGACGTCGCCTTCTTGGCCGTCGTCTTCTTCGCCGTCGACTTCGCCGTCGATTTCGGCGTCGACGTCGTCGACTTCGCGGTGCTCTTGGCCGCCGTCTTCTTCGCGCCCTCTCCCGACTTCGCCGTCGATCTCGCCGTCGACTTCTTCGCCGACGCCGACGCGGTCGTCTTCTTGGCCGCCGTCTTCTTCGCGGTGGACTTCTTCCCGCCCGCCTGCTTGGGCGCCGTCCGTGCCGTCTTGCGCTCGGGGAGCGGCTTGACCTCGGCCTTCTCCCCCGCGGCCGTCTCGCCCCGCGCCTCCCGGGCCGCGCGCACGCTCTTCTCCAGGGCCGCCATCAGGTCCAGGACCTTGCCGCCCCGGGCGGGCTCGGGGGCCTCCGGCAGCACCTCGCCGGCGGCCTTCGCGGCGATGACCTCCTCCAGCGCCTCGCGGTACTCGTCGTGGAGGTCCTCCAGGTCCACCTCGCCCAGGGTGTCCATCAACGCGTCCGCCAGGTCCAGTTCCTTGTCGCGGACCGTGACGTCGGTGTCGGGGGCGATGCCCTCGGGGGCGCGGACCTCGTCGGGCCAGAGCAGGCCGTGCATCGCGATCGCGTCGCCGACGACCCGCAGCATGCCCAGGCGCTCGCGTCCCCGCAGCGCGAACTTCGCGATCGCCACCTTGTTGCTGCGCTTGAGGGCCTCCCTCAGGAGGGTGTACGGCTTGGCGGCCGGGGCGCCGCCGGCCGCCAGGTAGTACGCCGCGTCCATCTGGAGCGGATCGATTCTGTCCGCCGGGACGAAGGCCACGATCTCGATCGTCTTGGCCGTGGGGATGGGCAGGTGGGACAGGTCCTCGTCGGTGATCGGGATGACCGTGCCGTCCGCGTCCTCGTAGCCCTTGCCGATCTCCGCGCCGCTGACCTCGCGGTCCTCCAGTTCGCAGAACTTGCGGTAACGGATGCGGCCGCCGTCCTCCTCGTGGATCTGGCGGAACGAGATCGAATGGCTCTCGGTGGCGTTCACCAGCTTGATCGGGATGCTGACCAGGCCGAACGAGATGGCGCCGTTCCAGATGGATCTCACGTGCAGCACCCTTCCGGTGGTCTTCCGGTCGTCTGCCGGTCACTGTTGTCAGGATTCGTATCGGTTTGCGTGGGATTCTCATCGTATGGCTCCCATCACAGAGGTGGAGGGGCGGCGGGTCCCGCTCAGCAATCTGGAGAAGGTGCTGTATCCCGCCACCGGCTTCACCAAGGGCGAGGTGCTGCACTACTACGCGACCGTCGCCGAGGTCCTGCTGCCGCATCTGCGCGACCGGGCCGTTTCCTTCCTGCGGTATCCGGACGGGCCGGACGGGCAGGTGTTCTTCACGAAGAACGTGCCGCCGGGTACGCCCGAGTGGGTCACCACCGCGGAGGTGCCGAGAGTGGAGGGGCCGTCACGGATGGTGGTGGTGCAGGATCTGCCGAGTCTGATGTGGGCGGCCAACCTCGTCACCGAGTTCCACACGCACCAGTGGCTGGTCGACACCCCGCAGGAGGCCGACCGGATCGTCTTCGATCTCGACCCCGGGACGCCCGCCACCATCGTGCACTGCTGCGAGGTCGCGCTGTGGCTGCGGGAGCGGCTGGCCGAGGACGGGATCGAGGCGTACGCCAAGACGTCCGGGTCCAAGGGGCTGCATCTGCTGGGCGCCGTGCGCGGGGCCTCCTCCGAGCGGACGTCCGAGTACGCCAAGGGGCTGGCCGTCGAGGCCGAGCAGGCCATGCCGCGGCTCGTGCTGCACCGCATGACCCGGAGCCTGCGGCCCGGGAAGGTCTTCGTCGACTGGAGTCAGAACGCCGCCCGGAAGACCACGGCCACGCCGTACACCCTGCGGGCCCGGCCGGAGCCGCTGGTGTCCGCGCCGGTGACCTGGGCGGAGGTGGAGGAGTGCCGCTCGCCCGGTCAGCTGGCGTTCCACGCCCAGGACCTGCCTCCGCGCGTCCAGGACTACGGCGACCTCCTCGCTCCGCTGCTCGATCCGGAGCATGCCGGTCCGCTGCCTTGAGACCAGCCTGCGAGCTGCTGCCCTGTGATCACACCCTGAGGGGTGTCTCACACGGTCTGCTCGTGGTCTCCCAGAGTCTCCTGGGGCCCGCTCCCACCAGCCCTTGCCCGGTGGCCCGTCGGGCCGGCTCCGGCCCCGGTCTCACACCCGCGTCCACGTGTTGCGGTCCCGTGCCATCGCGTGCAGTGCCTCCACGTCGGCCGGCTTGAGCACTCCGCCCAGGTGGGCGAGGTCCCCGAGGTCGGTGTCCGCCAGGACGCGGACGTCACGCGGCGGGACGGCGGACGAGACGTCCGAGGCGCCCACCAGGGCCAGTACGGGGCGCACCTCGGCGGTCAGGGCGTAGGAGGCGCGGTCGGCGTCGGCGCGGACGCGGCGCAGGAGGGGGCGCGGCTCGCGGCGGCCCAGGGTGACCAGGGGGTCGGTGAGCGTCACGCGCTGCTTACGGGCGTACAGCGTGTGGACGGCGAAGAGTCCGCCGGGGCCGATGACCAGGTGGTGGATGCGGTCGCCGCCGGGCAGCGGGACGGAGTGCAGGGCGTGCCAGCCCGCGCCGTCCAGGTGGTCCAGGGCGTCACCGACGGTCTGTTCCGCCTCCAGGGCCCGGCGGCGCGGGTCGGGGCGCAGGCGGTGGGCCGGGCCGGGGGCGCGGTCGAGGGCGACCAGCAGGGCCTCGCCGGGGCGGTTGGGGGCCAGGTCGTCGTCCGGGTGCAGTGCGAGACGGGCGAGCTCGGCGGGGGTGGGCACCGGGGGCGGGCCGACGGTCACGTCGCCGGTGACGAAGGGGCCCAGCGCCTCCAGGACGTCCTCGGCCCGGTCCTCGCTGAGCAGGTTGACCCGGGCCGCCTCACGGTCGTACCAGGCGATGTTGCGGCCGTCCGGGAGGCAGACGTAGAGCCGTTCCCGGCCGTGCCGCCAGGTCGGTATGACGCGCAGTCCGCTCATGCACCATCACCCCATGACCATGGGAACAGGCGGGGTGCTGCGGGGGCAAGAAGCCGGTTACCTTTGGATGGAGTTGGGCGGTGATGGTGGGAGGCGCCGTTGCGGACCCGCGGGAAACAACCCGACGTACCGGCCCCGGACAGTCCGTGGAGTGAGATCGTCCCCGGTCTGTGGATGGGCGGGCACCAGTTCCAGGGCGAGACGGGGCGGCTGGAGCTCGCCGTGGTCCGTGACGAGTTCGATCTCGTGCAGACGCTGCTGCGACTGCCGGGGCACGGGCCCGGTCCGGGTGTCGAGCACCATGTGTGGCCCATCCCGGACGGGCCGCTCGACGGGACGCAGCTCGCCGGGGTGATACGGCTGGCCGAGGCGGCGTGCGAGGCGCTGGAGGAGGGGCGCAGGGTCCTCGTGCGCTGTTACCACGGCTACAACCGCTCGGGGCTGGTCGTGGCGCACGCGCTGATGCGGCAGGGCGGCTCCGCCGACGCGGCGATCCGGTTGATCCGGGCCCGCCGCTCCCCCTGGGCGCTGCACAACGCGTTGTTCGTCGAGTACCTGCGGGCGGGTCTGGCCACGGCCCGGCTGCTGGAGGAACTGGCCGAATGAACCGGTGCGCCGCGGGTCCGGGACCTCTGTACGGCCCACCCGGGACGCAAATAGGACTTCCTCGCGAATAAGGTGTACGGGCCCCGCCCGCCCCGCCCCAGGGCCCCGCCCGCCCCGCACCCAGGGGACCGGCCGCCCGGCCACCGCGGCCCCCGGCCGCCCCGCCAGCAAGGGCACGCCCGCCCCGACCCGCAGGAGAACCGTGCCCCGCAGCCGCCGCCCCTCGCGCCTGGCCCTCCGTACCGCCCTGGTCTGCGTGCTGCTGGCGGTCGCCGTGGGCTGCGGGGACGCGGGCGGGTTGCAGGGCGCCGGGGCGGCGCCGACGGCGGTGGGCCCGGCCCGGCTGTGGCCGGAGCTGACGCCGGCGTCGAGCCCGGCGTTCGTCATCGGCGAGGTGGACACCGAGGTCGTGAAGGGCATCACCGTCCCCGGGGACGACATCCGCCGGGTGGACCCGGTCGCGGTCGTACGGGCCGAGATCGCCGCGGCTCCGGGCGACTACGACCTGGCGAAGGGGCCGTACCGGGAGACGGCCCGCCGGATGGCCGACTGCGGCCAGGGCCCCGACAAGGGCCGGTGCCCGGTTCTCGAGCCGTACTACCGGGACCTGACCGGCGACGGGCGCGACGAGCTGACGCTGGGCTTCCGGCTGCTGCCGGGCCGGACCACCGCGGTGCGGGTCTACACCGTCGACGAGCACCGGCTCCTGCGGGTGATGGCGTGGGACGACGCCCTCAGCGGCGTCGAGCTGGCCGGGCGGTCGGTGATCATCCGCTCGCCGTCCGAGGTGGCGGGGTACGAGTACCGGCTGACCTGGACGTGGGACCGGGAGCAGCGCGCGATGCTGCTCACCCACGACGAGATGCTCCGCACCGGCCCCCGGACGCACCCCTCCCGGCACCCGTCCGCCAAGGCCCCCTCCCCCTCGCCGAGCCCGCGGTGAGGGCCCTGTCCAGGCTCGTCCTCCCCCAGTGGGCGGCGACGCTCACGGCGAAGGCCGCGGTGTTCATCACCGTGATGTGCTGCGCCCTGGCCGCCCTGCTCGGCGTCCTCGTGCACGTCCAGGTGACCAACCAGACCGTCGGCCAGGCCCGGGACCGCGCGCTGCAGCGGCTCACGGAGGCGACGAAGGCGTACGAGGCCGGGGACTCGCTGATGCCGGGCGCCGGGCTCGATCCGGCGGGGCTGCCCGCCTCGCTGCGGACGCTGGCGGTGACCGGTCGGCGGGGCACGATGGTCGCCGAGTACCGCGGGCGCCCCACGATGTGGGCGGCGGGGCCCGCCGACGGCGGGCGGGCGCTGGCCGTGGAGATCGACTACTCGCAGCAGGCCCGCACGATCAGCGGTCTGGACCGGGCGATCCTGTGGTCGTCGGGGCTGGCCATCGGGGCGACGCTGCTGGTGGGCGCCTTCGCGGTGACCCGGGTGACCCGGCGGCTGCACACCACGGCCCGGGTGGCCCGGCGGATCAGCGCGGGCGACCTGGACGCACGCGTCCACGACCCCCGTACGGGCACGGGTCCCCGTGCGAAGGATCCGGCGCGTCCGCAGGACGAGGTGGCCGCGGTCGCCGCCGCGCTGGACTCCATGGCCGCGTCGCTGCAGGGCAAGCTGCTCGCCGAGCAGCGGTTCACCGCGGACGTGGCGCACGAACTGCGCACCCCGCTGACCGGGCTGCACGCGGCGGCCGAGCTGCTGCCGCCGGGCCGGCCGACCGAACTGGTCCAGGACCGGGTGGCGGCACTGCGCACCCTCACCGAGGACCTGCTGGAGATCTCCCGTCTGGACACCGGGCGGGAACGGCTGGAGCTGGACACCGAGCATCTGGGGCCGCTGGCCGAGCGGGTGGTGCGGGCGTCGGGGGCCGGCACCGAGGTCAGGGTCGTACGGGACGTGGCGGTGGAGACGGACCGGCGGCGGCTGGAGCGGGTGCTCGGCAATCTCGTCGCGAACGCGCACCGGCACGGGCGGCCACCGGTGGTGCTGACCGTCGACGGGCCGGTGGTCACCGTACGGGACCACGGGGACGGCTATCCGGAGTACCTCGTCGCACACGGGCCGCAACGGTTCCGCACGGAGGGCGGCGCGAAGGGCCACGGGCTCGGGCTGACCATCGCGCTGGGCCAGGCGGAGGTGCTGGGGGCCCGGCTGGAGTTCGCGAACGCGCCGGACGGCGGGGCGGTGGCGACCCTGACGCTGCGCATGCCCCCGCCGGAAGGCTGAACCGCGCGTCCCTGAGCGCCCGTTTCCGCCCCGCGCCACGCTGGCGTGATTGACGGAAGCGCACAAGGACTGCCATTTGGGTAAGTTCCGGACATGAGCAAGGCCGGAATCACCCTGGCGACGGCGGACCCGCCCGCGCCTGCCGCACGCCTCCCCCGGCGCCGCGGCATCGAAGTCGCCCTCATCCTCCTGGCCGTCCTGCTGTCCGTGTACGGCTACTGCGCCGTCGGCCTGGCCAGGACCGGTGCCGTTCCACCCGGCGCCGCCGGGTACGGTGCCGGATTGGGCGTCCTCGCGCTGCTGGCGCATCTCGCGGTCCGCCTGCGCGCCCCCTACGCCGATCCCCTCCTCCTGCCGATCGGCGTGCTGCTCAACGG
Source organism: Streptomyces bullii (assembly GCF_042657145.1). Lineage (NCBI taxonomy): Bacteria > Bacillati > Actinomycetota > Actinomycetes > Kitasatosporales > Streptomycetaceae > Streptomyces > Streptomyces bullii. The sequence continues at coordinate 113,368 of NZ_JBHSNY010000005.1, forward strand.
CCTGGGTCTGGTGCTGATCTACCGGCTCGACCTGCAGACGCCGGGCGACCGGGCGGCTCCGGCGCAACTGGTGTGGTCGACGCTGGGCGTGGCGCTGTTCATCGTGGTCGTGCTGCTGCTGCGCGACTACCGGGTTCTCCAGCGCTACGCGTACGTCTGCGTCGCCGCCGCGCTCGTGCTGCTCACGCTGCCGATCCTCTTCCCCGCCGTGAACGGCGCCCGCATCTGGATCCGGATCGCCGGATTCTCCATCCAGCCCGGCGAGTTCGCGAAGGTGCTCCTCGCGGTGTTCTTCGCCGCCTACCTGGCCGCGAACCGCAGCGCCCTCGCCTACACCGGCCGCCGCGTGTGGAAGCTCCAACTGCCCACCGGCCGTGTCCTGGGCCCCATCGTCGCCGTCTGGCTGGTGAGCGTCGGCGTACTGGTCCTGGAGCGCGACCTGGGCACCTCGCTGCTCTTCTTCGGCCTGTTCGTCGTCCTGCTGTACGTCGCCACCGGCCGCACCGGCTGGATCGCCGTCGGGCTACTGCTGGCGGCGCTGGGCGCGGTCGCGGTGGGCCGGCTGGAACCCCACGTCCACAGCCGCATCGACACCTGGCTGCACCCGTTCGCGTCGATCGAGGCCGGTCAGGGACCCAACCAGCTCGCGCAGTCGCTGTTCGCCTTCGCGGAGGGCGGGATGCTCGGCACCGGGCTGGGGCTCGGCCACTCCGTCCTCATCGGCTTCGCCGTCAAGTCGGACTTCATCCTCGCCACGGCGGGCGAGGAGCTGGGCCTGGCCGGTCTGTCCGCGATCTTCCTGCTGTACGGACTGCTCGTGGAGCGCGGTTTCCGGGCGGGCCTGGCGATCCGCGACCCCTTCGGACGGCTGCTGGCCGTCGGGCTCGCCTCGATCGTGGCGCTCCAGGTGTTCGTCATCGCGGGCGGGGTGACCGGGCTGATCCCGCTGACCGGCATGGCGATGCCGTTCCTGGCGCAGGGCGGTTCGTCGGTGGTCACCAACTGGGCGATCGTGGCGCTGCTGGTGCGGGTGAGCGACTCGGCCCGGCGGCAGAGCGACGGGCGGACCGTCTCATGAGCCCCTCGGCACCTCCCGCGCGACACGGGGAGGCCCGTTGACCCGGCACATCCAGCACGCCGCCGTCTTCTGCGCCCTGCTGCTGATCGCGCTGCTGCTCAACGCCACCCGCGTCCAGGTGCTCCAGGCCGAGTCCCTGGACGGCAACGCCGCGAACCGCCGCCCGGACATCGCCCGGTACGCGCAGCCGCGCGGCGACATCCTGGTCGGCGGCCGGCCGGTCACCGGCTCCCGGGACACCGGCGAGCAGCTCCGCTACGAACGGACCTACAGCGACGGCCCGTTGTACGCGCCCGTCACCGGTTTCTCCTCGCAGCTGTACGGCACGGCGTTCCTGGAGCACACCGAGGACCCCGTTTTGTCCGGCACGGACCCGCTGCTGGCGCCGTTCCCGCTGTGGAACGACTTCACGCGCTCCCGCAGCCAGGGCGGTGACGTCGTGACGACCCTGAACCCGGCCGCTCAGCGGGCGGCGTTTCGGGGACTCGCCGGCCGCAAGGGCGCGGTGGCCGCCCTGGAGCCGTCCACCGGCCGGATCCTGGCCCTGGTGTCCGCCCCTTCCTACGACCCCGGGGTGCTGTCCGGCAACGGGGCGGCGGTGGCCCGCTCCTGGGCGCGGCTGAACGCCGACCCGGACAAGCCGATGCTCAACAGGGCGGTAGGGCAGACGTATCCACCGGGTTCGACGTTCAAGGTGGTCACCGCGGCGGCGGCGCTGGACGCGGGCGTGGTCAGGGACCTGGACGCGCCGACCGACGCCCCCGACCGGTACACCCTCCCCGGTACGTCGACCGCGCTGACGAACGAGTCCAGGGGCTGCGCGGAGGTCTCCGTGCGCGACGCGTTCACGTTCTCGTGCAACACCGTGTTCGCCAAGCTCGGGGTGGAGGTGGGCGTGGCGGACATGACGGCCACGGCGCACGCCTTCGGCTTCAACGACGGGGACCTGGGCGTGCCGTTCCCGGTGGCGCGGTCCACCTTCGACACCTCGCTGGACCGGGCGCAGCTCGCGCTGTCGTCGCTCGGGCAGTACAACACGCGGGCCACGCCGCTGCAGATGGCGATGGTCGCGGCGGCCGTCGCCAACGGCGGGCAACTGCGGCGGCCGTACCTGGTGGAGCGGACGCTGCGGGCCGGCGGCGCCACCCTGATGACGGCCGGATCGCGCCCCGTGCGGCAGGCGATGTACCCGTCGACCGCCGTGCGCCTGCGCGCCCTGATGCGGGACGTGGTGGAGCGGGGCACCGGCACCAACGCCGCCATCCGCGGCGCGGTCGTCGGCGGCAAGACCGGCACGGCACAGCACGGCCTGGGCAACTCCGGCATCCCGTACGCCTGGTTCGTGTCCTGGGCGCAGGGCCGGGACGACCTGGAGCCGAGGGTGGCGGTCGCGGTGGTCGTGGAGGACGCGGACGCCGACCGCGGGGAGATCAGCGGCGGCGGCGACGCGGCGCCGATCGCGCGGGCGGTGATGAAGGCGGTTCTCGACTCGTGAGACGGGGCTACCACCCGGCACCCGCCCCGACCTAACGTTCGGTCATGACTGACGCAGCCGCCTTCGAACTCGCCCAGGTCAACATCTCGCGCCTCAAAGCGCCGCTGGATTCCCCGCAGTTGAAGGACTTCGTCGACAATCTCGATCCGGTGAACGCCGACGCGGACGCGGCCGACGGCTTCGTCTGGCGCCTGAAGGGCGACTCGGGCAACGCGACGGACGTGCCGGTGTTCGGTGACTCCTGGCTGATCGTCAACATGACGGTGTGGCGGGACGTCGACGCCCTGACGGCGTACATGTACCAGGGCCGGCACCGGGAGATGCTGGCGCGCCGCCGTGAGTGGTTCGAGAAGCTCCAGGAGGCGGTGACGGCGCTGTGGTGGGTCCCCGCCGGGCACCGGCCGACGGTGGCGGAGGCGGAGTCCCGCCTGCTCCACCTGCGCACCCACGGCCCGACGCCGTACGCGTTCACCCTGCGGACGTCGTTCCCGCCGGGGGTGTCGGAGCCGGTGCTCGGAACGGTGCCGGAGGGGCTGGGCTGTTCGGTCTAGCCGCAGCGGTCGGCGGCGGTGAGGCCGGTTGCGGCGGGGAGCGGCACGGTCGGCCGGAGCCGGTCAGGGCAGACGCCGGTCAGGCCGTAGGGGGCGGTCGCCGTTCCGCCCGGCGATCGGGTGATCAGCCGGTGAGGCGTCGGCCCTCCTCGATGGCCTCCCGCACCTCCGTCACCCGCTCCTTCTCCTCCGCCGCGAACCGCTCCGCGTCCAGCTTCTCGGCGATCTCCTCGTCCTGGTTCATCAGCAGGTCGAGGTCGGTGTCGCCGAGCTCCAGGACGCCCATGTCGACGTAGGCCTGCTGGAGGCGCTTGCCCCACAGGCCGATGTCCTTGGCGCAGGGGACGATGCGGCTGAAGAGGAGCTTGCGGAAGAGAGCGAGGAACTCCGACTGCTCGCTGTAGGACTCGGCCTCGGCCCTCGGGACGCCGAAGTTCTCCAGGACCTCGACCCCGCGCAGCCGGTCGCGCATCAGGTAGCAGCCCTCGATGACGAACTCCTCGCGCTCCCGCAGCTCCGCGTCCGTGAGCTGCCGGTAGTAGTCGCGCAGCGCCATGCGTCCGAAGGCCACGTGCCGGGCCTCGTCCTGCATGACGTAGGCGAGGATCTGCTTCGGCAGGGGCTTGTCCGTCGTGTCCCGGATCATGCCGAAGGCGGCCAGGGCGAGCCCCTCGATCAGGACCTGCATCCCGAGGTACGGCATGTCCCAGCGCGAGTCGCGCAGGGTGTCGCCCAGCAGCGACTGGAGGTTGTCGTTGACCGGGTAGACCAGCCCGATCTTCTCGTGCAGGAAGCGGCCGTAGATCTCGGCGTGCCGGGCCTCGTCCATGGTCTGGGTCGCCGAGTAGAACTTGGCGTCCAGGTCGGGCACCGACTCCACGATCCGCGCCGCGCAGATCATCGCGCCCTGCTCGCCGTGCAGGAACTGGCTGAACTGCCAGGAGGCGTAGTGCCGGCGCAGCTCCGCCTTGTTCTTGTCGCTCAGCTTCGCCCAGTGCTTCGTGCCGTACAGGGACATGGCTTCGTCGGGGGTGCCCAGCGGATCGTACGGATCGACTTCCAGCTCCCAGTCGATCCGCTTCAGGCCGTCCCACTGCTTGTCCTTGCCCTTCTGGTACAGGGCCAGCAGACGGTCACGGCCGTCGTCGTACTCCCAGCTGAAGCGGGCCGCGCCGGTGGCGGGCACCTGCCACCGGGGATCGCCCGGGTGCTCGGTGTACAGGTCGAAGGTCGGCATGTCCCGCAGGCTCACACGCGGTAGACGCCGAGTCAACAAGTCGTGCCCGGGGGATTGACGAGCTTGCTGACAAGCAGTCTCATAAGTGCTGCGACCGACCGCGGGCAAGCCGGACGCGGACGCGATCCCGTACGACGAGGTGGGACAGGTGGGACAGCCATGACGACCCTGACGGAAGCCGACGCGCTCGACGGCCTGCGCGACGCACTCGGTCTGCTCAAGGACCGGGAGCAGGTGGCCCAACGGCTGCTCGACTCTTCCGCCAAGCACTCCTTCGACCCCGACAAGGAACTGGACTGGGACGCGCCTTTCGAGGAGGGGAAGTGGTTCTGGCCGCCGGAGCTGGTGTCGCTGTACGACACGCCGCTGTGGAAGCGGATGAGCGAGGAGCAGCGGATCCTGCTGTCCCAGCACGAGGCCGCCGCGCTGGCGTCCCTGGGGATCTGGTTCGAGATCATCCTGATGCAGCTGCTGGTGCGGCACATCTACGACAAGGCGGCGACGAGCGCGCACGTCCGCTACGCGCTGACCGAGATCGAGGACGAGTGCCGGCACTCGAAGATGTTCGCGCGGCTGATCTCCCACGGGGACACCCCGTGGTACCCCGTCAGCCGGGTCCACCAGCACCTGGGACGGCTGTTCAAGACGATCTCCACCACACCCGGCTCCTTCACGGCGACGCTGCTCGGGGAGGAGGTGCTCGACTGGATGCAGCGGCTGACGTTCCCCGACGAGCGGGTGCAGCCGCTGATCCGGGGCGTCACGCGCATCCACGTCGTCGAGGAGGCGCGTCATGTGCGGTACGCCCGCGAGGAGCTGCGGCGCCAGATGGTCACGGCGCCGAAGTGGTCCCAGGAGTTCACGCGGATCACCTCCGGGGAGTTCGCGCGGGTGTTCTCCGTGGCGTTCGTGAATCCGGAGGTGTACACGAACGTGGGGCTGGACAAGCGGGAGGCCGTCGCGCAGGTGCGGGCGAGCGGGCATCGGCGGGAGGTCATGCAGAACGGGGCGAGGCGGTTGACCGACTTCCTCGATGACATCGGGGTGTTGCGGGGCGTGGGGCGACGCTTGTGGCGGTCGTCCGGTCTGCTGGCGTAGGAGTCCGTTCCGAGCACCGGGCTCCGGTACCGAGGCCGGGTGGGTGCGCAACCCGGCACGGCAGGGTGCGCACCCACCCGTGCCGCGCCAGGAGGCACGGGCGCCCGCGGCTCTGGGCGGGAGCGCTCGCAGCCGGCCACGGCGGGAAGGGGACGCGTCGGGGGGTGTCCCGCCCGCGGCGGCTGCCGGGCACGGCCCGGCATTCCCGTGGACACCGTGCGGCAGACCGAGGACGGACGCCCCGGCGCGGACCCCGCCCACCGACCGCGCGCAGGCGCTACAGCACCCCCACCGAAGCCGTGCAGGCCGCCACAGGCACCCGGCCCGCCCACCGGAGGGATTACGCTGCCGGGCATGACACCCGCCGCGCCCACCCCCGCCTACCGGCGCCTGAGCGTCGAGGAACGCCGCAGCCAGCTGCTCGCCGCCGCGCTGTCGCTCTTCGCGAACCACGCGCCCGAGGACGTGTCCCTGGACGACGTGGCGGAGACCGCAGGGGTGTCGCGGCCGCTGGTGTACCGGTACTTCCCGGGCGGCAAGCAGCAGCTGTACGAGGCCGCTCTCCGGTCCGCCGCCGAGGAGCTCCAGCACTGCTTCGACGAGCCGCGCCAGGGCCCGCTGCTCCCCCGTCTGTCCCGCGCCCTCGACCGGTACCTCGCCTTCGTCGACCAGCACGACACCGGCTTCAGCGCCCTGCTCCAGGGCGGCAGCGTCGTGGAGACCTCCCGTACGACCGCCATCGTGGACGGCGTGCGCCGGGCCGCCGCCGACCACATCATCAGCCATCTCCAGGTCACCGACCCGGGCCCACGCCTGCGGATGACCATCAGGATGTGGATCACCGCCGTCGAGGCGGCCTCGCTCATCTGGCTCGACGAGGACAAGCAGCCGCCCGCCGAGGAGCTGCGGGACTGGCTGGTCGAGCAGTTCGTGGCCGTGCTGTCGGTGACCGCGCGCCGCGACCCGCAGACCGACGCGCTGGTCCGGGCCGTCCTGGCGGATGGCTGACACTGGTGCCGTGAAGAGCGAAGACACCCCCTTCGAGGGCGGGCCCATGGACGGCCGCGTCCTGCCCGTGCTGCTGGGGATCACCGGGCACCCGCCCAAGACGTACCGCATCCCCGTCCCCGACCCCGAGGGCGGGCCACCCACCGTGCTCGTCTACCGCCGCGTCCCCCGGGGGCAGAGCAGGCTCGGGCTGACTCGCGGCTGGAAGTACGCGTACGACCCCGGGGGCGGACCGACCCGCCGCTCGAAGTGGCCCTGGTCCAAGCCGGACACCACGCCGGACGCCGGGCCGGACACCGATCCAGACGCCACGCCGCGCGGCAAGCCGGACGACGCCGACGGGTGACCCCGTTGCGCCGAACCGCGCACACCCGGCGCGCGGACCGCGCGCACCCGTCTCATGCTCACGGTGCGAAAGGGCCGAACGGCTCGCGAAACGTCTGAGGAACGGCTGAGCACTGCGCGGTTGCGCACTGCGCGGATGCGCGTGAGCCGCTCCCCCCACCGGAGGTGATGGCGTGTCAGGAAGGCTTGTACGTCTGGTCTGTACGGCGGCACTGGCGACCGGCACGGTCCTCGCACCCGTGCCCGCCACAGCCGCACCGGAGCCCGCCACGGCCACACGCGAGCCGGGCGATCCCGGTGACCAGTCCGTCTCCGACATGCTGACGCAGCTTCAGCGGCTGTACCGGGAGGCCGAGAAGGCCACCGAGACCTACAACGCCACCGAGGAGAAGCTGAAGAAGAAGCGCGCCGAGGCGCGGCGGCTGGACCGGGCCCTGGCCCGTGCCCGGCTCTCCCTGCACGACAGCCGCGGCGACGCGGGCCGGCTGGCCCGGCAGCAGTACCAGAGCAGCACCGGCATCTCCCCGTACGTGCAGCTGCTGCTCGCCCGCGATCCGCAGCGCGCGCTCGACCAGGGCCATGTGATCGGGCGGGTGGCGCGGCAGCGGGCCGAGACGGTCGGTCGGCTGGAGGTCACCGAGCGCAGGACCGACGAGCTGGCCCGCAAGGCCCGCAAGGCGCTCGACGCGCAACAGGCGCTGGCCGCACGGCACAAGAAGCAACGGGACGACGTCCGCGACCGGCTCCGCGAGGTCGAGGAACTGCTCGCCTCCCTCGGCGACGACCAGCTCACCGCCCTCGCCGAGGCGGAGAGGAGCGGGATCGCCAAGGCGCAGCAGGCGTTCATGGCCTCCGGAGCGCTCGGCAGCCAGAGCGCGCAGCGCAAGCCGTCCAGGCAGGGCGACCTGGCCGTGCGTTACGCCGTGGCGCAGCTGGGCAAGCCGTACGAGTGGGGGGCGGAGGGACCGGGGGCGTACGACTGCTCGGGGCTGACCTCCGAGGCGTGGCGGCACGCGGGGACGCCCGTCCCGCGCACCAGTCAGGAGCAGTGGGAGGAGCTCGAACGCGTCCCGCTGAGCGAGCTCAGGCCCGGTGACCTGGTGGTCTACTTCCCCGAGGCCACGCACGTGGCGCTGTACCTCGGCGACGGGATGGTCGTCCAGGCGCCCCGTCCCGGCACGAGGGTGAAGGTCTCCCCCATCGCGGCCAACCCGGTGCTGGGCGCCGTACGCCCCGACCCCGGCGGGGAGCCCGTGCGGCGGTACGCGCCGCCGGAGCTCCCCGAGGGTGCCACGGAGGGGTCCGACGAGGGGTACTCCGGTTACGCGGCGCCCGCGCCGGACACCTCGGCCAGGTAGGCCTGCGTCTTCTCCGGCTCGTAGAAGAAGTTCTCGAAGTCGGCCGGGTCGTTGAAGCCGTTGGCGAAGCGGTCGGCGACCGCCTGGATCTCCCCGCCCGCGCCGACCAGGTTCAGGACGTGCTCGGGCGGCGGGGCCAGCATCGCGTTCGTCCACTTGGTGACGTGCTGGGCGGTGGCCCAGTAGCGGTCGAAGGTCGCCTGCATCCACTCCTCGTCGAACGGCTTGTCGCCGCGTTCGAGGATGGAGGCGAGGTAGGCGGCCGCGCACTTGGACGCCGAGTTGGAGCCCTGGCCCGTGATCGGGTCGTTGGCGACGACCACGTCGGCGACGCCGAGGACCAGGCCGCCGCCGGGCAGCCGACCGATCGGGTTGCGGACGGTCGGGGCGTAACGGCCGGAGAGCGTGCCGCCCGCGTCGGTCAGCTCCACCTTGGTGGCTCGCGCGTACTCCCAGGGGACGTACCGCTCCATGAGTTCCAGCGTCAGGGAGAGGTGCTCGGCCGGGTCCTTGACGCCGTGGAAGACGTCGAGCGGGCCGCCGGGTATGCCCTCCCAGAACAGGATGTCGGCGCGGCCGGAGGTGGTCAGGCACGGCATGACGAACAGCTCGCCGACCCCGGGGACGAGGTTGCAGCGGACCGCTTCCATGCCGGGGTGCTCGGGACGCGGGCCGAGGCCGTGGACGTACGACACCGCCAGCGCGCGCTGCGGCTCGCTGTAGGGGGACCGCTCCGGGTCGCGGGCGAACATCTGCACCAGCTCGCCCTTGCCCGCGGAGACGAGCACGAGGTCGTAGGTGCGGGAGAAGTAGTCGAGGTCGCCGACGGCGGCGCCGTGGATGACCAGCTGGCCGCCGCGCTGCGCGAACGTCTCCATCCAGCCGGCCATCTTCACCCGCTGGTCGACCGACTGAGCGAACCCGTCCAGCGTGCCCACCCAGTCGATGGCACGGGCCGCGGGGCCCTCGGCCCAGGAGCCGGGGGCGGCGACCGAGACGCCGAGCCCCTCGATCTTCGGGGCCTGCGATTCCCAGAAGTTCAGCTGGAGATCGCGCTCGTGCTGCAGGGCGGTGTGGAACATGCACTGCGTCGACATGACCCGGCCGGTGCGGATCTCGTCCGCGGTCCGGTTGGACATCAGGGTGACCTCGTACCCGTGCGACTGGAGGCCGAGGGCGAGCTGGAGACCGGACTGGCCGGCTCCGACGACGAGTATCTTCCGCATGCGGAGTCTCCTAGGTGGACGACGGGGGCCGAGGACCGAGGACGGGCCCTACTCGGGCGTTTCCTCGAGCGCGTGGGCCACGAGGGCCAGGAGGGTCTCGATGACCGAGATCCGGCGCCGCGCGTCCATGATCATGACAGGTATGTGTGACGGAATGGTGAGGGCCTCGCGTACGTCCTCGGGTTCGAACAGCTCGCTGCCGTCGAAGTGGTTGACGGCGACGACGTACGGCAGCCCGCAGCTCTCGAAGTAGTCGAGCGCCGGGAAGCAGTCCTTCAGACGACGGGTGTCGGCCAGGACGACCGCGCCGATCGCGCCACGCACCAGGTCGTCCCACATGAACCAGAACCGCTGCTGGCCCGGCGTGCCGAACAGGTAGAGCACCAGGTCGTCGTCGAGCGTGATGCGGCCGAAGTCCATGGCCACGGTGGTGGTGAGCTTGCCCGGCGTGGCGGTGAGGTCGTCGGTCTCCTCGCTCGCCTCGGTCATCAGCGCCTCGGTCTCCAGGGGCGTGATCTCCGAGACGGCGCCCACCAGCGTGGTCTTGCCGACGCCGAAACCGCCGGCCACCACGATCTTCGTGGCGACCGGGGCACGGGTGGTGTCCGTCTGCCAGGGCTGCAAGGTCTCGTCGGTCTCGACGAGCGGGGTAACACCAGAGACACCGTGAGCGGCGTCAGAGACGACGGAGTCCACTCAGCACCCTTTCCAGCAGCGCGCGGTCCGGCCGGCCCGTGCCGTGGCCGGTTCCCGTTCCGTACACACGGATCTTTCCCTGGTCCGCGAGGTCGCTCAGGAGCACGCGGACCACACCGAGCGGCATCTTCAGCAGCGCGGCGATCTCGGCCACCGTACGCATACGGCGGCACAGTTCGACGATGGCCCGCATCTCCGGCATGACCGTCGACCTCAGCGAGCCGTTCGTCAACTCCTTGCGCTCCTCCGGGGCCTCCAGGGCCGCCGTGCTCGCCACGAACGTCTCGACGAGCAGCACGTGACCGAATCGGGTCCGGCCGCCGGTGAGCGAGTAGGGACGGACGCGGGCGGGTTTGCGGTCGCCGCCGCGGACCGGGAGTTGGTTCTTCGGCGTACCGCTCATCGCGCGCTCCCCGTCGTCTCGGACCCCTCCAGGGATTTTCGGAGCTCGTTGCGGAGTTCCGGTGTCAGGACGTGGCCGGCGCGGCCGACGAACAGGGCCATGTGGTACGCCACCACGCTCATGTCGCAGTCCGCGGAGCCGTGGACGCCGAGCAGCGAGCCGTCGCTGATCGACATCACGAACAGGCTGCCCTCGTCCATCGCGACCATCGTGTGCTTGACCCCGCCGTACTGCATGAGCTTGGCGGCGCCGACGGTGAGGCTGCCGATGCCGGAGACGATGGTGGCCAGGTCCGCGGCGGAGCCGCGCGGGCCCGTCTGCCGCGTGCCGCGGGAGACGCGGGCCGCTTCGTTTCGGCCGGGGTCGGAAGAGAGCAGCAGCAGGCCGTCCGAGGAGACCACCGCCACCGAGAGGATGCCGGGCACCTCCTCGACGAGGTTGGTCAGCAGCCAGTGGAGATTGCGGGCCTCACTGCTCAGTCCGAAGGTACTGGGCGCGGTCAACTGCTTGCCTCCTCGACAGTGCCCCCCGTGACTTCTTCGGATTCTGCGGTTCCTGCGTAGGGTGACCTGGTCTGACCGGTCCGCTCGGCTATCTCCGCCTCCACGTCTCGGTAGCCGGCTTCCGCCCCCCGGCGGAAGCCTCCCAGGCGGCGGCGCAGGGCGTCGGCGTCCACGGACGCGGTCCGCTGGCGCGGAGCCTGGGCCGGGGCGGTGATCTTCGGGGTGCGCTTGGGGAGGCCCTTGTCGGTGACGCGTTCCTCCTCGTCGGGTGCGCTCCCGTGTTCCGCATCTGCTTCGGCTTCGGCGCGGGCTTCGGCTTCGGCTTCGGCGGAGTGGCTCGCACCGCCGAAGCCCGTGCGGCTGTGGTCGTCGGGTGCGGGTGGCCCTTGCGGGGCCTCCTCGCCGTCGGCGGACGCGGGTTCGGCCCCCGGCGCGGCCGGTTCGTCCTGCTGCTGCGCCGGGAGCAGGAGCTCCATCGTGGTCTCGGCGGGGGCCTCCGGCTGCCCGGCGGCTTGCGGCTCCCTCGCGGCTTCCGTCTCCGCGGCGGCCTCCGATCGCCGTACGGCCTTCTCCGCCAGCTCCACCAGCGGGTCCCCGTTCTTCGAACGGCTGCGCAGCACGTTGGAGTTGGCCTCGGCGTCGGCACCCGGCAGGGAGAAGCCGTGGGCGGTGCCCGAGACGGGGCCGGAGCCGGCGGACGGGACCGCGGCGGCCGGGGCGGACGCGAGCAGGGACTTGGGCAGCACGACGACGGCCGCGACACCGCCCTGCTTCTGCTGGCGCAGCTGTACGCGCACGCCGTGCCGGTGGGCGAGCCGGGCCACCACGTACAGGCCGAGACCGAGACCGTCCTCCCCCTCCTGGTCGTAGGGGGACTCGGGGTCGAAGTCGGCGAGGCGGGCGTTGAGCCGCTCCAGGCGGTCCTCGGCCATGCCGATGCCCTCGTCCTGCACCGAGAGCATGACCTCGCCGTTCTCCAGCAGCCAGCCGGAGACCTCGACGGGCAGGTCGGGCGGGGAGAACGAGGTGGCGTTCTCCATCAGTTCGGCCAGCAGGTGGGAGAGGTCGTCCGCGGCGAACCCGGCGATGTGCGCGTGCGGCGGCAGCGCGGCGATGCGGACCCGCTCGTAGCGCTCGATCTCGCTGACGGCGGCCCGTACGACGTCCACGAGCGGAACCGGCCCGGCGGCGTGCTGGACGTGCTCGGTACCGGCGAGGACGAGGAGGTTCTCGCTGTGCCGGCGCATGACCGTGGCGAAGTGGTCGAGCTTGAAGAGGGTGGCGAGGCGGTCCGGGTCGTGCTCGCGCTCCTCCAGGCCCTCGATGACGGTCAACTGCCGCTCCACCAGGCCGAGGGTGCGCAGGGCCAGGTTGACGAAGGTGCCGCCGATGGCCGTGCGCAGCCGCTCCATCTGGGCGGTGACCTCGGCGAGTTCGCCGCGCAGCTCCTCGCGGGCGTCGGCCATCTTCTGGCGCTGGCCGACGAGATGCTTGCGGTCGGCCTCCAGGGTGGTGACCCGCTCGGCGAGGGCGACGGCGTGCGCGTGCAGGGCGTTGACGGAGCGGACGACCTGGGCGAACTCGTCGTTGCGGCCGGTGAAGGCGACGGGCTCCTCGGCGGCCGGGTTCTCGGCCTCGGCGAGGCGGGCCGAGCCGCGGCGCAGCACGGCGAGCGGGCGGGTGAGGGTGCGGGCCATCGCGGTGGCGATGCCGACGGCGAGCAGCATCAGGGCGCCCAGGATCGCGATGCGGATCTCCAGGGCGGTGACGTCGTCGTCGCGCAGCGCCTCGAGGTCCTTGGTGCGCTGCTCGAACAGCGCGGACTCCACGCCGCGCATCAGGTCGACGCGTGCGGACAGGGCGGCTTGCAGCTTCTTGGCGTTGGTGCCGAGTTCGCTGCCGGAGAGGGCCGGCTGGTCGGTGAGCGAGGCCAGGTACTTTTCGGCCGAGTTGACCTCGGGGCCGGTGACCGTGGAGTCGTACGAGGAGCGGGCGGACTTGGGCGCGGTGTCGCGGAAGTCGGCGAGGGCGGCGTCGGAGCGCAGCCGGGCCTGCTGGGCGGCGGCGGTCAGGGCGTCGCGCGTCCTGGTGTCGGCGTCCGAGGAGGTGGATGTGGTGGTCGGCAGGCCGGTGACCGGGTCGATGACGGTCTGGGTGCTGCGCGGCACGCTCAGGGCCGCGAGCAGCAGGCCGCGGGCGGCGGCGGCCTGCTGGACGGCGGAGTCCAGTTCGGCCAGGGCGTACGCGCCGGAGCCCGCGCGCGGCGGCTGCTGCTGGGCCAGCCGCTCGGCGAGGCGGTGCAGTTCGGTGATGGCGGCGGAGTAGGCCTGGTGGGCCTCCAGCGCGCCGCTCTTGCCGGTGAGCGCCGCCCTGCGCACGGTGGCGATGTCGTCGAGGTCGGCGCGCAGCGAGGCGGGGGTGTCGGAGTCGGCGCGCAGTTCCTCGACCTGCCGGTCGACGCGGGCGCTGTGCTGCTCGGAGGGCGCCTTGGACTTGGGGCGGCCGGCCGCGATGTAGGAGGTGACCTCGTCCCGCTCGTCGGCGAGGGAGTGGGCCAGGATGAGGGCGTCCTGGGTCTGCTCGGCCAGCGTCACCAGGTCCTGGGTGTCGCTGACTTGCCCGGAGGCGTCGAGGACGGAGGGCGTGCCGGCGCCCGCGATCGCGGCGGCCACCACGGCCACGGCGACGATCAGCCGGCTGCGCACGTGGGTCGAGCGGCCCTTGCCGGTGGGGGTCGTCTGCTCGGCGCCCTCCGCGGGGGCCGCCTGCTTGCCTGTGCGACGAGGCCGCGTCTTCTGCACCGGTGCTCGCATTCCTGACTCGTGTACCCATGGGCCCGGGTGACGCTCTGTCAACTGGCGTGCACTCCAGGTACTGTTCCCGACCCTCCCAGTGCCGGTGGGCAGTGAACGCGCATCACCTGACCCGCCACCCGAAGGAGTGAACATCGGAGGGGAGTTGGGGGGCAAGTTCCTCTGGCTCGTGCAGCGACCTTGCGCGGCAAGCCGGTTGGACGTCGGCGGCGGCCGGTGGCAGTATTCGCCACTACGCCTTCCCGGAGTCAGCCATTCCCTCCCAAACCAGGCGCCTGACCTGCGAGGGTGCGCCGGTTCGGCAACCGATGCCAGCCTTTTGCGGACCTTGTGAAGGGCTCGTGCAGACTGGCTGGATGCGAACTGAGCTAGTTTCGGAGCCCGGCACCCCGGGTCGGCCCAACGAGGACTTCGCGAGTGTCGGAGTACCCGCCTCCGGACAGGGTGGTTCGCTCGTCGCGCTCGACGGGGTGACGCCGCCGCGGGGCGAGACCGGTTGTCTGCATTCGGTCCCCTGGTTCACCGCGCGCCTCGGTGGCGCGCTGACCGAACTGACCCTTTCGCTCCCGGATGTTCCCCTGGCCGAGGCCCTGTCCCGCGCCCTCGCTCGCACCGCCGGCGCGCACGCCGCAACCTGTGACCTTTCTCACCCCCGGACACCCCAGGCGACCGTGGTCCTGGCCCGCTGGTCCGCGGAGCTGGTCGAGTACCTAATCCTGTCGGACTCGGCCCTGCTGATCGAGTCACCCGGCGGAGCGGTCACCGCCGTCCTGGACGACCGCCTGGCCCGCCTGCCCCGGTCGGCCCTGGCCAGCGACGCGCTGGTGGACGCCACGGTCCGCAACAAGGAGGGCGGCTTCTTCACGGCGGCCGCGGACGCGTCGGTGGCCCGCCGGGCGGTGACGGGCGTGCTGCCCCGCGGGGACGTCCGTGCGCTGGCCGCCCTGACGGACGGGGCCACACGCTGGGTGGAGACCTTCCGCGAGGGCGACTGGGCCGACTGCGTCACCCTCCTGCGCAAGGAGGGCCCACGGGCCCTGGTGGAACGCGTACGGGCGTTGGAGCGGGCGGACACGGAACGGGTGTTCCTGGGCCGGAGCAAGCGGCACGACGACGCGACGGTGGTGTACGTGGAGCCGTAGGGCTGGACGTCGGCCGGGCCGAACGAGGCCAGGACGGAGCCGGGCCCGAACGTGCGGGACCTGGAGCGAACGGACCTGGGGGAACGGGCCTGGAGGGTGTGGGGCCGGACGTGCGGACCCGGAAAGAAACCGGACGGCGTACGGCGGAGGTGCGGAGTCCAGGGCGGAGAGAGGCCCGGACGTGGGGGCCTGCGGGAAGCCGGGTCTGGAGGGTGCGGGGCCCGGGCGGACGGGGCCCGGACGAAGCAGCGTCTCGACGGAACAGCGTCCCGAGGAGCCATGCACGGACACCGCGAGCCCGGACGGAGTGAGGGCCTGGACGTGCGGGTTCTTGGACGGTGCGTGCGCGGACGGGCGGGTTCAGGACCGTGTCGGCGGCTACTTCTCCATCCCCCGGTTGAGCTCGTGCAGCAGCCGCGCCAGCTCGGTGACCTCGCCGGGGTCCCAGTCGGCGAGGCGGCGGGCGTAGCGGGCGCGGCGGGCCTCGCGGACACGGCGCACCCGGTCCTGGCCCTCCTGGGTGAGGGCGATCAGCCAGGCGCGGCCGTCGGCGGGGTCCGGCTCGCGGGCGACCAGGCCGAGCTGCTCCAGAGCGCGCAGTTGGCGAGACATGGTGGCCTTGCCGACGCCGATGTAGGCGGCGAGCTCGGTGGCCCGCTGCGGGCCGCCCTCGTCCAGCCGTACGAGGAGTCCGTACGCGGACGACTCCAGGTCCGGGTGGACCTCGCGGGCCATCTCCCCCTGGTTGGCGCGGGCGCGCCGCAGGAGCACCGTCAACTCCCGCTCGAGCGCCAGGAAGCCGGGCTGGTCGACGCCGCTTCCGGACACGTCGGATCCGACGCGGGATTCGACACCGGATTCGACTCCTGCGTCGCCGTTTCCGTCTTCGTGCACGTCAGCCCCTGCCTCGAGTGTTCCCGGTCCGGAAACGTTCCGCCCGTCGCCGCCACCGTCGCAGCTCCGCCAGTATTTCGCAGGCGTAGACCAACGGCAGCTCGCGGCCCTCTTCCCGGCCCGCGTTCTACGTGCGTAGCTTCCTTGCCGGGGCAGCAGTGATCAAGGGCATGTCCGCTCGCGCCCGGGACGACGTCCACCCGTGTGAAGGCCCGGGTCTCCCTCGCGGGGCCCGGGCCTTCCTCATCCGGTGGCGTCCGTCACGCCGCCACCGGAACCTCCGGCGCCGCGCCGTTCGTGGCCGGTGCCAGCGCCAGCTCCAGGACCTGGCGGACGTCGGTGACGGTGTGGACGTCGAGCTTGTCCAGCACCTCGGCCGGGACGTCGTCCAGGTCCGGCTCGTTGCGCTTGGGGATGATCACGGTGGTGACGCCCGCCCGGTGCGCGGCGAGCAGCTTCTGCTTGACGCCGCCGATGGGCAGGACCCGGCCGGTCAGGGAGATTTCGCCGGTCATGGCCACGTCCGTGCGGACCAGGCGGCCCGACAGCAGCGACGCCAGGGCCGTCGTCATCGTGATGCCGGCGCTCGGGCCGTCCTTGGGGACCGCGCCCGCCGGGAAGTGGATGTGCACGCCCCGGTCCTTCAGATCGCCCACCGGCAGTTCGAGCTCGGCGCCGTGCGACCGCAGGAAGCTGAGCGCGATCTGCGCCGACTCCTTCATCACGTCGCCCAGCTGGCCCGTCAGGGTCAGGCCCGCCGCGCCCGTCTCCGGGTCGGCCAGCGACGCCTCGACGTACAGCACGTCACCGCCCGCCCCCGTCACCGCCAGGCCGGTGGCCACGCCCGGCACCGACGTCCGCCGCTCGGCCGGGTCCTGGGCGGACTCGGGCACGTGGTGCGGCCGGCCGATCAGGCCGCGCAGGTCGCCTTCACGGACGGTGAACGGCAGCTCCCGCTCGCCCAGTTCGTGCTGGGCCGCGACCTTGCGCAGCAGCCGCGCGATGGACCGCTCCAGGTTCCGCACGCCCGCCTCGCGCGTGTACTCGCCGGCGAGCTTGCGCAGCGCGCCCTCGTCGATGACGACCTCGTCCTCGTCCAGCCCGGCCCGCTCCAGCTGGCGCGGCAGCAGGTGGTCGCGGGCGATGACGATCTTCTCGTCCTCGGTGTAGCCGTCCAGCCGGACGATCTCCATACGGTCGGCCAGCGCCTCAGGGATGGCCTCCAGGACGTTGGCGGTGGCGAGGAACACCACGTCGGACAGGTCGAGCTCGACCTCCAGGTAGTGGTCCCGGAAAGTGTGGTTCTGCGCCGGGTCCAGCACTTCGAGGAGGGCCGCGGCCGGGTCGCCCCGGAAGTCGGAGCCCACCTTGTCGATCTCGTCGAGCAGCACGACCGGGTTCATCGACCCGGCCTCCTTGACGGCGCGCACGATCCGGCCGGGCAGCGCGCCGACGTACGTACGCCGGTGCCCGCGGATCTCCGCCTCGTCCCGGACACCGCCGAGCGCGACGCGGACGAACTTGCGCCCCATCGCGTGGGCGACGGACTCGCCGAGCGAGGTCTTGCCGACGCCGGGCGGGCCCACTAGGGCGAGCACGGCACCGCCGCGCCGGCCGCCGATCACGCCCAGACCCCGGTCGGTACGCCGCTTGCGCACCGCGAGGTACTCGGTGATCCGCTCCTTCACGTCCTCCAGGCCGGCGTGCTCGGCGTCCAGCACCGCCTTGGCGCCCTGGATGTCGTACGCGTCCTGCGTCCGCTCGTTCCACGGCATCTCCAGGACCGTGTCGAGCCAGGTGCGGATCCACGAGCCCTCGGGCGACTGGTCGGAGGCGCGTTCCAGCTTGTCGACCTCCTTCAGCGCGGCCTCACGGACCTTCTCGGGCAGGTCGGCGGCCTCGACGCGGGCGCGGTAGTCGTCGGACTCCTCGCCCTCCTTCTCGCCGTTGAGCTCGCGCAGCTCCTTGCGGACCGCCTCCAGCTGACGCCGCAGCAGGAACTCGCGCTGCTGCTTGTCGACGCCCTCCTGGACGTCCTTGGCGATGGACTCGGCGACGTCCTGCTCGGCGAGGTGCTCGCGCAGTTGCTGGGTGGCGAGCTTCAGGCGGGCGACCGGGTCGGCGGTCTCCAGCAGCTGTACCTTCTGATCGGTGGTCAGGAAGGGCGAGTAGCCGGAGTTGTCGGCGAGCGCGGAGACGTCGTCGATGGCCTGGACCCGGTCGACGACCTGCCAGGCGCCGCGCTTGCGCAGCCAGGCGGTGGCCAGGGCCTTGTACTCCTTGACCAGCTCGGTGACGTGTCCCGGCAGCGGGTCCGGCACACGCTCGTCGACCGTCGTGCCCTCGACCCACAGCGCCGCACCCGGCCCGGTCGTCCCGGCGCCGATCTTCACCCGGCCCCGGCCGCGGATCAGGGCGCCCGGGTCACCGTCGGCGAGCCTGCCGACCTGCTCGACCGTGCCGAGGACACCGGTGCCGGCGTACGTGCCGTCGACGCGCGGCACGAGCAGCACCCTGGGCTTCCCCGGCTCCGACCTGGCGGCGGCCTGCGCTGCCTCCACCGCCGCGCGCACCTCGGAGTCGCTCAGGTCCAGCGGGACCACCATTCCGGGCAGCACGACCTCGTCGTCGAGCGGCAGCACGGGCAGGGTGAGCGGTGTGGTGGCCGAGGACTCAGTAGCCATGATCTCCCCTTCGGCAGTCAAGTTGAGTTATGCCGACTCAATGCCTCTGAGCCTTCGATTGTTCCCCCGCGTTCGTTCGCCGTGAGCGATCAGAGGTGCCGAGAGGGACGTTGCCTCCCATATCGTCGCGCCGGGCAAGGAGAGGTAATGACCAGCAATACAGTGAGCCTATTACAGGGAGTGGACGTGGACAGGATCGTGAGGGGCCTGGGTGGAGGGGTGGGTCGTCTCGCGCGGAGCGGCTCCGCCGGTGATCGAGCCGTGGGGCTGCACGATCGACGTCGGCACCGAGGGCCATGTCACCCGGCACGTGTTCGGCCCGGTCGGCGACGACGAGAACGAGGTCGACGAGACGGCCGTACGGAAGGTCGCGGGCGCGGTGACCGGCGCCGGGGTGTGGCTGAAGGTGTTCGAGGACCCGGCGGTGGTCGGCGGGTGGCTCGACGCGTGCTGGTGGATCGACCCGGAGCCCGGCCATCTGATGACCGTGCCGCTGACGACAACGGACGGACCCCCTCCCCCTCCACCCCCCGGCTACCGGCTGCGCACCTGGTCGCGGGGCGGCGTCGTCCGCGCGATGATCGCCGCGCCCGACGGTTCGTGGGCCGCGCGGGGCCAGATCGCCCCGACCGGCACGACAGCGGTCGCCGACCAGATCGAGACCTCCCCGGCGCACCGCCGTCGCGGGCTCGGCAGCCTGGTCATGCGGACACTTCAGCGGGCGGCGGCCGAACAGGGCGCCGAGACGGGCGTGTTGGCGGGCACGGAGGCGGGCCGGGCCTTGTACGAGACGCTGGGGTGGCGGGTCGTGGCGCCGCTCACCAGCGCGACATTCGTGGGAACGAAAGGGTCCTCTCAGAGCCTGCGGACGGTTCCGTGAGCCGGCCGCCGGCGCCGCTCCCCCCGTCGCCGGCCGTACCGGCGCCGCAGCAGCGGCCAGGTCGCCACGCCGATCGCCAGGGCGATCAGGTGGCCCCAGTTGGTCATCGGGTCCGTGAACTCGACCAGGTCCTCGACCAGCATCCCGGCGAAGAGGGCCAGGAGCGGCATGCCCAGCCACGGGGTGAGGAGACCGGCCAGGGCGCCGGTGCCCGCGGCGACGCCGAAGCTGATCCCGAAGTCCAGCCGGTGCAGGGAGCTTTCGGGGAGGTGGCCGACCAGTACCGCGATCCCGACGGGGACCTCGGTGGCGAGGGTGGCCAGAACATGCCCCAGCAGGAAGACACCGGCCGTACGCAGCCGGCCGATCCGCCGCTCCAGCGCGGTCAGCACGAGCAGGAAGCCGATCGCGTACGGCGACAGGATCCCGCCCGCGATCCACAGGGCGCTGGTCAGCATCACCAGCGTGGGCGTCCGTACGAGGTGCGCCACGTCGGTGCTGGAACCCTGCTGGAGCGTGTGGACGAGGGCCGGATCGCCCCACGCGGCGACCAGCGAGGTCATCGCGAGGACGGCGGCATAGGCGAAGGTGAACGGCGTACCGACGGGAGTGGGCAGGAGCCGCCACAGACGCGGCAGGCGAGGGAGGCGACGGAAACGGGCCCGCCCGGGGGCCACCCCCTCCGCGGCGAGGTGCCCAGGCCCGGCGTCCGACGGACCTGTGGCCGGGAGGCCGGAACCGGCCACCAACAAGCCTGCGGCCGGGGAGCCGCACCCGGCCACCACCGAACCCCCAGCCAGGGAGTCGCACCCGGCCACCACCGAACCCCCGGCCGGCGAATCCGTCTCGGCGACCAACGGACCTGTGGGCAGGGAGTGCGAGCCGGCAGCCAACGGAGCCGCGGCCCCGGAATCCACCCCGTCCACCGACGAAACCGCAGCCCGGCGGTCCACCCCGGCGTCCAACGGGGCCGCGTCCGAAGACGCCGCCCGTCGTTCCCGCGGCCTCCCCTGCCCCGGCACCCCGTCGAGCAGCCCGGCGGGGTGCGGAAGGGGCGCTCCCTCGGGCGCGGGTGTGGTCGGCTCGTCGGCCGGCACGGTCCGTTCCACGGTGAGGCGCTCCTTCCGTTCCGCCCCACCCTTCGCGCTCCGGGCGGCCGTGTCTGTGACCGGCGCCACCCGCGCGGCGATTCTCAGCAACCTCTCAACCTCACCCGGGGCCTCTCACCCGCACCTGGGGCTTCTCCCCCGTACCCGGGACCTCTCTTCTCCCCCGCCCGGCGCCCCTCGCCGAGCCCATGACGGGGTGGCCGGGTAGCCGGGTGACCGATGGCCGGATGGCCGCTGCCCGGATGGCCGCCTGCCGACGCCCGCACACCGATGACCGCCTGCCGATCACCGCTCGCCGACGCCCGCACGTCGATCACGGCACGCCCAGCGCCGCTCGCCGATGACCGCTCGCGAAATATTCGGTGAAGCTTCCTTGGAGGATCTGCCAGGATGGCCGCATGCCCACCTCGTACGGCCATCCCGAAGTCCTGGACCGCCGCGAGGGCCCGCACGGCGAGGTCGTGCTGCGCAGGCACGGCGGCCTGTTGCAGATCATCGCGAACGGCTGTTTCCTGATGGACACCTCCGACGGCCGCTCGGAGCGCCGGCTGGTCGACGCCGCGCTCGACGCCCTGGACGGGCGCGACAAGCCCGACCTGCTCATCGGCGGACTCGGCGTCGGCTTCTCGCTCGCACACGCCGCCGCGAATCCCCGCTGGGGACGGATCACGGTCGTGGAACGCGAGCGGGCCGTCATCGACTGGCATCTCGACGGTCCCCTGTCCGAGCTCTCCGCGCGGGCTCTCGCCGATCCGCGCACGAAAATCGCGGAATCCGATCTGCGGGCGTACGTCAATGAGACATCCGACACGTACGACGCCCTGTGCCTCGACATCGACAACGGGCCCGGCTGGACCGTCACCGAAGACAACGGAAGTCTCTACTCCCCCGCCGGACTCGCCGCCTGCGCAAGCGTGTTGAGGCCGGGCGGGGTGCTGGCGGTGTGGTCGGCGCAGCCGTCTCCGGAATTCGAAGAAACCTTGTGGAATGCCGGGTTCCAACAGGTGCGTACCGAAGAGATCCCGGTTGCCCGGGGCGTTCCGGACGTCGTGCATCTCTGCGTCCGACCTGGATAGCAAAGGCGTGGTGACTCCCCGTACGCTGCTGCCCTGACGCCGATCATTCAAGCGTCAATCGCAACCATGCGCAGACCGAGGAATCACCCCACTGGTTCCGGAAATAGCACCTCAGGGGCGGGCGATGGAGCAGACACACACCTCCCACAACGGCACGGCGGCGGCTACCCCGGGCGCACAGCGCCGGGTCCTGGTGGTCGAGGACGACGCGACGATCGTGGACGCCATCGCGACCCGCCTGCGCGCCGAGGGATTCCTGGTGCAAACGGCGGGCGACGGTCCGGCCGCGGTCGACACGGCGGAGGCATGGCAGCCCGACCTGCTGATTCTCGACATCATGCTGCCGGGCTTCGACGGTCTGGAGGTCTGCCGGCGCGTGCAGGCCCAGCGGCCGGTGCCGGTGCTGATGCTGACCGCGCGCGACGACGAGACCGACATGCTCGTCGGGCTGGGCGTCGGCGCGGACGACTACATGACCAAACCGTTCTCGATGCGGGAACTGGCCGCACGCGTGCACGTGCTGCTGCGCCGTGTGGAGCGCGCGGCGCTGGCCGCCGCTACGCCGCGCAGCGGCATCCTGCGGCTGGGCGAACTGGAGATCGACCACGCGCAGCGCCGAGTGCGGGTCAAGAGTGAGGACGTCCACCTGACGCCCACCGAGTTCGACCTGCTGGTGTGCCTGGCGAACACCCCGCGCGCGGTGCTCTCCCGTGAGCAGCTGCTGGCCGAGGTGTGGGACTGGGCGGACGCCTCCGGCACCCGGACCGTCGACAGCCACATCAAGGCGCTGCGCCGGAAGATCGGCGCCGAGCGGATCCGCACCGTGCACGGTGTCGGCTACGCCCTGGAGACGCCGACGCCATGAGCGCCGGGCCGGCCGGACGGAGAGGCCCCGGGGAGTTCGAACCCTGGGGCGGCGTACGCCCTTTCTCGATCAAGACCAAGCTGACCGTCCTGGTGGTCATCTCGGTGCTGATCACCACCGGACTGTCGATGATCGCGGTGCACACCAAGACCGAGCTGCGCTTCATCACGGTCTTCTCGATGATCGCCACCCTGCTCATCACGCAGTTCGTGGCGCACTCGCTGACCGCGCCGCTGGACGAGATGAACACCGTGGCCCGGTCGATCTCGCAGGGCGACTACACCCGCAGGGTGAGCGAGAACCGCCGTGACGAGCTGGGCGACCTGGCGCAGACGATCAATGTCATGGCCGACGAGCTGGAGGCCCAGGACCGGCAGCGCAAGGAGCTGGTCGCCAACGTCTCGCACGAGCTGCGCACGCCCATCGCGGGGCTGCGCGCGGTGCTGGAGAACATCGTCGACGGTGTCACGGAGGCCGACCCGGAGACGATGCGCACGGCCCTGAAGCAGACCGAGCGGCTGGGCCGGCTGGTGGAGACGCTGCTGGACCTGTCCCGCCTCGACAACGGCGTCGTCCCGCTGAAGAAGCGGCGGTTCGAGGTGTGGCCGTACCTGTCGGGCGTGCTGAAGGAGGCCAACATGGTCGCCTCCGTGCGGGCCGGCATCGCCACGGGGTCGGGCAGTCACACCCGTACCGACGTCCATCTGCACCTCGACGTCTCGCCCCCCGAACTCACCGCGCACGCCGACCCGGAACGCATCCACCAGGTCGTCGCCAACCTCATCGACAACGCGGTCAAGCACAGCCCGCCGCACGGCCGGGTGACGGTCAAGGCGCGGCGCGGAGCGCAGCCGGAGTCGCTGGAGCTGGAGGTCCTGGACGAGGGCCCCGGCATTCCCAAGTCCGAGTGGCACAAGGTCTTCGAGCGTTTCAACCGGGGTAGCGCCTCCCGGCCGCAGGGCCCGGGCAGCGACGGCGGCACGGGTTTGGGCCTGGCGATCGCCCGCTGGGCGGTGGATCTGCACGGCGGCCGGATCGGAGTGGCCGAATCCGAGCGGGGTTGCCGGATTCTTGTCACCCTTCCGGGACTGCCTTCTGTGCCAAGTTGACGTAAAGTTCGAAGCGGAGCCACAAGATCCGTACGCGTCCGCGCTGGCGGACACGTGTGATCAGGCAAGGCCCGCGTGTTCCAGGCGCCGGGTCCGGGTCGGCCCTTCCCATCTGAAGCGGAACCACGCTTGTTTCCCGCCATTTCCAGGCCCGAAACACGCTCTGAGATGTGACTTACGCGACGATGAACGGGCCCGACCTGACCTTCCCGGTCCGGGAGGCGTAGCCTTTATTCCCGCTGTCCATCACCTTGTGAAGCGGAAGAGGGCGGTTGCCGCCGTGTCGCCACAGTCCCCCAGTAACTCGAGCATCTCGACCGACTCCGACCAGGCGGGCAAGAACCCCGCCGCGGCGTTCGGCCCCAACGAGTGGCTCGTCGACGAGATCTATCAGCAGTACCTCCAGGACCCCAATTCGGTAGACCGCGCCTGGTGGGACTTCTTCGCCGACTACAAGCCGGGGGCCGCTGCCACCCCGGCTCCGGCGGGTACCGCGGCCGCGGGGGCCGCGGGGACCACCAGCACGGCCCAGCAGGCGGCTCCCGCCGCCCCGGCCCAGCCCCCGGCTGCGGCCCCCGCCCCCGCGGCCGCGAAGCCCGCCGCCGCGCAGGCTCCCGCTCAGGCGCAGCCCGCCGCGCAGGCCCCGGCTCCCGCGAAGGCCGCCGCTCCGGCTCCGGCCGCCAAGCCCGCCGCAGCGAAGCCGAAGGCCGCACCCGCCGCCGAGGCCCCCGCGGGTCCCGAGCAGGTCGTGCTGCGGGGCCCCGCCGCCGCCGTGGCGAAGAACATGGACGCCTCGCTGGAGCTGCCCACGGCCACGTCCGTGCGGGCGGTCCCGGTGAAGCTGCTGTTCGACAACCGCATCGTCATCAACAACCACCTCAAGCGGGCCCGCGGCGGGAAGATCTCCTTCACGCACATCATCGGCTACGCGATGGTCCAGGCCATCAAGGCGATGCCGTCGATGAACTGGTCGTTCGCGAAGGTGGACGGCAAGCCCACCCTGGTCAAGCCGGAGCACGTCAACCTCGGTCTGGCCATCGACCTGGTGAAGCCGAACGGCGACCGCCAGCTGGTCGTCGCGGCGATCAAGAAGGCCGAGACCCTGAACTTCTTCGAGTTCTGGCAGGCCTACGAGGACATCGTCCGCCGCGCCCGCGACGGCAAGCTGACGATGGACGACTTCACCGGCGTCACGGTCTCCCTGACCAACCCCGGCGGCCTCGGCACGGTCCACTCGGTGCCGCGCCTGATGCCCGGCCAGTCGGTGATCATGGGCGTCGGCTCCATGGACTACCCGGCGGAGTTCCAGGGCACCAGCCAGGACACCCTGAACAAGCTCGGCATCTCCAAGGTCATGACGCTCACGTCGACCTACGACCACCGGGTGATCCAGGGCGCCGCCTCCGGCGAGTTCCTCCGCCAGGTCGCGAACCTGCTGCTCGGCGAGAACGGCTTCTACGACGACATCTTCGAGGCGCTGCGCATCCCCTACGAGCCGGTCCGCTGGCTCAAGGACATCGACGCCAGCCACGACGACGACGTCACCAAGGCCGCCCGCGTCTTCGAGCTGATCCACTCCTACCGGGTCCGCGGCCACGTGATGGCCGACACCGACCCGCTGGAGTACCGCCAGCGCAAGCACCCCGACCTCGACATCGTCGAGCACGGGCTCACGCTGTGGGACCTGGAGCGCGAGTTCGCCGTCGGCGGCTTCGCCGGCAAGTCGATGATGAAGCTGCGCGACATCCTCGGCGTGCTGCGCGACTCGTACTGCCGCACCACCGGCATCGAGTTCATGCACATCCAGGACCCCAAGCAGCGCAAGTGGATCCAGGACCGCGTGGAGCGCCCGCACTCCAAGCCGGAGCGCGAGGAGCAGCTGCGCATCCTGCGGCGCCTGAACGCTGCCGAGGCTTTTGAGACGTTCCTGCAGACGAAGTACGTCGGCCAGAAGCGCTTCTCCCTGGAGGGCGGCGAGTCCGTCATCCCGCTGCTCGACGCGGTGCTCGACTCCGCCGCCGAGTCGCGGCTGGACGAGGTCGTCATCGGCATGGCCCACCGCGGCCGCCTGAACGTGCTCGCCAACATCGTCGGCAAGTCGTACGCGCAGATCTTCCGCGAGTTCGAGGGCAACCTCGACCCGAAGTCGATGCACGGCTCCGGCGACGTGAAGTACCACCTGGGCGCCGAGGGCACCTTCACCGGCCTGGACGGCGAGCAGATCAAGGTCTCGCTCGTGGCCAACCCCTCGCACCTGGAGGCGGTGGACCCGGTCCTGGAGGGCGTCGCCCGCGCCAAGCAGGACATCATCAACAAGGGCGGTACGGACTTCACGGTCCTGCCGGTCGCGATCCACGGCGACGCGGCCTTCGCGGGCCAGGGCGTGGTGGCCGAGACCCTGAACATGTCGCAGCTGCGCGGCTACCGCACCGGCGGCACGGTCCACATCGTCATCAACAACCAGGTCGGCTTCACCGCCGCCCCGGAGTCCTCGCGTTCGTCGATGTACGCGACGGACGTGGCCCGCATGATCGAGGCCCCGATCTTCCACGTCAACGGCGACGACCCGGAGGCCTGCGTCCGCGTGGCGCGCCTGGCCTTCGAGTTCCGCCAGGCCTTCAACAAGGACGTGGTGATCGACCTCATCTGCTACCGCCGCCGCGGTCACAACGAGTCGGACAACCCCGCCTTCACCCAGCCGCTGATGTACGACCTGATCGACAAGAAGCGCTCGGTGCGCAAGCTGTACACCGAGTCCCTGATCGGTCGCGGCGACATCACGCTGGAGGAGGCCGAGCAGGCGCTGCAGGACTACCAGGGCCAGCTGGAGAAGGTCTTCACCGAGGTCCGCGAGGCCACCTCGCAGCCCACGATCGTGGAGACCTCCGACCCGCAGGCCGAGTTCCCGGTCGCCGTGAACACCGCGGTGACCACGGAGGTCGTCAAGCGGATCGCCGAGTCCCAGGTCAACATCCCCGACCACATCACCGTCCACCCGCGTCTGCTGCCGCAGCTGCAGCGCCGGGCGGCGATGGTCGAGGACGGCACGATCGACTGGGGCATGGGCGAGACCCTCGCCTTCGGCTCGCTGCTCCTGGAGGGCGTCCCGGTCCGCCTGGCGGGCCAGGACTCGCAGCGCGGGACGTTCGGCCAGCGGCACGCGGTGATCATCGACCGCAACACGGGCGAGGAGTACACGCCGCTGCAGTACCTCTCCGAGGACCAGGCGCGGCTGAACGTGTACAACTCCCTGCTGTCCGAGTACGCGGCGATGGGCTTCGAGTACGGCTACTCGCTGGCCCGGCCCGACGCGCTCGTGCTGTGGGAGGCCCAGTTCGGCGACTTCGTCAACGGCGCCCAGACGGTCGTCGACGAGTTCATCTCCTCGGCGGAGCAGAAGTGGGGCCAGACCTCCGGCGTCACCCTGCTCCTCCCGCACGGCTACGAGGGCCAGGGCCCGGACCACTCCTCGGCCCGCCCGGAGCGCTTCCTGCAGCTGTGCGCGCAGAACAACATGACGGTCGCGATGCCGACGTCCCCGTCGAACTACTTCCACCTCCTGCGGTGGCAGGTGCACAACCCGCACCACAAGCCGCTGGTCGTCTTCACCCCGAAGTCGATGCTGCGCCTGAAGGCGGCGGCCTCGAAGGCGGAGGAGTTCACCACGGGCCAGTTCCGCCCGGTCATCGGCGACAGCTCGGTCGACCCGGCCGCCGTCCGCAAGGTCGTCTTCTGCTCCGGCAAGGTCTACTACGACCTCGACGCCGAGCGGCAGAAGCGGGGCGTCACGGACACCGCGATCATCCGCCTCGAGCGGCTGTACCCGCTGCCGGGTGCCGAGCTCCAGGCCGAGATCAAGAAGTACGCGAACGCCGAGAAGTACCTGTGGGCCCAGGAGGAGCCGGCGAACCAGGGTGCCTGGCCGTTCATCGCGCTCAACCTGATCGACCACCTCGACCTGGCGGTCGGCGCGGACATTCCGCCCGGCGAGCGCCTGCGCCGCATCTCGCGCCCGCACAGCTCGTCCCCGGCGGTGGGTTCCGCGAAGCGGCACCAGGCCGAGCAGGAGCAGCTGGTGCGTGAGGTGTTCGAGGCGTAGCCTCGCAGGGTCACGCGTCACCGGGCCGCATCCCCTCGTCGGGGGTGCGGCCCGGCCGCATGCGCCCACATATCCTTGACCGCATGTACTTCACGGACCGTGGCATCGAGGAACTGGAGAAGCGACGCGGCGAGGAGGAGATCACCTTCGAGTGGCTCGCCGAACAGCTGCGGACGTTCGTCGACCTGAACCCCGACTTCGAGGTGCCGGTGGAACGCCTGGCAACCTGGCTGGCCCGACTGGACGACGAGGACGACGAGTAGATCGGGCAGGACCCAGCGGCGGGGCGCCTCCGGGCGCCCCTTTGGTGTCTTGCCGACTCCGGAACGCTACAGCCGGCGCCGTCCACGCGCAGCCCGCGCGCCGTACACAGCCCTCGCGGTACGGGACACCTGCCGTGCGCAGCTCCTCGCGGTAGGGACACCCGCCGTGCGCAGCCCTCGCTTGCGGGACCCGCGCCACCCGCCGCCCGTGCCACACGCGACCGTTCCATGCGAGGCCCGCACCTGCCGCGCGGCGCCCCTCCCCCGCTCCGGCCCAGTCAGTCGCGCGGATGCGTCACCTCGTACGCCAAGCCCAGTGCGCCGTGCGCCAGCAGGAGCGCCCCCGTCGCGATCCAGCCGCCGCTGCGGCGTCGTACACCCCAGGCCGTGAGCGGCAGTCCTGCCGCCACCTGGGCCAGGGCGAGGGCGCGGGCGCCGGGGCCGCCCGCCCAGGGCGGCCAGGGTGGCCAGGGGCCGAGGCGGCTGCCCCGGGCGGCCGTGTCGCCCTCCGTGTGGGGCGCCTCCTGTGCTCCCGGTGGCTCCACCGCGCGTGTGCCGGGATGGTGCCGGGCGGCCTCGCGGAGGCGGTCGGCGGGCTCGCCGGGGGCCAGTCCGTCGGGCAGCAGGACACCCGTACGTGTGAGGACGGCCAGCAGGCCCCGCATCCGGGCGCGGGCGTCGGCCGCGGCGTCCGGTTTCGTGAGGTGGTCCAGGTCCTGCATGTCCAGGACGGGATCCAGGCCCAGGCGAGCGGCGAAGGTGCGCATGGCCTCCTCCTCGCCGGCCGGGGTGCCGTTCCTGAGCCAGACGTAGCCGACCGGTCGGCGGAAACCGGAGGCGAGGGTGCAGCCCGCGCGGTCGGCGTCCCACCACAGGGCGAGGACGGGCCAGGGGGCGGCGACGGCCAGGGCCGTGGCCCAGCCGGTGGTGACGCGGTCGACCGGTTCGCCGCCGTGCAGCCAGGGACCGCCCTCAGGGACCAGGACGCTCCACTCCTCACCGGCCGGGGCGATGTGCATGGGCTCGCGCAGCAGGGGAGCGACGGAGAGGACAGACGCGGGGTCCGCACGGCACAGCAGCAGGGCACCGGGCGCGGGACCGGCGGCCCGTCCACCGGCCGCGAACTCATCCGTCGACATGCTCACACGCTAGGACAATTTGTCCGTTTGGAGGGATGTGCGATCACGCGAACGAGTGTCTTGACTTTCCGCGGCCGCGATATATCGTGTTTCACGTTAGACGCGATATGGCGTGTCGAGGAGGTCTGTCCATGTCCGAGTGGTCCGTCGCGGAGCCGATGAAGCTCACCTTCGACAAGCCCGTGAGCGAACTCCACGTGCGCATCGTCAACGGCACGGTGAACGTCGTGGGCACGGACGAGGGTTCCGCACGCCTGGAGGTCTCCGACATAGAGGGACCACCCCTTGTGGTCACCCAGCGGGACGGCACACTGACGGTGGCGTACGAGGCCCTGCCCTGGAAGGGATTCCTGAAGTGGCTCGACCGCAAGGGCTGGCGGCGCAGCGCCGTCGTCTCGCTGGCGGTCCCGGCGCACACGCGCGTGGAGGTGGGCGTGGTCAGCGCCGCCGCGATGGTCTCCGGCATCGACGGCCGTACGGAGCTCAAGGGTGCCTCCGGTGACACGACCCTGGTGGGGCTCGGCGGGCCCGTACGCGCGGACACCGTGTCGGGCAACGTCGAGGCGCAGGCCCTCAGCGGGGACCTGCGCTTCAACTCCGTCTCCGGGGACCTGACCGTGGTGGACGGCGCCGGCTCCTCGGTGAAGGCGGACTCCGTGAGCGGCTCGATGATCGTGGACCTGGACCCGGCGGGCCGCCCGACCGACGTCAGCCTGACGAGCGTCTCGGGCGAGATCGCCATCCGTCTTCCGCATCCGGCGGACGCGGAAGTGGAGGCGAACACCGCGAGCGGCTCGGTCTCCAACGCCTTCGAGGACCTCAGGGTCAGCGGCCAGTGGGGCGCCAAGCGGATCACCGGCCGGCTCGGTACGGGCAGCGGCAGACTGCGGGCCACCACGGTCTCCGGCTCGATCGCCCTGCTGCGCCGTCCGCCCCGGGAAGACGAGGACGGGCCCTGGGACGTGCGGCCGGCCGCGGGCGGCTCACCCGGCGACCCGACCGGCGGACCGGGGGACGACTCGGGGGACAATTCCGTTTCCGGCCCGGGCGAGGGAGCCACCAGCGCCCCGGCCGACGGCACGACCGACAAGAAGGTGCTCTGACATGCCTCCCGTCTTCGCCCACGGCCGCCTGCGCCTGTACCTCCTGAAACTGCTGGACGAGTCCCCGCGCCACGGCTACGAGGTGATCCGTCTCCTCGAGGAGCGCTTCCAGGGCCTGTACGCCCCGTCGGCGGGCACGGTGTATCCGCGCCTGGCCAAGCTGGAGGCCGAGGGTCTGGTGACCCACACCACGGAGGGCGGCCGCAAGGTCTACTCGATCACGGACGCGGGCCGCGCCGAGCTGGCCGACCGCAGTGGCGAGCTGGCCGACCTGGAGCTGGAGATCCGGGAGTCGGTCGCCGAACTGGCCGCCGAGATCCGGGCCGACGTGCGGGGCGCGGCGGGGGATCTGCGCCGGGAGATGCGGGCGGCGGCCAGCGAGGCCCGCCGGGACACCGGCGCCACCGGGGTGCCCGGTGCCGAGACCGGCCCCTTCGGCGACTTCGCGGACTACGGCGACAAGGAGGCCTGGCGCGCCGCCAAGGAGGAGATGCGGCGCGTCAAGCAGGAGTGGAAGGAGCAGGCCCGGCGCGCCAAGGATGAGAGCCGCCGCGCCCGTGAGGAGGCCCAGCGCGCCAGGCGCCAGGCCAAGGAGGCACAGGAGCGGGCCCGCGCCCAGGCACAGGAGGAGGTCCAGCGCATCGCCCGGCGGGTCCAGGAGCAGGTGCAGACACACTTCGCCCGGGGCGACTGGCCGACTGGGCTGCGGGAAGGCCTGAGCGAACTCGTCAAGGAGTTCGGCGAGTTCGGTGGCACCTTTGGCAAGGACACCGGGGCGGGCCACGGCTTCGGCCGCAACGGGGCGGGGAAGCCGGCCGGGGAACCCGCGTACACGTACGCCCCGGAGGACTTCCCCGCCGACTTCGAGCCGGCCTGGGCACAGGAGGGCCACCTGGACTCCACCGGCGACCCGGCCCGCGACCTGGACCGCCTGCTCGACCGCTTCCGGGACGACATCCGTGACGCGGCCCGGGACCACGGCGTCACGGCCGGGCAGCTTCGCGAGGCCCGCCGCCATCTGTCGACGGCGGCGGCCCATATAGGGGCCCTGCTGCGCGCCCCGAAGGCCTGAGCCCGCTCGCCGCCTGCCGCGCACACCGATGTCCTGAGCCGCCTGCCGCGTCGGCATCATGAGGGTGCGCACGCACCCGCCGAGGAGGTCCGCCGCCACCTGGGCGTCGGCCCCGGTGGAGCCGCGTACGGCCACGGAGATCAGGACGAGCGGCAGGGGCAGCGCGCCAAGGAAGAGGGCTCGGCGGCGGCCGGGCAGAGCCCGGTGGGTGAGCCGGGCGACTCGGCCACCGGTTCGGCGGCTCAGCCCGCCTTGGCCTCGCCGTCCCCGTACAGCACCCGCGTCAGGGACTCGTACGTCACCCCGTGGTCGGCGAGGACCTCCGCGGGCGCACCCGGCCGGACGGTCAGGGCCATCAGGATGTGCTCGTCACCGATGTGCCGGTCACGTCGGGCGAGGGCGACGCGCAGGGACTTCTCCAGAACCTCCTTGGCGCCCCGGCCGAAGCTCGTCCGGCGTCCCGACCACCACGCCCTGTCCTTCCGGTCACCGGACATGGCGCCCACCCCGTGCACCTCCTCCACCCGGGCGACGATCTCCGACACGTCGATCCCCAGGCCGGCCAGCGCGTCGGCGTCGGCCCGGGACAGCCCGGCCCGCCGCCGCGCCTCCGCCAGCGCCGCCCGCACCGACTCGCCGCGCTCGGCGAGCCCCAGGGCCGCCAGCGCGAAGGAGGCGCGGCTGCCCCGGCGGTCGAGCACGGAGAGCACCAGGTGCTCGGGGTCGACGCTCGGCGCGCCGGCCTGCTCCGCGTACTCGACCGCCCCTTTGACCACCTGACGGGCGTCCCGCGTGAACCGCTCGAACATCAATGCCTCCCGTACTTCTTGTGCACGGCCTGCCTGCTCACGCCGAGTTCGGTGGCGATCTCCTGCCACGACCAGCCCTGATGGCGCGCACTGCGCACCTGTACCGCCTCCAGCTGCTCCAGCAGCCTGCGCAGCGCGGCGACGGCCCGCAGTCCGACCCGGGGATCGCGGTCGCCCGCGCGCTCGGCGAGATCCGTTGCTTCGGTCATGACGTCAACCTACGTTGACACGCCAGCGTTGTCAACCATCGTTGACATGCGGACGGCCGGCCCGGAAACCGGACCGGCCGTCGCTCGGCAGGAACCCGTCAGGGACGCGGGTGCCGCTCAGGAGTTGGTGAGCACGATCTTCCCGAACTGATCGCCCGACGCGAGCCGTTCGAACCCCTCACGGGCCAGGTCCATCGGCAGCACCTCGTCGATGACGGGCCGCACACCGGTGGCGGCGCAGAACGCGAGCAGGTCCTCCAGCTCGTCCTTGGTGCCCATCGTCGACCCCACGACCTTGAGCTCCAGGAAGAAGATCCGGGTCAGCTCGGCGTGTGAGGGCCGGTCACCGCTGGTGGCGCCGGAGATGACCAGGGTGCCGCCGGGCTTGAGCGACTTCACCGAGTGGGACCACGTGGCCGCCCCGACGGTCTCGATGACGGCGTCGACCCGCTGCGGCAGCCGCGCGCCCGACTCCAACGCCTCCACGGCGCCCAGCTCCACGGCCCGCTTCCGCTTGGCCTCGTCCCGGCTGGTGGCGAAGACGCGCAGGCCCGCCGCCTTGCCCAGCACGATGGCGGCCGTGGCGACACCGCCGCCGGCGCCCTGCACGAGAACGGAGTCGCCGGGCCTGACCCCAGCGTTGGTGAAGAGCATCCGGTACGCCGTCAGCCAGGCGGTCGGCAGACAGGCGGCCTCCTCGAAGGAGAGCTCCCTGGGCTTCGGGAGGACGTTCCACGTCGGGACGGCGACCTGCTCGGCGAAGGTGCCCTGGTAGCGCTCGGTGAGGATGGAGCGGGGCTCGTTCGGCCCGACACCGTGACCGCTCTGGCCGATCACGGAGTGCAGGACGACCTCGTTTCCGTCCTCGTCGACGCCGGCGGCGTCGCAGCCGAGGATCATCGGCAGCTTGTCCTCTGCGAGGCCGACACCCCGCAGGGACCACAGGTCGTGATGGTTGAGGGAGGCGGCCCTGACCTTGACGGTGCTCCAGCCGGGACGGGCCTCGGGAGCCGGGCGCTCGCCCAACTCCAGACCGTTCAGCGGCTGGTCGCGGTCGATTCGGGCGGCGTAGACAGCGAACATGACCTTGACGATAGGGGCCTCACCCGGCCGACGGAACCACACACCCTTGTGAGACACACCCTCTTGCCAAGGACGCCGACCGAGCCTCCCGGGCGGCGGACCCCGGTGCGGAGCCGGACGCGGGGCGGAACCACCCGAACGGCCGCACCCCCGGGTAAAGAAACGGCCGCACCCCCGGTAAAGAAATGGCCCCGCCCAGCGGGGCGGGGCCATTCGGCCGAACACGGCTCAGCTCAGCGGCGCGCCACGCCCTCGGCCCGCGCGGCCGCGGCCACCGCTGCCGTCACGGCCGGAGCGACCCGCTCGTCGAACGGCGACGGAATGACGTAGTCCGCCGCGAGGTCGTCACCGACCACCGACGCCAGCGCCTCCGCGGCGGCCAGCTTCATCCCCTCGGTGATCCGGGAGGCCCGCACCTGCAGGGCGCCCGCGAAGATCCCCGGGAACGCCAGGACGTTGTTGATCTGGTTGGGGAAGTCGGACCGCCCGGTCGCGACGACGGCCGCGTACTTGTGCGCCACGTCGGGGTGCACCTCGGGGTTGGGGTTGGCCATCGCGAAGACGAAAGCCCCCTCCGCCATGGACGCCACCGCGGACTCCGGCACCGTACCGCCGGAGACACCGATGAAGACGTCGGCTCCGGCCAGCGCCGCCTCCAGCGACCCGGAGAGGCCCGCCTTGTTGGTGAACCCGGCCAGCTCACGCTTCACCGGCGTCAGATCGTCCCGGTCCGCCGACACGACGCCCTTGCGGTCGGCCACCGCGACGTCCCCGATCCCGGCCTCGACCAGCATCTTGGCGATCGCCACACCCGCCGCGCCCGCACCCGAGATCACGGCCCGCAGATCGCCCAGCCCGCGACCGCTCAGCCGCGCGGCGTTCCGCAGGGCCGCCAGCGTCACGACGGCCGTACCGTGCTGGTCGTCGTGGAAGACCGGGATGTCCAGCCGCTCCTGGAGCCTGCGCTCGATCTCGAAGCACCGGGGCGCCGAGATGTCCTCCAGGTTCACGCCGCCGAACGACGGCGCCATGCGGACGACCGTCTCCACGATCTCGTCGACCTCGGTGCAGTCCAGGGCGATCGGAACGGCGTCCACGCCCCCGAACTGCTTGAACAGAATCGCCTTGCCCTCCATCACCGGGAGGGAGGCCTCGGGCCCGATGTCCCCGAGCCCCAGCACGGCCGTGCCGTCCGTCACGACGGCGACCACCGACGACTTCCACGTGTAGTCGTGGACGAGGTCCGGCTGCTCGGCGATCGCGCTGCACACCTTCGCGACGCCGGGCGTGTACGCCAGGGACAGGTCGTCCTTGTCACGGACCGGCACCGTGGCCTGCACGGCCATCTTGCCGCCGCGGTGCAGCGCGAAAGCCGGATCGAACGAATCGAGGGGCTCCGCACCGCCCTCCTGACCCGTATGATCCGCGCTCTCGCTGCGAGGATTGACAATCTCCGCTGCCACTTGGTTTTACCCCTTAAGTCTTTAATGGTTGAGGGTGGCCACTCCTGGTTGAGAAGTGGGCGGGCACCGCGCACGGCCCAGGTGGTGCTCTGTACGGGATACGTACGGGCACATACGCGACGGGCGCGCCGCACACGCGCCCTGAGCCCCGGATGAGGGGTGTAAAGAACCTTCTTACCGGACGGACCGCTTCGGCGACGAGTCCATAACGCGAAGGTCACATACCGGCCGCCCGACTCATCACACGATTTCAGGACAAGCGACAGCCAAAACCGGGGCAATCGCTCAAGCGCTGACGAACACGGCACCCAGGCATCCACATCCTGAGATACGCCGAAGATCTTCCGGCCGGAAGGCAGTATTCCCGCAGAAGGTCCGGCCGTGATGTACCGGAGTGGTGTGCTTCGAGGGTCTCCCGTTATCCGATTTTGACATGGCTGGCCCCCTGAATGGCGCAGTCCGAATGGCAAGATGCGGTAATCAGACGAGGTCGCGGCACTCGAAGACGTGTGCTGTCGTCGACCTATGGCGCTGCCGACCCCCTCGGCTGCCGCCGGCCCCATCGGCAACTCCACCCATCCGCCGGAGGAACCCACCATGACCGCAAGCTCCACCCGTCGTTCGACCGCCGCGCACTCCCGGCTAGCAGCGGTCGGTGCGATCGCGGTCGCAGGCGCGCTGATGCTCACCGGATGCGGTGACCAGACCAAGGACAACGGCTCGGGCAGCCAGACCGCCAAGACCACCACGGCGCCGCTCGCCGACAAGCTGCCGCAGTCCATCCGCGACAAGGGCGTCATCAAGGTCGGTTCCGACATCGCCTACGCCCCGGTCGAGTTCAAGGACGGCTCCGGCAAGACGGTCGGCATCGACCCGGACATCGCCGCCGCCATGGGCAAGCAGCTCGGCGTGACGTTCCAGTTCGAGAACGGCACCTTCGACACCCTGATCACGGGTCTGCGCTCCAAGCGGTACGACATCGCCATGTCCGCGATGACCGACACCAAGGACCGCCAGGAGGGCATCGACTCCGACACCGGCAAGAAGGTCGGTGAGGGCGTCGACTTCGTCGACTACTTCACGGCCGGTGTCTCGATCTACACCAAGAAGGGCGACGACCAGGGCATCAAGGGCTGGTCGGACCTGTGCGGCAAGAAGATCGTGCTGCAGCGCGGCACGGTCTCCGAGGACCTCGCCAAGGCGGAGTCGAAGAAGTGCCCGGCCGGCAAGAAGATCGCCATCGAGGCCTTCGACAACGACCAGCAGGCCCAGACCCGCCTGCGCGCGGGCGGCGCGGACGCCGGATCCTCCGACTTCCCGGTCGCCGCGTACGCGGTGAAGACCTCCGGCGGCGGCAAGGACTTCCAGATCGTCGGCGAGCAGGTCGAGGCCGCTCCGTACGGCATCGCGGTCGCCAAGGACCAGACGCAGCTGCGGGACGCCCTCAAGGCGGCGCTGGACGCGATCATCAAGAACGGCGAGTACGAGAAGATCCTCACCAAGTGGGGCGTCACGGACGGCGCCGTGAAGGAAGCCACCATCAACGGCGGCAAGTGACCGCGACGCAGCGGCACTGAAAGGCAACATCCGTGACTGTTGACATCGACAAGACGGCGGGCTCGGCCGACACGCCCCCGGCCGGGCCGGAGGCCATCAAGGCCATCCCGGTCCGGCACTACGGGCGGTACGTCTCCGCCGTCGTCGCTCTCGCCCTGCTGGGCGGGATCATCTACGCGTTCTCCCAGGGCAAGATCAACTGGGGTGCGATCCCGGACTACTTCCTCGACGACCGTGTCCTCAGCGGTGTGGGCAAGACGCTGCTGATCACCGTCCTGTCCATGGTGATCGGCATCGTCGGCGGCATCCTGCTCGCCGTGATGCGCCTGTCGAAGAACCCCGTGACCTCGTGGATCGCCTGGTTCTACATCTGGTTCTTCCGCGGCACCCCGGTCCTGGTGCAGCTGGTGGTCTGGTTCAACCTGGGCCTGGTCTTCGAGTACATCAACCTCGGGCCGTTCTACCGGGACGAGTGGTCGGACTTCATGACCCCGTTCCTCACGGCGCTGCTGGGCCTCGGCCTCAACGAGGCCGCGTACATGGCGGAGATCTGCCGTGCCGGTCTGCTCTCGGTCGACGAGGGCCAGACGGAGGCGGCGCACGCGCTGGGCATGAGCCACGCCAAGACGCTGCGCCGGATCGTCATCCCGCAGGCGATGCGCGTGATCGTGCCGCCGACGGGCAACGAGGTCATCAACATGCTGAAGACGACCTCGCTGGTGTCGGTCGTCCAGTACTCCGAGCTGTTCCGTGTGGCGCAGGACATCGGCCAGACCTCCGGCGCCCCGGCCGAGATGCTGTTCCTGGCGGCGGCCTGGTACCTGCTGCTGACCTCGGTGTTCAGCGTGGGCCAGTACTACCTTGAGAGGTACTACGCCCGCGGCTCCAGCCGCCAGCTGCCGCCGACGCCGTGGCAGAAGGTCAAGGCGAACATGCTCTCCCTCTCGGCCTGGAGGCGTTGATCCGATGAGTACAGCAATGGTCAAGGCCGAGGGCGTCCACAAGTCCTTCGGTCCCGTCGAGGTCCTCAAGGGCATCGACCTGGAGGTGAAGTCCGGCGAGGTGTTCTGCCTCATCGGCCCCTCCGGCTCCGGCAAGTCGACCTTCCTCAGGTGCATCAACCACCTGGAGAAGATCAACGCCGGCCGTCTCTACGTCGACGGTGAGCTCGTCGGCTACCGCCAGAAGGGCGACAAGCTGTACGAGCTCAAGGACAGCGAGGTCGCGCTCAAGCGCCGGGACATCGGCATGGTCTTCCAGCGCTTCAACCTGTTCCCGCACATGACCGCGCTGGAGAACGTCATCGAGGCGCCGGTGCAGGTCAAGGGCGTGAACCGGGCCCAGGCCAAGGAGCGCGCGCTGCAGCTGCTGGAGCGCGTGGGCCTGGGCGACAAGGCCGGCAACTACCCCTCGCAGCTCTCCGGCGGCCAGCAGCAGCGCGTGGCGATCGCCCGGGCGCTGGCGATGGACCCGAAGCTGATGCTGTTCGACGAGCCGACCTCGGCCCTCGACCCGGAGCTGGTCGGTGACGTCCTCGACGTCATGCGCGACCTGGCCGAGTCGGGCATGACGATGGTGGTCGTCACCCACGAGATGGGCTTCGCCCGCGAGGTGGGCGACAGTCTGGTCTTCATGGACGGCGGTGTGGTGGTGGAATCCGGTCACCCGCGCGAGGTGCTGACGAACCCGCAGCACGAGCGGACGAAGTCCTTCCTGTCCAAGGTGCTCTGACGACAGGCTGGCGCACACACGGCAAGGGGCGGTACGGAACTCCGTACCGCCCCTTCCCCGTGGGCTACCTCAGGGCCAGCAGCAGGGTGTCGGACGGCGAGCACCACACCGGCCGTACCTCGCCGAATCCCTTCTCGCGCAGCACGCGCGCGTGCCAGGCCACCGGCGGCATGTCGCCGTCGGCGTGCTCGCCGTAGATCTCGTACCGCCGCGCCGCGGGC
Source organism: Streptomyces bullii (assembly GCF_042657145.1). Classification (NCBI taxonomy): domain Bacteria; kingdom Bacillati; phylum Actinomycetota; class Actinomycetes; order Kitasatosporales; family Streptomycetaceae; genus Streptomyces; species Streptomyces bullii. The sequence goes on from NZ_JBHSNY010000005.1 coordinate 151,687, forward strand.
TCCGCCAGCACCGGGTCCTCGGCGGCGAGCCGCCACCAGCCGGTCCAGTCGAGGGTGCCGTCGCGCTTGGCCTGTTCCATGCGGGCGTGGCGCTGGGCGCGCTCGGCGGCGTTGATCCGGGGCGTCGTCTCGTCGATCATGTGGTCCGCGTTCATCAGGACACCGCCGTCGCGGACGAGCTCCGCGATCTGGCCGTAGAGAGCCGCGAGGGATTCACGGTGCAGCCAGTGCAGGGCGGTGGCGGTCAGGACGGCGTCGTACGTGTCGTGCGGCAGCTTCGCCGGCCAGTCCGGGTCCTTCAGGTCGGCGGTCACGAGGGTGACCCGCTCGTCGCCCGCGAAGGTGCCCTCGGCGATGGCCAGGAGCGCGGGGTCCAGGTCGACGCCGGTGCTGGTGGCGTCAGGAAACCGGGCGAGCAGCCGGGCCGTGATGCTTCCCGTGCCGCACGCGAGGTCCAGCACGCGCGGGGAGGTGCCGACGAGGGCCTCCACCATGTCGAGCATGACCCGGAAGCGTTCCTCGCGGTCGGGCAGGTACCACTCCTGCTGCCGGTCCCAGCTCTCCTGCCAGGCGTGCCAGTCGGCGGCGGCCGTGGTGGTGTCCGCGTCCGTCATCGAGCCCCTCCCTCACGTCCATGCCGTAATACCCTGGAAGCGCGATCAGCTGTTACCTGACCGTTGGCATGACCCTAGAGCCCCTTCGTAAGGACTACAAGTGGAACTGGCCTATTACTCGGACTACGCCGTCCGCCTCGTCAACACCGAGGAGCCGGTCCGGGGGAAGGACATCCTGACCTCGATCGAGGCCGTCCGCGACCTCTTCGGGGGCAACCAGTCGGCCGCGCGCCGCGCCACCGAGGCGGACGTGACGCGGTTCCGCTCGGTCCGTGCCCGGCTGCGCGCGGTGTTCGAGGCGGCGGACTCGGGCGACGAGACGCTCGCCGTGGACCTGCTGAACTCGCTGCTGCTGGAGTTCCCCGTCAGCCCGCAGATCTCCGGCCACGACTTCCGCGACGACGACGGCCGCCCGCTGTGGCACATGCACCTGGCGGACCACCCCTCCAACGCGACCGCCGGTTACGCCGCGATCGCCGCGATGGGCCTGGCGTTCCATCTCACCGAGTACGGCGTGGACCGCCTCGGCCTGTGCGAGGCCCCGCCGTGCCGCAACGCCTACCTGGACACCTCGACCAACCGCTCCCGGCGCTACTGCTCCGACCGCTGCGCGACCCGCGCCAACGTGGCGGCCTACCGGGCCCGAAAACGCCTGGAGGCGGCCCGGCCGGACCTGACCGGGAAGACCGGCCTGGCCGCCGACAGCGCCCAGCCCAGCAGGGCCAGCGGGGAGCGCTGACCGGGTCTGCGCGGGCGGTAACGGAAGCGGGCCCTGCCCAGCACCAGCTCGTCGGGCACGACCCCGTAGTCGGTGCTGTCGCCGCCGGCGTACGTGTTGTCGCCGAGCACCCACCAGCCGCCCTCTCGCCGCTCGGCGGCCCGCTTGACGACGAGCAGGTCCTGCTGGAACGGATGCCGCAGCACGATGACGTCCCCGGGCCGGACCCGGGCCCCGTAGTGCACCAGGAGCAGGTCCCCGTGGTACAGAGTGGGCACCATGGACGGCCCGGTGACCTCGGCCACCCCGAAGGGCGCGGCCCTGCCCCGGTCCGGCTCCTGCGACAGTTCCGGCCTCACCCGGCACCTCCCGGTCCGATCCTCCACCAGTCCCAGTCTCACCCCGGACTTTTGTCCTAAGCCCAAGGGGGCACTCGCCAAAAGCGGTCGCCCAGGGAGTAATGTCCCCCCTGAGAAGACGATCACGAGGAAGGAACGCTTCATGCTTTCCCGCCTGTTTGCCCCCAAGGTCAAGGTCAGCGCGCACTGCGACCTGCCCTGCGGTGTGTACGACCCGGCCCAGGCCCGCATCGAGGCGGAGTCGGTGAAGGCCATCCAGGAGAAGATGGCCGGCAACGACGACCCGCACTTCCAGGCGCGTGCCACCACCATCAAGGAGCAGCGCGCGGAGCTCGCGAAGCACCACGTCTCCGTGCTCTGGAGCGACTACTTCAAGGCACCGCACTTCGAGAAGTACCCGGAGCTGCACCAGCTGGTCAACGACACCCTCAAGGCCCTCTCGGCCGCCAAGGGCTCGACCGACCCGGCCACCGGCCAGAAGGCGCTGGACTACATCGCCCAGATCGACAAGATCTTCTGGGAGACCAAGAAGGCCTGACTCACCGGCCTGTTCTCGGCGACCGGCGATCGGTGCACCATCGCGAGGTCGGCGGGCATTCCGAAGGGGTCCGACCGGAAAGCCGGCCGGGCCCCTTCGCCGTGTCCGGCGGAAGCGCCGTCGGGGTCCGGGGCCGGGCGCATGTCGGTGCGTGGGATGCTGCTGGGATGGACCTGGAGGATCTGGTTCGGCTGCGGCGGGCCCGGGATCGGATGGATCGCGAGTATGCCGAGCCCCTCGACATCGCCGCGCTCGCCCGTACCGCGCTGATGTCCCCGGGGCACTTTCAGCGCAGCTTCCGTGCCGCCTTCGGGGAGACGCCGTACGGGTATCTGATGACCCGCCGCGTCGAGCGGGCCAAGGCCCTGCTGCGGCGGGGCGATCTGTCGGTGACGCAGGTGTGCCATGCGGTCGGCTGTACGTCCCTGGGGTCGTTCAGCTCCCGTTTCACCGAGCTGGTCGGCGAGACGCCGAGCGCGTACCGGGCCCGCTCGCACGAGGCGGGCGCGGTGGTCCCGGCGTGTGTGGCGCGGGCGTACACCCGGCCCAGACGCTCGTAGATTGGGCCTCATGGACCTGAAACTCCACCAGTGCTTCATCGCCGTCGACGACCACGACAAGGCGCTCGCCTTCTACCGGGACGTGCTGGGCCTGGAGGTCCGCAACGACGTCGGTTTCGAGGGCATGCGGTGGGTGACCGTCGGGTCCCCGCTCCAGCCGGACGTGGAGATCGTGCTGGAGCCGCCCGCGGCGAACCCGGACGCCTCCCCCGGCGACCGTCAGGCGATGGCCGAGCTGTTGGCCAAGGGGATGCTGCGCGGGGTCATCTTCACCACCGCCGACTGCGACGACCTCTTCGACCGCGTCCGGGCCGCCGGTGTCGACGTGATCCAGGAGCCGATGGACCAGCCGTACGGGGTGCGGGACTGCGCGTTCCGTGACCCGGCGGGGAACCTGCTGCGGTTCATGGAGCGCACCGGCGGCTGAATCCACCGTCCGTCCGGTCACCGGCTCCGTCGTCCGGTCCTTGGACCCCCCTCGTGTGCCCGGCCGTGGGTCCGTGTCGGTCCGGGGGCTGAAATCCAGTGAGGGCGGCGGTGTCTGCCGTTCTACGATCGCGCCCATGAGCATCCGCTGGGCGTACGCCTTCGTCGACCGGCCGCGTGAACACTTCGCCGCCGCCTGCGCCTTCTGGACCGCCGTCACGGACACCCGGCTCTCCCCACTGCGCGGCGCGCACGAGGAGTTCGGGACGCTGGTGCCCGAGGGCGCCGACGCCTGCGTGAAAATCCAGGCGGTGGCATCGGGCGCCGGCGGCGCGCATCTCGACCTGTGTGTCGACGACGTACCGGCGTTCGCGGCGACGGCGGTGCGGCTCGGCGCGGACGTGGTCGCCGACCTCGGGGCTCTGGTCGTCCTGCGCTCCCCCGCCGGGCAGTCGTTCTGCGCGGTTCCCTGGGACGGTGAGTCGGTACGGCCGCCCGTCGTGCGGGGCAGCCGGCTGGACCAGGTGTGCGTCGACATCCCGCCCTCGGCCTACGAGCGGGAGGTCGCCTTCTGGAGCGCCCTGCTGGACGGCTGGGAGTCGCTGCCCGGCTCGCTCCCGGAGTTCCACGTGGTCAAGCCACCGCCGGGACTGCCCCTCCGCGTGCTCCTGCAACGCCTCGACGAGGAGCGCCCCGCCTCCACGCACCTCGACCTGGCCTGCGCGGACATCCCGGCGACGCGGGCGTGGCACGAGGAACTCGGCGCAGGGTTCGTGGGCGCCTTCGACCACTGGACGGTGCTGCGGGATCCGGCGGGCGGCACGTACTGCCTGACCGGGCGGGATCCGCGGACGGGCGGGCTGCCGCCGGCATGACGCGATCGGCGGCTACCGGGTCGTCTGGACCGCGCACGCCACGAAGGTGCCGTCGTCGGCGACCCCGCCGCTCGGGCACAGCGTGGCGTAGTCGCCGTACTTCAGGGGCTCCGGTCTCAGGTCCGGGTCCGACTCCGCCGGCTCCCATCCGTACCGCCGCGGCTCGGCCGCGTCCTGCAGCCACAGGGTGAGCCCGCCCCCGACGAGCACCACGGTCGCCCATACACCCACGGCCCACCGCCACACGCGGCGTCGTCGCCGTCCCCCCACCGTGTCCATGCCCCTACGCTAGCCCTTCGACCGCGCCACCCTCGCCCGCGGACACCGCTGTTCCGGCAGGCTCATCATCTCTCGACGCGGCCGCCCCTCTCGTCACGCTTCTCAGGGGCGTTCGCTCAGGGATTCTGCGCGGCGGTGGTTCCCCGCTGCTCCTCCGTGGTCTCCTTGGCCTTGGCGCCCTCACCGGCCTCGGCACCCTTGCCGGTCTCGGCACCCTTGCCGGTCTCGGCGCCCTCGCCGGCCTTGCCGTGTGTGCCGTCTTTGACGGCTGTGCCGGCTCTGTGGGCCCTGGCGCCCCTGCTGCCGGCCGGGGCGGCCACCGCTTCGGCGTCCTGGGCGTCGTACGCCTCGCACTCGGGGTTGCGGCACGGGCCGGGCACCCACACCGGGACCCACGCGCCCAGCGTCTTGTGACGCCGGACGACCGTCTCCACTGGCTGTCCGCAGACGGGACAGACGCGTGCATCGCTGCCCATGCCCTCAGCGTAGGCCGGGCGGGGCCTCAGCGCTTCCTGTCGTACGTCCGGACCAGGACGCCGTTGGCGAACGTACGCACCGACTGCAGCGTGAACTCCGAGACGGCGAACCCGGAGCCGAACATCGGCATGCCGGAGCCGTACACGATCGGATAGGTCTTGATGACCAGCTCGTCGATCTCGTCGAGCAGGTCCCCGGCGAGCCGGGAGCCGCCGCACAGGTAGATGCCGTACCGGCTGTCCTCGGACTTCAGCGCGCGGACGGTGCCGACCAGGTCGTCGGCGATGATCTCGACGTTCGGGTCGGGCGACTCCGCCAGGGTGCGGGAGGCGACGTACTCGCGCAGGTGGGCGTAAGGGCTGGGGATGCCCTCCTTCAGGGCCACGTCGTAGCTGCCGCGGCCCTGGATGATCGTGTCGAACCTCTTGTTCTCCAGGTCGTCGATGCCCAGGGCCCGCCGGCCCTGGGTCGCCACGGTCTCCGGGTACTCGCTGGTGAGGAACGCGAGGAACTCCTCGTCCACGAAGGGGTACATGGCCGACGCGTCGCCGTCCGGGTCCCCGATGAAGCCGTCGACGGAGCAGGCGATGAAGTACGTGAGCTTGCGCAAGCCGGTCTCTTTTCGTGGGGTGTCGGTGACGACTCCAGTTGTAGTACTTCGCCTGTAGTGGTCGCAAGGGAATAACGGGAGTCCGTACGAAGTGGGAGAAGAGATTCCGCATGCGTGCGCCAGGGCCGCCTCCGCGGCGTGATCGAACGGCAGGCCCTGGCGTGTTCGGAACGACCGGCCCTATCGGCCGGTCGCCGCCTGCGGCTCGCGCCACATGGGCCACATCCGCGGGCCGTCCGGCAGGTCGAGGGGTTCGCCGACAAGCTCGAAGCCGAGGCGCTCGTAGAGCTTGCGGCTGCGCGCGCTGCTCGCCTCCAGGTAGGCGGGCAGTCCCTCGCGGTCGCAACGGTCCAGGACATGCTGGACGAGGGCCGTGCCGAGCCCCTCGCCCTGCCGCCGGGGTGCCACGCCGATCATCCACAGGTACTCGTGGGCCCGCCCGGAGGGGTGGATGTCGGCGGTGAGCCGGCCGATCAGCTCCACCCGCTCGTTCTCCGGGTCGACGGCCTCCCGCACCAGTGCGGGGCCGTCGTCGGGAGCGCCGTCGGAGCCGTCGGTGTCGTCCCCGTGGCCCTCGGCCGGCGCGGACATCCACAGCGCGCAGGCCGAACCGTCCTCCGTGACGTCGATGCGCCCCTGGGCGAGCACGATGTCGGTGAAGGCGGCCATGAGCTTCGGGTGGGCCGTGCGGCGGTACTCCTCGCCGGGGAAGACCCAGGCGCTGACCGGGTCGTCCTGGAAGGCCTCGTCCAGCAGCCGGACGACCGGCTCCCGGTCCTCCTCGCCCGCCGTCCGGATCGCCACGCCCATGCCCCGTCCCTTCGTCCGCTGTCAACCGGCCTTGACCTTCCGGCCGTTGCAGCCTAGCCGGGCCGAAGGCGTCGGGCGCGGCCAGATTCGGACGAGACGAGAAGAGAAGAGACGAGAAGAACGAGAAGAGGCGGGAGAGACGGAGCGGGGGGAGAGACGGGGTGAGGTGAGGGGAGGGGGTGGTGTGCGGGAAGGAGTGCGGGACGGGCGTGGGACGGGTCCCGCACATCGTGGGGTAGTGCGGGACCCGCCCGACCGGAGCACCGGCGGCCGTGCGGGTCAGGAGCCGCACGGCCCCGGCGCTCCGGGGCTCTGGGACGTCAGCCGGTCAGCTGCTGCGCCGCGTCACGAACTCGGCCAGGGCCAGCAGGCCCCCGGCCGCCTCCGGATCGGGCACCGCGCAGGCCAGGTGCCGCATCGCCCGGGCCATCCGGTCGGCCGCCTGGCCCTGCGCCCAGTCACGGCCGCCCGCCCGCTCCACGGTCAGGGCGATGTGCTCCAAGTCCTCCTCGCCCCGGGGTGCTTCGTACAACTCGGCGAGTTCGGCGGCGGCCGGGGTGCCCGAAGTGAGCGCCGCGACCACCGGCAGTGACTTCTTGCGGGCGGCCAGGTCCGCGCCGGCCGGCTTGCCGGTGCGGTGTGGATCGCCCCATATGCCGATGACGTCGTCGATGAGCTGGAAGGCCAGCCCGGCCTCCCGGCCGAACGCGTCCAGCGCCGCCACGTCCGCCTCCCCGGTGCCCGCGTACAGCGCGCCGATCGCGCAGGCGCAGCCCAGCAGCGCTCCCGTCTTGGCCTCGGCCATGGCGAGCGTCTCGTCGAGGGTGACCTCGCCGGGACGGCACCGCTCCAGGGCGGTGTCCGCGTGCTGGCCCGCGCACAGTTCGACGACGCAGTCCGCGAGCCGGGCGGCGGCGGCCGGGGCCGCCGGGTGCGGATCCTCGGCGAGGAGCCGCAGGGCCAGCGCCTGGAGGGCGTCCCCGGCGAGGATCGCGTCGGCGTCGCCGAACACCGCCCACGCCGTGGGCCGGTGCCGCCGGGTGGTGTCCCGGTCCATCACGTCGTCGTGCAGCAGCGTGAAGTTGTGCACCAGCTCCACCGCCGCTGCCGCCTGGACCGACACCTCCCGGGCCTCGGGGCCGCCGAGGGCGGCGGCCGCGGCGAGGACCAGCGCGGGGCGGATCGCCTTGCCCGAACCGCCCGCCGCCGGGGTGCCGTCCGCCTCCTGCCAGCCGAAGTGGTGGAGCGCGATCCGGCGCATCGGGACGGGCAGCGTCTCGAGCGCCGCCCGCAGCACCGGGTCCACCGCCGCCCTGGTCCGCGCCAGGAGCATCTCCGCCTCGTGCCCGTCGGCCGATCCCGGCCTGCCGTCCCGCTGCCTCCCTGCGGACCTCCGCCTTTCCAGCGCTCCGGCCGGCCGGAGCACCTCGGTGCCGGGCTGCTGGGTCTCCGTCACGAACTCCGTCAGGGACTCACCCATGGGACCACCTCGGAGAGGAGCGGACGGTGGCGGTTGCGCCGCCGCCGGGCGCGTACCCCCAGGGTGTACCCGCCCGGGCGGGCGGGGATGCGGCGTACCAGCAGGGAGCGTCACCGCCAGCGGCCGATCTCGACGTTCTCCAGGACACCGAGCGCGTCCGGTACCAGCACCGCCGCCGAATAGTAGGTCGTGACCAGGTACTTGATGATGGCTTGTTCGTTGATGCCCATGAAGCGCACCGACAGGCTCGGCTCGATCTCGTCCGGGATGCCCGCGGCCCGCAGACCGATGACGCCCTGCTCCTGCTCGCCGGTACGCAGGGCGATGATCGAGGACGTACGGGCGTCGCTGACCGGGATCTTGTTGCACGGGAAGATCGGCACGCCGCGCCAGGTCGGGATGCGGTGGCCGCCCATGTCGATGGTCTCGGGGACGAGTCCGCGTTTGTTGAGCTCGCGGCCGAACGCGGCGATCGCCCGCGGATGGGCGAGGAACAGCTTGGTGCCCCGGCGCCTGCTGAGCAGTTCGTCCATGTCGTCGGGGCCCGGTACGCCGTCGTGCGGCTGGATCCGCTGGTCGTACTCGCAGTTGTGGAGCAGGCCGAAGTCCCGGTTGTTGACGAGCTCGTGCTCCTGACGCTCCTTCAGCGCCTCGACGGTCAGCCGGATCTGCTGTTCGGTCTGGTTCATGGGCTGGTTGTAGAGGTCGGCCACGCGCGTGTGGATGCGCAACACGGTCTGCGCGACGCTCAGTTCGTACTCACGGGGACTGGCCTCGTAGTCGACGAACGTGTGCGGGATGTCCGGCTCGCCGGAGTGGCCTGCAGCGAGGTCGATCTCCTTCTCGCCGTACTTGTTGGTGCGCTGCCCGGGCACCGAACGCCGCTGGTCGAGCTGCTCGCGCAGGGAGTCGGAGCGCTCCGCGATCTGCTCGACGTGCTCGCGGGACAGGACGAGCACCGTGCAGGCGGTGAGCGCGCGAGCCGTGTACTCCCAGATGGCGTCCTCGTCGAGCAGCGCCCGGTCGCCGAAGTAGGCGCCGTCGGCGAGGACTCCGAGGGACTCGTCGTCCCCGTAGGGGCCGGTGCCGAGCTTCTCCACCCTGCCGTGCGCCAGCAGGTACACCTCGTCGTTCTGGCTGCCGAAGGAGGCGATCAGCTCGCCGGGCGCGAACCAGCGCTGCTCGCAGCGCCGGGCGAGTTCCGAGAGCACCTCCTCGTCCTCGTAGGACCGCAGCGCCGGCAGCTCCCCCAGCTCGGCGGGAATGATCTCGACGCGGTCGCCGGTCTTCACAAACGTCAGCCGGCCGTCGCCCACGGCGTACGTCAGCCGTCGGTTGACCCGGTACGTACCGCCCTGGATGTCCACCCAGGGCAGCATGCGCAGCAGCCAGCGGGAGCTGATCTCCTGCATCTGCGGCACGGACTTGGTCGTGGTGGCCAGGTTCCGCGCGGCCGCTGTGCCGAGGCTCTGCTGCGGCCTGGTCGCCTCCGTGCGGACCTCTTCGCCTACCGACATAGAGAACTGCCCCTCCCGGTCATACCCCGCGCCATCCGCGTCGGGCATCGATGTGCAGGCACCAGCCTTTCTCACGCAGCGTGGTCCTGCTATTACCCGAAAGAGCGGGAATGGATCTTCGATCCGCTGGGCACACATGGGGCCCCTGTCCAGCGGCGTTCGCTCAGGCGAACGGTGTCCGGATCGGATCGCACGCGGCCCGAACGAGTAGTTCGGTGCGCTCCGATTCGGTACAAGCAGCGGTACGAGGCGGCCGCGACGGGCGGCCGTCGCCGCCGTACGAAGGAGGCGGTCATGGCCTCACCCATGTCCGCGAGCGGTTTCCTGAAGGCGCTGAGGGCGGAGGGCCTCACCGTCGTCGAGGTCGGCGACTGGCGCAACCACAACCGCAACCACAAGGGGCCGTGGGGCCCGGTCCACGGCGTGATGATCCACCACACCGTCACCAAGGGCAGCGCCCGGACCGTGGAGATCTGCCGCGACGGCTACGCGGACCTGCCCGGGCCGCTGTGCCACGGCGTCATCACCAAGGACGGCAGGGTCCACCTCGTCGGCTACGGCCGCGCCAACCACGCGGGGCTCGGGGACGACGACGTCCTGCGCGCGGTGATCGCCGAGAAGGCGCTGCCGAGCGACAACGAGAAGAACACCGACGGCAACCGGCACTTCTACGGTTTCGAGTGCGAGAACCTGGGCGACGGCCAGGACCCCTGGCCGGCGGCCCAGCTGGAGGCGATCGAGAGAGCGGCCGCCGCGGTGTGCCGCCACCACGGCTGGACGGAACGGTCGGTGATCGGGCACCTGGAGTGGCAGCCGGGCAAGGTCGACCCGCGCGGTTTCACGATGACGGCGATGCGCACCCGGATCCGCGACCGCCTGAAGTGACCGGCTGTCCGACAATGGTGCCGTGACCAGCTTGGACGCCCTCCACCCCCGCCTGCCCTCCCCGCTGCGGGAGGTGGCGGACGACCGCTTCGGGCGGCGCGGGGTCCGGCTGCTGCTGAAGCGGGACGACCTGATCCACCCGGAGCTGATCGGCAACAAATGGCGCAAGCTGGCGCCCAACCTCACGGCGGCCGCCGGGCGCCCGATCGTCACGTTCGGCGGCGCGTACTCCAACCACCTGCGGGCCACCGCCGCCGCGGGCCGCCTCCTCGGGCTGTCCACGATCGGCGTGGTCCGCGGCGAGGAGCTGGCCGACCGCCCCCTCAACCCCTCGCTCGCGCGCTGCGTCGCCGACGGCATGCGACTGCACTTCGTCGACCGGGCGACCTACCGCGCGAAGGCGGATCGGGCCACGCTGGCGGCGGTGCTGCGGGCAGCGGACGCGGAGGGCGCGTACGTGGTGCCGGAGGGCGGCAGCAACGCGCCGGCCGTACGGGCGTGCCGTGCGCTCGGCGAGGAGCTGCGGGGGCGTGCCGAGGCGGTCGCCATCGCCTGTGGCACGGGAGGCACGCTGGCGGGACTTGCGGCCGGACTGGGGCCCGGGCAGCGGGCGCTGGGCATACCGGTGCTCAAGGGCGGCTTCCTGCACACCGGGATACGGCGCCTCCAGGAGGCCGCCTTCGGCGGGCCGCGCGGCGAGTGGGACCTCGACGAGCGGTTCCACTTCGGCGGGTACGGGCGTACGACGCCGGAACTTCACGGCTTCGCCGAGGATTTCGAGGAGCGGCACGGGGTGCGGGTGGAGCGGCTGTATGTGGCCAAGATGCTGTACGGGCTGCTCCATCTGGTGGACGAAGGGGCGTTCCCGGAGGGGACGGCGGTGGCTGCCGTGATCACGGGGACGCCCTTCACCGTCTGATCAGCGGCTCTTGCGCCGGAACCTGCGCTTGGGCTTGGTGGTGGTCTCGGCCAGGAGTTTCTGGAGTTTCTGGGCTTGGGACTTCTTTCCCATGGCCGAGTAGGTGGCGGCGAGGGAGTGGGCTGTGCGCTTGGTGTCCCGGCGCTCGGGACCGAGGATGCGCCGCTGCCGGTTCAGGGTGTCCTCCAGGAGCCGGGCCGCCTCGGCATGGGCGCGCTGTGCGTGCAGGGTGAGGGCGAGGTCGCGCACGGACTCGAGTGTTTCCGGACGGTCGTCGCCGAACATGCGACGCCGGCGCTCCAGCGTGTCCCGTCCAGTCGACGCGCCTCCTCGTGTGCGTGCATCTCGTAGAGCACGAGGCCAGGATCTGCGCGGCCTGCAACGTATCGGGGTGGTCGTCGCCGAGGACATGACGGCTGCGCTCCAGCGTCTGCCTGGCCAGTGCGCGCCCTGCCGCCGTCTCACCGGGCTTCGTCAGGGTGATGGCCACCGTGACGGACGTCCGCAACGTGTTGGGGTGGTCGTCACCGAGGACACGGGCGGGACGTGGCGAGGGCGTCTTCCCCTACGGTGCGGGCCTTGGGGAGTTCGTCCCACGAGTGCAGAGCAGTGGCCAGGTTGTTGGCGGACGTCAGCGTGTCCGGGTGTGCGTCGCCCGCACCCGGCGGCGGCGCGCGAGGGTGTCCTCGCATATGCGCAACGCTTCAGCGTCCACGCCCAGTTGCCTGTGGACCGCCGCGAGGTCGTTCGCGGAGTGCAGCGTGTCGGGGTGTTCGTCGCCGAGAGTGGCACGGCAGCGCACGAACGTGTCCGCGATGATGGGGCGCGCTTCCAGCACGTCGCCGCTGTCGGACGTCGCATGCCCCAGGTAGTGCATGCACGTCAGCACATCGGGATGGTCGCGACCCAGCTGGCCGGTCCACTCCTCGCGCAACGCGGAGGCAAGCTCCACGGCGTGCCGCGGCCGGCCGCTGCGAATGAGGAAGTGCAGCGCGCCCACCAGCGTCGTGCGCAGTTCGGGGCGGTGGGCGAGGTGGAGGTGCGGCGCCGTCGAGTGGGACGCAAGGCTCGCCCAGGTGGGCCAGGTGGCCGGGTTCCGAGGGTCCTCCGGCACGACCCCGGCCAGTACCGCCGCCGCGTCGTCATGGATCGCCCGCACCCGGCTCGGCGTGGTCGTCCCGGACCGGAACGCTGCCGGCCCCGAAGCCTCACCCGGCCTCCCGGTACGCCGCCGCCTCCTCCAGGTCCAGCCTGCGCAGCAGGGTGCGCAGCATCTCGTCGTCGATGTAGCGGCCGTCCCGGAGCCGCACGAACACCTCGCGCTCGGCGCTGATCACCTCCCGGGACAGTCGCCGGTAGGTGTCGTCGACGGTCTCGCCGGTGACGGGGTTGACCTGGCCGAGCCGTTCCCAGACCGCGTTGCGGCGGCGTTCCACGACCGCGCGCAGGCGGTCGACGAGCGGGGCGGGCAGGGCGTTGCGCTCGTCGGAGAGGAGTTCGTCCAGGCGTCGCTCGGCGGCCCGGGAGGCCTGGGCCTGGGCGTTGGCCTCGGCGAGCGTCTCCGCCCGGGTGTCCCGCGCGGGGAACTGCAGCAGCCGGATCAGCGGGGGCAGGGTCAGGCCCTGCACGACCAGGGTGCCGATGACCGTGGTGAAGGTCAGGAACAGGATCAGGTTGCGCTGCGGGAAGGGTTCGCCGCCGTCGTGCAGGGTGAGGGGGATCGAGAAGGCGATGGCCAGGGACACCACGCCCCTCATGCCGGCCCATCCGACGACGAACGGCCCCTTCCAGGTCTCGTTCGCCTCGCGCTCCCTGATCTTGGCGGAGAACACCCGCGGCAGGAGGGTGGCCGGGTACACCCATACGAACCGGGCCGCGACGACCACCAGGAACACGGCGAGCGCGTACCAGGCGGCGTCGGCCCCCTCGTACTCGCCGAGGCCGCGCAGGACCACCGGCAGTTGCAGTCCGATCAGCGCGAACACGGCCGACTCCAGGACGAAGGCGACCATCTTCCACACCGCGTCCTCCTGCAGGCGGGTGGCGAAGTCGACCTCCCACGCGCGGTGCCCGAGGTAGAGGGCGACGACCACGACGGCGAGGACGCCGGAGGCGTGCACCTGCTCGGCGGCCGCGTAGGCGACGAACGGGATCAGCAGGGAGAGCGTGTTCTGCGGCAGCGCGTCCTTCACGTGGGTGCGCAGCCAGTGGATCGGCGCCATGAGCACCAGCCCGACCCCGACGCCGCCGATCGCCGCGATCAGGAACTCGGCGACTCCGCCGGCCCAGGTGGCGCCCTCGCCGACCGCGGCCGCCAGGGCCACCTTGAAGGCGGTGATCGCGGTGGCGTCGTTGAAGAGGGACTCGCCCTGCAGGATCGTCGTGATCCGCGACGGCAGCCCGACCCGGCGTGCCACCGCCGTGGCCGCGACCGCGTCCGGCGGTGCCACCACCGCGCCGAACACCAGGGCCGCGGTCAGCGGCAGATCGGGGACGAGCAGGTACAGGGCCCAGCCGACGGCGAAGGTCGCGAAGAGCACGTAGCCGACCGACAACAGAGCCACGGGCCGCAGTTGCGCCCGCAGATCGAGGTAGGAGCTGTCGGTGGCCGCCGTGTACAGCAGCGGAGGCAGCAGCAGAGGCAGGACGATGTGCGGGTCGAGGGTGTAGTCGGGCACCCCGGGCACGTACGACACCACCAGACCCACCGCGACCAGCAGCAACGGCGCCGGCACCGGTGTGCGGCGGGCCGCCGCGGCGATCGCGGCACTGCCCGCCACCAGCAACAGCAGCGGCATCACGTCCATCGTCCTCGCCCGCCCTCTTTTTCCGCACGGTCGACCGCACGCCCGTCGTAACCTGGCAATCATGAAACAGTGCACGCACGCCGACGCGCTGCCGCACCCGGAACCCGAGCCGCTGAGCGAGAGCTGTCCGGAGTGTCTGCGGGACGGCACGGACCCGGTGCAACTGCGGTTGTGCCTGAGCTGTGGTCACGTCGGCTGCTGCGACTCCTCGCCGGGACGGCACGCCACCGAGCACCACAAGGAGTCGGGGCACCCGGTGATGCGGACCTTCGAGCCCGGCGAGACCTGGCGCTGGTGCTTCGTCGACCACGTTCTGGTGTGACGTCGTGCGACCCTGGATCGGGAGCAGCGTGCGACCCTGGATGCGGACGGTTCGACGGTCTGACGTCTGGGTACGTCAATCCGGCGCCCGCTCTTCCCATTTGGGCCCGCCGAACCCCTAGACACGGAGCGTATCCACAGGTTTACTGTGAGTGACGGCAAGGGGTTGGGGTCCCGGGGACAGGAACGCCGACAGCGCGATAGCGTCACCGCTGAACCACGAATCGCGTTACCCCGGGGGGCGACCCTCGGCCCTGAAACGCTTGTACCACCATGGAGGTGAGGGTGTCCCAGATCGCAGGCGAGCCCGCGACCCAGGACTTCGTGGAAGTCCGGCTGCCGGCCGCGGGTGCCTACCTGTCGGTGCTGCGTACGGCCACGGCCGGTCTCGCGGCCCGTTTGGACTTCACCCTCGACGAGATCGAGGACCTGCGCATCGCGGTGGACGAGGCATGCGCGATCCTGCTGCAGCAGGCCGTGCCCGGCTCGGTGCTCAGCTGTGTCTTCCGACTCGTCGACGACTCACTCGAGGTCACCGTCTCGGCGCCGACCACGGACGGCCACGCCCCCTCGCGGGACACCTTCGCCTGGACCGTCCTGTCCGCGCTCGCGGGCAAGGTCTCCTCCGCCGTGGACGAGGACAAAACCGTTTCGATCAGCCTCTACAAACAGCGCGGCGCGGGACCCGGGCCGGCGTGAGGAACGGGGACGGGCCGGTGCGGGACGAAGAGATCGGCACACGGGAGCTGCCGGCAGACGGCGCGGGCACGGGCGGTCCGGACGCATCCCGGCACATGGCGGACGGCGTCGACGGCATCCCCGAGCAGGCCCGGCCGCATCCGGAGGACGACCCCACGCAGGCCGTCCCGGGCAGCGGTCGGCGGAATCGGACGGGTGCCGTACGGAGCGCGCCTCCAGCAGGTCGTACCGGGGCCTCCCCGGGGGGTCCTCCCACTCGCGCGGGGTCGAGGGTGGCGGAGGAGGCGAGCGCTCGGGGAAGGGCGACGGGCGGGACGATGAGCGAGCACGAGCGAGACTCCGAGGACGAGGCACTGAGGGTGCGCGGTGCGCAGAACACGTCGCACGACCCTCAGGACCGCAGCGAGGCGCGGGCCATGTTCCTCAAGCTGCGCGAGCTGGAGAAGGACAGCCCCGAGTACGGGGAGCTGCGCAACCGGCTGGTCCGCATGCACCTGCCGCTCGTCGAGCACCTCGCACGCCGTTTCCGCAACCGCGGAGAGCCGCTGGACGACCTGACGCAGGTCGCCACCATCGGGCTGATCAAGTCCGTCGACCGCTTCGACCCGGACCGCGGCGTCGAGTTCTCGACGTACGCGACCCCTACGGTCGTCGGCGAGATCAAGCGGCACTTCCGGGACAAGGGCTGGGCGGTGCGCGTGCCGCGCCGGCTGCAGGAACTGCGCCTCTCGCTGACGACGGCCACGGCGGAGCTCTCGCAGCTGCACGGCCGCTCCCCCACGGTCCACGAGCTCGCCGAGAAGCTGTCGATTTCGGAGGAGGAGGTCCTGGAGGGCCTGGAGTCCGCCAACGCGTACTCCACGCTGTCCCTGGACGTCCCCGACACCGACGACGAGTCCCCGGCGGTCGCGGACACCCTCGGCGCGGAGGACGAGGCGCTGGAGGGCGTGGAGTACCGGGAGTCGCTCAAGCCGCTGCTGGAGGACCTGCCGCCGCGCGAGAAGCGGATCCTGCTGCTGCGGTTCTTCGGCAACATGACCCAGTCGCAGATCGCGCAGGAGGTCGGGATCTCGCAGATGCACGTCTCGCGGCTGCTGGCCCGGACGCTGGCCCAGCTGCGGGAGAAGCTCCTCGTGGAGGAGTGACCCCGGCCCCGCTGCCCGCGGGAGGGTCAGCCGTTACTTCCGGGACGCGTTCCCGGGTCCCTTGATCCCGAGGGCCCGGGTCGTCTCCGGGTTGACCAGCAGCACCAGCGCCGCGACGGCCACGACGGCGAGCGCGATCCCCGCCGGGATCGAGATGCTGTCGGCCCGCAGCAGGTTGTAGGCCACCGGAAGCGCCATGATCTGTGTGATGACGGCCGGGCCACGGCTCCAGCTGCGGCGGGCGAGCAGTCCGCGGGCGGCGAGCAGCGGCAGCAGCGCGAGCACGATCAGCGTGATGCCCCCGGTCACCGCCTGCTGCCGGTCGTCCGGGTGCCCCGTCAGTCCCATGACGAGCATCCAGGCCCCACCGACCACCAGCGCCAGCCCCTCCAGGGCGGCCAGCGCCGCCGCGTACGTCAGGCGCCGCGGGCGGGGGCCGGCGGTGTCCGGCGTGTCCGAGGTGGTGGGGGTCTGCTCACTGCTCACTCCTGCAGGGTAGCCGCCGTCTCACGCGCCCCCGTGCCGAGGTTCACTCCGTGATCTCTTACCCGATCCCTACCTCGCCCTGTGCCCGGTACCGCCCAGTAGGTACTCTGCAACCCATGCGTGCACTTCTCGTGGTCAATCCGGCGGCAACCACCACAAGTGCGCGCACGCGCGACGTGCTGATCCACGCGCTGGCGAGCGAGATGAAACTCGAGGCGGTCACCACCAAGTACCGCGGCCACGCCCGCGACCTGGGCCGGCAGGCGGCGGAGAGCGAGGACATCGACCTGGTGGTCGCCCTCGGCGGCGACGGCACGGTCAACGAGGTCGTCAACGGCCTCCTGCACGGCGGGCCCGACCCGGAGCACCTGCCCGGACTCGCCGTGGTCCCCGGCGGCTCCACCAACGTCTTCGCCCGCGCTCTCGGCCTGCCCAACGACGCGGTGGAGGCGACCGGCGCCCTGCTGGACGCCCTGCGCGACGGCAGCGAGCGCACCGTCGGCCTGGGGCTCACCTCCGGCACGCCGGGCACCGAGGACGAGGCGGTCCCCGCCCGCTGGTTCACCTTCAACGCGGGCCTCGGCTTCGACGCCGGCGTGGTCGGCCGGGTGGAGCAGCACCGGGAGCGCGGCAAGAAGTCCACACACGCTCTTTACATACGTCAGGTGGTGCGTCAGCTCCTCGGTGAGCCGCACCGCCGGCACGGCACGATCACCCTGGAACGCGCAGGCGAGGAGCCGGTCACCGATCTCGTCCTCTCCATAGTCTCGAACACCTCTCCCTGGACGTTTCTGGGTAATCGCCCGATCTACGCGTCGCCTAAGGCCTCGTTCGATAACGGCCTCGACCTCTTCGGTCTCAGCCGCCTGTCCACGGCCGCCGTTGCCCGGTATGGCACCCAGTTGCTCACTTCGTCCCCCGAGCGCGGACCTCACGGCAGGCACGCGGTCTGCCTGCACGACATGGACCGGTTCACCTTGCATTCGAAGGTGCCGCTCCCCCTGCAGATGGACGGTGACCACCTGGGGCTGCGTACGAGCGTGACGTTCACAGGCGTACGCCGTGCACTGCGTGTGATTGTGTGAGCAGAAGGGGCTAAAGTCCTTTCACTCGAACGTTTAGGCCAGGGTCCACCCCATGGAAGTACGGCTGTGACCTAGTCGACACCGAAGAATCAAAAAAAACTTTCCTGAAGGGGTTGTATCCGCCGCTGAGGTTTGCGAGTCTCTACGTGGCGATCGGGACGGCCCGCAACACCGGCCTCCACAGATCACCGGAACCCCTCTTCAAACCACAGGACCACGCCGGGTTACCCGGCGGTCGGCCCTTCACTTGTTGAGGGATTCGTGAAAGCGTTCACATTCACAAGCAAGCCCTGCACGTAATACCAAGGAGAGGTAGCAGCCATGGACTGGCGTCACAACGCCGTTTGCCGCGAGGAAGACCCCGAGCTCTTCTTCCCCATCGGCAACACCGGTCCTGCGCTGCTGCAGATCGAGGAAGCCAAGGCCGTCTGCCGTCGCTGCCCGGTGATCGAGCAGTGTCTGCAGTGGGCGCTCGAGTCCGGCCAGGACTCCGGCGTCTGGGGTGGTCTCAGCGAGGACGAGCGCCGCGCCATGAAGCGTCGCGCCGCCCGCAACCGGGCCCGTCAGGCCTCCGCCTGACACTCCACCCCTGCTGACAGCCTGAGCTTGGCGGCGCGTACAGCGAGTACGCATCTCCCGCCCCCGAGCCGCAGCGCGCAGTTCCCCCGATGCGCATAGCACGAGCACTAGCCTCGGACCGTCTGGTCCGAGGCTTTTCGCTGTGTACGGGGCCTCGCGACGGGACCCCCGACCGTCGCCGGCTACTTCTGCGCCCGCACCGGTATGTCCAGGATCACCCGGGTCCCCCGTTCCGACGCCGGAACCATGTCGAAGGTGCCGCCCAACTCGCCCTCGACCAAGGTCCGTACGATCTGCAGGCCGAGGTTGCCCGCGGTCTGCGGGTCGAAGCCCTCGGGCAGGCCGACGCCGTCGTCCTGGACGGTGACCAGCAGGCGGGCCTCCTTCGTCGTACCGCCGCGGACCGCCGACACCTCGACCGTGCCGGTGTCGCCGTCACGGAATCCGTGCTCCAGGGCGTTCTGCAGGATCTCGGTCAGCACCATCGACAGCGGCGTGGCGACCTCGGCGTCGAGTATGCCGAAGCGGCCGGTGCGCCGGCCGGTGACCTTGCCCGGTGAGATCTCGGCGACCATCGCCAGGACCCGGTCGGCGATCTCGTCGAACTCCACGCGCTCGTCCAGGTTCTGGGACAGCGTCTCGTGCACGATCGCGATCGACCCGACCCGCCGGACCGCCTCCTCCAGTGCCTCGCGCCCGCGGTCGGACTCGATGCGCCGGGCCTGGAGGCGGAGCAGGGCCGCGACCGTCTGGAGGTTGTTCTTGACGCGGTGGTGGATCTCCCGGATGGTCGCGTCCTTGGTGATCAACTCGCGTTCGCGGCGACGCAGTTCGGTGACGTCACGGAGCAGGACGAGCGAGCCGATGCGGATGCCCTTGGGTTTGAGCGGGATCGCGCGGAACTGGATGACCCCGTCGCTCGCCTCGATCTCGAACTCGCGCGGCGCCCAGCCGCTGGCCACCTTGGCGAGCGCCTCGTCCACCGGGCCGCGGGTGGGGGCGAGTTCGGCGGTGGTCCTGCCGAGGTGCTGTCCGACCAGGTCGGAGGCGAGGCCCAGGCGGTGGTAGGCGGACAGCGCGTTCGGGGAGGCGTACTGGACGATGCCGTCCGCGTCGAGCCGGACCAGTCCGTCGCCGACGCGCGGCGCGGCGTCCATGTCCTTCTGCTGGTTCGGGAACGGGAAGGAGCCGGCCGCGATCATCTGCGCGAGGTCCGAGGCGCTCTGCAGGTAGGTGAGCTCCAGCCGGCTCGGGGTGCGGACGGTGAGCAGGTTGGTGTTGCGCGCGATGACGCCGAGGACGCGGCCCTCGCGCCGCACGGGGATGGACTCGACCCGGACCGGGACCTCCTCGCGCCACTCGGGGTCGCCCTCGCGCACGATGCGGCCCTCGTCCAGGGCGGCGTCCAGCAGGGGGCGCCGGCCGCGCGGGACGAGGTGGCCCACCATGTCGTCCTGGTACGAGGTCGGGCCGGTGTTGGGCCGCATCTGGGCGACCGAGACGTACCGGGTGCCGTCGCGGGTCGGGACCCACAGGACCAGGTCGGCGAAGGAGAGGTCGGAGAGGAGTTGCCACTCCGAGACCAGCAGGTGGAGCCACTCGAGGTCGGTGTCGTCGAGGGCGGTGTGCTGGCGTACGAGTTCGTTCATGGAGGGCACGTCAGCGAGCGTACCTGGGGGTTTGTACGGCCCTGAAATGTGCGAGGGGTACGGGCCCGGAGACACCCGCGGGCCGCGGCGCCTGGGAGGGACCCTCAACCCTCCCGGCACCGCAGCCCGGAGCAATATCGGCCGTGGGGTGTGCGGTCCCGGTCGGCCGAAGGATGAGGAGCCGGGGCAGTCAGGGCAGAGAGCTCCGGATCCTCGGTCCGCCCTCCTGTGCGGGGAAGGCGGAGGTCTTGGTGCGTGCCTCGCGCAGAGTTCTCAGGGGGCACCCAGGCATTGTGGACTAGACCACTACGGGGTGTCCATGCGTGCGAGGCTGTTGGTTGTTGTCATTTCCGCGGCGGGTCGGACGCCCTGGCGCCCAGCACGCAGCCTAACCCGTGTGGGTTCCTGTTCGGGGCCAGATGGCCAGGGCAATTTCCACGAGCGCTTCCAGTTCCTCCCGGCTCGCCCCGTCCCGTGCCTGTTGTGACATGCCCTGGATCATGGCGCCGGCGTGCCGGGCGAGCACGGCGGCGTCGATGTCGGCGGGCAGGACGCCGGCGGCGACGTCGGCTCGTACACGGTTCTCGATGGCGGCGATGTTGGCGTTGCGCCGCTCCCGCAGGGACTGTTCGACCTCCGGGGTCGAACAGTTGGCGGCTGCGTGGATGACCAGGCACCCGTGCGGATGGCCGGGTTCGGTGTAGGCGGCGGCGGCCTCGCGCAGCATCCGCTCGACGGCCGCCCGGGCCGTGGGCTCCTCCGCGAGGGCGCGGTCGGTGAAGGCGCCGTACCGCGCGCCGTACTCGCGCACGACCTCCTCGAAGAGGGAGCGCTTGTCGCCGAAGGCGGCGTACAGGCTGGGTGCGCCGATGTCCATCACGCGCGATGGGTGACGGGGAGCTGGGTGGACGCGACGGGGGGTTCGCTGACGTAGGCGGTTCGGGGTGCACCGTTCTCGGGCGAGGTGGCCGTGGTCGCGCCCGGCGCGGGGAGCCGGCGACGGCAGTTTCCGGGTCCGCTCGGCGGGCCGTTTCCGGGTCCGCTCTGCTAGATTGGTCTAAACCACATGCCCTACCGGGTCCCCACAGAGCCCCTCTTCTCAGATCGGCAGGCCCACCGTGGAAGTTGTCATCGTTCCGGAAGCCAGGGCGGGCGGCGAGCTCATCGCCGAGGCCATGGCGCAGCTGCTCAGGCGCAAGCCCGACGCCCTGCTCGGCGTGGCCACCGGCTCGACGCCGCTGCCCGTGTACGAGGCGCTCTCGGCCAGGGTGCGCTCCGGTGCCGTGGACACCTCACGGGCCCGTATCGCCCAGCTCGACGAGTACGTGGGGCTGCCCGCCGACCACCCGGAGTCGTACCGCTCGGTGCTGTGCCGCGAGGTGCTGGAGCCGCTCGGGATCGGCATGGACCAGTTCATGGGGCCCGACGGCACGGCCGAGGACGTGCAGGCGGCGTGCCAGGCGTACGACAAGGCCCTCGCCGAGGCCGGGGGTGTGGACCTGCAGTTGCTCGGCATCGGGACCGACGGGCACATCGGGTTCAACGAGCCGTGTTCCTCCCTCGCCTCGCGCACCCGGATCAAGACACTGACCGAGCAGACCAGGATCGACAACGCGCGCTTCTTCGACGGCGACATCGAGCAGGTGCCGCACCATGTGATCACCCAGGGCATCGGCACGATCCTGGAGGCCCGGCATCTGGTGCTGCTCGCCACGGGTGAGGGCAAGGCGGACGCGGTCGCCGCGACCGTCGAGGGGCCGGTCGCGGCGATCTGCCCGGCCTCCGCGCTCCAGCTGCACCCGCACGCCACCGTCGTGGTCGACGAGGCCGCCGCGTCCAAGCTGAAGCTCGCCGACTACTTCCGGCACACCTACGCCAACAAGCCGCGGTGGCAGGGGATCTGAGGCGCGCGAGCGCCGGTGGGTGCGGGAAGGCGCGGGGTCCCGGGCGGGGCCCCGCGCCTTTGCAGCATCGAACGGGTCACTGACTGCCCCGGGCGGTGGTCACCTGCCCGGTGACGCTCACGCCCCCGCGATGACCTCCGCCGCCGCCCGGCCGCAGACGCGGGCCGCGCCGTGGGTGGCGATGTGCAGGGCGCCGCGGGGAGCCGCCTGGGGGACGCCCATCTCGACCACGATCGTGTCGGGGCGGGCCGCCAGCAGGGTGTCGAGGGCCGACGCCATCCAGGGGTGGCGGTGCTCGTCCCGGACGACGGCCACGATGCGGCGCGCTCCGGCTGCCTCGAGGGCGGTGCGCCCGGCCCTCTGCCCGTTCGTCCCGCCGGCCCCTTTCTCCCCCGGGTCCGCCGTGAAGCTGCCCGTCTCGGTGCCCGGGAGGAGGTGGCGGAGCTCCGCTGCCACGCCCCACGGGGTCTCGTCGCCGACCGCGATGTTCGCGACCGGGGTGAAGGCGGCGACGTACGGCGGTTCGGTCAGCGGGGCGAAGCTCGGCGCGCCGGTCACCGTCAGGGCGCGGCGGGCCGCGCGCAGGCCGACCTCGCCGCCGGGGACGGCGCCTCCCGGTGCGGCTGCGACGGCCGTCCACCGGGCCAGCCTGCGGACGCGGTCCGCCGCGTCGGCCAGGCGCTCCTCGGGCAGTTCTCCACAGCGGACGGCCGTGACCAGGGCGTCTCGCAGCCGCCGTACCGTCGCGTCGTCCGCGAGGCCGCCGCCCACGCAGATCGCGTCGGCTCCGGCCGCGACGGCGAGGACGCTGCCGCGTTCAATGCCGTAGGTGTCCGCGATGGCCCGCATCTCCATGCCGTCGGTGACGATCAGGCCGTCGTAGCCGAGCTCCCCGCGTAGCAGGTCGGTCAGGATGCGCCGGGACAGCGTCGCCGGGCGGTCGGGGTCCAGGGCCGGCACCAGGATGTGGGCGCTCATCACCGCGCGCGTGCCGGCGGCGATGGCGGCGCGGAACGGGGCCAGCTCACGCTCCGCGAGCACCGCGTCGGGCGCGTCGACGCGCGGCAGGGCGAGGTGGGAGTCGACGGCGGTGTCGCCGTGCCCCGGGAAGTGCTTGGTGCAGGCGGCCACTCCGGCGGACTGCAGGCCCCGCACATAGGCGGCCGTGTGCCGGGCGACCAGGTCCGGGTCGGCGCCGAAGGACCGTACGCCGATCACCGGGTTGCCGGGGTTGGAGTTGACGTCGGCCGACGGGGCCCAGTCGAAGTTCACGCCGCAGGCCGCGAGGCGGCGGCCGAGTTCGAAGGCGACCTCCTCGGTGAGCTGGACGTCGTCCACCGCGCCCAGGGCGTGGTTGCCCGGGAAGGAGGAGCCGGTGCGCACCTCCAGACGGGTCACGTCCCCGCCCTCCTCGTCGACGGCGACCAGGACGTCGTCCCGCTCGGCGCGCAGCTGGGCGGTCAGGGCGGCGAGTTGGTCGGACGTGGCGATGTTGCGGCCGAACAGGCCCACCGACGCCAGGCCCTCGCCGAGTCGGCGCAGCAGCCAGTCGGGGGCGGTGGTGCCGGTGAAGCCGGGCTGGAGGACCGTCAGCGCGTCGCGCGTGAGGGTGTCCGTGCCGCTGGCGAATGTCGTCATCGGGTGCGTTATCCCTTCACGGCGCCCGCGGTCAGGCCGCTGACGGCCCTGCGCTGCAGGAAGACGAAGAGGATCAGGATCGGGATGGCGAACAGGGAGGAGGCCGCCATGGTGGCGCCCCAGTCGTTGCCGAAGACGGTCTGGAATCCGGACAGCCACAGGGGCAGCGTCTTCGCCCCGGCCTCCTTGTTCAGAACGAGGACGAGCGCGAACTCGTTCCACGCGGTGATGAAGCCGAACAGGGAGGTCGACATCAGACCCGGGGCGAGCAGTGGGAGGATGACCCGGCGGAAGGCCGTCACCCGGGTGCAGCCGTCGACCATCGCCGCCTCCTCCAGCTCCCTCGGTACGGCGGCGACGAAGCCGCGCAGCGTCAGGATGGTGAAGGGCAGGATCATCATCATGTAGAAGACCGTCAGCGGCACGAGGCTGTTCAGCATCGACGCGTCCCGGACGATCATGTACATCGCGATGACCATCACCTCCCAGGGCGCCATCTGGGCCAGCATGAAGGCCACGATGAAGCCGCGCCGCCCCCGGAAGCGCATGCGCGCCAGGGCGAACGAGCCCGCGAGGGCGATGACCAGCGAGAAGACGACCGCGAGGACCGTCACGATCAACGAGTTGGTGACGTACGTCCAGAAGTGGTCGACGCCGGTCGCGGTCCGGAAGTGTTCGAAGGTGATGTCGGTCGGGAACCAGACGGGGTCCTCGGAGATGATGTCGCCGGTCGGTTTGAAGGCCGTGGCGAACATCCAGTAGACGGGGAAGACGAAGCCGATGAACAGCACGACGGCTGTGACGTTGGGCCACAGGCGGCCGAAGAGCGAGCGCCTCACAGCTCGTCCTCCTCTTGTTTGAGCACGATCCTCAGGTAGTAGGCGGTCAGGCCCAGCAGGATCAGGATGGTCAGCACGGCGATGGCGGCGCCCATGCCGTAGTGCTGGTTGCCGACGCCCTCGATGTAGGCGTAGACGGGCAGGATCTCGGTGAGCCGGTCGGGTCCGCCGCCGTTGATGGTGAAGACCTGCACGAACGCCTTGAAGACCCAGATGATCTCCAGGAACGTCGTCGCGTACAGGAAGGGCCGCAGGAACGGCAGGGTGACGGTGCTGAAGCTCCGCCAGGGGCCCGCGCCGTCCAGGGCTGCGGCCTCGTACAGCTCGTTGGGGATCGTGGTGGTCGCCGCGTACAGGTTGATCGCGACGAACGGGATGGACTGCCAGACGATCAGCACGGTGACGACGAAGAACGTCGACATCTGGCTGCTGGTCCAGCTGTAGTCGGCCATCGAGTGCCAGCCGAGCCGGTCCAGGACCCAGTTGACGACGCCGAAGCGCTGGGCGAACAGCCACTGGTAGACGGTGGTCGCGGCGACCACGGGCATCGCCCAGGCCAGCACCAGGCCGACCATCAGGGTGAGCCGCATCCGCCGGCCGAGTCGGGCGAGCAGCAGGCCGACCAGCGCGCCCAGCACCATGATCAGGACGACGTTGGCCGCCGTGAACAGGATGGAGCGCAGGGTGACGCGCCAGAAGTCCTCACCGGTGAGGACCTCGATGTAGTTGTCGACGCCGTTCCACTCGGTGGCGTGCTGGATCAGCTGCGCCATGTTGAGGTTCTGGAACGACAGCAGGACGTCCTTCACCAGCGGCCAGCCGAGCAGCAGCACGGTAGCCGCGCAGGCCGGCAGCAGCAACAGGTACGGGACGAGCGCGCCGGCGCGCGACGCGGCTCGCGGGGTGGGCCCGCCGGATGCTCCGGCGGCCGCCTTGCGGACGTCCGCCGGGCCGGAGGGCGGCCGTTCGGTCTGCACGGTCATGCTCGCGCTCTCTCTCCTCGACCTGCGTACGGTCGCCGGGGCGGGACCGCGGGAAAGGCGGCCCCGCCCCGGTCCGGCGTCCTCAGTTCTGCTGCGCCAGGCGCTTGTTGAGCTCGCCCTCGACCTGCCGGGCGGCCTCGGCCGTGGACTTGCCGTTCAGGACGGCGGTCATGTAGGTCTTGATCGGGTTGGGCGCGTTCTCCACCGCGGCCCACTCGGGGATCAGCGGCGTGGTGCCACCGCCCGCGGCGGCCGGCGCGGCGGCCTCGGCGGCGGCGTTGCCCTTCAGGTTGGTCTGGAGGGACTCCTTGTTCGGGATGACGCCGTTGAGCTTGGCGAGCTGTCCCTCGTACCGGTCGGACAGCGCGATCTTCAGGAACTCCTTGGCGAGCTCCTGCTTCTCGCTGCCCGCCGCCACGGCGAGGTTGGAGCCGCCGAGGAAGACGCCCTCGGGCTTGTCGGCCGTGGCACCGGGGATGGTGAAGTAGCCGATCTCCTTCTCGATCTTCGGGTTGGCCTTGATCGCGATGCCGGCCTCCCAGCCCATCCCGATGAAGGCGCCCACGTCGCCCTTGGCGAAGACCTCCCCCTGCTGCGGGGTGGCCTCGTCCTTGTCCTTCGGGGCCTTGGACAGCGCCTGGAACTTCTTGTACGTCTCCATGGCGGCGGCGACCTTGGGGTCGTCGAGGTTGGAGACGTACTTGTCGCCGTCCTTCTTGACGAGCTCCCCGCCCTCGCCGACCACCAGGCCGACGAAGTGGTACCAGTTCTGGCCGGGCAGGTAGATCGGCTCGGCGTCGGTCTTCTCGCCGATGGTCTTCAGGTCGGCGTAGAACTCGTCGCGGGTCCTGGGGGTGTCCTTGATGCCGGCGTCGGCCCAGACCTTCTTGTTGTAGAGGACGACGCGGTTGGCGAAGTACCAGGGCGCGGCGTACTGCTTGCCCTCGTAGACCGAGGACTCGTTGAGGGACTCGGTCCAGTCGGCGCCGATCTCGGTCTTCAGGTCGGCGAGGTCCGCGAGGCCGCCGGTCTTGGCGTAGGCCGGGGTCTGGGTGTTGCCGATCTCGAAGACGTCCGGCGGGTTCTCCTCCGACAGGGCGGTGGTCAGCTTCTGCTGGATGCCGTTCCACTGCTGGACCTCGAACCTGACCTTCGCCTTGGTCTTCTTCTCGAAGGCGGCGGCCACGTCCTTCTGCCACTGGTCCGGCGAGGAACCGTCCATCACCCACACCGTGAGCGTCTGGCCGGCGTAGCCGTCCGCTCCCGCCTTGCCGTCGCCGCTCCCGTCGTCGCCCCCGCACGCCGCGACGGAGAAGATCATGCCCGCGACACCGATCGCGGATATCAGCTTGCGCTTCACGCCACCCTCCTCAGGGATGCCACACCCCCCTGCCCACAGGCCGGGACCTGGACCAATGGTGTAGACCAGTACGGGGAGCTTGGACCAGACCAGCAAGGGTGTCAAGGGTGCTCCAATACCCCCTGACCAGCCGTTATGGGACCTACATATGCAGGAACCTTTAAGTAAGAAGCCATCGAAAACACCGGCCGGACGAGGCACACTGCCACTAGACCACTCCATCTGTGGACTAGACCAAAAGAAGAGGCGGCGGTATACAGAAGGGATCACGGAGCGTGCAGGGGACATCCCGATACGCTGCCGTGCCACGATGTGAGCCGGATACGGAGCCTGGGAAGGCGGAGCATGAGCACCGACGTCAGCAGTGCGGAGAACGAGAACGGGGCGACCGTCCGTACCGCGCGCGTGCCCAAGTACTACCGCCTGAAGAAGCACCTCCTCGACATGACGGAGACGCAGGCACCGGGGACGCCGGTCCCGCCGGAGCGCACGCTGGCAGCCGAGTTCGACACCTCGCGCACGACCGTGCGCCAGGCTCTCCAGGAGCTGGTCGTCGAGGGCCGCCTGGAGCGCATCCAGGGCAAGGGCACGTTCGTCGCCAAGCCGAAGGTCTCCCAGGCGCTGCAACTCACCTCGTACACCGAGGACATGCGAGCCCAGGGCCTCGAACCCACCTCGCAGCTGCTGGACATCGGCTACATCACCGCCGACGACCGGCTGGCCGAACTCCTCGGCATCACGCCCGGCGGGCGCGTCCTGCGCATCGAGCGGCTGCGCATGGCCAACGGCGAGCCGATGGCGATCGAGACGACCCACCTGAGCGCGAAGCGCTTCCCGGCGCTGCGGCGCTCGCTGGTGAAGTACACCTCCCTCTACACCGCGCTCGCCGAGGTGTACGACGTCCATCTCGCGGAGGCCGAGGAGACCATCGAGACCTCCCTGGCCACCCCGCGCGAGGCGGGACTGCTCGGCACCGACGTGGGCCTGCCGATGCTGATGCTGTCCCGGCACTCCCTCGACCGGGAGGGGAAGCCGGTGGAGTGGGTGCGGTCCGTCTACCGCGGCGACCGGTACAAGTTCGTCGCGAGGCTCAAGCGGCCGCAGGAGTAACGGGCGGCGCACGCGGTGCGGCGGAACGGCGGACGGCGTCCGTCCGGCGAACCGGCCCAGCCCATCGCGGTCGTGGCCGCTGCCGCGGACGCCCCGCGGTGTGCGTCCGGCACATCCGCCGCCCGGCGCCGTCCTCGCCGAGCGAGGCGCCGTGCCGTCCCGCCGGGCATGGGAGCGGACGCGTACCGACCGTCAGGGGGCGGACCCTCGCAGGGCTTCCGCTGCCGCCGACCCCGGAAACGGGCGACCGTTATACGGACGAGGGGTTCCGCTCACGCCATGTCCTGACCTAGATTTCCTGCGCATTGCACAGGTGATCAGTGAGGGGACGGAGCCGCCGATGTCGCAAGCCCCAGAAGTCAACAGAGGGCCGGTGGTGACGCCCATGCGCGTCGTCATCGCCCTCTGTCTCATAGCGCCGTTCGTGGCCATGCTGTGGGTCGGCTCCTACGCCAAGACCGACCCGGCCTTCATCGGCATCCCGTTCTTCTACTGGTACCAGATGGCCTGGGTGCTGATCTCCACGGCGCTGACGGCCATCGCGTACAAGCTGTGGCAGCGTGACCAGCGCGCCCGCTCGACTCGCCAGGGGGGTGCGGCCGAGTGAAGGACGGCGTGAACGGCGTGGCACTCGCCGTCTTCCTCTTCTTCTTCCTGCTCGTCACCGTCATGGGCTTCCTGGCCGCGCGCTGGCGCAGGGCCGAGAACGAGCACAGCCTCGACGAGTGGGGCCTGGGCGGCCGCTCGTTCGGCACCTGGATCACCTGGTTCCTGCTCGGCGGCGACCTGTACACGGCCTACACCTTCGTGGCCGTACCGGCGGCGATCTACGCGGCGGGCGCGGCCGGCTTCTTCGCCGTGCCATACACGATCCTGGTCTATCCGCTGATCTTCACGTTCCTGCCCCGGCTGTGGTCGGTGTCCCACAAGCACGGCTACGTGACCACGTCCGACTTCGTGCGCGGCCGGTTCGGTTCGAAGGGGCTGTCGCTGGCGGTCGCGCTCACCGGCATCCTGGCGACCATGCCGTACATCGCGCTCCAGCTGGTCGGCATCCAGGCCGTGCTGGACGTGATGGGCATCGGCGGCGGCGAGAACACCAACTGGTTCATCAAGGACCTGCCGCTGCTGATCGCCTTCGGTGTGCTGGCGGCGTACACGTACTCCTCGGGCCTGCGGGCACCGGCGCTCATCGCCTTCGTCAAGGACACCCTGATCTACATCGTCATCGCGGTGGCGATCATCTACATCCCGATCAAGCTGGGCGGCTTCGACGACATCTTCGCCAAGGCGAGCGACGCCTTCAGCCAGACCAACCCGGCGACCGGCGCGCCGCGCGGTGCGCTGATACCGGCCGAGGCGGGCCAGTGGACGTACGCCACGCTGGCGCTGGGCTCGGCGCTGGCGCTGTTCATGTACCCGCACTCGATCACGGCGACGCTGTCCTCGCGCAGCCGTGAGGTGATCCGCCGCAACACCACGATCCTGCCGCTGTACTCGCTGATGCTGGGCCTGCTGGCGCTGCTGGGCTTCATGGCGATCGCGGCGGGCGTGAAGGTGCAGAACGGCCAGCTGGCCATCCCGCAGCTGTTCGAGACGATGTTCCCGGACTGGTTCGCGGGCGTCGCCTTCGCCGCCATCGGCATCGGCGCGCTGGTCCCGGCCGCCATCATGTCGATCGCGGCGGCGAACCTCTTCACCCGCAACATCTACAAGGACTTCATCAAGCCCGACGCGACGCCCGAGCAGGAGACCAAGGTCTCCAAGCTGGTGTCGCTGCTGGTGAAGGTGGGCGCGCTGGCCTTCGTCCTGACGATGGACAAGACGGTCGCCATCAACTTCCAGCTGCTCGGCGGCATCTGGATCCTGCAGACCTTCCCGGCCCTGGTCGGCGGCCTGTTCACCCGCTGGTTCCACCGCTGGGCGCTGCTGGCCGGCTGGGCGATCGGCATGATCTACGGCACGGTCGCCGCGTACGGGGTCGCCTCGCCGACGCAGAAGCACTTCGGCGGCTCGGCGAAGGAGATCCCCGGCATCGGGGAGATCGGCTACATCGGCCTGACGGCGTTCGTGCTGAACGTGGTCGTGACCGTGGTCCTGACCTTCGTCCTGAAGGCGGTCAAGGCACCGGACGGTGTCGACGAGACGAAGCCGGAGGACTACACGGCGGACGCGGGTGACCCGGGCGTCCAGGTGGAGCTGCCGCCGGCGACGGCCGGATCCGCTCACTAGGCCACCCACCCCCAGAAATCCGTGACCGACGGGCCGCCGGAGACATCCGGCGGCCCGTCGCCGTACCCGTCCGGCACACTCGGCCTCATGGACATCGTGATCAGGCGGGCGGCCCCCGGCGAGTACGCCGCCCTCGGCGACATCACCGCCCACGCCTACCTCCAGGACGGCCTCTTGGACTTCAGGGAGGGCGACGGGTACCTCGGCGAGCTGAAGGACGTGGCCAAACGGGCGGGCGCCGCCGAGGTGCTGGTCGCCGTGGAGCACGGACAGGTGCTGGGCGGCGTGACGTTCGTGCCGTCGGGCGGCCCGCTGGCCGACATAGCCCGGCCCGGGGAGGCCGAGATCCGCATGCTCGCCGTGGACCGTGCCGCCCGCGGCCGCGGCGTCGGGGAGGCCCTCGTGCGCGCCTGTGTCGAGCGGGCCCGGGCCACCGAGGGCTGCGTGCGGATCGTCCTGTCGACCCAGCGCACCATGCACTCCGCCCACCGCATCTACGAACGCCTGGGCTTCGTGCGCACCCCGGAGCGGGACTGGAACCCTATCCCGCACCTGACCCACCTCACGCTCCTCACCTACGAGTTGACCCTCTGAAGTCAGAGGCGACACAACATATGGGGGCGTGATCCACACCCGGCACAAGATGTATGCTCATGCTCGCTGTCGCCGCAGGGGAATCCGGTGCGAATCCGGAACTGTCCCGCAACGGTGTACTCCTGCACGTATGCCCGCATACGTGCAGACGAGCGTCAGTCCGAGGACCTGCCGACAGCGCGCCCGGCCGTCCGGTCCGGGTGCCCTGACATCCGGGCCTCGTGGAATGGGCCGGTGGACGCGACGCCGCGTGCGCTCGTGTGCTGCCCCCTGCCCTCGGCGAGGCCCCCGTGCCGAGCGAGGGAGAGCCCCACGTGACCATCGCGCCAGCCGATCCGGCCTCAGCCGTCCTGCAGGAGCACGACGGTCCCGGTGCCGCGTTGCTGCGGACCCTGACCGAGCTGACCGCCGACCTCCCCGACGCCGACCCCGGCCGGGTCGCCGCCGCCGCGCTGCGCGGCCGGTCCGCGCGGGCGGACGAGACGGAGCTGCGCGAGCTGGCCACGGAGGCGGCGGCCGGCCTGATCTCCGAGGACCCCGCCTACTCGCGGCTGGCCGCCCGGCTGCTGACCATCGGCATCCGTGCCGAGGCCGCCTCGCAGGGCGTCACGTCGTTCACCGAGTCCGTCGCCGTCGGGCACCGGGAGGGGCTCATCGCCGACCGGACCGCGGAGTTCGTGCGCCGGCACGCCGAGCGCCTGGACGCGCTGATCGACCCCCGCGCCGACGACCGCTTCGGCTACTTCGGCCTGCGCACCCTGCACAGCCGCTACCTGCTCCGGCACCCCATCACCCGCAAGGTCGTCGAGACGCCCCAGCACTTCATGCTGCGCGTCGCCGCCGGTCTCGCCGAGGACGACACGGCACGGTCCGTCGACGAAGTCGCCGCGCTGTACGGGCTGATGAGCCGCCTGGACTATCTGCCGTCCTCCCCCACGCTCTTCAACTCCGGTACGCGGCACCCGCAGATGTCGTCCTGCTACCTCCTCGACTCCCCGAAGGACGAGCTGGACTCCCTCTACGAGCGCTACCACCAGGTGGCGCGGCTGTCGAAGCACGCGGGCGGCATCGGGCTGTCGTACTCCCGCATCCGCTCCCGGGGTTCGCTGATCCGCGGCACCAACGGGCACTCCAACGGCATCGTCCCGTTCCTGAAGACGCTGGACGCCTCGGTCGCCGCCGTGAACCAGGGCGGCCGGCGCAAGGGCGCCGCCGCCGTCTACCTGGAGACCTGGCACTCCGACATCGAGGAGTTCCTGGAGCTGCGCGACAACACCGGCGAGGACGCCCGGCGGACCCACAACCTCAACCTGGCGCACTGGATCCCGGACGAGTTCATGCGCCGAGTGAACGCCGACCAGCCGTGGTCGCTGTTCTCGCCGTCGGACGTGCCCGAGCTGGTCGACCTGTGGGGCGAGGAGTTCGACGCGGCGTACCGGGCGGCGGAGGCCAAGGGTCTCGCGAAGAAGACCCTGCCCGCCCGTGAGCTGTACGGCCGCATGATGCGCACCCTCGCGCAGACCGGCAACGGCTGGATGACCTTCAAGGACGCCGCCAACCGCACCGCCAACCAGACGGCGGAGCCGGGCCATGTGATCCACTCCTCCAACCTCTGCACGGAGATTCTGGAGGTCACCAGCGACGGGGAGACGGCGGTCTGCAACCTGGGGTCGGTCAACCTCGGTGCCTTCGCCGACCCGGCGACCGGCGAGATGGACTGGGAGCGGCTGGACGCGACGGTCCGCACCGCCGTCACCTTCCTCGACCGGGTCGTCGACATCAACTTCTACCCGACCGAGCAGGCGGGCCGTTCCAACGCCAAGTGGCGCCCGGTCGGCCTCGGCGCGATGGGCCTCCAGGACGTCTTCTTCAAGCTGCGCCTGCCCTTCGACTCCCCGGAGGCCACGCGGCTCTCCACCCGGATCGCCGAGCGGATCATGCTCGCCGCGTACGAGGCCTCCGCCGACCTCGCCGAGCGCAACGGCCCGCTGCCGGCCTGGGAGAAGACCCGGACCGCCCGGGGCGTGCTGCACCCCGACCACTACGACGCCGAGCTGACCTGGCCGGAGCGCTGGGCGGCCCTGCGCGAGCGGATCGCCGCCGTCGGCATGCGCAACTCGCTGCTGCTCGCCATCGCCCCGACCGCGACCATCGCCTCCATCGCGGGCGTGTACGAGTGCATCGAGCCGCAGGTGTCCAACCTGTTCAAGCGCGAGACGCTGTCCGGTGAGTTCCTCCAGGTCAACTCCTACCTGGTGGACGACCTGAAGCGGCTCGGCGTGTGGGACGCCCGGACCCGTGAGGCGCTGCGCGACGCCAACGGCTCGGTGCAGGACTTCACCTGGATCCCCGAGGACGTACGACGGCTCTACCGCACGGCGTGGGAGATCCCGCAGCGCGGCCTGATCGACATGGCCGCGGCCCGTACGCCGTTCCTGGACCAGGCCCAGTCCCTGAACCTGTTCATGGAGACGCCGACCATCGGCAAGCTCTCCTCGATGTACGCGTACGCCTGGAAGTCCGGGCTGAAGACGACGTACTACCTGCGCTCGCGCCCGGCGACCCGGATCGCCCGCGCGGCACAGGCGCAAGCCACCGTCCCCGTCCAGCAGGTGCCCTCCGAAGAGGCCGTCGCCTGCTCCCTGGAAAACCCCGAGTCCTGCGAGGCCTGCCAGTGATGACCAGCACCACCCGAACCCAGAACCTCCTCGACCCGGGTTTCGAGCTGACGCTGCGCCCCATGCGCTACCCGGACTTCTACGAGCGCTACCGGGACGCCATCAAGAACACCTGGACCGTGGAGGAGGTCGACCTCCACTCGGACGTCGCCGACCTCGCCAAGCTGACGCCCGGCGAGCAGCACCTCATCGGCCGCCTGGTCGCGTTCTTCGCCACCGGCGACTCGATCGTGGCGAACAACCTCGTGCTGACCCTGTACAAGCACATCAACTCGCCCGAGGCGAGGCTCTACCTGAGCCGCCAGCTGTTCGAGGAGGCCGTGCACGTCCAGTTCTACCTGACGCTGCTGGACACCTACCTCCCCGACCCGGACGACCGCGCGGCGGCCTTCGCCGCGGTGGAGAACATCCCGTCCATCTGCGAGAAGGCCGAGTTCTGCTTCAGGTGGATGGACTCGGTGGAGGAGATCGACCGGCTGGAGACCCGGGCCGACCGCCGCCGCTTCCTGCTGAACCTCATCTGCTTCGCCGCGTGCATCGAGGGCCTGTTCTTCTACGGGGCCTTCGCGTACGTCTACTGGTTCCGCAGCCGGGGCCTGCTGCACGGTCTGGCGACCGGCACCAACTGGGTCTTCCGCGACGAGACGATGCACATGAGCTTCGCGTTCGACGTGGTCGACACCGTCCGCAAGGAGGAGCCGGAGCTCTTCGACGACGAGCTGCGGCAGCAGGTGACGGACATGCTCCGTGAGGCCGTCGAGGCCGAGCTGCAGTTCGCGCGCGACCTGTGCGGTGACGGCCTCCCGGGCATGAACACCGACTCGATGCGGCAGTACCTGGAGTGCGTCGCCGACCAGCGCCTGACCCGACTCGGCTTCGCCCCGGTGTACGGCTCCGAGAACCCCTTCTCCTTCATGGAGCTCCAGGGGGTTCAGGAGCTGACCAACTTCTTCGAGCGGCGGCCGTCCGCGTACCAGGTGGCGGTGGAGGGCACCGTCGACTTGGACGAGGACTTCTGACCCTGCTGGACCCCGCGGGCCTCCCGGGCCTCCCTGATCTGGCGGTCCGTGCGCCGGTCGCGTGCGATGCCGATCACCGCCGGGAGGACCAGGAGGACCAGCATCCCCAGGACCGTGATCATTGCCGTCAGTGTCTCCGTGAACGTCGTATCCATGGACACCACTGTCGCGCCGTTCACTCCTTACCAACAGTGGCAGGACTGCCGCACACCCTCGAATTACTGCCATCGGTGGGGCACACTGGAGGCATGCTCCGGAACGTGGCCGCCGTCCTGCTCGACGGTGTGAACCCCTTCGAACTCGGTGTCGTGTGCGAGGTGTTCGGCACCGACCGCAGCGATGACGGCCTGCCGGTGTACGACTTCGCGGTCGCCTCCGCCGAGGGGCCCGCGCTGCGCAGCGACTCCGGCTTCTCGCTGCACGTCGAACACGGGCTGGAGCGTCTGGAGGCGGCCGACCTGATCGCCGTTCCGGCCGGGCGGCGCTACGAGAACCGGCCGTTCCCGCCGGAGCTGCTGGACGCCCTGCGCGGCGCGGTCGACCGCGGGGCCCGGGTGCTCAGCGTCTGCTCCGGCGTCTTCGTGCTCGCCGCGGCCGGTCTCCTCGACGGCCGGCGCTGCGCCGCCCACTGGCGGCACGCGGACGCCCTCGCCCGGCAGTACCCGCGCGTGTCCGTCCAACCGGACGTGCTGTACGTCGACGAGGACCCGGTGATCACCTCGGCGGGCACGGCCGCGGGGATCGACGCCTGCCTGCATCTGGTCCGCAAGGAGCAGGGCCCGGAGGTCGCCAACAAGATCGCCCGGCGGATGGTGGTGCCGCCGCACCGGGACGGCGGCCAGGCCCAGTACATCGAACGGCCGCTGCCGGCCTCCGAGGGCGACACCATCGGCGAGGTGCTGGCCTGGATGGAGCGGAACCTCGCCGAGGAGGTCACCGTGGAGCAGCTCGCCGCCCGCGCCCGCATGTCCCCGCGCACCTTCGCCCGCCGCTTCCACCAGGACACCGGCACCACGCCCTACCGCTGGATCCTGCGGCAGCGCGTGCTGCTGGCCCAGCACCTGCTGGAGGCGACGGACGAGACGGTGGACGCGATCGCGGGCCGAACAGGGTTCGGCACCGCGGCCGCACTGCGCCACCACTTCGTACGCGCGGTCGGCACCACCCCGAACGCCTACCGGCGCACGTTCAGGGGCCCGGAAGCCGCCTGAGGATCACCTCGACACCGGCGTGAGCAGCAGCCGGTGCGGACGGAGCGTGATGCCCACCCGCGTGGCCCCGTTGGAGCCGGGCGCCTCCTCGAAGCGGTACTTCGTGGCCACCGCCGCCGTGATCAGCGTCAGCTGCGCCATCGAGAAGTGGTCGCTCGGGCACTTCCGGTTGCCCACGCTGAACGGGTTCATGGCGTATTTCGGCACGTCCTCGGCGCGCTCCGGAAGCCACCGGTCCGGGTCGAACCGAAGGTGGTCGGCGTAGGACTTCGCATCCCGCTGGATCGCGTACGGGCTGTAGATGATGTCCGCCCCGGCCGGAATGCGATACCCGCCGAGTTCCGTGTCGGTCACCGCCCGCCGCGTCAGAATCCATACGGCGGGACGCAAACGCATCGTCTCTACGACGACATTGTTGGTGTGCGTGAGCTTGCGGACGTCGTCGAATGCCACCGGACGCCCACCGGTCATGGTCTGGACTTCCTCGCGCACCCGGTCCGCGTGTTCCGGGTGCTCGGCGAGTACCTGAAGCAGGGACATGATCGTGGAGGCGATGGTTTCGCTGCCGGGGGTGAGGATCGCGACGACCTGGTCGTGGATCTCCTGTTCGTCTATCGGGTTGCCATTGTCGTCCCTTGCCTCCAGCAACGCCGTCAGCAAATCGTCCGGCTTTTGACCAGACGCACGGCGCTCGGCGACGATCTCGTCGACCAGGAGATGCAAATCGGCCAGCGCCCGGTTGAATTCCCGGTTGGCCGGAAGCGGCAGCCTGTACAACGGGCCGAGCGGGACCACCATCCGCCGGTACATGCCCCGGAAGACGACGGCGAGCGCGTTGCACAACCGCTCCGCCCGCTCGTCCATGTACTCGCCGCGCAGCAGGCAGCGGGCCGCGACGCGCACGGCGACGCGGAACGACTCGGAGGTGCAGTCGATGGTCCGCCCCGGCTGCCAGCGCTCGGTCAGCGCGTGGGCCTCCTCCTCCATGATCGGGCCGTAGGCGGGGATGGCACCGAGCCGGAAGGCGGGCTGGATGGTGCGCCGCTGGCGGCGGTGCTGCGGGCCGTTGGCGGTGGCCACCCCCTTCTTGCCGAGCAGGCCTTCCAGGGACTCCCACAGCGGCCCGGCGATGATGTAGTCCGGGCTCAGGGCCACCGCGCCGGTGAGCTCGGGCGTGG
Organism: Streptomyces bullii; assembly: GCF_042657145.1. Classification (NCBI taxonomy): domain Bacteria; kingdom Bacillati; phylum Actinomycetota; class Actinomycetes; order Kitasatosporales; family Streptomycetaceae; genus Streptomyces; species Streptomyces bullii. Next base: position 188,271 of record NZ_JBHSNY010000005.1, read on the forward strand.
TGGGCGCGTAGACGGTCTTCGGGCCCAGCCTGAGGCGTACGACGTCGCCGTGGTCCCTCAGCCGGGACATGAAGGCCAGCGGGTCGCGGGCCAGCTTCCAGCCGTGGCCGAGGCCGGGGACGCCACCGCCCGCGAACGGCGGCTCACTCAGCTCCGCGACCGCGGGGGCTTCGGGCTCGACCGACTCGACGGTCATTTCTCACCTGCCGCTTCGTTGTTGACGTACGGGGGCGTGGAGCGGTCGTCCCAGCTGTCGACCATGTACCGGCCGGACTCGTGGTGGAACCAGTAGACCGAGCTGAACCAGTTCCGCATATTGCCGACGCAGGCGCGTGCGGCGGCGCTCAGTTCCTTTCCGCGCACCGTGCCGTCGGCGAGGTCGTCGGCGAACTCCAAAGCGTCCTTCTCCACGACGAGGAATTCCGTGATGCATTCCTCGACGCGCCACCGGACTTCCCCGATCGCCTCTTCCAGGGTCAGTCCCTCATGGGTGATGAGACTGATGCCGAGATTGTGCACCTCGTCGCCCGCTATTTCCTTCGGCAGCGAGCAGAGGTCGTTGTACCAGGCGGCGAATTCCTGACTCAGCAGCGCCGCCCGACGATAGGCCGGGTGTTTCCGTACGGCGTCCGGGAGTTCACAGCCCGCGCTCGGTTCCAGCAGATCGGTCCAGATCCAGTGCGCGAAGGTGAGCCGGCGCAGTTCGAGATAGTCCTCGACGGTCGGGACGATGCCCTCGGTTCGGTTGTGGAATTCGCGGTCGTACGCCTCGATCACCGCGTGGAAGTGCCGCGCGAAGCGGGCGCTCCACGTCTGCGGCAGGAAGGCGTACAGCCGCAGCACGCTGTCCGCGAGCCCGGCGACCACGGGGTCCTCGTGGTGCAGGTGGTCCCGGGGGGAGTCGAGGGCCGTGTGCAGCCGGCCGCGCAGCCGCCGCCAGGCGGCCGGGCGGCCGTGGACGATGTCGCGGTCGTGCCGGTCGTCCCAGACGAAGAACCACGCGCTGTAGTCCGCTATCGCCTGGAGGACCTCGTCGGGCGCGCCGAGGTAGTAGCCCGCCATGAGGTCGGTGTAGCACAGGCCGTCGGCATATTCCTCCACCTTGTCCGCCGGCATGAGCCGTTTTTCCAGCAGCCACACCCGGGTCTTCTCCTGGAGCTTTGGCCAATACGGGTGGAGTTGCCGGGGAAACGCCGCTTCGATCACGGGGAGTGCGAGCGACGGTGGAACTGCGATCGTGGTCGGTGTCGATGTGGTGCCGTGTGACAAAGCATGCACGAACAAACCCCTCTCAGCCGCCAGTTGGCTCACGCCCCTTCCGCCGTGCCGGGCGTGCGCCGTTGCGTAGCCCCGCTCATCCCATTCAGCACCACAACTGACTGTCTGGGAACGGATTTGCCGCATTCACCACCCTGGGATGCCGAGAACCGCCCCTTGCATGACCGGATGTGGATCACGGGAGGAGCAGAAAGGATCGAACGTGCGACGGACAGACGAACGGCGCCCGGTCGGGAAGGGGCTCCTGACCAGACGCCGTCCGTGTGGGGGCCGTGAGACCTCAGTCGTTGGCGACCACGGGGTAGCGGGGCTCGTTCTCGGCCATCTGCCGCAGCGCGTCCTTGCGTTCCCGCTTGGAGAGCCGGTCGATGTAGAGGTAGCCGTACAGGTGGTCGGTCTCGTGCTGCAAACACCGTGCGAAGTAGCCGGTGCCGCGCACCTTGATCGGGTTGCCCTGCTCGTCCTGCCCGGTCACCTCGGCGTAGTCGGGCCGGGCGAGCGGCGCGTATGCGGTCGGCACCGACAGGCAGCCCTCGTTGCTGTCGTCCAGCCGGCGCTTGTCGGCGGGCAGTTCGACGAGCTTGGGGTTGCAGACCACGCCGACGTGCCGGACGCCCTCGTCATCCGGGCAGTCGTAGACGAAGACCTTCAGGTCGACGCCGATCTGGTTGGCGGCCAGGCCCACGCCCTCAGCGGTGCGCTGGCTGGCGAACATGTCCGCCACGAGCTGCTGGAGCTCCTCGCCGAAGTCGGTGACGTCCTTGCACTCCCGGTGCAGCACCGGGTTCCCGACCACCGTGATCGGCCGCGAGGTGCCCCGCTCCCGCCAGGCCGTCTCGCGCTCCTCGCAGTCCTCCGTGTCGATGACGTACCCCTCGTCGTCGACGGGGAGCACGCCCGCGTGCTGCTGATCGGTGTCCTGCTGAGCCATGACCGACGTATGCCTTCCTAGAAAACAGGGGGGTGTGGTGCTGATACAGGGTACGGCGACAGCGCCCCGCCGGGGGCCGGGGACCGTGTCTGACATGCGGCTCGGCCACGCGGGCGCGACCGGCCCACGACGACCCCGGGGCGCAGCGACGACCTCAGCACACCTCTTCGAGATCCCGCCAGTCCCGGGTGTCCGGACTGTCGGCGACCCACCCGTCCAGCAACCCCCGGACGAGCGACGCCGGGGCGGCGATGCCGCACTCCCGCTCCGGAACCCACAACTGCCCGTCCGTCCGGTGCCCCAGCGGCCCCGGGTGCCCCGGCTCGCTGTGATCGTGAGGGTCGAGATGGTCCCCGTCCCCCTCGTCGGACGGCATCCGTGACTCCGAGCACATCCGGCACAGCAACCGCACCGACGACGACCAGTCCTCCGCGGCGAACCCGGCGTCGGCGGCAAGCTGCTCCAGCGCGTCCCGGTCGGCCTCGCTCGCGGCCTCCAGCAGGACGACCCAGGTCGGCACGGGCGAGGGCGCCCACAGCTCGATCTCGTCGAAGACGGGATAGGTGTGCCCGGCGGCCGTGGTGCGCTCCCCGTGGGGCACCCCGTCGTGCAGGACGACCTCGCCCCAGCGCCGCCCGGAGGACGGCAGCGGAATCGACAGCACCTCGATGCGGGCGGGGTCCAGCCGCCGCCCCCACACCACCTCGGCCTCCCCTTCCGGGGACAGCCGCACGGCCGCGCTGCCGAGGTCCATGCCGACCGGCTCGCCGGACTCGGTCGCGCTCCCGGGCACCCGCAGCCCGTAGGCCTGCCAGGCCCGCCGGGCCAGCGGCCAGTCCTGCAGGGCGGTCGCGGCGATGCCGACGTTCCACCAGTCGGGCGCCCCGGTGTCCCGGTCGAGCAGCGCCACGGCCCTGAGGCCCGCCGCCCGCGCCTGCTCCCAGTCGTGCCGGAACTTGTGCAGCAGCGCCAGGTTGAACCAGGACTCCGACAGCCAGGGCTCCAGATCGGCGGCCCGCGTCAGCAGCGCGCCCGCGTCCTCGTACCGGCCGTCGCCGATCAGCGTGAACGCACGGTCTGTGGCCTGCCGCCAGGAGGCGGAGGGCCGGTGCCGTCCCTTGCCGAAGATCCTCACGATTCCCGCCTGCCAGTTCCGTGCGGTGGGCTGGCCTTGCCTGTGTCTGAGCCCCCGGACACCTTCTCCTTCGCATCCAACCATGTACGGCCGGAAGGGCGCTCATTACCCATGGGTTACCCCGCCACGGGCAGGGTCAGACAGCCCGACCGTCTCCTCCCGCCCCCCTCAACCGGGGCTCCCAGTACCTGAACGCCTGGGGGTACCCCCAGCGCGTCACTCCTCTGTTCCGCGCCAGTACCCGGGCCAGCGATTCGACCACCTCGGGCGCGAACTCCCCACCGGTGGCCAGCCGCAGCTCCTCCAGCGCCTTCAGCGGCCCGCCGGGGCCGCCGTCCCGGGCCTTCTCCTCGTACGCGTTGACGGCCCGCACGATGCGTGCCGCCAGCGGCTGCTCCCCGTACGGGTCGGCCTGCCGCTCCACCACGACCGCCACCCGGGGGTCCACCCCGGTCTGCCGGACGACCGCGCCGCCGAGCAGCGCGATCCGCCGCTGCTCCGCCTCCGGCAGGGCGGCGGTGGCTCCCGCGGGCACCGGGTCGACGAGGCTCAACTGCCCGATGTCGTGCATGAGGGCGGCGTACTCCAGCACGGTCAGCTCGGGCTCGGTCAGTCCCAGGTCCCGCCCGACGGCCTGACTGAGGGCGGCGACGCGCCGGGCGTGCCCGCACGGCGTGTAGCCGGCGATCTCGGTGGCCCTGGCCAGGGAGGCGATGGTCTGCCGGTAGGTGGCGCGGACGGCGGCGTACCGGCGGAAGGACAGCTGGGCGAGGAGCAGGGGCACGCAGAAGACGGGCAGTGCCCAGAGCCCCACGACGGCGACCGCGAGCGCCATCACGGCCCCCGTCGCGATGACGGCCGTCCCGATGCCGGGCACGGCCCGCAACTCGTCCCGCAGCACCGGCACGAAGGGCCACCCGGTGCGGGCGTGGGCCAGCGCGGCGGCCAGCACGGCGTCGCACAGCGCGGTCAGGGTCAGCAGCGCGAGCAGCAGCAGGGCGTAGGCCGGGCCGACCCAGTCGGCGATCAGGCCCCGGTTGTACAGGGGCTGGAAGCACACGGCGACGAAGCCGACGGTGAGCACCCGGCGCGCCAGGTGGTCCAGGGTGGGCCCCTGCCCGCGCGCGATGTGCGGCACGCTGCCGAGCAGCGAGGCGGTGAGCACCACGGTGACGACCTGGGCGACACCGTGCCGCGTCGGCTGACCGGCGTCGGCGCCGAGCAGCGCGTACGACAGGGCCCCGGCCGCCGCGAGCGGCGCGGCCTCCCTGAGCCGCGCGCCGTTCCACCGCGTGCCCTCGCCGGCGGCCACGAGCACGCCGAAGGCGAGGGCGGCGCCGCGGCCCTCGAGGCCGGTCCACAGGGTCACGGCGAGGGAGCCGACGGCGAGGAGGCCGGCGCAGGTGTGGACGAGGCCGAGGAGGAGGGGCCGGTGCGCGTTCACCGGCGCGCTCCGGGCCGGCTGGAGACGGGCGGGCCGGGCGGGGGGACACGGGGCGCGTGGGCGTCGTCGGCCGTGACCGCCGGACGCCAGCCGTACCGGCCCAGCGCGCGCACCAGGGCCGCGACCATCACCGGATCGAAGTGGCTGCCGGCGCACCGCTGGAGTTCCTCCAGGGCCACCTCGACCGGCCGGGCCCTGCTGTAGCACCGGGTGGACGTCATCGCGTCGAAGGCGTCCGCGACGGCGACCACCCGCGCCGACTCGGGAATCTGACGGCCGACGAGGCCGTAGGGGTATCCGCTCCCGTCCAGCCGCTCGTGGTGGTGCAGCACCGCCGCCCGGGCCTCACCCAGGAAGGAGATCCCCCGGACCATCTCGTGCCCGTACTCGGGGTGCAGCTCGATGACCCGGCGTTCCTCGGGGGTCAGCGGGCCGTCCTTGGTGAGCAGGCGGGTGGGCACGCCCAGCTTGCCCACGTCGTGCAGGATCCCGGCGAACCGGATCACCTCGACGCGCTCGTCGTCCATGCCGAGCTCGCGCGCGATCATCAACGACGCCTGTCCGACGCGCTCGCTGTGCCCGCGCGTGTAGCCGTCCTTGATGTCGACGGCCTGCACGAGGGCCCGGATGGTCGCCTGGTGGGCGGCCCGCTCCCGGTGGTACTGCGCGAACGCCCACCAGGACACGCACATCGGCAGCAGGACGAGCAGCGCGGCGACGGGCCCGTACGGGCTGCGCCACAGCACGGCCATCATCAGCCCGGCGAGCCCGTGCACGGCGATCGGCGCGAGGGAGCGCGGTAACAGGCCCCGCCAGGCGCGCCGCACCGGCACCCGCTCGGCCGCCGCCAGGATGCCGCCGTCCAGGAGCGTGAGCACCAGGCAGAACGCCAGTACGGCGGCCCCGGCTGGCCCGAGCGCGTAGGGCACATCGCCCGCCACGACCGCGTCGCGTCCGCCGAGCGCCCCGTGCACCCGGGCCGCGGCCCACACGCCCAGGACGAGCTGGGCGGCACGCCAGACCCGGCGCAGCAGGAAGGGCCGCTGCTCGACGTGTGCCAGCAGCGCCCCCGGCAACGCGACGAGCGCGGCGGCGGGGGCCGGCAGCAGGAAGGCCCCGGCGAGCAGCACGGGGTAGAAGGCGCCGGCCGGGTGGGAGATCCCGACGCACCGCGACCGGGCGAGGCGCTCGCAGCCGGCGTAGAGCACGGCCAGCAGCGCCACGGCCCACCAGCGCGTGCGGACCGTCGGCAGCGGCAGCAGACAGAACAGGGCGGCGACGGCGACACAGACGACGTAGGTTCGGGCCCGTGCCGGTACCGCCTCCATGAGCCCCTCCCCGACCGTGCCTGCCGATGCGACCTGCCTGTCAGGCTCGGGAGCCTAGGGCGGCCGCGGGGGGCTTCGCGCGGCGATGACCCGGGGATTAGCACGTTCGAGTGACGACTTCCGGCCAGGAACGAGGACGGACGAGGACTGACCGTTCCTGGGCCGGGTAGAGGGGACGTGCCGGAGTGTCAGGACTCCTGGGGCGAGGCGGGCGCCGCCGGTGGCGCGGGCGCGGTCGCGACGTCCTGGTCGGGCACGGCCTGGCCGGAGCGGATCAGCTCGATCCGTCCCATGACCTTGGCCCGCAGGTCGCCCGGCACGTCGTCATGCCCGCAGCACCGCTTGACCAGCTTCTTCACGGCCTGTTCCAGACCGTACTTCTCCAGGCACGGCGAGCATTCCTCGAAGTGGTGCTCGAACTTCACGCAGTCGGCATCCGGCATCTCACGGTCCAGGAACTCGTAGAGATGATCGAGGATTTCGCTGCAATCCGTCTCGTGCGGCTCACCGCAGCTCATGACCCCGAGCCTTTCGCTTCGTTCGACTCTCCGGCGCCGGCCGGGACCAGTCCGCGCTCGCGGGCGTAGTCCTCGAGCATGCCGCGCAGTTGACGGCGGCCCCGGTGCAGCCGGGACATCACCGTACCGATGGGTGTGCCCATGATGTCGGCGATCTCCTTGTAGGCAAAGCCCTCGACGTCCGCGAGATACACGGCGATGCGGAACTCCTCGGGGATCGCCTGGAGCGCTTCCTTCACGTCCGAGTCGGGCAGGTGGTCGAGCGCCTGCGACTCCGCTGAGCGCAGACCGGTCGACATGTGCGACTCGGCACGGGCCAGCTGCCAGTCCTCGATCTCCTCGGCCGCGCTGCGCTGCGGTTCGCGCTGCTTCTTGCGGTACGAGTTGATGAAGGTGTTGGTGAGGATCCGGTACAGCCACGCCTTGAGGTTGGTGCCCTCACGGAACTGGTGGAAGGACGCGTACGCCTTGGCGTACGTCTCCTGCACCAGGTCCTCGGCATCGGCCGGGTTGCGCGTCATGCGCAGCGCCGCCGAGTACATCTGGTCGAGGAACTCGAGCGCGTCCCGTTCGAAGCGCGCACTGCGCTCGGCGGTCGTCTCCGCGCCCGTGCTGCCCTGGCCCTCGGGCTGCTCCGCCTGGCCGTGTTCGGTCCCTGCGTCGGTACCGGGAACCGGACCCACCTCCTCAAGAATCTCCGCGGGGCCGAAACCGGTCCCACCCGAATCGGAGGATAGACGACGTTCCGTCCCGCCCGCCGCCCGAACAGGGGCGGTCTTCGCCGCGTGCAGCACCGTCCACTCCAGGTCGGCGCGGCTGCTGCGGCTCGGGCAGAAGGTCGAACCCATGCGGCGGACTTCCTCTCCTACGACGTCGCTGCTGGTGGTCGGCGGGGTAGCCGGCCGCCGGCACGTACGTCCGCCACAACAGCGGGGGGTGCCCCGGCATTCCCGAAGCTTTACCCGAGCGATCCCGTCCACCGGACGACCGCGTCGGTGATCACCGTCAGGGCCTCGTCCTGGGTGGTCCCCGCCCGCTTGGGGACGGCGAAGCCGTGGTCGCCGTACGGCACCTCGACCAGCTCGTAGGTGCCTGCGGGGAACTCCTCCGGCTTGCCGAACGGGTCGTTGCCGCCCTGGACGACGAGGGTGGGCACACCGGCCCCGAGCAGCTCGTCGGCGCGGGACTTCTCCGGCTTGCCCGGCGGGTGCAGCGGGAAGCTCAGGGCGAGGACGGCGGCCGCCTTCAGTTCGCTCGCCGTGCGACAGGCCACCCGGGCGCCCTCGCTGCGCCCGCCCGAGATCACCGGCAGCCCCGTACCGGCGAGTGCGGGCCACACGCCGCGCCAGCCGACGTCCAGCGTCTTCGGCGCCGGGGCGACCTTCCTGCCCGCCACGCGCCAGGGCTGCTCGACGAGGGCCACGGTCACGCCGTGGCCGGGCAGGACGGCGGCGAGGGCCCGCAGGTCACGGGCCTCGATGCCGCCGCCGGCGCCGTGGCTCACGGCCAGCACGAGCCGGGCCTTCGTCGTCGCCGGGTGCCAGGTGACGCGGGCCGTCCCGGCGTCCGTCTCGATGGTCTCGGTGGTCACGTCCGTCACATCAAAAGAGTGTGCCCTCTTCCGGGGCAGCCAGCTCCTTCAGCAGCTCCGGACCGTTGTTGCGCACGTTGCTCACGGCTGTGGACACCGGGTACGCCCGCATCAGCCCGGGCGGCGGCGGCGCCAGCAGCCCGCGCAGCTCGTCGGGGTCCGTACGGGACGGGTCGAGCCAGGCGTCCCAGCGGTCGGGCGTGAGCATCAGCGGCATCCGGGGGTGGATGTCGGCCAGCGAGGCCGGGCCCTCGGCGGGGGCCACCGCCAGCGGGGTCGTCTCCGCCTCGGTCGTGATCACCGAGCAGGTCACCCACCAGGCCTGCGGATGGTCGTCCGGCAGGGTCCTGTCCCGCCAGAACTCGTACAGCCCGGCCATCGCGAACACCGACCCGTCGGCCGGCAGCACGAAGTACGGCTGCTTGCGCGGCCGCTTCCTCCTGCCCTCGACCTCCAGGTCACGCTCCTGCTGCCCGGTGACCCACTCGTAGTAGCCGTCGGCGGGGATGATGCAGCGCCGGGCGGCGAAGGCGCGGCGGAACGACGGCTTCTCGTGGACGGTCTCGGCGCGCGCGTTGATCATCCGGGCCCCGCCGTCGGGGGTCTTGGCCCAGGACGGGACCAGCCCCCACTTCAGCCGGCGCAGCTGCCGAACCGGACGCGGGTCGTCCGCGTCTTTCAGAGGGCGGTCGAGGACGGCGTGGACCTCCTTGGTGGGCGCCACGTTGTAGTCGGGCTCCAGGGTCTCTTCCGTCTCCCACTTCTCGATCTCAAAGATTCCTGCGAGATCCTCTGGCCCACGACTGGCCGCATACCGTCCGCACATGCGTGCCACACTGCCAGGCCCACCCGTCACCCGACCACCACCCCTCATCGACGGCGCTTCGCGCCGACTCCACCGATCGACCACAGGGAGCCATCGCAGCACATGGACAGCACCGCATCCGCCTCGCTCGCCGCCCTCTGGGACGAGGTCTCCGGCACGCAGCCCGACCCCGATCTGTGGGTGGTGATCGCAACCCTGGTCGCCGCGCTCGCCGTGGTCGTCCCGCACGGCCTGTGGCGGATCTCGCGCAACGCGATCACCATCGCCCACGAGGGCGGCCACGGGCTGGTGGCACTGCTCACCGGCCGCACCCTCACGGGCATACGGCTGCACTCGGACACCAGCGGCCTGACCGTCAGCCGCGGCAAGCCGTACGGCATCGGCATGATCCTCACGGCGGCGGCCGGCTACACCGCGCCGCCGCTGCTGGGACTGGGCGGCGCGGCCCTGCTGGGCGCGGGCCGCATCACGCTGCTGCTGTGGGTGGCGACGGCGCTGCTGGTCGCGATGCTGGTGATGATCCGCAACGCGTACGGGGCGCTGACCGTGTTCCTGACCGGCGGCACGTTCGTGGTGGTGTCCTGGCTGACCGGGCCCCAGGTGCAGGCGGCGTTCGCGTACGCGGTGGTGTGGTTCCTGCTGCTGGGCGGGGTGCGCCCGGCGTTCGAGTTGCAGGCCAAGCGGGCGCGCGGAGGCGCCGGGGACTCGGACGCGGACCAGTTGTCGCGGCTGACGCACGTGCCGGCGGGGCTGTGGCTGTTCCTGTTCCACGCGGTGTCGCTGTGCTCGCTGATCGGTGGCGGCAGGTGGCTGCTGGAGGTGTGACGCACCTCGAAGGGGCGTGGTCACCGGGGCGTGGGGCCGGGTCGAGGTGCGGCCCACCGCGTGGGCGCGACCGGCCCCGACGGCGCCGCACCCGAGCCACCGCCTCCTTATAAAGTGGGGCCCATGGCCCCGAACAACGCACACACCGCCCTCTGGCCCGCCCCGCACGCGAGCGGAGCCGTCGACGCGACGGTCCACGTGCCCGGGTCCAAGTCGGTCACCAACCGCGCCCTCGTGCTCGCGGCCCTCGCCTCCGAGCCGGGCTGGCTGCGTCGCCCCCTGCGCTCCCGCGACACGCTGCTGATGGCCGGCGCCCTGCGCGCCATGGGCGTGGAGATCGAGGAAGGCGTCGGCCCGGACGGCACGGGCGAGGCGTGGCGTGTGCTTCCCACGGGCCTGCGCGGCCCGGCCACGGTCGACGTCGGCAACGCCGGCACGGTGATGCGTTTCCTGCCGCCGGTCGCCACGCTCGCCGACGGCCCCATCCGCTTCGACGGCGACCCGAGGTCGTACGAGCGCCCGCTGAACGGGGTCATCGACGCGCTGCGCCGGCTCGGCGCCCGCATCGACGACGACGGCCGTGGCGCGCTGCCGATGACCGTGCACGGCGGCGGCGCCCTGGACGGCGGCACGGTGTCGATCGACGCCTCGTCGTCCTCCCAGTTCGTCAGCGCCCTGCTGCTGTCCGGCCCGCGCTTCAACCAGGGCGTCGAGGTCCGCCACACCGGCGCGACGCTGCCCTCCATGCCGCACATCCGCATGACCGTCGACATGCTGCGCGCGGTCGGTGCCCAGGTGGACACGCCCGAGTCCGGTGGTGAGCCCGACGTCTGGCGGGTCACCCCGGGTGCCTTGCTGGGCCGGGACCTGGTCGTCGAGCCGGACCTGTCCAACGCCCAGCCGTTCCTGGCGGCGGCGCTGGTGACCGGCGGCAAGGTCGTCGTCCCGGACTGGCCGGCCCGCACCACCCAGCCCGGTGACCGGCTGCGCGAGATCTTCACCGAGATGGGCGGCTCCTGCGAACTGACCGACTACGGCCTCGTGTTCACCGGTTCGGGGGCGATCCACGGCATCGACGTGGATCTCGGCGAGGTCGGCGAGCTGACGCCGGGCATCGCGGCGGTCGCCGCCCTGGCCGACTCCCCGTCGACCCTGCGCGGGGTGGCGCACCTGCGGCTGCACGAGACGGACCGCCTGGCCGCGCTCACCAAGGAGATCAACGAGCTCGGCGGTGACGTCACCGAGACCGCCGACGGCCTGCACATCCGCCCGCGCCGCCTGCACGGCGGGATCTTCCACACCTACGAGGACCACCGCATGGCCACGGCCGGCGCGATCATCGGCCTCGCGGTCGAGGGCGTGCAGATCGAGAACGTGGCGACGACCGCGAAGACCCTGCCGGACTTCCCCGAGCTGTGGACCGGGATGCTCGGGGCGTAGGACGCGGGGAACAGGTCATGCGCCGCTACGGCAAGCACACCGACGAGGACGACATCCGCACCCGCCCGGGCCGCAGGAACACCCGGCCGCGGACGAACATCCGGCCCAAGCACGAGGACGCGGCCGAGGGCATGGTCCTCACCGTGGACCGGGGCCGTCTGACCTGCCTGGTCGAGGACCGGATCGTGCTGGCGATGAAGGCCCGCGAACTGGGCCGCAAGGCGGCGGTGGTGGGCGACCGGGTCGCGCTCGTCGGCGACCTGTCCGGGAAGAAGGACACCCTCGCGAGGATCGTCCGCATCGAGGAACGCACGTCCGTCCTGCGCCGCACCGCGGACGACGACGACCCGTACGAGCGCGTGGTCGTCGCCAACGCCGACCAGCTGGCCGTCGTCACGGCACTCGCCGACCCGGAGCCCCGCCCGCGGCTGATCGACCGCTGCCTGGTCGCGGCGTACGACGGCGGCCTGAACCCGCTGCTGGTGCTGACCAAGTCGGACCTCGCCCCGCCCGACAAACTGCTGGAGCTGTACGGCGACCTGGACATCCCCTACGTCGTCACCAGCCGCGAGGAACTGGAGAACGGCGACGCGGCGGACCGGGTGCGCGCGCACCTGGACGGCAAGGTCACGGCGTTCGTGGGCCACTCCGGCGTCGGCAAGACGACGCTCGTGAACGCCCTCGTGCCGCAGGAGCGCCGGCGTACGACGGGACATGTGAACGCCGTGACCGGCCGCGGCCGCCACACCACGACCTCGGCGCTGGCGCTGCCGCTGGCAGGCGCGGACGGCTGGGTGATCGACACCCCGGGCGTGCGCTCCTTCGGGCTGCACCACGTCGATCCGTCCCGCGTCATCCACGCCTTCCCCGACCTGGAACCGGGCACGGAGGGCTGTCCGCGCGCGTGCAGCCACGACGAGCCGGACTGCGCGCTGGACGCGTGGGTGGCCGAGGGGCACGCGGACCCGGCACGGCTGTACTCGCTGCGCCGACTGCTGGCGACGCGGGACCGCAAGGAAGGCGACTGACCGCCCGTGGCAGAAAGGCGCCTGACCTTCCCGTCTCGGGAAGGCGCCTGACCTCCGCGTTGTTTGTCATGGTGTGCGGACGGTAAGTGCATAATCGCACCAAGCCCGAGCCAAGCACGAGCAAAGCATGACGAAGCGGTCACACAGCGTGGGACAACGGGAGGACACACATGGCGTGGCTGCTGGTCATCGTGGCCGGGTTGCTCGAGACCGGCTTCGCCGTCTGTCTGAAGCTGTCGCACGGCTTCACCCGTCTGTGGCCCACGATCGCGTTCTGCGTCTTCGCCATCGGCAGCTTCGGTCTGCTGACGCTGTCACTGAAGAAACTCGACGTGGGTCCCGCGTACGCGGTGTGGACCGGCATCGGGGCGGCGGGCACGGCGATCTACGGCATGGTGTTCCTCGGTGACCTGGTGTCGACGCTGAAGATCGTCTCGATCAGCCTGGTGATCATCGGCGTGATCGGCTTGCAGCTGTCGGGCTCGGCCCACTGACCCCGTCAGACGGGCTGCCGGTACAGGGCGCTGCGCACCAGCTCGGCGACGCCGCCCTCGCCCGGTGGCGCGGCCACGCAGGACAGGGCGAGACGGACGGCCAGTTCGCAGGAGCGGGCCAGGTCGGCGGTGTCCGACCGGGACGTGCCGGCCCCGGACAGCACGGCCACGGCACGGTCGCGGACGAGGGTGACGAAGTCGCCCGGAGACGGCAGGGGGCCGTCGGCCCGGCGCTGGGCCGGTACGGCGGAGGAGGACGGCACCGCCCTCAGCGTCGGGGAGGGCAGGCGCTCGCTCCAGCAGCCGGTGAGCATGGCGCGGACCAGGTCGTTCTCACGGGCCGCTGAGGTCAGCCACTCGGCGGTCGCGGTCAGCCGCTCCCGGGCGTCGCTGTGCCCGGCGAGGGCCCGGTCGACACCGGCGAGACACCCGTCCGCCTCCCTGCGGACCAGCGCCCGGGCGAGCCCCTCTTTGCTCCCGAACTCGTTGTACAGCGTCTGCCGGGAAACTCCGGCCGCCGCGGCCACGTCCACCATCCGCACGGCTGACCACGGCCGGCGCGCCAGCGCCGTGAAGGCGGCGTCCAGTAGGGATTCCCGCGCTGCAGGCATCATCGCCTCCCCTTGGGGCGAGCGGCTCTGCGCCCAGGTTTGACGCGCCCGGAGGCACTGTCAAGGGTCCGCGAGGGAGGTACCCGCGGGGGCGGCGGACGTGGGCGCGGAGGCATCCCGTCGCGCCGGGCCGCGCACCCGCCCGCCCGAGTACGACCGCAGGGCGCCCCGCGCCGCGCCCGGTCGTGCTCCCCCACTCCCGCACTCCGCCCGCCCTCCCCCCGAACCCCCGGTAGCCCCGCCTCAGCCCCGGCAGATACCGTTCATCACATGCCCGACTACCTCGATGACCTGCGTCTCGCCCACGTCCTCGCGGACGCCGCCGACGCCGCGACGACGGATCGGTTCAAGGCCCTCGACCTCAAGGTCGAGACCAAACCGGACATGACGCCGGTGAGCGAAGCGGACAAGGCGGCGGAGGAACTCATCCGCGGCCAGCTCCAACGCGCCCGCCCCCGCGACGCGGTCCTCGGCGAGGAGTACGGCGTCGAGGGCACCGGCCCCCGCCGCTGGGTGATCGACCCGATCGACGGCACCAAGAACTACGTGCGCGGCGTCCCCGTCTGGGCCACTCTCATCTCCCTGATGGAGGCCGGCGAGGGCGGCTTTCAGCCCGTCGTCGGAGTCGTCTCCGCGCCCGCGCTCGGCCGCCGCTGGTGGGCGGCGAAGGGCCACGGCGCCTTCAGCGGCCGCAGCCTGACGAAGGCGACCCGTCTGCAGGTCTCCCGCGTCTCGAAGCTCTCCGACGCCTCCTTCGCGTACTCCTCGCTCAGCGGCTGGGAGGAGCAGGGCCGGCTGGACGGCTTCCTCGACCTCACCCGCGAGGTGTGGCGCACGCGCGCGTACGGCGACTTCTGGCCGTACATGATGGTCGCCGAGGGCTCCGTCGACCTGTGCGCCGAGCCGGAGTTGTCCCTGTGGGACATGGCCGCGAACGCCATCATCGTCACGGAGGCGGGCGGTACCTTCACCGGCCTCGACGGCCGCCCCGGCCCTCACAGCGGCAACGCGGCCGCCTCGAACGGCCTGCTGCACGACGAGTTGCTCGGTTTCCTCAACCAGCGCTACTGAGCGCCCTCTTGTTGACCCCCTCTTTACCTGCCACTCTGGGGGTCCCCCCACTTGTGAACTTGTGAAGCAATGAACAAAAGGCGGGGACACTCCAGGAGGTGGCTCCATTCCATGCTTGTTCGCGACGCCATGAGCACGGTCGTCCTCACCATCGGCCCCGACCACACCCTCCGCCAGGCCGCCGCACTGATGTCCGCCCGCCGGGTGGGCGCGGCCGTGGTTCTCGATCCGGATGCCGGCGGCATCGGCATCCTCACCGAACGCGACATCCTCAACTCCGTCGGCCTGGGCCAGGATCCGGACGCCGAACGCGCACACAACCACACCACCACCGACGTCGTGTTCGCCGCCCCGGCCTGGACCCTGGAGGAGGCGGCCCACACCATGGCGCACGGCGGCTTCCGCCATCTCATCGTCCTGGACCGCGACGAGCCTGCCGGCATCGTCTCGGTCCGCGACATCATCCGCTGCTGGGCGCCCGTACGACAGCGCGTACCGGCCTGAGCACGCCGGTGGGCCGGATCCCCGAGGGAATCCGGCCCACAGTCCACGGCAAGCGGTCCAGTGCTGGTGATCAGCCGCGGAGGGCCTGGACCGCGGCCTCCAGCCGCTTGCCGAAGTCGTCGTCGGCCTGACGGAAGTTGTTGATCGCCCGGTCGACGATGTCCTCGCGCGAGACCTGCGAGAGGGAGCCCGCGAGGTTGCCGATCAGGCGCTCCTTCTCGTCCTCCGTCATGAGCCGGTACAGGTTGCCCGCCTGGACGAAGTCGTTGTCCTCGGCGTGCACCGGCGCCTCGTGGTTGCCCGTGCTTCCGGTGACCGGGACCGGCTGCCACAGCGGGCGGTTGGTCTGGAACGGCCCGCCGAAGCTGTTCGGCTCGTAGTTCTTCGCCCCCTTGTGGCGGCCGTCGTACAGGAAGCCGTCACGGGAGTGGGTACGCGCCTCGGTGGCGTGCGGGCGGTTCACCGGCAACTGGTCGGCGTTGATGCCGACCCGGTAGCGGTGGGCGTCGCCGTACGCGAAGAGGCGGCCCTGGAGCATCTTGTCGGGCGAGGGGCCGATGCCGGGGACGAAGTGGGCCGGGCTGAAGATCGACTGCTCGACCTCGGCGAAGACGTTCTCCGGGTTGCGGTTGAGCTCCAGCTTGCCGATCTCGATCGGCGGGTAGTCCGCGTGCGGCCACACCTTGGTGAGGTCGAACGGGTTGAAGCGGTACGTCGCCGCGTCCGCCGCCGGCATGATCTGCACCTGCACGGTCCAGGTCGGGTACGCGCCGCGCTCGATGGCCTCGCGCAGGTCGCGCTGGTGGGAGTCGGGGTCCTCACCGGCCAGCCTGTTGGCCTCCTCCTGCGTGAGGTTCTTGATCCCCTGGTCGGTCTTGAAGTGGTACTTGACCCAGAAGACCTCGCCGGCCTCGTTGTTCCACTGGAAGGTGTGCGAGCCGAAGCCGTCCATGTGGCGGTACGAGGCGGGAATGCCGCGGTCGCCGAACAGCCAGGTCACCTGGTGGGTCGACTCCGGGGACAGGGACCAGAAGTCCCAGACGTTGTCCGGCTCCTGGCTGCCCGTGTACGGGTCGCGCTTCTGGGTGTGGATGAAGTCCGGGAACTTGATGGCGTCCTTGATGAAGAACACCGGGGTGTTGTTGCCGACGAGGTCGTAGTTGCCCTCCTCGGTGTAGAACTTCAGCGCCCAGCCGCGCGGGTCGCGGACGGCGTCCGCCGCCCCCAGGCTGCCGGCCACCGTCGAGAAGCGCAGGAAGACCTCGGTCTGCTTGCCGACCTCGGAGAGGAACTTCGCCCGCGTGTACCGCGTGACGTCGGCGGTGACCGTGAAGGTGCCGTAGGCGCCCGCACCGCGGGCGTGCACCACACGCTCCGGGATGCGCTCCCGGTTGAAGTGGGCCAGCTTCTCCAGAAGGAGCTGGTCCTGGACGAGCACCGGGCCGCCGACGCCCGCCGTCTCGCTGTTCTGGTTGTCGGCCACCGGAGCACCGGCCTCCGTGGTGAGCGGCCCCTGCGTCACGTGCGCCTCCTGCGTCACTCTGTCTTCCTCTGTTACTTAACTAAAGTCAGGCTCGATCCTACATTGGACTTAGTCCAAGTCAAGTAGTGCTCCAAAGTCACACCTGTTCGGGATCTGGTCCTCTTGCTGTTAAGCTGGGCTGCATGAGCGACCTTCTGGAACGGCTGCGCGGACGCGGATGGCGGATGACCGCGCAGCGGCGCGTTGTGGCCGAGGTCCTCGACGGCGAACACGTCCATATGACGGCCGACGAGGTCCACGCCCGGGCTGTCGCCAAGCTGCCCGAGATCTCCCGGGCGACCGTCTACAACACACTGGGCGAGCTGGTCTCGCTCGGTGAGGTGATCGAGGTCACCACCGACAAGCGCGCCAAGCGGTACGACCCCAACGCCCACCGCCCGCACCACCACCTGGTCTGCGCGCAGTGCGGCGCGATCCGCGACGTCCACCCGCAGGGCAACCCGCTGGCCGACCTCCCCGACACCGAGCGCTTCGGCTTCACGGTCTCGGACGTCGAGGTCACGTACCGCGGCCTGTGCCCCAACTGCGCGAAGGCGTAAGACTTTTCGGAATCCGGAAAGCCCCGGCACCTGTGTGGTGCCGGGGCTTTTTCGTTGCGTACGCCGAACCGGGTCGGCGGACCAGTGACCGCGAACACACCGAGGGCCGGAGCCCTTTCGGACTCCGGCCCTCGATCTTCAGTAGCGGGGACAGGATTTGAACCTGCGACCTCTGGGTTATGAGCCCAGCGAGCTACCGAGCTGCTCCACCCCGCGTCGGTGAATGCAACGTTACGTCAAGACCGCGGACAGAAGCAAATCGCTTGTCCCGGGGTCTCAGCCGCGGCGCCGGGCGGCGGGCCGTCCGCAGAAACCGGGAGTCGGGCGGGGTGGACGGCACCTCGGTTCCGGGCCGCGCGAGCGGCCCGCCTCGGGCCGGCACGCCCGTCCAGCAGCTGCGCAGGGCTTCGATCACACGTCGGGCACCGATCAGCGCCGGCCCGCACCACCCGCCGACCGAGGGCACCGTCAGACGCACACAGCACCGAAGGCCGCACGGCCCCGTCTCACGCACGGCATCGTCAGGCCGACAGTTCCTGCCGCAACGCGTCACGGAGCCTCGCCGCACGCTCCGTCACCGACGCCGGTCCCAGCTCCACCGCCCGGTCGGCCCACCGCTGCCCCTCGGCCAGCTCTCCCTGACGCGCGTAGACGAGGGCCAGCCGCAGCGCCGCCCGCCCGTGCCCCGCCTCGGCCGCCCGTGTCCACCACACGACCGCCTCGGGCTCACTGCCCTCCCGGGCCAGCAGCAGCCCGAGATTGAACGCGCCGTTGCGGGAGCCGGCGTCGGCCGCCTCCCGGTACCACCGAGCCGCCTCGACCACGTCGCCGCGGGCTGCGGCGAGCATCCCCACCCGCACCTGGGCCCGCCGGTGTCCCTGGGAGGCCGCCCGCTCGTACCACTCCTCGCACTCGCTGCGCTGGTGCACGGGCTCCCCCAGCTCATGGGTGGGCTCCGGCGGCCGCCGGGCGTCCAGCAGCGTCGCCAGCCGGAACGCGGCCTCCGCGCTGCCGCCCCCCGCAGCGCAGCGCAGGTACCGTTCCGCCTCCTGCTCCTCACCGTCCCGCAGCCGCGCGATCCCTACCTGCAGCGCGGCCTCCGTGTGCCCGGCGGCAGCGGCACGCTCGTACCACCGCAGGGCGGCCTCCTCCTCGCCCCGTCCGGCGTACAGGATGCCGAGGTTGAAGGCGGCGTCCACGCTGCCTGCCTCCGCGGCCTTGGAGAACCACGGCTCCGCGCCCGTCTCGTCCCCGCCCCGCAGCAGCAGGATCGCGAGCGCGTTCGCCGCCTCCCGGTGTCCGGCGTACGCGGCCCGCCGGTACCACTGCTCGGCCTGCGCGGTGCGTCCCTGCTCGGCGCAGAGGAGCCCCAGGTTGTACGCGCCGTTCACGTCGCCCGCGTCCATCGCGGCCCGGTACCACCGCTCGGCCGTCTGGGTCTCGCCCCGCTCGGCGTGCAGCGCACCCAGGGCGTTGGCCGCGTTGCCGTCGCCCTCCTGGGCGGCGCGCAGCCACCACACGGCGGCGTTCTCGGTGTCGCCCGCGTCGCGCAGCAGGAAGCCGAGCGCGCAGGCGGCCCGCATCTCGCCGTCCTTGGCGGACGTCAGGTACCAGCGCCCCGCCTCCTTGAGCTCGCCGCGCTTCTCCAGGATCGCTCCCAGGTGCAGCGCGGCCCGCCGGTGCCCGCGCGCGGCGGCCTGCCGGTACCACTGCTCGGCCTCTTCGAGGAGAGGGACACCGTTGTCACCGTCGGAGTGCCGCACCGCTCTCCGGTCGAGCGCTCTCGCCAGCCGGTACGCCGCCTCCCGGTGGCCGCGCTCGGCGGCAGCTCTCATCCACTGCTCGGCCCCGGCGTCACCGCGGTGTTCCAGCAGGTCGGCGAGTGCGTACGCGCCGAGGACATGGCCCTGTTCGGCGGACTGGCGCAGCCAGTACTCGGCGGCGGGCTCGTCGCCGCGTTCGCGGTGGTGCCGGCCGAGCGCGTGCGCGGCCGCAGCGGATCCGGCGACGGCGGCGATCCGCCACCATCCGGCGGCCTCGTCGGCGTAGCCGCGCTGGTGCAGCAGGACTCCGAGGTTGTTGGCGGCGGCACGGTCGCCCGCGCCGGTGGCGGCACGCAGGTGGGGTTCGGCTCCGTCGAGATCTCCCCGGCGCAGCAGCATGGCGCCGAGGACGCTCATCGCCTCGACGTCACCGGCTTCGGCGGCGAGCCGCTGGCGCAGCTCCTCGGCCGCCTCGTCAGCGATCTCTCCGGCTTCGTCCGGAGTGTCCTCCAGGCTGGAAGGCTGCACAAAACGCCCTGTCTCGAACAGAGTTGCCTTGTCCCCCATAACGTCCATCGTCGCACCACCTGCAACCTGGGTACACCTCGTATACCGCAGCCAGTGAGGTCACTTCAGCGTTTTGTCGACATGCCCACAGAGAGACAAGTCAAACACAGATCTGCCCAACTCCCCCTGGCGGCACGGCCGCGAACCGTGTCAGTACATGCGTTCACACATCACGAAGGCCCGGATTCCTTGTGGAATCCGGGCCTTCGCCTTCAGTAGCGGGGACAGGATTTGAACCTGCGACCTCTGGGTTATGAGCCCAGCGAGCTACCGAGCTGCTCCACCCCGCGCCGTTGCGTGCACAACCGTATCACGGCGCGGGCGGGCCACTTGAACAGGTGTGCCCTAGCCGCTCGGACTGGGGCTGGGACTGGGGCTGCTGCCCCCGCCGCCCTGGTTCCGGTCGTCCCGCGACTGTGCCTCCTCGGCCCGCTGGAGCGCTTCCTCCAGGTCCTTCTGCGCCCGGCCGTACGCCTCCCAGTCGTTCTCCTTCAGGGCTTCCTGGCCGGCGTCGAAGGCTTTCTGGGCGTCGTTCAGCGCCTCCTGGACCGTGGGGTTGTCGGACGTCGGCGGCGGCGTGGGACTCTCGTCCTCGCCCGGCGGCTCGGCCGGCGGTGTCTGTCCCTCGGCTCCGAAGATCTTGTTGAAGGCCTCCTCCAGCGTGTTCTCGAAGGCGGTCTCGCCTCCGTAGGTCACCAGCACCTTCCGCAGCAGCGGGTACTTGAGTCCACCACCGCGTACGTAGACCGGCTCGACGTACAGCAGTCCGCCGTCGAGCGGCACCGTCAGCAGGTTGCCGTACTCCACCTCCGAGTCGCCGCCTCTCAGCAGCCTGATGGACTCGGCGATGTCCTCCTGGGAGTTGAACTGGCTCTGGACCTGTTTGGGTCCGTTGACCGTGGTGTTGGTCGGCAGTTTCAGGATTCTGATCGTGCCGTAGTCGGGAGTGCCTGCTTCGGCGTCGACCGCCATGAAGGCACTGAGGTTGTCCCGGCCGTTGGGCGTGAAGGTCGTCGTCAGCGAGAACGCCTGTTCCTTCTGGTCGGGCATCCGCATGCTCAGGTAGTACGGCGGCACCGCGTTGCCCGCCCGGTTGGTCGGGTCGTCCGGCACCTGCCAGACCTCGCTGCCGCTGAGGAACGTCGTCGCGTCCCTCACGTGGTAGCGGGTGAGCAGCTCGCGCTGGACCTTGAACAGGTCCTGCGGGTAGCGCAGATGCGCCATCAGGTCGCCGGAGATCTTCGACTTCGGCTCCACCGTGCCGGGGAACGCCTTCATCCAGGTCTTCAGGACCGGGTCCTTGGTGTCCCACTGAAAGAGCTTGACCTCGCCGGTGTACGCGTCGACCGTCGCCTTCACCGAGTTGCGGATGTAGTTGACCTGGTTCTGCTGGGCCACCACCGCCCGGTTGTCGTTGGTCGCGGTCAGCGAGTCGGCCGTCGTGTCGCCGAGGGTCGTGCGCGAGGAGTACGGGTAGCCGTTCGTCGTCGTGTACGCGTCGACGATCCACTGGATACGGCCGCCGACGACCGCCGGGTAGGCGTCGCCGTCGATGGTCAGCCACGGGGCGACCGCCTCGACGCGCTCCTTCGGCGTGCGGTTGTACAGGATCCGCGAACCGTCGCCGATGGCGCCGGAGTACAGGATCTGCGGCTCGCCGAAGGCCGCCGCGTACGCGGCACGGTTGACCGGGTTGGAGAGGTTGACCCCGCTGTCGCCCTTGTAGCTGGTGGTCTTCTCACCGCTGTCGTCGGAGTAGTCGATCTCCTTCTGGGGACCGCCGACGATCGAGTAGGTGGTGGTCTTCTCGCCGTAGTAGACCCGCTGCTCGTACGTCCCGAGGTCGCCCTCGGAGGGCAGGTCCGACTCGGTGAAGACCGGGCGGCCCTGGGCGTCGGCGCTGGTGCCCTCGGCGGCCACCACGCCGTAGCCGTGGGTGTAGCGGAAGTGGTTGTTGATCCAGTTCTTCTTCGGGATGCCCGCCAGGTTCAGCTCGCGCAGGCCGATGACCGTGTCCTGCTCCTTGCCGTCCTTGGCGTAGCGGTCCACGTCCAGGTTGTTCGGGAACGCGTAGTAGTTCCTGATCTGCTGGAGCTGCTGGAACGTCGGCGAGACGATGTTCGGGTCCATGATCCGGATGCTCGCCGTGCTGTCGGCGTCGTCGCGCAGCGTGGACTTGTCCTTGGTCGTGCTCGTGCCCGAATACTCGGTGACCTTGGCCCCGTCGATGCCGTACGCCTCACGGGTCGCCTTGAGGTTCTTCGCGACGTACGGCGCTTCCTTGGCCTGCTCGTTCGGCTGGACCTGGAACTTCTGGACGATCGCCGGGTACAGGCCGCCGATGAGGATCGCGGAGAGCACCATCAGGCCGAAGCCGATCACGGGCAGCTGCCATGTGCGCCGCCACAGGGTGGCGAAGAACAGCAGCGCGCAGATCACCGCGATGCAGAACAGGATGGTCTTGGCCGGCAGGTAGGCGTTGGCGTCCACGTACCTCAGGCCGGTCCAGTTGTCGGTCGCCTTGAAGTCGCTGGACTTGACCGCCAGTCCGTACCGGTCGAGCCAGTACGCGACCGCCTTCAGAGCAACGAAGATCCCGATGAGCACCGACAGGTGGCCGGTGGCCGCGGCCGTGGCGCGCGCGCCCGGGCTGGTGATGCGCAGCCCGCCGTACAGATAGTGGGTGAGCGCGGCGGCGATCACGGACAGGATCGCGGCGGCGAAGCCGAAGCCGAGCAGGAACCGGTACCAGGGCAGGTCGAAGGCGTAGAACGCGACGTCGAGCTGGAACTGCGGGTCCTTCTGACCGAAGGGCACGCCGTTGACCCACATCAGCCAGGTCCGCCACTGGCCGGAGGCGGAGGCGCCGGCGATCAGGCCCACCAGGGAGGTGATCCCGAGCAGCAGCCACTTCTTGTAGGGCGCGATGCCCATCCGGTAGCGGTCGAGGTTCTGCTGCTCCATCGACATGGCGCTCAGCGGCGGTCGCAGCCGGTGCGCCAGCCAGATGTTGAAGCCGACGGCCAGGGCCATCAGCAGCCCGAAGACGAAGAACAACCCGATCTTCGTCCACAGGGTGGTGGTGAAGACCGACGAGTACTTCACCGACCGGTACCAGAGCCAGTCCGTCCAGAAGCCCGCGAACATGGTGAACGCCATGCCGAGGACGGCCAGGACGCCCAGTGTCATGAGCAGGGTCCGGACACGCCGGGACGGGCGGCCCACTCTGATCCGTGGCCCCGTCGGGCCTCCGCCGCGGTCCGGCATCTGGAAAGCCAAGGTGCGCACCTCGAAGTTCGCTGTCGATTCGTCAGGCCCGCGTGTTCGTGGACCCTCCGTGGCCCCCGGTGATCGTGGGCCCCCACCTATGCAACTTACTCACCGTTTACTCGGTTCCCGATTCGGGCCAGGAACGAGGCAGGATTGTGACCATGTCCAACACTCCCATGGCGGCGAGCCCGCTCACCCGGGCCGTACTCGAGATCGACGAGTACGTCTCCGGCCTCGGCTGGGACCAGCCCGCCCGCCTCTTCGCCCTCGTCGACACCGCACGGCTGCGTGCCGAGCAGCCCTCTCTCGCGGACCGGCTCGGACTTCAGGGCGAGTCCGAGACCTCCGGTCTCACCCCGATCGAGCAGGACGAGGTTCCAACGGGCAAGCCGCTCGATGAGTTCCTCGGCACCATCGCCTGGCCCGACGCGGTGGCCGGCTGCGCCCTCACGGTGGAACGGCTGATGCTGCCGCCGTCCGCGGAGGCCCAGGTTCCGCAGAGTCTGGACGAGGCCGCGCTGTCCAGGTGGGTGGCCGAGCACCCCGACCGCCAGGAGGTCCGCATGACGGTCGCGGTGCTGCGCGACGGCTCCCGCGAGTCGGCCCTGCGCCTGCGCGAGAAGGACTCCCCCACGGAGGTCCTCACCGGCTCCGACCTGGTGCCGGGTCTGGCCGAGGCGCTGGCGGCGACGCTCGCCGAGTAGCCCGCGCCTGCCCGGCCGGGCCCTACTGGACCCTGCCCTACCCGGCCGTGCACTTCGGCAGGTCGGCGGTGTCGCCGGAGCGGATGTCCTTCAGGGCGCCGAGCGCGTCGTCGATGGTGCCCACCTTGACGAGGGTCAGGCCCTCGGGGGTGTCCTTGGCGGCGGCCGCGCAGTTGTCGGCGGGCGTCAGGAAATACTGGGCGCCCTTGTCGCGCGCGCCGACGGTCTTCATCTCGATGCCGCCGATCGGCCCGACCTTGCCGTCGTCGTCGATCGTGCCGGTGCCGGCGACGAACTTCCCGCCGGTCAGGCTGCCCGGCGTGAGCTTGTCGTAGATGCCGAGCGCGAACATCAGGCCGGCGCTCGGCCCGCCGACGTCGGCGAGCTTGATGTCGATGCTGAACGGGAACGTGTGGTCGACTCCGGCGGAGATCCCGACGATGGCGCGCTTCTCGCCGCCGTCGTCGGAGGTCGCCGTGGTGATGGTGACGTTCTCCGTCTTCGTCGCCGCCCGCTTCTCCTTCTCGGCGGCGGCCTGTTCCTTGGCGGGCACGACCGTGAAGACGACGTCCTGGCCGGGCTTGTGCTTCGTGACCAGCTTGGCGACGTCGGCCGGTTCCTTCACTGCCGTACCGTCGACGGCCTTGATCACGTCGCCGGCGTGCAGCTTGCCCTCCGCCGGGGAGCCCTTGACCACCGTGGAGACGATCACCCACGAGTTCACCTTGACGCCGAGTTCCTTCAGCGCCGCGACCTTGGCGCTCTCCTGGGACTGGCTGAACTCCTCGGCGTTCTCCTGGGTGGACTCCTCCTCCGTCTTGCCGTCCGGGTAGAGGGTGTCGTGCGGTACGACCTTGTT
The DNA here is from genome assembly GCF_042657145.1 of Streptomyces bullii. Taxonomy (NCBI): domain Bacteria; kingdom Bacillati; phylum Actinomycetota; class Actinomycetes; order Kitasatosporales; family Streptomycetaceae; genus Streptomyces; species Streptomyces bullii. Next base: position 212,540 of record NZ_JBHSNY010000005.1, read on the forward strand.
GTCGTGCGCGAGCCAGCCGTAGACGGCCTCCACGAGGTTCATCCGGTAGTCGGCGCTGGTGACCCGGACGGTGGTCATGTTGAGGTGTCCGGTGGTGGGGTAGGTCCTGTGACCGGAGATCTGCAGCACCGGCTCGCCGTCGTGGTCCGCGAGGGTGTTCACCGTCGGCCCCGGGGACATCTCCGAGTAAGGCACGGGGATGAACACTCCCGCGCACAAAAGCGCGATCAGCATCAGGGTGGAGGCGAGCATCGTCGCAGTGCGGCGTGGCATGTCTCGACAGTACGGGACGCCTCTGTCAGCGCACCGTCAGGGCCGTCCGTCCGGGGCGGCCCTGACGTCTTCCACGCCTCTGACCGGGCGTTTCCCTGGCCGTCAGGTGCCCGACCGGGACTTCTCCATGGCCTCGCGGAAGCGGGCGTAACCGATGAGTTCGGGACCGTCGCCCCGCACCTTGCGGGTCCGGCCGGCCCAAGTGCCCCACAGACCCGCGCCTATCGCAGCCACAAGCGGAATCAGCAACCAGGCGAGCGCCGCCATGCCGACCTCCCAACCCCATTGAGCGTCCGCAACTGACTGATCAGCAGATTAACCATCCGCCGTGACAACGCTCACGCCAGGGGTGCGGTTACGCAACCGGAAGACGACCGGTGGAAGGCAGGTGGAGGACCGGTGCCATCAGCAGGCGCCGACCCACTCCTCGGTGCCGTCGGAGAACTTCTGGTGCTTCCAGATGGGCACCTCGTGCTTGAGATCGTCGATCAGCTTCCGGCAGGCCTCGAAGGCCTCTCCGCGGTGCGGACACGACACGCCCACGACCACGGCGAGATCACCGACCGCGAGCTCCCCCACGCGGTGCACGGCGGCCAGGGCCCGCACCGGGTACTGCGCGACGATCTTCTCCGCGATCCGCCGCATCTCGGCCTCGGCACTGGGGTGGCACGAGTACCCCAGCTCGTCCACGTCGGCACCGCCGTCGTGGTTCCGTACGGTCCCGACGAACAGCGCCGTCCCGCCTGCGGCGTCGTCCCCCACGGCGCGGAAGACCTCGTCTACGGACAGGGGCGTCTCCCGGATGCCGATCAGCTTGATGGGATCCTGCGCGGCCTGCTCACCGGGGTGGTCGCTCGTGGGTGCCATGGCCCCATCGTGCCCCACGGCACGGACAACACGGAATAGCGTGATCGCCCCGCACGCGGGCGTGCTGCTTTGGAGCCTCCTACAGGAAGCCTCCAGCAGAGCTCCGTAGGGAGCTGTGCGGGAGAGCCCCGTCGGAAGAGCCGTGCGGGGTGCCCCGCTCTCAGATCCGCCGCCGGGCCTTGCGGGCCCGCCGCACCACCGCCGCCGCACCGAGCAGGGCCACCGTCGCGCCCGCGGCCCCGGCGGCCGTCGCGTCCTTGCGCCCGAGCCGCCGCCCGGCCACCGTGTGCCTCCCGGACACCTCGTCCAGGAGCTCCGCGAGCACTTCCTCGTTGGTGTACTTCGGCCGCCACCCGGCGTCGTGCAGCCGGCTTCCGCTCACCACCCAGGGGTACATCGTGTAGGCCAGGTCGCCGGCGGGGGACGGGGTCAGCCCGATGCGGTGCAGCCGGGCCGCCGCCCCCAGCGCCACCGCCGACGGCAGCTCCATGCGCCGGATGCCGCTGAGCTCCTCGACCTCCTCCTGTTCCAGCCATCCGTCGCAGCCGACGGCCAGCTCTCCGTCGACCTTCTCGAGCACGGCGTACTCCAGCGCACTGCACAGGTCCTCGACGTGGCAGAACTGCCACGCGGGCCGCGACCCCGCGACGACGAGCAGCCGAGGCGACTCGAAGTACCTGGTCAGCGCGGTGTCCGTGCCGCCGACCAGCACGGCCGGACGGACCACGGTCACATTGAGCCCCGGGTGGGCCCGCGGCGCCCGGCGCGCCAGCCGCTCGATCTCCAGCAGGTCCCCGACCCCGGTCGCCTCGGCCGTCGCCCGCAACTCGGCGTCCTCGGACAGCGGCAGCTCGTTGTCGGGCAGGGCACCGTAGACCATCGCCGAGGTGCACAGCACCACCCTGTGCACCCCGGCCGCGGCGGCCGCCGTGAGGACGGTCTGCGTCCCCCGTACGTTGTAGGCCGTTCGGGCGGCGGCATCGGTCTCCAGATCGAGGTCGAGCGCCAGATGGACCACCACATCGGCCCCGCGCAGCTTGTCCGCGATGGCCGGATCCCGTACGTCCAGGATGTGCCACTGCGCGGCCGCGCACTCGCCGCGCCGCTCGTCGATGGCGATGACCTGCTTGATCTCCTCCGAGGCGGCGAGCCGCTCGGTGAGCAGCGCACCGACGCCGGACGCGGCGCCGGTGACCGCGACGACGGGCCCGCGCACGGCAGGGCTCGCGGGACTGGTTGACTTGTTTCGCGCTGCGCGAACCTGCGGATCTGGGGAACTCACCGGGCGTCTCCAGCGGTTGTCTTCAGTACGGGCGCGACGGACGCGTGCGTACCAGGTGGCATCCATCCTGCCGCAGGCCCTCTGTCGGCGAAGCACCGAGGCCCGAACCGCCCCGGGTGTCTACGCTGGGTGGTGTTGTCGGGCAGCCAGTCCGCCGGAAAGAACCGGCGGCCCTACCAGCCGAGGAATCCCGTGAGTGACACCCCATTCGGATTCGGCCTTCCGCCGGAGGAGCCGGACGACGGCGACGAGGGCAAGAAGAAGGACCAGCAGGACGGTGGTGGTCAGGGACCGGCCAACCCGTTCGGTTTCGGCATGCCCGGAGCCGGAGGCTTTGGCGGCGGCCCCGGCGGCCCTGGAGGGGACAATCCGTTCGCTGCCATGTTCGGTTCCCTGAACCCGTCCGACCTGGGCGCCGCGTTCCAGCAGCTGGGCCAGATGCTGTCGTACGAGGGCGGCCCGGTGAACTGGGACATGGCCAAGCAGATCGCCCGCCAGACGGTCTCCCAGGGCACACCGGACGGCTCCAAGGACGCGAGCGTCGGCCCCGCCGAGCGCAGGTCCGTCGAGGAGGCCGTCCGCCTGGCCGACCTGTGGCTCGACGACGCCACGTCGCTGCCGTCCGGGGCCGCCTCCGCGGTGGCCTGGAGCCGCGCGGAGTGGGTCGAGGCCACGCTGCCCGCGTGGCAGGAGCTCGTCGACCCGGTCGCCGAGCGCGTCGGCACCGCGATGGGCGATGTCCTGCCGGAGGAGATGCAGGCCATGGCCGGCCCGCTGATCGGCATGATGCGCTCGATGGGCGGTGCCATGTTCGGCACGCAGATCGGGCAGGCCGTCGGCGTGCTCGCCGGCGAGGTCGTCGGCTCCTCCGACATCGGCCTTCCGCTCGGCCCGGCCGGCAAGGCCGCGCTGCTGCCGCTGAACATCGAGACGTTCGGCAGGGACCTGGGCGTGCCGAAGGAGGAGGTGCGGCTGTATCTCGCCCTGCGCGAGGCCGCCCACCAGCGCCTGTTCACGCACGTGCCGTGGCTGCGCTCGCACCTGTTCGGCGCGGTCGACGGCTACGCGCGCGGGATCAAGGTCGACACGGCCAAGCTGGAGGACGTGGTCGGCCAGTTCGACCCGCAGAATCCGGAGCAGTTGCAGGAGGCTCTCCAGCAGGGCATGTTCCAGCCGGAGGACACGCCGGAGCAGAAGGCCGCCCTGGCCCGTCTGGAGACGGCTCTGGCGCTCGTCGAGGGCTGGGTGGACGCGGTGGTGCACGCGGCTGCCAAGCCCCGACTGTCGTCCGCCGACGCGCTGCGTGAGACGCTGCGCCGTCGCCGTGCCTCGGGCGGACCCGCCGAGCAGACGTTCGCCACGCTGATCGGCCTGGAGCTGCGTCCGCGCCGTCTGCGTGACGCGTCCCGTCTGTGGGCCTCGCTCACGGACGCGCGTGGCGTCGACGGCCGGGACGCCCTGTGGGCCCACCCGGACATGCTGCCGACGGCCACCGACCTGGACGACCCGGACGGTTTCGTGCACCGCGAGCAGATCGACTTCTCCGAGTGGGACAAGATGCTCGGCGAGGCGGCCGACAAGCCCGACCTGCGCAAGAAGAAGGACGAGGGCGACAGCAAGGGCGACGACACCGAGTGAGCCTGTACGACGACGCGGTCCTCGTGCTCAAGCGCTACGAGGACCAGCCGGAGCTGCGCCAGGCCTACCTGGACCACCTGGCGGAGCACCCGGACGGCATGTGGAAGGCGTGTCACGCGGGCCATCTCACGGCGAGCGCCCTGGTGATCGACCCGGAGGGCGGGCGGGTACTGCTGACCCTCCACAGGAAGCTGCGCATGTGGCTGCAGATGGGCGGCCACTGCGAGCCGGGCGACGCCTCCCTGGAGTCCTCCGCCCTGCGGGAGGCGACGGAGGAGTCGGGCGTCACGGGGCTGTCGCTGCTGCCGGGCGGCCCGGTGCGTCTGGACCGGCATCCGATCCCGGCGCCGTGTCACTGGCACTTCGACGTCCAGTACGCGGTCCTGGCGCCGCCGGACGCCGCGCACACGGTCAGTGACGAGTCCCTCGACGTGCGCTGGTTCGCGTACGACGAGGTCGCGGAGGTCGCGGACGAGTCGGTCGTCCGGCTGCTTGAGGCGACGCGGGCGTGGCTCGGGGTCTGAGGTATGTGTGGCCGGGGTCTGAGGCATGTGTAAGGGGCGGCCGCTGCGGCGGCCGCCCCTTACGTGCGCTTGCTTGTGGCGGGTCAGCTCCAGGCGTTGCCCTGGTTCTGCCCCCGGGCTCCCTGCTGGCCCATGCCGTACTGGGCGGCGACGCCCGAGCCGATCTGGGCGTTCTGCGGCGGCAGCAGCTCGCTGGGCTGGACGAGTGCGAAGCCCGTGCCCATGAAGCTGAGCTCCCAGCCCTCACCGGTGTTGCCGCGGCGCCGCCACACCCCGGAGGAGTGCGTCTGGGCCTGCATCTGCACGCGCAGGCTCGTCGACCAGGCCACGATCGCGTCGGCATCGCAGTTGACGTACTTGTCCGGCGTCACCTGCAGCATCAGCGGCATGCCCGAGGTCATCAGGGCGACCTTGCCTCGGCCGGTGATGTTGAGCTGGTACTTCCCGGAGCCGGAGATGCCGTACAGGCTGTCCACGGCGATGACCTCGTGGTGCAGGGAGGAGTCCATCGCGAGCACGTAGCTGCTGTCGACGGTGAGGCCGTCCTGCTCCACCTCCATCACGTGGATGTGCTGCTTGAGGTTGGCGAGGTAGACGGTGCCCTGCCCGTGGCAGCGCATCAGGTCCAGGCCCTCGCCGGTGCGCGCACGCGCGCGTGCCTGGTCCCTGCTCTGGTACTCGGCGTCGAACTCGACGAGCCCCTGGTAGGCGACCATCGTGCCCTTGCGGGCCAGGATGTCGTCGTGGCCTTCCAGGGCGACGCGCAGCATCTGCTTGTTCTGCAGGCTCCAGCGTTCCTGGGTCTGCTGCTCGTTGTAGGCGAAAATCGGGCTCTGCATGGCGTGTGGCTCCCCCTCAGCCCCGGACCCGGAGACGGTCGGTGCTGTCCTCGCTGGGCTGGACGACGACGATGCCCTGACCGGAGAAGGCCATCTGGTAGGCCTCGCCGCTGCCGCGGCCGATCAGCGACTGCGCACGGAAGCTGCGCTTGCCCTTCACCTTGAGGTTCGGGGACCAGGCGACCAGCGCGTCCGGGTCGACGTACGTCTCGTCCTCACCGCCGCCGCAGTCGACGACGATGGGCTTGCCCCGGGAGGTGAGGGCGACCCAGCCCTGCCCGGAGATTCTGGTGTTCCACAGGCCCTGCCCGGCGAACTTCGCCAGGCCCTTGACCCGCTCCACGCCCCAGGTCAGATGGGCGTCGAAGGCGAGCAGGTTGGTGGCGTTGACGGAGATGCCGTCGCCGTTGAGGTTGATGACGACGACGTTCGCGCCGTAGTCGGCGAGGTAGAGCAGGCCGTCGCCGGAGCACTTCATCAGGGGCGCGCCTTCGCCGGTGATCCAGTCGCGCGCGACCTGGCGCACGGCCGGCGGGTTGGGCTCGTACTGGATGAAGCCCTCGTAGGCGACCATCGACCCCACGCGCGCGAGGAGGTCGTTTCCGGTCTGCAGGGCCACCTTCAGCATGTGGTTGCCGTGGTTCTCCATGCGGGCGGTGACGGGTGCGGGGGCGTGGCCCGCGAGCTGCTGTGTCATGACGGGCTCCCTCAGACCTCGTATGGCTGGACGACGATGAAGTTGCCGGGCGCTCCCCGGAACTGGAGGTTGACGCTCTCCCCGGTGTCGCCGGGGTAGGCGTTGCGGCGCATCCGCACCTGGCTGGAGACGACGACCTGCGCGGCGGCCGACCAGGCGACGACCGCGTTGCAGTCGGCGAACGTGGTCGGCGTGACGGGCAGGACGACGGGCGTGCCGTGCGTCTTCACCACGAGCGTGCCGGTCCCCTGGAACTGCATCGTGAACAGCGCGCCGCCGGGGATGCCATGTCCCTCGATGCGGCGGACCTCGTACTGCAGGCTCTCGTCGAAGGCCAGGACGTTCTCGGCGGAGACACAGACGGCGTCGCCCTGGAGCTCGATGGGGTGCAGCATCGTGGAGTTCTCGGCGAGGAACACCTGGCCCTGGCCCGTGCAGCGCATCAGCTGCATCTCCTGGCCGGTGGCGTTGCCCACGATACGGCCGCCGAAGCCGGCGCCCTTGTAGCTGAAGTCGACCTTGCCCTGGTAGAGCACCATGCTGCCCTGCCGGGCGAGGACCGGCTGCCCGCCGATGCCCAGGTCGACGCGGACCATCTTCTTGTTCTGCTGCGTCCAGCGCTGCCCGGTGGGGGTCTCCTTGAACATCCGCAGCGCGGCGGCGACACCGGCACCCTGCGGGGCGCCCTGGGGAGCTCCCTGGGGAACACTCTGCGGGGCTCCGTAGGGGGCCTGCCCGAACGGGGGCTGCTGGCCGTGGCCCGGGGGCGGGGCGGGCTCCTGGCCGTAGCCGGGCGGCGGGGTCGGGGCCTGCGGCTGGGGGTAGCCGGGGGGCGGCGGCGCGGTCTGGCCGGGGACCTGGCCGTACGCAGGCGGCTGCTGGCCCGGGGTGCCGTAGGGCGCGGGCGCCGGAGCCGGCGGCGGGGGCGGGACGGTTCCGCCGGGCGGCGTGTGCAGGGGCGCGACGATGGTCGGCGCGGCGTGCACGCCGGGCGCGGGCGCCGGGGGCGGCGGAGTCGCGCCCGGCGGGGGCGCGAAGCCCTGCGCGGCGGGCTGGGGGGCGGGCGTCCGGGCCGGAGCGGGCGCTGGAACCGGGGCCGGCGCGGGTGCGGGGGCGGGCGACGGGGTGCCGGGGACACCGAACGCGGGCGGGGCGGCGGCCTGGGCGGGCGGGGCGAAGCCCGGGGCGACGCCGGGCTGCGGCTGCTGCGGGGCGGCGGAGGTCTCCTCCTCCGCGACCTCGCCGCCGAAGTTCTTCAGCAGCGCGTCGAGTCCGCCGTCGAAGCCCTGTCCGACCGCGGCGAACCGCCACACGTCCTTGAGGTAGAAGTCGCCCAGCATCACGGCCCGTTCGGTGGAGAACTCCGAGCCGCTGAAGGGGTAGCGGGCCACCTCCTCGCCGCCCGCGACGATGCGGATGTATCCGGGGCTGATCTGCGACATCTGCCCGGCGCCGTCGATCGTCGCCGTGAAGGACAGCTTGCGGATCTGCGGCGGGATCCGGTCCAGCGTCACACGGAAGGACTCCGTGTCGCCCGCCTGGGCGCCCAGGAGCTGAATGGCCTCCTCGGGGGACTTCGGCTGGTTGTAGAACACAAAGTACCGGTCGTCCGAGAGCCGTTCGTCGGCGTCCAGACCGAAGCAGCTGATGTCGAAGCTCAGCCCCGGGCCGGAGATCTGCACGCCTACGTACAGATCCGTGCCCGCGGTGAGGTCACTGATCCTGGCCTTGTGGCCGCGTTGGAATTCCCTGGCCATGCGTAACGACCGTCCCCCATCCAGAACGTGAGTGCGTCGCGCCAGGCTAACGGCAAACTCGGACACCGGACGCAGTCGGTACAGAGCCGGTACAGAACCCGTGCTCGGCCGTATCGGCTGCTCGTCCCGGGTAAGCGGTCACCCGCCCCGGTCACCGCGCCCGGTCGGTCACTCCTCGAGCGTGCCGGGCACGTGGGGCGGTACAGGGGGTGGCACATGGGGCAGCCGCTCGGCCGCGACCACGCCTTCCAGGTAGCCCCGGGCGCGTTCGGTGCGCGGGTAGGCCTCCAGCAGCCGCCAGAACCGCGGCCCGTGTCCGGGCACCAGCAGATGTGCCAGCTCGTGGACGAGGACGTAGTCGACGACGTACTCGGGCATGCCCTGCAGACGGTGCGACAGGCGGATGCTGCCCTCCGACGGGGTGCACGAGCCCCAGCGCGTGTTCTGGTTGGTGACCCAGCGCACCGAGGTCGGCCGGGCACGGCCGGCGAAGTACTCGGCCGACAACCGTTGGGCGCGCTCGGCCAGTTCGCCGTCGCCGAGCGCCCGCCTGCTCTCCTGGGCGGCCAGTTTGTCGAGCATGACGCTCACCCAGCGCTGCTCCTCCGCCTCGGACATCCGGGCGGGGATGAGCACGACGGTGCGATCGCCCTCGCGGTACGCGGAGACCGTTCTGCGGCGACGGGCGCTCCTGCGGACCTCGATCGCGCTCGCCCCCGAGCCGCTCGTCGGCTGGCTCGTCGTGCTGCGCTGTGACTTTCCGGCGCGGTGCAGTGGGTCGGCGGGCACGCCCCGACGTTACCCGCTGCGCCCGGGGAAGTCCCGGCTCCGGTACGGTTCCGCGCCGATCGCCCCACCGCGCGCCGGATTTGTACGACGATTCCCTCCGCCTGTGGACAACTTCCGGCAGCCGGCCCCGGATCCGGGCATGCTGGCTCTCGCCGAGGGAACCGCGACCGGGGCCCGTCGGCGAACGGGGACGAACGAGGGCAAACGGGGGCCTGGCATGCATCCGATGGTGAAACCCGCGCTCCGGCGCGGCTGGCGCGATCTCAGCACTGTGCAATTCGGGATGACTCCGGCGCACGCGATGACGCTCGGACCGATGGACACCGCGACGGGCAGCTTCCTCGAGCTGCTCAACGGCACACGCGGGCTGGAGCTGCTGCGCGAGGAGGGACGCCGCATGGATCTGCCCGACGGCCATGTCGACGGGCTCGTGCGGGGGCTGGCGCGGGCGGGGCTGCTCGACGACGCGCGGGGTGGCGGGCCGGCCGCCGACGCGCTGCGGAAGAAGAAGGACGTCCTCGACCGGCTGCGCCCGGATCTCGCCTCCCTGTCCCTGACCACATCGGAGCCGGGCGACGCGCTCAGGGTTATGGCCGCCCGCCGCTCCCTGCGGGTGCAGGTCCGGGGCGCGGGCCGGGTGGGCGCGGTGGTCGCCGCGCTGCTCTCGGGTGCCGGGGTGGGCGAGGTCGATGTGCGCGACGGCGGCTGCGTCGAGCCGTGGGATGTCGCGCCGGGCGGTCTGCCCGCCGAGGCGGTCGGTGACCGCCGGGACGAGGCGGCCCGCCGTGCGGTACGCCGCGCGGCACCGGACCGTCCGCCGCGCCGCGGACCCGGCACCGCGCCCGAGGACGGTGACCAGGGCTACTCGCTGGTGGTGCTCGCCCCGCGGGACGACGTGGCCGTCCACGCACCGGCCGCGTCCGCCGCCGAGACCCTCATGGCATCCGGCACACCCCACCTCTATGCCGGAGTGGTGGAGGGAACCGGTATGGTCGGCCCTCTCGTCCTGCCGGGTGAGACGGGCTGCGCGGGCTGTCTGCACGAGAGCCGCACCGACCGGGACCCGACCTGGCCGCGCCTGGTCGCCCAATGGCGCTCGGGGAGACAGCGCCAGGTGCGACCGTGCGACCTGGCGCTGGCCACGACGGTGGCCGGGCTGGCGGCCGCTCACGCGCTCGCCTTCCTGGACGGCCGGGTGCCGTCGAGCGCCAGCGCCCGCTGGGAGGTCTCCGCTCCCGGCCTCCACTGGCACGCGCGGCCGGTGTGGGGGCATCCCGCATGCCCGTGCGGAGCCGGGGAGAAAGGTATGGGGGAACACACCTCCGAAGACGGGGATCCGCACGAGACAATGGCGGTGCAACGGCCGTCGGAGCGGTTGCGTCGTAAGGCAGACGCGGAGCGGCTGGCTGGGACTTGGAGGGCGCATGTCTGATCTTCCCCGGAAGGCGGTCACCCGGACCGCCAAGCTCGCCGCGCTCCCGCTCGGCTTCGCCGGGCGGGCCACCTGGGGACTCGGCAAGCGGATCGTCGGCGAGTCCGCGGAGCTCGTCGGCCGCGAACTGCAACAGCGCACGGCTGAGCAGCTGTTCAAGGTGCTCGGCGAGCTCAAGGGCGGGGCGATGAAGTTCGGCCAGGCCCTGTCCGTCTTCGAGTCGGCGCTGCCCGAGGAGATCGCCGGGCCCTACCGGGCCGCGCTGACCAAGCTCCAGGAGGCGGCGCCGCCGATGCCGACCCGCACCGTCCACGCGGTGCTCCAGGAGCGGCTCGGCGAGAACTGGAACGAGCTGTTCCTGGAGTTCGAGGACAAGCCCTCCGCGGCGGCCTCGATCGGCCAGGTGCACCGGGGAGTGTGGCACGACGGCCGCGAGGTGGCGGTCAAGGTGCAGTACCCGGGCGCCGGCGAGGCTTTGCTGTCCGACCTGAACCAGCTGAGCCGCTTCGCCCGCCTGCTGGGGCCGCTGATCCCGGGCATGGACATCAAGCCGCTGATCACCGAGCTCAAGGACCGGGTGTCGGAGGAACTGGACTACGGCCTGGAGGCCCAGGCCCAGCGGACGCACGCCGAGGAGTTCACCGACGACCCGGACGTGGTGGTGCCGAACGTGGTCCACCAGTGCGAGCAGGTCCTGATCACCGAGTGGATCGACGGCATACCGCTGTCGGAGATCATCTCTGAGGGCACGCAGGAGCAGCGCGACCGCGCCGGTCAGCTCCTGGCCCGCTTCCTCTTCTCCGGCCCGGCCCGCACCGGCCTGCTGCACGCCGATCCGCACCCGGGCAACTTCCGCCTGCTGCCCGGCGGCCCGGACGACGAGGAGGACTGGCGGCTGGGCGTCCTGGACTTCGGCACGGTCGACCGCCTGCCCGGTGGCCTGCCGCCCGAGATCGGTGAGTCGCTGCGCATGACCCTCGACGGCGAGGCGGAGGCCGTCTACGAACTCCTCTGCGCAGAGGGCTTCGTCAAGGAGTCCATAGAGCTGGATCCCGAGGCCGTCCTCGACTATCTGCTGCCGATCATCGAACCGGCCCAGGTCGACGAGTTCACCTTCACCCGCGGCTGGATGCGCAGCCAGGCAGCCCGCATTGCCGACCCCCGCTCCCCCGCCTACCAGCTCGGCAAGCAGCTCAACCTGCCTCCGGCGTACCTCCTGATCCACCGGGTGACCCTCAGCACGATCGGTGTCCTGTGCCAGTTGAGCGCCACGGTGCGGCTGCGCGAGGAGTTGGAGGAGTGGCTGCCGGGGTTCGTTCCGGAGGAGGACGTCAAGGAGGGGGACTCGGCGGCGGAGGCCTGAGTGCCTCGGGGACAGCGCTGCTGACTCGGCCTGTGCGCTTCGGCACCGCGGGCCCTACCGCGCCGGGGTTACCACCACTCCGAGTCCAGCCGTCCCTCGATCGCCCTGAGGTTCTCCCGGGAGCAGGTCGCACAGAAGTGCTGGCGGACGCCGTTCTCCACGGAGAAGGTCCAGGTGGGCTGGGGGGCCTCGGCTCTGGTGCCGCAGCGGGCGCACACGAGGAACTGGGGCTCCGCAGTGGAGCCGCCGTCGTCGCTGTCTCCGGAATGGCTCGCCATCCGGCGACGATAACGCCGTGACCCTCGCGCGCGGACACAACGCACCGCGGGGGCCGGTCCGTTCGGCACGGACCGGCCCCCGCGGGGAGCTTCGCCTCCTGACGGGAGGCCACCGCTTCAGGCCTGGACGGTTACTGCATGACCGCCATGGCGAGCGCCCTGCGGGCGCGCCGCGAGGCGCGCTCCGCCCGGCGCTGCATCCGGCGGGCGGCCACCAGGCGCACGGCCTGGCGGTCCCGCTCCGCCTCTCGCAGTCGCTCGTGCATATGGGCACGAGCCATGGCTTCTGGGATGAGTTGCATCTCTCGGGTCCTGTTCTGACGCGAGTCGTTCGCGCCACTGGTGGTGAAGTCTTCGGTCGCGGAGCCTGCGGGCTCGTGGGTGGACGGCTTCATCGGGGCCTGCTTCTGGGGGTCGTGCGTGAGGGGACGGTCGATTGTTCCTGCGGTGTTCATGCCGTGACCGGGTTCTTGCGCGGGCGGCCACGCGGCCGCTTCCGGGCGACGACGACACCCTGGACGAACAGCTCGCCACCCCAGACGCCCCAGGGCTCACGCCGCTCCTTGGCGCCGGCGAGGCAGGCCTCGATCAGCGGGCAGGTGCGGCACAGGGACTTGGCGTACTCCACGTCCGCGGGCGACTCCGCGAAGAAGACCTCCGGGTCGTTGGAGCGGCAGGGGACGGGGACGCCGAGGTTCTCGATGGCGTCGTCGAGCGCGGTGAGCGCGGTGAGCGGAGTCAAGGTGGAGTCCTCCGTGGGGCCGGGCTTGGGGATCGTTTCGGAAGGCGGTACGGACGGGGCGTGCGCTTCGAGTTGCACGGTTCGTCTTCCTCGTCTGGTCATTTCCGGCCGGTTGGCCGGGGGGCGGCTTGGTACCGGGTTCTTTTCTTGTCCCGAGGCCCCTTCGGTCTGCCGTCCCGCTTGAGGGAAAACAGAAGGGCCGCGGATCCCGGATGGGGTTCCGCGGCCCTGAAGGCGCCGGCCTGATCGGCGATCAGGCTGGATCACTCCAGGGTTCTGGCCCACGGAAGGCCCACATCAGGTGGTGCTGCGTCGTCAGCTTCCGGAATCCGGCACCGGTCGCCGCGAAGGCATAGGCCTGTGCCTGTGCCGCTGCCGCTTCCAGTGCCTTGGTCGGTCGCTCATTGCGCTCACGGGCGACAAGGCCCGCAGGAGCAACGGAGGACGCCGGACGCACGGCACGAATGCCGGACAGACCGGTGCCCAGGTTCGAAACGCCGAGCATGCACAGGGAGACGGCCGAGCGATCGGTCATTTTCACGATGCTGGTGGAGCTGGTGTTGATGCTGATCACTGGACTCGCCTCCTCTCGGCGTCTCGGGGGACCGGATGAACCAGTCCGACGGATATGCAAGTACAACACGGAGCCAGGGCCTTCGAGAAGGCCGCCGCTCTCGTGCCTAGAACCTATGGGGATTGCTGGGGCGTGCGCAAACTATTTTTTCCACGAGTTGGCGTCAGTCCTTTGAGTCGTCCCCGCCGGTGTGCTGGCCTGCGCAGATGGCCAGGACATCGGCTCCGTAGCGGTTGAGCTTGCGCATCCCCACCCCGGGGATGCGGGCGAGCTCGTGCTCGTCCTCGGGGGCGGTCTCGGCGATCGCCATCAGCGTCTTGTCGGTGAAGACGCAGAACGCGGGCTGCCCGCTGTTTCTTGCCTGGTCAGCGCGCCACTCACGCAGCCGTTCGTAGAGGCCCTCGTCCATGTCGGAGGGGCAGTCCTCGCACCGCATCAGCTTCATCTCGCCCGCGTCGGTCAGGGTGCGGCCGCAAACCCTGCAGCGGGCGGGAGTTCGCTGCGTCCGGCGCGGGGCGGTTGCCCCGGTTCCGGTCGAGCCGCGCTCGACACCGGCACCCGAGCCTCCGGTGGCGGGGCGTCCGCCGGTGGCGACCGAACCGGGGCGCAGTCCGTCCAGGAAACGGCTGGGGCGGCGGTTCGGGCGGCCGCCTGGCGAGCGGGCCAGCGCCCAGGAGACATGGAGGCGCTCGCGCGCGCGGGTGACACCGACGTAGAGGAGGCGGCGCTCCTCCTCGATCTGCTCGTCGGTCTTCGCGTAGGTGATCGGCATCATCCCCTCGGCGACGCCGACCAGGAAGACGACGTCCCACTCCAGGCCCTTGGCAGAGTGCAGGGAGGCGAGGGTGACCCCCTGGACGGTCGGGGCGTGCTGGGCGTTCGCCCGCTCGTCGAGTTCGGCGACGAGGTCGGCCAGGGTGGCACCGGGTTTGGCGGCGGCGAAGTCCTGGGCGAGGTTCACCAGGGCGGCCAGGGACTCCCAGCGCTCTCGTACGGCGCCGGAGCCGGCCGGGGGCTGGGGGGTCCAGCCCTCCCCCGACAGCACGGCGCGTACCTGGGAGGGCAGGTCGACGGTGTCGTCGAGGAGGGAGTCGTTGCCGCCGAAGCGGGCCGCGCCGCGCAGGGCGATGCCCGCCTTGCGGACTTCGGGGCGGTCGAAGAAGCGTTCCGCACCGCGCAGTTGGTAGGGGACTCCGGCGTCGGCGAGGGCCTGTTCGTAGGTCTCGGACTGCGCGTTCGTACGGAAGAGGACGGCGATCTCGCCGGCGGGGACTCCGGCGTCGATCAGCTCGCGGATGCGGCGGGCCGCGCCCTCGGCCTCGGCGGGCTCGTCGGTGTACTCGGCGAAGGCGGGCTCGGGACCCGCGGGGCGCTGGGAGACCAGCTCCAGGCGGTGGTCGGCGGCGCGGCCGCGGGCCTGGGCGAGCAGGCCGTTGGCGAGGTGGACGATCTGGGGGGTGGAGCGGTAGTCGCGGACCAGTTTGACGACGGTGGCACCGGGGTGGCGGACGCGGAAGTCGAGCAGGTGGTCGGGGGTCGCTCCGGTGAAGGAGTAGATCGTCTGGCTGGCGTCGCCGACCACGCACAGGTTGTTCCGGTCGCCGAGCCACAGCTCCAGCAGCCGCTGCTGGAGAGGGCTGACGTCCTGGTACTCGTCGACGACGAAGTGCTGGTACTGGGCGCGGACCTGTTCGGCGATGTCCTGCCGGTCCTGGAGGATGGCCACGGTCAGCAGCAGCACGTCCTCGAAGTCGATGACGGCGCGCTCGCGCTTGAGGTCCTCGTAGGCGGAGTACAGCTGCGCGATCTCCGCCGGGTCACGGGGGGCCTCGCGGCCGGCCTTGGCGGCGGCGGGAGCGTAGTCGGCGGGGACGGTCTGGGTGACCTTGGACCACTCGATCTCCGCGGTGACGTCCCTCAGCTCGTTGCGGTCGAGGCGGATGCGGCAGGCGGCGGCCGCGTCGGCGACGAGCTGGATCTTGCGGTCGACGAGCCGGGGCATGGAGCCACCGATCGCTTTCGGCCAGAAGTACTGGAGCTGCCGCAGGGCCGCCGAGTGGAAGGTGCGGGCCTGGACGCCGACGGCGCCGAGCTGGCGCAGCCGGCCGCGCATCTCCCCGGCGGCACGGTTGGTGAACGTGACGGCCAGCACACTGGAGGGCTGCAGGACCCCGGCACGCACCCCGTAGGCGATGCGGTGGGTGATCGCCCGGGTCTTGCCCGTGCCGGCGCCCGCCAGCACGCACACCGGACCGTGCAGGGCGGTGGCCACCTCGCGCTGCTCGGGGTCGAGCCCTTCGAGCACCGCGTCGGCCGAGTCCGGTACCTGCGGGAAGAGCGTGGAGTGCGTTGCTGCTGTCACATGGCCATGCTGCCAGGTCGCCGGAGACGGGTGAGGCGGTTGTCCACAGGCAGGCACCGATTGTCGTACTAATGCGGCAGGCGTCACGTGACGAGGCACCGCCCGTGGGAATGGTGGCCCTTTCAAGTACGTTCCAACAGCGAGCACTCATTCCCCGAACCGCCGAAGGAGCACGAGAGACATGCCGGGCACTGTGACGATGTACAGCACGACGTGGTGCGGCTACTGCCGTCGGCTGAAGAGCCAGCTGGACCGCGAGGGCATCGCGTACACCGAGATCAACATCGAGCAGGACCCGGAGTCGGCGGCGTTCGTCGAGAAGGCCAATGGCGGAAACCAGACGGTGCCGACCGTGCTCTTCCCGGACGGTTCGACGTTGACGAACCCGTCGCTGGCTCAGGTGAAGCAGAAGATCGGCGCGTAGGTGCTCGGCGGCTTCCGCGCGGAAGGCGGTTCCTGAGATTGCTCAGGGGCCGCCTTCTCGCGGTTTGTTCCATACCACGGTGTAGCGCCACAGCAGCCTGCGGCGGAACCGGCAGCCGGCCAGCAGACGGCGGGCGGCGTGCCGGACCTCGCCCCAGGACATGGTCGCGTCCTCCATCGGCATGCCGGCGGGGCCTTGCGTCCCGGCGTGGAGCGGAGCTCCGAACCTGCTCGCGGGCACCCCGCATCCGCTGAACACCCAGTCGAGCAGGGTGCGGTTGCACGCCAGGCCGACGATCGCCAGGCGGCCGCCGGGCGCCAGGAGGCCTACGAGGTGGGCCACCGCGTCCTCGAACACCGTGTGGTGGACGACGGCGACCGCGCTGACGAAGTCGTACGCGCTCGCCAAGAGAAGTGTCGTCGAGGTAGTCCACCTCCAGGAACGTGACGTTCCCGGGCTGGTTCTCGCGCGCGAGGCGGATCATGTCCGGCGAACGGTCCGCGCCGGTGACGGTTTCCGCCCGCGTCGCCAGCTTGCGGGCCGGCAGACCGTCCCCGCATCCCACGTCCAGCGCCGCCCGGCAGCCGTCCGGCACGGCGGCGAGCACCGCCCGGTGGTAGTGGACGTTGTGGTTCCAGTACGGGTCGGTCGTGCCCATGCAAAGTGTCAGGCGACGGTCCTCGTCGGCAGCGGCTTGCCGTACCAAAGCTCGATCAGGCGGGCCGCGATCGAGATGCCGTACGGCGGGAGGACCTCGCCCGACTCGAAGGCCGCGCCCAGTTCGTCGCGGGAGAACCAGCGGGCCTCGTGGATCTCGTCGCCGTCGACGTCGATCTCGGTCGACGTGGCGCGGGCCATGAAGCCCAGCATGAGGCTGGACGGGAAGGGCCAGGGCTGGCTGGCGATGTACTCGACCTGGCCGACGGTGATGCCGACCTCCTCGTGGACCTCGCGGCGCACCGACTGCTCGATGGACTCCCCGGGCTCCACGAAACCGGCGAGCGTCGAGAAGCGGCCCTCGGGCCAGTGGACCTGGCGGCCGAGCAGGATGCGGTCGTCCTCGTCGGTCACGGCCATGATCACGGCGGGGTCGGTGCGCGGGTAGTGCTCGGCGCCGCAGGCGGGGCAGCGGCGGATGTGGCCGGCCGCGGCGATGACGGTGCGCTCGCCGCAGCGGGAGCAGAAGCGGTGGGTGCGCTGCCAGTTCTCCAGGCCAACCGCGTGCACCATCAGGCCCACGTCGCGGGGCGACAGCAGCAGGCCCGCCTCCCGCAGGCCCGCGGGGCGCGCGGAGTCGTCCATGCGGCCGGGCAGGGAGTCCTTCTGGAGGGCGAAGTAGCTGACGCCGTCCTCGTCGATGCCGAGGAAGTAGCGGTGCGCCTCGGTCAGCGGGGCCTCGAACGAGGGGGTCATCACGAGTTCGGTGCGCCCGTCCGCCGTCTCGTCGATGAGGACCTGGCCGCCGGAGACCACGAAGCAGCGCGTCGAGGGGTGGCTCCACGCCGCCGCCAGCCAGGCCTCGTCGAGCCGGTGGTGCGCGGCCCGGTCGATGCCGCTGGGAGCGGTCAGCGAGATCGGGCGGTCGGCGTGGTGGTCGGTCCAGGTGGTCACGGGTGCTTCCAACTCCCCCGGTGGAACGGTTGGTTTCGGCGGGCGGTTCAGCGGGACGTGCGGCGGGATGCGACCGGGTCCGGCCGGGCTCTGCGGTGCGGGGCGGTCCTTCCAGTGTGCCCCGGGCGGTCGGCCGGTTGGGACGGCGCAAGGGGCTCAGGGCGCATGGCGCCAGTGCTCGGCGAGGTCGCCCCACAGGTACGCGGTGGTCTCGACGCCCTTGAGCAGCAGGTCGAGCTCGACCTTCTCGTTCGGGGCGTGCCAGCCGTCGGAGGGGACGGAGATGCCGAGGAAGAGCACCGGTGCGCCGAGGACGTCCTGGAGGTCCGCGGCAGGTCCGGACCCGCCCTCGCGCGTGAAGCGGACGGGTGTGCCGAAGGCGCGCCCCATCGCACGGACGACGGACTGGAGGGCCGGGTGGTCCAAGGGCGTCAGGCACGGGCGCGTGGCCGCGCCGAAGGTGATCTCGCAGCGGATTCCGGCGGGCACCTGCGCCTCGGCCCAGGCGCGGACGGCCTTCTCGACGTGGTCGGGGTCCTGGCCCGCTACCAGTCGGAAGGACAGCTTCACCAGGGCGGAGGACGGGATGATCGTCTTGCTGCCGGCGCCCTGGTAACCGCCGCCGATGCCGTTGACCTCGGCGGTGGGGCGGGCCCAGATCCGCTCCAGGGTGGTGTATCCGGCCTCGCCGTGGGTGGCGTACGACCTGGCGGTGCGCAGCCACTGCTCCTCGTCGAAGGGCAGCTGTGCGAACAGTGCCCGTTCGCGGTCGGTGAGTTCGACGATGCCGTCGTAGAAGCCGGGGATCGCCACGCGCCCGTGCTCGTCGTGCAGGGCCGCGACCAGGCGGGCGGCGGCCGTGGCCGGGTTGGGGACCGCGCCGCCGAAGGAGCCGGAGTGGATGTCCTGGTCGGGGCCGTACAGCCGGATCTCGCACTCGGCGAGGCCGCGCATGCCGGTGCAGACGGTGGGGGTGTCCTCGGACCACATGCCGGTGTCGGAGACGATCACGGCGTCGGCGGCCAGCCGGTCGGCATGCTCCTCGACGAGCGCCCGGAAGTGCGGCGAACCGGACTCCTCCTCGCCCTCGACGAGCAGTTTCAGGTGTACGGCCGGGCTGGTGCGGCCGGTGACGGCGAGGTGGGCGCGGACGCCGAGGGTGTGGAAGAACACCTGGCCCTTGTCGTCGGCCGCCCCGCGCGCGTACAGGCGGTTTTCCCGGACGACCGGCTCGAAGGGCTCGCTGTGCCAGCCGTCCTCGCGGGCGGCGGGCTGCACGTCGTGGTGGCCGTAGACGAGGACCGTGGGCGCCTCGGGGTCGGCGGAGGGCCACTCGGCGAAGACGGCGGGGGCGCCTGGCGTCTGCCAGACCTCGGTGGTCGGGAAGCCGGTCCCCCCCAGCTTGGCGGCGAGCCAGTCGGCGCTGCGCCGGACGTCGGTGGCGTGCTCGGGCTGGGCCGACACCGACGGGATGCGCAGCCACTCGGCGAGGTCGTCGAGGAAGGCGGCGCGGTGCCGCTCTATGTACGTGCGGACGGCGCTGACGGCACTGTCAACGGGCTGGCTCATGTCCACGAGCCTATCGGCCCGCGCCGACGTCCTGATCGTGCGGTTCGTCACCGGACGTCTGACCCATCAGCAGCCGCTCCAGCGCCGCGCGGTCGGGCAGGTCGTCCGGCCGTACGACCTCACCGCTGCGCACGTAGAGGAACGCGGCCGTGACCGACTCCAGGGGCACGCCCTGCTGCTCGGCCCAGGCGAGCCGGTACACCGCGAGCTGGAGGGGGTCGGCGGTGCGGCCCCGGCTCGTCTTCCAGTCGACGATCTCGTACGTCGCCGCCTCTCCCTCGCCCTCCTTGTAGACGGCGTCTATGCGGCCCCGTACGACCCGGCCGGCGAGGGCGAGCTGGAAGGGGGCCTCCACCCGGTAGGGCGTGCGGTGTGCGTACGGGGTGCGCTCGAAGGCGTCCTTGAGGGCTTCCAGGTCGCGCTCGTCGGCGATCTCGGCCTCGCTGCCGGGCAGGTCGTCCGGCTCCAGCATGGGCAGCGTCAGCTCCTCGAATCGGGCCTCGACCCAGGCGTGGAAGCGGGTGCCGCGGCGCGCCGCGGGCTGCGGCGGGCGCGGCATGGGGCGGGCCAGCTCCTGTGCGAAACCGTCCGGGTCGGCGGCCAGACGCAGCAGCTGGGAGGCGGTGAGCGACGCAGGCAGGGGCACCTCGGTGACGCTCTCCCGGGCGCGCAGGAGCTCTCCGGTGAGGGCGTCGAGGTCGCGGTCCCAGGAGGCGACGATTCGGGCCTCCTCCGGGGTGAGGCGGTCCGGCCGCCCGGCGTTCGGGCGCGCGCCCGGGGCGTCCGGTGCCGCCGCCTGGCGGGGGATGGTGGGGCGCTGCGCCGGCCAGGCGTCCGCGTCGGCGGGAGCGTTCTCGAAGGGCGCGGGTTCGATGGACCCGGGGCCGAAAGAACCGGAGTCGGACCGCGCGGAGTCGGAGGAACCGGGGTCGGAGGAACCGGGTTCGTACGGGTCGGTTCCGATGGCGTCGAATCCGACCGGATCAGCATCGAGCGGATCTGCATCGAGCGGGTCGGTTCCGAACGGGTCGGGTTCGTCGTACGGAGGCTCGTCGTCCTCCGGTGGCGGGGGCCAGTCCGGGTCGTCGTAGGTGTCCGGGTCGTGCACGGCCGCGGGGTGGCCGTCCTGGTGGGCGGCGAGGTCCTCCAGGTGGGCCAGGACGGTCGCGGCGGCCGCCCTGCGCCGGGCGAGGGCCGTCTCGTCCAGGGGCAGGGGCCACGCCTGGTCGGCGGTCGCCCGGTGCAGGGCGGGGTTCTCCTCGTCCTCGGCGGGCTCGTCGGCCCAGGCCTCGATCTCGCCGTGCCCGGCGGCGCAGTGGTCGTACAGCGCCCACAGGAACGCGGACGGGCCCCGCGGCTTCTTCTGGGTGGGGCCCCACCAGTGGCCGGAGCCCAGGAGCAGGGAGCGGGGCCGGGTGAAGGTGACGTAGCCGAGACGGAGTTCCTCGGTGTGCTGGTGGTCCTTCATGGCCTCCTGGAAGGCCTTCAGGCCACGCGGGTCCCAGGACTCGACGTCGGGCAGTGTGTCGGCGTCGCCCCGCAGGCCGTGCGGCAGCACCTTGCCCTGGGCGGTCCACTTCTCGCGGCCCTGGGTGCTGGGGAACGTGCCGGTGACGAGGCCGGGCACGACTACGACGTCCCACTCCAGGCCCTTGGACTTGTGCGCGGTGAGCACCTTGACGGTGTTCTCGCCGCCGGGCAGCGCGTTGTCGAGGCCCTTCTCGTACTGGGCGGCGGTGCGCAGGAAACCGAGGAAGGCGAGCAGGGTCGCCTCGTTGTCGCCGGCGGCGAAGGACGCGGCTGTGTCCAGGAAGTTCGACAGGGTCTCGCGGCGGCGGGCGGCCAGGGCCTGCGGGGACGCCGACAGCTCGACCTCCAGGCCGGTGACGGCCAGGACGCGGTGCAGGACGTCCATCAGCGGGTCGGACAGGGAGCGGCGCAGGTCGCGCAGTTCGGCGGCCAGGCGCGCGAAGCGCACGCGCGCGTCGGGTGAGAAGGGCAGCCCGTCGTCGTCCCCGTGGCCGTCCAGCGGCGTCTCCAGGAACGTGTCGAGGGCGTCGGCGAGCGAGATGACCTCGGACGGGTCGACTCCCTCGACGGCCTCGGCGAGCCGCCGGTCCGGGTCGTCGTCGCCGTCCACGCGCGCGTGGGCGACGAGCAGCCGGGCGCGCCGCCCCAGAAGGGCGAGGTCGCGCGGGCCGATGCGCCAGCGCGGGCCGGTCAGCAGCCGCACGAGGGAGGCGTTGGCGCCGGGGTCCTGGAGCACCTCGCAGACGGCGACGAGGTCGGCGATCTCGGGCAGGTGCAACAGCCCGGAGAGGCCGACCACCTCGACCGGGATGTCGCGGGCCACCAGCGCGCCCTGGATCTCGGCGAAGTCGGTCGCCGTACGGCACAGGACGGCGATCTCGCCCGGTGCCGTTCCGGTGCGGACGAGGTGGGCGACGGAGTCGGCGACCCAGTCGATCTCCTCGGCGTGGGTGCGCAGCAGGGCGCAGCGCACGATGCCGTCGTCGTCGGCCCCGGGGGCCGGGCGGAGGGCCTCCACGCCCGCGTGCATGGCGCGCAGGGGTTCCGCAAGGCCGTTGGCGAGGTCGAGGAGGCGACCGCCGCTGCGGCGGTTCTCACTGAGCGCCTGGCGGGTGGCGGGGCGCCCGTCGGCGCGGGCGAAGTGCTCGGGGAAGTCGTCGAGGTTGGCGACGGACGCGCCGCGCCAGCCGTAGATGGCCTGGCAGGGGTCGCCGACGGCGGTCACCGGGTGGCCGGTGCCGCCGCCGAACAGGCCTGCGAGGAGGACGCGCTGGGCGACGGAGGTGTCCTGGTACTCGTCGAGGAGGACCACGCGGAACTCGTCGCGCAGGAGGCGGCCCACCTCGGGGATCCGGGCGAGCTGGGCCGAGAGGGCGATCTGGTCGCCGAAGTCGAGCAGGTCGCGCTCGCGCTTGGCCGCCCGGTAGCGGAGCACCAGGTCGGCCAGTTCACGGCGGGCGGCGGCCGCATCGGGGACCTTGCGCAGGTCGGCGTTGGTGAGCTTGACGTTCTGCAGAGTGCGCAGGAGTTCGGCGTCCCACGCGCGCAGGTCCTCGGGCCGTACGAGGTGTTCGGCGAGCTCGGCGTCGAGGGTCAGCAGGTCGCCGACGAGGTCCGGGAAGGAGCGGGTCAGGGCCGGGTAGGGCCCGGGCGCCTCACGCAGTACGCGCGCGGCGAGCTGGTAGCGGGTGGCGTCGGCGAGCAGACGGGACGTCGGTTCCAGCCCGATGCGCAGACCGTGGTCGGTGAGCAGACGGCCCGCGAAGGCGTGGTACGTGGAGATCACCGGCTCGCCCGGCGGGTTGTCCGGGTCGATCACGTCCGGGTCGGTGACGCCGGCCTTGACCAGTGCCTTGCGGACACGCTCGGCGAGTTCGCCGGCGGCCTTGTTGGTGAAGGTGAGGCCGAGCACCTGTTCGGGGGCGACCTGGCCGGTGCCGACCAGCCAGACGACCCGTGCCGCCATCACCGTCGTCTTGCCCGAGCCGGCTCCGGCCACGATCACCTGCGGGGCGGGCGGCGCGGTGATGCAGGCCGTCTGCTCCGGAGTGAAGGGGATGCCGAGGAGCTCCTTGAGCTGATCGGGATCGGTGAGACGAGCGGACACCCCAGAGAGGCTAGCGGCGGCCACTGACAGCGGGTGCCCGATCACCGGCAGGAGAAGCAGAAGCGCAGCTCAGCACGTGTGGTGCGATGTACCACAGCCGTTACTCGATCACGTGCCGCCCCTCGGGCCGCGCGCTGCACGACGCCCGGAACGCGCAGTGGGTGCAGTGCTGCCCGGCGGTGGGTGTGAACCGTTCGTCGAGAACCTTGCCGGCGGCCGTGGCGAGCAGTTCGCCGATCCACTCCCCCTCCAGCGGCTGCTGCGCCTGCACCTTGGGGACGGTCTCACCGCCGTCCCGCTGGGCGGCGCCCTGTCGCAGGTGGACCAGCTCGGCGCCGCCGGGTTCGGGGCGGACTCCGTCGAAGACCTCGTCGACGGCGCCCTCGCGGACGGCGAGCTGGTAGACGGCGAGCTGAGGGTGACGGGCCACGTCGGCGGCGCTCGGGGCCTGCTTGCCGGTCTTGAAGTCGACGACGTAGGCGCGGCCGTCAGCGTCGGCCTCGACGCGGTCCATCTGGCCACGGATGCGCACCTCGTAGTCGCCCGCTTCGAGGGTGACGTCGAAGTCGTGCTCGCTGGCGACCGGGGTGCGGCCCGCGCGGTCCATGACGTGCCACCTCAGGAAGCGTTCGAGTGCCACGCGCGCGGTCTCCTTCTCCTGCACCGACTTCCAGGGCGCGTCGAAGGCCAGCGCGTTCCACACGGAGTCCAGGCGTTCCATGAGGACGGCCAGGTCGGCCGGGGTGTGTCCGGAGGCGACCTCGTCGGCGAGGACGTGCACCACGTTGCCGAAGCCCTGGGCGGCGGTGGCGGGCGCGTCGGCCTTCACCTCGCGGCCGAGGAACCACTGCAGGGCGCAGGTGTTCGCGAGCTGGTCGAGGGCGCTCCCGGACAGCACGACGGGCTGGTCGCGGTTGCGCAGCGGCACCTTGGACTCGGTGGGTTCGAACATGCCCCACCAGCGGTAGGGGTGCGCGGACGGCACCAGGGGGCGGCCGTCCTCGTCGGCGAGTGCGGCGAGCCGGGCCAGGCGGCGGGCGGCGGCCTCGCGGAGGGTGTCGGACACACGCGGGTCGACCGTCGTGGCGCGCAGCTCCGCGACCAGCGCGGCGACGGACAGCGGGCGGCGCGGGCGGCCGGTGACGTCCTTCGGTTCGACTCCGAGCTCGGTCAGGAAGCGGGAGGGCTGGTCGCCGTCGTCGGCGGGCGCCTTCACGGCGGTGACGACGAGGCGTTCACGCGCGCGCGTGGCGGCCACGTAGAACAGGCGCCGCTCCTCGGCGAGCAGCGCTCCCGGGGTGAGGGGTTCGGCGAGTCCGTCGCGGCCGATGCGGTCGGCTTCCAGTAGGGAGCCGCGGCGGCGCAGGTCCGGCCACAGGCCCTCCTGGACGCCGGCCACGACGACCAGGCGCCATTCCAGGCCCTTGGCGCGGTGCGCGGTCATCAGACGGACGGCGTCGGGCCGTACGGCGCGTCGTGTGAGGGTGTCGGCGGCGATGTCCTCGGCGTCGATCTCCTCCAGGAAGTTCAGGGCGCCCCGGCCGCCGGTGCGCTCCTCCGCGCGCGCGGCGGTCGCGAACAGGGCGCACACGGCGTCGAGGTCGCGGTCGGCGTTGCGGCCCGCAGCGCCGCCGCGCCGGGCGGCTCGCTCCAGGCGGCCGGGCCACGGTGTGCCCTCCCACAGGTCCCACAGCGCGTCCTCCGCCGTGCCGCCGCCGGCCAGGCGCTCGCGGGCCTTGCGGAGCAGCGCGCCGAGACGCTGGGCGCCACGCGCGTACGTGGGGTCGTGCACGGCCAGGCGTTCCGGTTCGGCCAGTGCCCGCGCGAGGAGTGCGTCGGAGGGCGGCGGCAGCGGGTTGCCCGCGGCGCGCTCCTCCTCGCGCAGCGCGCGGCCGAGGCGGCGCAGGTCGGCGGCGTCCATGCCGGCGAGCGGGGAGGTGAGCAGGGTGAGGGCGGTCTCGGTGTCGAGCCAGCAGGAGTCCTGCTCGGGTTCCTCGTCCCCGGGCTGCCGGGCGGCCTCCGCCGTGGCCACCGCCCGGAGCGCCGTCAGCAGCGGTGCCACGGCGGGCTCGTGGCGCAGGGGCAGGTCGTCGCCGTCGACGTCCAGGGGCACGCCGGCCGCGGTGAGCGCCCGGCGGACGGCCGGGATGGTGCGCGAGCCCGCGCGCACCAGGACGGCCATCTCGCTCCAGGGGACGCCGTCCTCCAGGTGCGCTCTGCGGAGGATGTCGGCGATGTTGTCCAGCTCCGTGCCGGGCGTCGGATACGTGTACACCTCGACACGGCCGCCGTCCGTGACCGGGGCGAGTTCCCGGTGGGCGCGGGCCTTGTCGGCGGGCAGACGGGGCAGCGGCATGCGCTGGGTCAGCAGCCGGGTGGCGGCCAGCAGGGCGGCGCCGGAGCGGCGGGAGGTGCGCAGCACCTCGACGGGCGCGGGACGGCCGTCCGCGCGCGGGAAGGCGTACGGGAACTCCAGGATGCCGTTCACGTCCGCGCCCCGGAACGTGTAGATCGACTGGTCGGGGTCGCCGAACGCGACGAGCGTGCGGCCGCCGCCCGCCAGGGCGTGCAGCAGCCGCACCTGGGCCGGGTCGGTGTCCTGGTACTCGTCGACGTAGACGGCGTCGTACCGGGCGGCGAGCACCTCTGCGACGTGCGGACGGTGGGCCAGCAGCACCGCGCGGTGGACGAGCTCCGCGTAGTCGATCACGCCCTGGAGGTCGAGCACGTCGAGGTACTCGGCGAGGAAGGCGGCCGCGGCGCGCCAGTCGGGGCGGCCGATGCGGCGGGCGAAGGCGTCCAGGGCCTCGGGGCCGAGGCCCAGTTCGCGGCTGCGGGCCAGGACCGCGCGGACCTCGTCGGCGAAGCCACGCGTGGTCAGACAGGCGCGCAGCTCGTCCGGCCACCGCACATGCGCGAGACCGAGCCGCTCCAGGTCGGTCTGGCCGGCAAGCAACTCCCGGACGGTGACGTCCTGCTCGGGGCCGGACAGCAGCCGCAGCGGCTCCACGAACAGGTCGCTGTCCTGGTGCGCGCGGACCAGGGCATAGCAGAACGAGTGGAACGTGGTCGCCTGGGGCGCGCGCGCCGCTCCTATGCGCAGCGCCATGCGGTCCCGCAGCTCGACGGCGGCCTTACGGCTGAACGTCAGCACGAGGATCCGCTCGGGGTCCGCGCCCCGGGCGATGCGCGCGGCCACGGACTCGACGAGCGTGGTGGTCTTTCCGGTGCCCGGACCTGCGAGAACGAGCAACGGACCGCTCGGGTGGTCAACCACGGAGCGCTGTGCGGCGTCAAGAGAAGGGGGATCGACTCGGGCCGGCGGGGTACGCACCAGTCGGTAAGCGCCACGGTTCCCCCGTCGCACCTGGGAGTGCGACAGGCCGTTGGTGGAGGAAGAGGAGCTCACGTGGTTCGCCGGTCCTGGTGGGTGTGCTGTGTGCGGGGCCGTCGCGCGGTAAGAGCGGTGGCCGGGGGGTGAGGGGGACAGGTGCGGCCGACGCTACGCCGACGGGTGGAGCGGAAGCAGGGCTTCCGCCTTTCCCCTCCGGGCACTCCTGCCACGCGAGTCCCTCGACTCACGAACGTACGTCATGTCACGGACGTGCCCGCCTTCGCTCAAACGGATCACAGGTCACACAGTGGTCCGTCCGATGGCGGAAGCTGTCAGGTGTGACCCTCCGCGCGTTCACCGCCGTCCCACCGCGCCCGCCTCAGGTCGATGCGCGGCAGATGGCCCTCGGCGGCCCGGCCGGCCTCCTTCAGGGGCGTGCCCTCCGCGCGGTACCGGTCGAGGGCTCTCAGCTCGTGCCCCGGGAGCAGGACGCCGTCCGCGCGCACGACGCGCCACCACGGCACGCCGCCCCCGTACAGCGACATCACGCGGCCCACCTGACGGGGGCCGCCCTCACCCAGCCACTCGGCCACGTCTCCGTACGTCATGACACGGCCCGGCGGAATCAGTTCGGCGACGTCGAGGACCCGCTCGGCGTACTCGGGCAGGGCGTCGGCGTACTCCGCGCGGGCGTCGTCCGGAAGGCTCTCCTGGCTCATCCGGACCATCCTGCCGCACCCCACCGACAATGTGACGCGCTCGCGACCGTGCGTGACCCTCGCCCGGGAGCGGCGCTTCGGGCAGACTGTCCGACCCCGCATGTGCACCCTGATGCCCCCGTGTGTCGGTGCGGCATGCCACCATCGTGCGGGCGGTGACCGGTGATACGAGACCAAGAAGAGACGATGAAGCAGCAGGGTGCGCACCCCGAGGGCACGGAGGGCACCTCTGACGCTTCGTCGCGCCCGGACACCGCGGATGCCCCCGCCGAGAGCCCCGAGGACGTCGGCACGCGGGACGTCGGCACGCGGGACGCCGGCGGCGAGGCAGCCGGGAAGAAGGCCGCTGTGCACGCGGACGACTCCGACACGGCGCACGTCGACGAGGTGGAGGGCGACGAACCGCTGCTCCCCGCGCGCGTGCACCGCCCCTCCGACCTGATGCGGCTCCTGGTGGGCGTGCTCGCCGTCGTCGTGCTGCTCGGGATCGCGGCCTTCGCGCACGGCACCACCTCGGGCCTGGAACAGGACATCAACAAGGGCACCGGCCAGGCACCCGACCTGCTCATCAAGATCGCGGGGCTGGCGTCCAGCATCGCGATCCTCCTGGTGCCCGTGGCCTTCGCCATCGAACGGCTGATCAAACGGGACGGACTGCGCATCGCCGACGGTGTGCTCGCGGCGGTCCTCGCGCACGGTGTGACCCTCGCCACCGACCTGTGGGTCGCCCGGGCCGCACCCGGCTCGATCCAGGAGGCGCTCACCCAGCCCTCGCCCGGCGACATCCACGCCCTCACCGACCCCGTGCACGGCTATCTCGCACCGGTGATCGCGTACATGACCGCCGTCGGCATGTCGCGCAGGCCCCGGTGGCGTGCGGTGCTGTGGGTCGTGCTGCTGCTCGACGCCTTCTCGATGCTCGTCACCGGGTACACGACCCCGTTCTCGATCATCCTGACGGTGCTGATCGGCTGGACCGTCGCGTACGGCACGCTGTACGCGGTGGGCTCCCCCAACGTCCGCCCCACCGGGCGGACTCTCATGGCGGGCCTGCGGACCGTGGGCTTCCGCCCGGTCAGCGCGTCCCGCGAGGAAGCGCAGGACGCCTCGGAGACGGGCGACCGGGGCCGCCGTTACTTCGTGACCCTGGAGGACGGTCCGCCGCTGGACGTGACCGTGGTCGACCGGGAGCAGCAGGCGCAGGGCTTCTTCTACCGCGCCTGGCGCAACCTCACCCTGCGCGGCTTCGCCACCCGCAGCAGCCTGCAGTCGCTGCGCCAGGCCCTGGAGCAGGAGGCTCTGCTGGCGTACGCGGCGATCGCGGCCGGCGCCAACGCGCCCAAGCTGATCGCCACCTCTGAGCTCGGCCCCGACGCCGTGATGCTCGTCTACGAGCACACCGGTGGGCACACCCTCGACTCGCTGCCGGACACCGAGATCACCGACGAGCTGCTGCGCGACACCTGGCACCAGGTGAAGGCCCTGCAGTCGCGGCGTATCGCGCACCGCAGGCTGGTGGGCGACGCGATCCTGGTGGATCGTTCCGGCACGGTGATCCTCACCGACCTGCGCGTCGGCGAGATCGCGGCCGGTGATCTGCTGCTGCGCATGGACATCTCCCAGCTGCTGGTCACCCTCGGCCTGCGGGTGGGCGCCGAGCGCGCGGTGGCCTCGGCGGTGAACGTGCTCGGCCCCGACGCGGTGGCGGACTGCCTGCCGATGCTCCAGCCCATCGCGCTGAGCCGCTCCACGCGCGCGACCCTGCGCAGGCTCGCCCGGGAGCGGGCACAACGCGAGCGCGAGGCGGTGCTGGAGGCCTCCCGGCACACCAAGCAGACCCGCCTGGAGGAGTCGCCCCCGGACGACGGCGTGCCGACCCTCGAGCAGTCCGAGAGAGCCGGCAAGGCCGACAAGGCCGACAGGAAGGCCGCACGCGCGGAGCAGCGGGCCGAGAAGCGGGCCATCGACGAGGCGCTGGAGGAGGCGCGCGAGGAGGATCTGCTCACCCAGATCCGGCACGAGGTGCTGCGCATCAGGCCGCAGGCCCCGGTCGAGCCGGCGCGCCTGGAGCGGGTCCGTCCGCGCACCCTGATCAGTTTCATCGCCGGCGCGATCGGCGCGTACTTCCTGCTGACCCAGCTCACACACATCGAGTTCGGGCCGCTCATCGCCAACGCCGAGTGGGGCTGGGTCGCCGCGGCCGTGCTGTTCTCGGCGGGCAGTTACATCGCGGCGGCGATGGCCCTGCTGGGGTTCGTGCCCGAGCGGGTGCCGTTCGTGCGGACCGTGGCGGCGCAGGTGGCCGGGTCGTTCGTGAAGATCGTCGCCCCGGCGGCGGTGGGCGGTGTCGCGCTGAACACGCGTTTCCTGCAGCGCGCGGGGGTGCGCCCGGGGCTCGCGGTGGCCAGTGTCGGCGCCTCGCAGTTGTTCGGGCTGGGCTGCCACATCCTGATGCTGCTCGCCTTCGGTTATCTGACCGGTACCGAGAAGACGCCGTCGCTGTCGCCGTCCCGGACGGTCATCGCCGGTCTGCTGACGGTGGCGGTCCTCGTGCTCGTGGTGACCTCCGTGCCGTTCCTGCGGAAATTCGTCGTCACGCGCGTGCGGTCGCTGTTCGCCGGTGTCGTCCCGCGCATGCTCGACGTGCTGCAGCGGCCCCAGAAGCTGGTCACCGGCATCGGCGGCATGCTGCTGCTGACCGCGTGCTTCGTGATGTGCCTGGACGCCTCGATCCGCGCGTTCGGCGACGAGTCGACCTCGATCAGTCTCGCCAGCGTCGCCGTGGTGTTCCTCGCGGGCAACGCGCTGGGGTCCGCCGCGCCGACACCGGGTGGTGTGGGCGCGGTGGAGGCGACCCTGACGGTCGGCCTGATCGCCGTCGGCCTCCCCAAGGAGGTCGCCGCTCCCGCCGTGCTGCTGTTCCGGCTGCTGACACTGTGGCTGCCGGTGCTGCCCGGCTGGCTCGCCTTCAACCACCTCACGCGCAAGCAGGCGCTCTAGGAGGGCGCCTCCCCGGTTCACCGCGGGACGGTCCGCGACCTGCGCGCTCCGCGCTGCCCCGCGGAGCGTCAGGGGGCGCCTGTGCGCCCCGCGGCTCACCGCAGGATAGGCACGCGCACACCCCGGGCTTCACCGCAGCGCGGTCCCGAACCGACACACCAGCGCTCACTCCAAGGCGGTCCCGAACCCGCACACCCGCGCTTCACCCCAGGGCGGTCCCGGACCCGTACGCCCGTACCTCCAACGGCCCGTGCCCCGCGCGGCCCGCCCGGCGTGCGCGCAGGATGGGAGCATGCCCAACCCCTTCCGGGCGCGCGCCACTGCCCTGACCCTCACCACCGCGCTGCTGCTGTCCGCGCTGCTCGCGGGCTGCACGGACGACACCGAGGACGAGGACCTGACGCGGCAGAAACTGAGCTGGACGGACTGCCCGGCCCCCTCCGACGAACAGGGCGGAGGCAACGCCCCCTCGCCGCTGCCGAACGGCGGCGAGTGGCAGTGCGCCACCATGAAGGCGCCCCTCGACTGGGACAAACCCCGGGGCGAGACGATCGAGCTCGCACTGGTCCGGGCGCGGACCAGCGGTGACGCGAGTCGGCGCATCGGCTCGCTCATCTTCAACTTCGGCGGTCCCGGCGGTTCCGGCGTCACCGCGCTGCCCGCCTTCGGCGAGGACTACGCGCAACTGCGCACCCGCTACGACCTGGTCAGTTTCGACCCGCGCGGGGTCGGCCGAAGCGCCCCCGTCGTCTGCGAGGACGACGAGCAGCTCGACGAGTACTTCCAGCAGGACGCGACCCCCGACGACGCCGCCGAGCGCACCGAGTACCTGGACGAGACCACGGACTTCAACGAGGCCTGCGAGAAGAACTCCGGGAAGATGCTGCCGCACGTGCGCACCACCGAAGCGGCCCGCGACATGGACCTCATGCGCCAGGTCCTCGGCGACGCCAAGCTGCACTACTTCGGCATCTCCTACGGCACCGAACTCGGCGGCGTCTACGCCCACCTCTTCCCCAGGAAGGTGGGCCGCGCCGTCTTCGACGCGGTCGTCGACCCCACGCAGACGCCCGAGCAGGGCTCGCTCGGTCAGGCCAGGGGGTTCCAGCGCGCGCTCGACAACTTCGCCGAGGACTGTGCGTCGAAGGCCGACGACTGCCCTCTCGGCGACAGCGCCCAGGACGTGAAGGACCGTATCGCCAGACTGCTGAGGGACCTGGAGGCCAAGCCGATCCCGGGCGTCTTCCCACGCGAGCTGACCCAGACGGCGGCGATCAACGGCATCGCGCAGGCGCTGTACTCGCAGGACTTCTGGGAGTACCTCACCGAGGGGCTCCAGCAGGCGTACGACGGCGACGGCAGGATCCTGATGCTGCTGTCCGACTCCCTGAACGGACGCAACGAGAACGGCGAGTACAGCAACCTCGCCGCGGCCAACGTCGCCATCAACTGCGCCGACGACAGGCCGCGCTACGACGTGCGGTACGTGGAGCGGAAACTGCCCGAGTTCCGGGCCGCCTCCCCCCTGTTCGGCGACTTCCTCGCCTGGTCCATGCTCAGCTGCACCGACTGGCCGGTGCGGGGCGCCGCGGTCCATCCCGACGTCAGCGCGCCCGGCGCGCCGCCGATCCTGGTGATCGGCAACACCGGCGACCCCGCCACCCCTTACGAGGGCGCGCGGAAGATGGTGCAGGCACTGGGCAAGGGCGTGGGTGTCGAGCTGACGTACCGGGGGCAGGGGCACGGTGCGTACGACAGCAAGAACAAGTGCGTGCAGGACGCGGTGAACGGCTACCTGCTGGACGGGAAGGTGCCGGCGTCCGGGACCGTGTGCTCCTGACAACCAACCCACGTTCGACATAAAAACCGCAGGTCACAGCGTTATCCACAGGCTGAGGCAGTCGGCGGGCGAGCTGTCTACCATGGCCTGACAGCCATCCGCGGCACGGCGCGGACGGCCTGCGAGGGGGGACGGGCCCATGAAGCGCTTCGTACGGTGGACGGCTCTGGCGGTGGCCGGCGTACTGCTGGGGGCGGGCTGCGGCGGTGGGTCGTCCGGCGACGGCAAGGGCGGCGGACCGCCGTCCTCACAGCAGTTGGACTGGGGGCGCTGCAAGGCCACCCGGGACGGCCCCGCGCCGAGCAGCGACTGGCAGTGCGCGACGCTCAGGGTGCCGCTGGACTGGTCGAAGCCGGACGGCGAGACGATCGGGCTCGCGCTGATCCGCGCCAAGGCGCGGGGCGGCAAGCGCATCGGTTCGCTGCTGTTCAACTTCGGCGGTCCCGGCGCTTCGGGCGTGTCCATGATGCCGTCGTACGCCACCACGGTCTCCCAGCTGCGCGAGCGGTACGACCTGGTGAGCTGGGACCCGCGCGGGGTCGGTGCCAGCCAGGGCATCCGCTGCCGCGACGACAAGGAGATCCAGACCGCCGAGTCGGTGGACGCCACCCCGGACACCCCGGCCGAGGAGCAGGCCTACCTGCGGGACGCCGCCGACTTCGGCAAAGGCTGCCGGAAGACCGCCGGAAAGCTGATGGAACACGTCTCGACCACCGACACCGCCCGCGACATGGACCTCATGCGCCAGGTGCTCGGTGACGACAGGATGCACTACTTCGGCATCTCCTACGGCACCGAACTCGGCGGCGTCTACGCCCACCTCTTCCCGAAGAAGGTGGGCCGGATGATCCTCGACGCGGTCGTCGACCCCACGGCCGACACGGTGGGCCACGCCGAGAACCAGACCCGGGGCTTCCAGCGGGCGCTGAACGACTACCTGAAGTCCACGGGCCAGGACCCCGCACAGGGCTCACGGAAGATCGCGCATCTGCTGCGGCGGATCGACGCGCGGCCGTTGCCGACGTCGTCGCCCGGGCGGAAGCTGACGCAGACCCTCGCGCTCACCGGCATCGTCCTGCCGCTGTACAGCAAGTCCAGCTGGCCGACGCTGACCAGCGCCCTGGAAGCGGCGGAGCAAGGGGACGGCTCCGAACTGCTGGCGCTCGCCGACGGCTACAACGAACGCGACCCGTCGGGCACGTACGGCACCACGACGCACTCACAGCGGGTCATATCGTGCCTGGATGACAGGCGGCGGCCGACGCTCGAGGAGACCAGGAAGCTGCTGCCGCGGTTTGAGAGCATCTCGCCCGTCTTCGGGGCCTTCCTCGGCTGGGACACGGCCGGCTGGTGCCACGACTGGCCGGTGGCCGGCCAGCACGACACCCCGCAGGTGAGCGCTCCCGGAGCGGAACCGATCCTGGTGGTCGGCAACACCGGCGACCCGGCGACCCCGTACGAGGGCGCCCGGAAGATGGCGGACGAGCTGGGCAAGGGCGTCGGAGTGGTGCTCACCTGGCAGGGCGAGGGACACGGTGCGTACGGGAGTGGCAGCGACTGTGTGGACTCGACGGTGAACGCGTACCTGCTCGACGGCTCAGTGCCGAAGGACGGCAAGGTCTGCTCGTGACGACGGCGGCCCAAGTTGCTTCGGGACGAAGCGGTCTCGTCGCCAAGGGTGGTGAGAGGGGGCGGTGCGCTGGCGCGACTGAAATCCCGAGGCGAATGCGGGGACGATGCAGACGGTGTCCGCCAGCCGGTTCACGGTGACGGCCGCTCCCTGGTGGCGACTACGTGGGATGCTTTGAGTGCTCGTGCCACCCCCTCCGGATCCAACGAAAGAGGTCCTGATGTCCCGTCGGCATGAGCCGTCACCGCCGTTGTCGCCACTGCCGTCGATCACGCTGCGTGGGTATGGCGAGACCATGTGGCTGGAGGGCCGGGCCGTAGTGCTGGAGCAGAAAGGGCTGCGGCGGCGGATACCGGTCGAGGCCATGGAGGAGGCGCGGGCCGTGGGCCGGGGGCGGCGCTCGGTCGAGATCGCGCTGTGGGGCGTGGACGGCGCTCCGGGGCCTGTATTCACCATGGAAGGCCGCGACGCCGCCTCGGCGGGCCGGCTCGTCGAGGCGGCCAACCGAGCACGGTCCAGGAGCGGTCCGCCGCAGGGCGGGGCGGCCCTGATCGAGGAGCGGCCGACGAGCACCCCCGGTCGGAAGAAGGGGCTGGGACTGACACGCAGGGAACGCGCCGTGGGGATCGCTCTCCTTCCCGTGTATGTCGGCGGGTTCGCCCTTCTGGCGTGGGCCGGCGAACCGCAGCAGGCGGCGTTGTGGCTGCTCGGGGTGGTGCCCGCCCTCTTCGGTTTGTTGATCGTGGTGCCCTCGCTCCAGTGGGCGTGGAAGCGGTGGACCGTGCGCAGGCGGGGTGTCATGGTCGTCGCGGTGTTCACCCGGAGAGAGCGCAAGCGGACGTTCTTCCGGTACACCGACCTGGAGGGCAGCACGCATGAGATCGAGTCTGACTACGCGGCCAGGGGCATCGGCGGCGACCCGAAACGCATCGAAGTCGTCTACGACCCAGAGCAACCCGACAGAGCTATCTGCTCACTGGCAGCCTCGACCCTGCTGTGGCGCACAGCGGGCGTGACACTGGTCGGCGGACTGCTGCTATCGCTCGCGTTCATCATGATGCCCCTGCAACTGATCCTCCTGGTGCTCTCTGGATGATCTGAATGACATCCAACGCTGACATCAACGGCTACGAGCAGCCGCGGATGTCAGCGGTTGCTCGTGACCCCAGTGCACGCAGGAAGGCCCCACCGTGCCGAGGGCGGATCGAACTCGTAAAGCGGTGCTTCCGAATGGCGCCTCGGCGTGACCTCTGGGCCGTCTCAGGGCCGTCCACGGACACCCGACGCCGACCAACAACGACAGAAGCCCACGGCATCCGACCTGGTCAGAGCCGTGGGCTTCTTCTACCCCGCTGGTCAGCGGAAGGGCCGATCAGTACACCGGCTTCTCCGGCTCGATCTGGTTGACCCAGCCGATCACACCGCCGCCGACGTGGACCGCGTCCGCGAAGCCCGCGGACTTCAGCACGGCCAGGACTTCCGCACTGCGGACACCGGTCTTGCAGTGCAGGACGATCTTCTTGTCCTGCGGGAGGCCCTCCAGGGCAGTGCCCATGAGGAACTCGTTCTTCGGGATCAGACGGGCGCCCGGGATGGAGACGATCTCGTACTCGTTCGGCTCGCGGACGTCGATGATCTCGATGTTCTCGCCGTCGTCGATCCACTCCTTGAGCTGCTTGGGAGTGATCGTGGAGTCGGCGGCCGCCGCCTGGGCCTCCTCGGAGACGACGCCGCAGAAGGCCTCGTAGTCGATGAGCTCGGTGACGGTCGGGTTCTCGCCGCAGACCGCGCAGTTCGGGTCCTTGCGGACCTTGACCTGGCGGTACTGAATCTCCAGGGCGTCGTAGATCATCAGGCGGCCGACCAGCGGCTCGCCGATGCCGGCGAGCAGCTTGATGGCCTCGTTGACCTGGATGGAGCCGATGGACGCGCACAGCACGCCCAGGACGCCGCCCTCGGCGCAGGAGGGGACCATGCCGGGGGGCGGGGGCTCCGGGTAGAGGCAGCGGTAGCAGGGGCCGTGCTCGGACCAGAAGACCGAGGCCTGGCCGTCGAAGCGGTAGATCGAGCCCCACACGTACGGCTTGTTCAGCAGCACGCAGGCGTCGTTGACCAGGTAGCGCGTGGCGAAGTTGTCCGTGCCGTCGACGATCAGGTCGTACTGGCTGAAGATGTCCATCACGTTGTCGGCCTCGAGCCGCTCCTCGTGAAGGACCACGTTCACGTACGGGTTGATGCCCTGGACGGTGTCACGGGCGGACTCGGCCTTGGAGCGGCCGATGTCGGACTGGCTGTGGATGATCTGGCGCTGCAGGTTCGACTCGTCGACCTCGTCGAACTCCACGATGCCGAGCGTGCCCACGCCCGCGGCGGCCAGGTACATCAGCGCCGGCGAGCCCAGGCCGCCGGCGCCCACACACAGCACCTTGGCGTTCTTCAGCCGCTTCTGCCCGTCCATCCCGACGTCGGGGATGATCAGGTGGCGGGAGTACCTGCGGACCTCGTCTACGGTGAGCTCGGGGGCCGGCTCGACCAGGGGTGGCAGCGACACGGGGACTCCGTTGGTCGGTCAATCACTACAGTTGTTTTCCCGTAACACTGCCACGGCCTTTTTCATTCCGAGACACCTGTTCCGACACGCGAGACGATGTCGTCCCAGTAGCCGGGCAGGCTTTCCCAGGGGCCCACGCGGCCGCCGCGATCCGTGCGGTCGGTGAAGTAGATCGTCGCGGCGCCCTGCCAGCGGGCGATGCGCAGCGCCTCGTCGAGGTGGGGGCGGGGCACGCCGTGGACGAAGTGGCAGAAGCGTGCGGGGCTGTGGTCCGCGGTCCACTCGGGCGCCTGCGACCAGCGGTAGTCGCTCCAGGGTCCGGCGAAGGTGACCAGCTGGTCGGCGATCTCGGCGTAGCCGGGGTCCGGGTGGGTGCCGTGGCCGAGGACGATGTGCGCCTCGTCACGGAGGGTGCGGAGCGCGGCGACCGTGCGGCGGATTTCGGGCAGCGCGGCGGGTCCGGTCGGGCAGCGGTCCAGGAGCTATCCGTCGACCAGGTACCACTCGAGGTACCGGTGCGCGTCGGAGACCAGCTCGGCGAAGGTGCGGGCGCCGGAGGTGACGGCGAGGTGGCCGAGCACGCGGACGCCCGCGTTGCGCAGCCGGCCCGCGGCCTCCAGGCAGTGCCCGTCGGGCCGGGTGCCGGGGCCGTCGGCCACGTTGAGGACGACCCAGTCCAGCGGTGTGCCGGGGCGGGTCAGTTCGGCCCACTCGGTGCGGGCGAGGAGGGGGTGGGCATAGCCCGGGATGCCGAGAGCCGTGCGGGTCCCGGTGCCGACGGTGCCTGCGGCGCGGGCGGCGGTGGTCGTCGCCGTGCCGGTGGGGTGGTGCGGGGAGGAGAAGGTCGTGCGGTGGGTGGGTTTCCTGGTCAGATGCGGCATGCCGCCTCCATCCAGATGTCCGCGAGGGACTCTTCGAGGTTGATGCGGGGGCGCCAGCCGAGCCGGTCGCGTGCGGTGCGTACGTCGGCCTGCTGCCAGCTGCCGCAGCCGTCCGGGTACGGGTACGCCACGGGGGTCGCGTGGTCCGAGTCGACGCGGGGGTGTCCGATGGCCGGGCGCAGGGTGCCGGGGGGCGCGTCGAGTTCGTGCAGGGCGCCGCCGTAGCCGGCCACGCGGGCGAGGATCGCGGCGGCGTCGCGCAGGCGCACGGCGCGGCCGGACCCGATGTTGATGACGCCCTGCGCGGCGGACAGCGAGGCCGCGTGGACGGCGCGGGCCACGTCGCGGACGTCGACGAAGTCGCGCTGCGCGCCGAGGCCGCCGAGTTTGAGATCGCCGTCGCCGGATTGCATGGCGCGGCGCAGGGCCTCGGCGAGGCGGCCGAGCGGGGAGCCGGCGGGTGTGCCGGGGCCGACGGGTGAGAAGACCCGCAGGACGACGGCGTCCAGGCCGGAGCCGAGGACGAGCTCGGTGGCGGCGAGCTTGCTGACCCCGTACGGGCCGCCCGGGCGCGGGACCGCGTCCTCCGCCGTGGAGGAGCCGGGCTGGCTGGGGCCGTACTCCGAGCCGCAGCCGATCTGCACGAGGCGGGCGCCGCAGCCGCTGCGGCGCAGCGCCTCGCAGATGGTGGCGACGGCGACGGTGTTGTGGCGGGTCAGTTCCCGCGCGCCGCCCCGTGTCGCGCCGGCGCAGTTGATGACGACGCCGGGGTGGACGGCGTCGAGGAAGCGGGTGAGGGCACCCGGGCTGCCGGTCGCCAGGTCGAAGCGGACGTCGGCGTCGTCGCCGCGGCCCAGGGCGGTGAGCTGGACGGCCGGGTCGGCGAGGAGGCGGTCGGCGACGAAGCGGCCGAGGTAACCGTTGGCTCCGATCAGCAGGACTCTCATCGGGCGGCTCCCTGGGCCGGGGTGCCGGGGTGGGTGATCATGTGGGTTTCTCCTTCGGATAACAGGAGGGAGCAATAGACAGCCAGGAAGAGCGGGACGCGGCCGGCCGGCCCGTGCGGGTGGCCGCGACGGCCGGTGCGGCGCGGGTCGGGGAGGCGCCACGCGCGTGTGCGGGCGCCTGGGGCGTCCCCCCAGGGCGGCGGCGCGGTCATGACGGGCGCTCCGGCTCAGCGTGGGCCGATGCCCTGGGGAGTTTGCGGGCTGCGTGGACCAGGAGGACAAGGGCCGCCGCTCCGCAGGTGAGGGCGGGCAGGCTGCCGGGTCCCCAGGCGGTCACGAGGGTTTCCGTCGGGACGGCCAGCGCGGCGCAGCCGGGGAGGCGGGCCGCGAAGACGGCAGCCAGGGCTGCCGCCTGGGCCGTGGCCGTGGCGGTCAGCACCACGGCCGGGGCATGGGTGAAGCCGTGTGCGGTCAGGAGGCGGGCCAGGAACAGCAGGGCGCCCAGGGTGAGGGTCTCGGCATGGGCGGCAGGCTCGTCGAGGGCTGCGGCGCAGACGGTGAGCAGGGCCGCCAGAGCGCCCAGGAACAGGGCGCACATGGCGAACAGGAGCGGTCGTACGGCGGCTGCGAACTCGGCGAGGCCGCGGCTGGTCGCGAGCCTGCGGCGGGCGCGGACGGCGAAGAGGTGGGCCGTCCAGGCGGCGGGCGCACAGGAGAGGGTGACGGCCAGGACCGGGGCGAGGGTGACGGGCCAGGGGCCGCCGGCCCTGCCGGTGGGCAGGCCGTCGGGGCCTCCGGTGACGGCGGCGTGAAGCAGACCGTTGCCGAGGAGGGCGTAGCCGACGAGCCAGTAGACCCAGGTGGCGGACGCACCGGACGGGCTGCGGTCGGGACGGCTCAGCGGGCCTCGGCGCAGGGCCACGCGCAGGGCCAGGGTTACGGCCGCTGTGCCGACGGCCGCCGCGACGAGCCGGGGCCGGCCGTCGGTGAGGCGCAGGGCCGCCACCGTCGCCGCGCACAGCGTGCCGGGCAGCAGGGTGAGGAGGAGCCAGCCGGCGTGTGGCCGGGAGGCGGTGGCGGGGGCCGGACGCGCCGGGGTGTCTCCGTCACGGGACACGCGCGCGTACATCTCCTCGGCGAGGGAGAAGACGTCCCGGTGGCGGAAGCGTGCGGCGGTCCGGTCGGTGACGCCGTGGGCTTCCAGGCCCGCGGCGATCTCCAGCGGGTCCACGGCGCGTTCGCACAGCTCCCGGTGGTGGTGCATGAGCGCCTTCACGGGATCGGCGCCGCGCCGAGGGCTGACCGGCTTGCGTTCGTACGTCTGGGAGGCGGCCGGGGCGGCCCTGTCCCCGTCCTGGCCGGCGGCGGGTGTCCGCGCCGGGGTCGCCGTCGCGGCCGTCGGCCGCGGCGCGGCCAAGGCGGGCCTGTCGCGCTCGTCCGTCCCGCCCGCTGCCCACTCCTCGGAGCGCGCGTCCCATGCCCCGGGGCTGTTCGGGGTCCCGGGGCGGTCCCGTTCGCCCAGGTCGCTCATCGCGCTCCCTCCGTCGCGGGTACCGCCGTCGCAGCCCGTGCCGTTGTGACCGGCACCGGCGCGTCCGTCGCCCAGCGCGGGCCGCCGCGCGGCGTCGGGTCGGCCCATCGGCCCGGGACATGGGCCTCGGCCGGCGTGGCGAACGGCAGGGGCTCTCCCGCCGCGTCGACCACCATGCGACGGACCGGGCTCCGCGCGACGATCTCCAGGTAGATGCCGTGGAATGCCGCGATGTTCTGCTCGACGGTGAACAGTTCGAGGGCGCGGGCGCGGGCGGCGGCGCCCAGGCGCTCGCGGCGTGCCGGGTCGCGCAGCAGCGCCAGACACGCCTCGGCGAGCGCCCGTGGGTTGCGCGGGGGGACGACGAGGCCCGTGCCTCCGATGACCTCGACGACCGCGCCGACGTCGGTGGAGACCGTCGCCCGGCCGCACAGCATCGCCTCGA
Source organism: Streptomyces bullii (assembly GCF_042657145.1). Lineage (NCBI taxonomy): Bacteria > Bacillati > Actinomycetota > Actinomycetes > Kitasatosporales > Streptomycetaceae > Streptomyces > Streptomyces bullii. Next base: position 252,076 of record NZ_JBHSNY010000005.1, read on the forward strand.
CGAGGCCGACCGGGAATCCCTCCACGACGCTGGACAGGACGGTCACGGCGCCCGAGGCGTATGCGTCGGCGGTGGTCGGCAGTTCGGGGCCGCCGATCTCCTCGAAGGACACCGGGTTGTCGCCGACGGTGTGCGGGCCGTCGGCCTCGTCGGGGAAGAGCTGCGCGGCCAGTGCCCTGCAGTGGCCGAGGTAGTCCGCGCCCTCGGGACCGGAGGGAGCTCCGACCACCCGCAGGCGTGCCCTCGGCTCCTCTTTCCGGATCTCCGCGAAGGCGTGCAGCAGGGAGATCAGGTCCTTGGCGGGCTCCACGCGGCCGACCCAGACGAGGGTGTCCGGAGCCGCGCACTGCGGGGACTCGCCGACCTCCGCGAAGGGCGTTGCGTCCATGCCGGGGTAGACGGTGCGGATCTTCTCGCGGTCGGCGCCGCAGCGCTCCTGCCAGCGGCGGGCGTGCGCGTTGCCGGGCGTGAGGAACGCGGCCCGTGCGTAGGTCTCGGCGGCGAGTCCGCCGTGGAAGGCGGCGAGCAGGGACCGTACGGCCGGTGAGGCGTCCGGGCGGGTCAGGTAGTGGGTCCGCAGTTGCACGCCGTACTCGGTGACCAGCAGCGGCACGCCGCAGAAGTGACGGGCGAGCAGGCCCGGCAGCGCGGCCGTGCCGCCGGACGCGGCGTGGCACAGGTCGACCGCGCCGAGTCCGTCGTCCTCGTACCAGTCGAGGGAGAGGGGGCGCAGGGCGCGTTCGAGGTACGTGGCGACGGCGAGCAGTTCCGGCACGCGCGCCTCGCGCGCCGTGCGCAGCGCGCCGGGCGCACGACAGGCGCGCTCCAGCGCGCGTACGGCGGTCTCGGAGCGCAGTGCTCCCACGAGTCCGCCCTCGTCCCGGGCGAGTTCGGCGAGACCGTACAGAGCGTTGCCGAAACGGTCCGCCTCAGGAGTCGGCACACCCTCCGCAGCGTCCGCCGGGCCGCCCGTGCAGAGCACGGCCGCCAGTTCGCCGTAGCACTCCGCGAACCGCCGGCGCGCCCGGCGCCCGTACCCGACCCCGTCGTCCTCTGCCGTCCACAGGGGTGCCGTGCGGACCCGGCTGACCTGCGGCGGCAGCGGGAGCCAGCCCTCGTCCTCCTGGCGTTCGCTGCGGCTGAGCGCGTAGACGTCGAACTCGTGCTGCGCGAGTCCGCGCACGAGCCGGTCGCACCAGAGCCTGGCGTCACCGCTCACATACGGATAGCCACCCTCCGTAACCAGTCCAATGCGCACGAGTGCACCCCCGATCTCCCGTATGGGGAGCCGCCGTTGCGTCGGCGGCTCGCAGCGAGGACGAACGTATGCGGACCAGGCGGTGGCGCGACGGACGGTTGTCCGTCGCGCCACCAAAAGGGGTGAACGGTCGTAACTTTCCCGCGCGCATCGCGTTTCGTCGCGCTAGGAGATCAAATAGACACGCACCGTCATGCGGCGGCCAACTCTCGTCGGACCACGTCGTGCGCGGCGAACAGCAGACCCATACCGACTCTCCTCGCGCAGCGAGTGCGCAGGTCGAGGATCTGGACCTGGACGGTCACGGCCGAGCCGGCCGGAGCGTCCGGGGGCGAAGGAGCGCTCGATGCCCTCTTGGTGTCAGCCGAGGTGAGGGGCGCAGGCGCCGGCGCGCGGCCAGGACCTCGCCGCCGGTGCCCCGGCTTCCCCGACTTCGGTCAACTCCCCGGATACGCCCAGGGGTTGGGCCGACAGCGGATCCCGTCATGGTCGAGGAACTTGGTCTGCTGCTGCATGACCGGGGCGAGATCGCCGTTCTTGTCGCAGGTGACGTGGCTGTAGCCGAGGCGGTGGCCGACCTCGTGGTTGATCAGCATCTGCCGGTAGGCGTGGATCTGGTCGCCGTACGTCTTCGAACCCTGCGCCCACCGGTAGGCGTTGATCATCACGCGCTCGGTCGCGGCCGAGTCGCAGGAGACGTTGTCCACGGTGGTGTCCAGACCGGACATGGCGCACCAGTCGGCGGTGGTGCCGGGGCTGGCGAGGGTGATCACGAAGTCGGGCCTGCCGGAGTGGATGCGCTCGAAGGCACGGGCGCCGTTGTGGGCCCAGCTGCGGTCGTCGTTGAGCGTCTTGTGAACGGCCTCGGCGAACAGTTCGCCGTCGAGCCCGAGGCCCTGTTCCACGTCCACGCGGTAGGTGAACTTCTGCCCCGCACCGGGCGCCTCGTCGATGCCGGGGATGGCGTCGAACCTTCCCGGCCCCTTGAGCGTGGCGCTGAGCGGGTACTTCTTGTCCATCTTCTGCTCGTAGGTCAGCGCTGCCGCAGTACCGGGCGCCTCCGAGGGCGCCACCCGTCCGCCCGCACGCGATACGGAGTCCCGGGCGTCGGCCTGGTCGGTGGCGGACTGCGACTGCACGGCGGCGTCGTCGCGGTCGTCGGCGACCTGCCCGGCGACGACGACGGCCAGCACGGTGGTGACGGCGGCGGCCGCGATCCCGGTGAACGTCCGCCCCTTGGCACCCTTGACGGGCGCGGGCGCACCGCTGGGCGACGCACCGTCGTCGTCGGCGTCCTCCTCGACGCCGGTGCCGGCGCCGATGCCGGGACCGGCGCCAGTGACGGTGCCGGTGGTCCAGCCGGTGACGGAGGCGTGGGGATCGGCGGGCATACGGGCCGTGTCGGCACGCCGGGGCACGAAGACGTCGTCGTCCTCGGCGAAGGCGTCGAGGTACTCCTGTCGCGGCCCGCCCGGAGGCGCCTGCCGCTGACGCGGTATGGGAGGGGCGCTCTCGGCGGCGCTGCCGTACCCGCCTGCGGTCCTCCCCCTCAAGTCGCCCCAGGCGCCCCCGGGCTCGCGCTGCTCGGGGTGGGCCCCACGGACTCGGGGCACACCCTGCGCCGGGGTGCCGTCCGGCAGACGCGGGACACCGTCGACGGGAGTCCCCTCCGGCAACCGGGGCACCCCACGCGCGGGCGCACCGTCCGGCAGCCAGCCGTCGGGCAGGCGCGGCGCCCCGTATCCCGGCATTCCGCCGCCCGGCCTCCCGCCTCCAGGCATCCCGGCACCCGCAGGCGTCGGCGCCGGTCGCGGACCGGACAGCGGACCGGACATCCTCGGGCCCGCTCCCGGCGGCGGAGCCGGTGTCCGTCGGGGACCGGGCCCCGGCGGCCAACTCCCCTGTGCGGCACCGGAAGCCGCCCCTGGCGCCGCCTGGCCGCCCCGGGTCTGCTCGTCCGTGCCCGGCCGGCCGTCCTGTACTGCGGTTGTCTGCGCGGCGTCGCCCTTCGGGGCGGGTCCGCGGCGGCTGTGGCGTCCCACGTCGCGCCTCAGCCCCTCACGGTCCGGGCGGCGGCTCCGCCCTCGGCGTCCTGGTCCGGGCGGACGCCCGCCCCAGGGGCACCACTCGCGCCCCGGGCGCGCGGCTCACGAGCGCCGCCCTCGTCCCGGGCACCCGACTCCCCCGCCCCCGCGAGGAGTTCACTGAAGGCCATGGCGACCGTCTCCGGGTACTCCATCATCGCCACGTGGCCGGCGTCCGGCAGGGTCACCAGGCGGGAGTCACGGAAGGCCCGGGCCGCCCTCTGGGCCATGCGGAAGCCGACGAGCTGGTCCCGACCGCCGTAGACGAGCAGCGTCGGGGCGAGCACCCGCTCGGCCTGGCGCCACAGCCCGTGCTGGCCGCCCAAGGTGTAGGCGTTGACGATCCCGCGCGCGGAACGGGCCATCGCGTCCCAGAAGTACGGCAGTCGCATCCGCCGTTCCATCTCCTGGACGGCGTTGCGGAAGCCTTCCGGCGTCACGCGCCCGGGGTCGCCGTAGCAGAGCGCCATGACGCCTCGGACCCGCTGCTCGGCCGTCCAGTCCTTGGTGAGCCGGGTGAAGAGCGGCGCCACTCCGGGCACCGCCAGCAGCCCTGTCGGCACGGCGGAGCGCTGGACGCGGATCTCGGGAAGCGCGGGGGACACGAGCGTGAGCGTACGCACGAGGTCGGGCCGCACCGCGGCGACGCGCGTGGCGACCGCACCACCCAGCGAGTTCCCGAACAGGTGCACGGGAGCGCGTCCGGCGGCGTCGAGATAACGGATGACCGCGCGCGCGTGCCCCGTGATCGAGTAGTCGCCGTCGTCCGGCGGCGGGGAGTCGCCGAAGCCGGGGAGATCGACGGCCTCGCTGTCGACGACATCGTCGAGCAGCGGCATCAGCGCCGACCAGTTCTGCGAGGAACCGCCGAGTCCGTGGACGTACAGCGCCGGTGGCAGCCCGTCACGGGCGGGTGGTCTCGAACGGACCGAGAGGGTGACCCCCGGCAACCGCACCGACCTGAGCCGCTCTCCCTCCGCGACCCTGACGGCCGCCACTTTGGGGAGCACGTTGGCGGGCGGCACGAACGGCAGCTCGGTCGAAGACATGCGGCAATGTTACGAGACGATCACGTAGTGGTTCACGTGTTCGCCGTCACAGGTACCTGTCAACTACGGCGGCACGCGCGCGCGTACCGAGAGCCGCGCGCATGCACGTGCCGAGAACGGCAACCCAGCCTCTCGGACCGCGGCAGGGGATGCGCACCGCGTCACCTCCCGTACGCGGATCGCATAGCGTCCGGATCGGGTGTCTCCTAGGCTCGTACTGAGGGCACCCGCATGTGGCCCCTGCATGTTTCAGGGACGTTCGTAGGAAGGGAGCCCAACATGGCCGTAGACCCCACCGACCCCGAGACGTTCGAGGACGACGACGCCCAGGAGGTCCAGGAATTCGGCGTCGAGGCCCCGGAGGTCGACGCGGCCGAGCAGCACGCGGACATCAAGCCGGACCGCGACGACCCGCTGACCCAGGTGGACCCGGACCGCGCCAACGAGGCCGACCTGGCGGAGCAGGCCAGGATCGTCGCGCTCGACGAGGACGACTACCGGTGAAACGCGGCGACGGGAGGCGGCGCGGGGCGCCGCTGAGCAGGAGAGAGGCCACGTCTTGCCTGCTCTGATCCCCTTTGCAACCTTCTGTGCCGCAGTGCTGACTGTCCGGTCCGTGAAATTCTGCGCTCGCACCGCGCACACCTCGGTTACCGAAAAGTACGATGGCGACGCGGCCGAGACCGCACGTGGACGACTATGGGAGGCGGCGTGACAGCCATCGAGCAGACAGAGGCGGTTCGCCCGCGGGGCACGCGCCTGCCGCGCCGTGCCCGACGGAACCAGCTGCTGGGCGCCGCCCAGGAAGTCTTCGTGGCCCAGGGCTACCATGCGGCCGCGATGGACGACATCGCCGAGCGCGCCGGCGTCAGCAAGCCCGTGCTCTACCAGCACTTCCCGGGCAAGCTCGACCTCTACCTCGCTCTGCTGGACCAGCACTGCGAGTCGCTCATCCAGGCCGTACGGAACGCGCTGGCGTCGACGACCGACAACAAGCAGCGCGTCCGGGCGACGATGGACGCCTACTTCGCGTACGTCGAGGACGACGGCGGCGCCTTCCGCCTGGTCTTCGAGTCCGACCTGACGAACGAGCCCGCCGTGCGCGAGCGTGTCGACAAGGTCACCAACGAGTGCGCGGAGGCGATCTGCGACGTCATCGCCGAGGACACCGGCCTGTCCCGCGCCGAGTCGATGCTGCTCGCCTCGGGCCTGGGGGGCCTGGCCCAGGTCGTGGCACGGTCCTGGCTGCACAGCGACCGCAGCGTGCCGCGCGACCAGGCGGTGCAGTTGCTGACCTCGTTGGCGTGGCGCGGCATCGCGGGTTTCCCGCTGCACGGGAGCGATCAGCACCACTGACCGGCAGTACACCCGTGACCGGCGGTACACCCGGGCTTTTGTTCCCGGCGGCTGTTCGCTGTTGGCGTTCCCGGCGGGAGCGTGTACGTCCCCTCGCCGGGCTAATGTGTGCTGGGTACGGCGCGGAAGGTCGCGCACTTCACTGACCGTCGGAGGGACATAGCCGTGGAGGTCAAGATCGGCGTGCAGCACGCGCCGCGCGAGATCGTTCTGGAGAGCGGTCAGAGCCCCGAGGAAGTCGAGCGCGTGGTGGCCGAGGCACTCGCCGGGAAGTCCCAGCTGCTGAGCCTCGTGGACGAACACGGCCGCAAGGTCCTGGTTCCGGCCGACCGCCTCGCCTACGTCGAGATCGGCGAGCCGGCCCCGCGGAAGGTGGGCTTCGGCGCGCTGTAGGCAGGCGCACCTGACACGGAAGGGCCCAGCGGTCTCGCACCGCCGGGCCCTTCCGTCATGGCCCGCACCTTTGGCCCCCGGTTCACCTACCGTTCTCCTTCACGGATGGAGCACAGGTCCCTCACAGAGGAGGATTGGATTCCGCAGGTCACGGGTAAGACGGGCTACGACCGATGTGGGCAGGCCGGCCATGTGGGAGGAACCCCGACATGCTTTTGGAAGCGCTCAGCTCCGCCATCCTCGGCCTGGCTCTGGCGTGGACGGCGGCGCACCGCCTGCCGCATCGCCTTCCGGCCCGTGCCCTGGTTCTGTCGACGGGTGTCGCCGGAGCCCTCTTCGGCGCCTTCGTCATGCACAGCGCGCTGGACGCCGGGAACCTGCTGCTGATCCTCCTCGGCGCGGCGATCGTCTCCGTGTCGTCGCTGTCGCTCCTGCTGCGCCCCTCGGGAAGACTCGGCCGCCGATCGGCGACGGCCTGAGCCGCCGCCGCGCCAGGCGCCGCCGTTGAGCCCCTTTGACGGGTAGCGGGCCAGGGGCCCGGCCGGAGCGTCCTTCGCCGGCGCCGGTCCACGAGGCCCGGCATTGATCCGCTGGCGGGCATCGGTCCGCGAGACGCGGTGCTGAGTCGCTCATCGGTCACCGCCCTACCGTTCGGTCACCGCTCCCCGGTCGCCGCTCACTGCTCAGCGCTCACCGGTCCGCAAAGCCCGGCAACGGGCTTTGCGGACCGCAAAGCCCGGCAACGGGCCCGTATGTGACCACAGCCCGCAAAGCCCCGCCACGCCCGCTCGCGGTCACCGTCCACAAGGTCCGGCCCCGACCCGCTCCCCGACACAGCACGGCACGCACCGCTCCACAGAACGCGACCTGCCCTCGCCGCAAACCCGGCCGGGACGACCGGCCGCCCAAGCCCACGGAGGGATCAGGCGGCGAGTCCCAGCGCGGCCATGCGCTTGGTGTGTGCCTCGGTGATGCGGGAGAACATCTTGCCGACCTCGGCGAGGTCGAAGCCGTCCGCGACGCCGCCCACCAGCATCGTCGACAGCGCGTCCCGGTCGGCGACCACCCGCTGGGACTGCGACAGGGCCTCCCCCATCAGCCGCCGCGCCCACAGGGCGAGCCGTCCGCCGACCCGCGGGTCCGCGTCGATCGCGGACCGTACCCGTTCGACGGCGAAGCCGGCGTGCCCCGTGTCGTCGAGCACCGCCAGCACCAGGCCACGGGTGTCGGAGTCCAGCCGCGCCGCGACCTCCCGGTAGAAGTCGCTGGCGATGGAGTCGCCGACGTACGCCTTGACGAGACCTTCCAGCCAGTCCGAGGGGGCCGTCTGCTTGTGGAAGCCGTCGTAGGCGGCGACGAACGGCTCCATGGCCGACGTCGGCTCCTCCCCGATCTCGGCGAGCCGGTCCCGCAGCCGCTCGAAGTGGTGGAACTCGGCGGACGCCATCTTCGCCAGCTCCGCCTTGTCCTCCAGCGTCGGCGCCAGCTTGGCGTCCTCCGCGAGGCGCTCGAACGCCGCCAGCTCCCCGTACGCGAGCGCGCCCAGCAGGTCCACGACCGCGGCACGGTACTGCGGGTCGGTGGAGGCCGTCGCCCAGTCCCGGGCCGCGACCCCGGTGTGCTCGGCGTGGGCGTCAGGGGCGTCCGTGGCGTTCTCAGGCGTGTCAGAGCTCGTCATGAAGCGCACAATAGCCCGCTCGCCGCCGGGCGGAAGGGCCTGGTCAACCAGTGTGACGACGACTACGTGACCAAATCGGCCATCGCATGTGCGCGAATCCGGGGTATGGTGGTAATGAGCCTGCTGAGTAGGTCCGTCCGTCCGTGTGGACGCGACGACGTATTCGACGGGCCGCACGTATGAGGATGCCCGGTCGGTGGCCCGATCGGCTCCGACCCGACAGCCCTCCTCGTACGCACGCAGAGTGTGCGTACGGAACCCGGAGGGACACCCTCAGCGGTACGAGCGCTAGAGCGTCGGATGTGGTCCCGTGCCACACGGCCCGCCCGCGTGGGCACGCCTACGTCCCCGGCACGGTCACACGACACGACCCCCGCGTTCGCCTCGCGCCGCACACACAGAAGAGGCAGCACCCTGACTACGACGTTTCGAGAACTCGGGATCCTCCCCGAGACCGCCGAGGCCCTGGAAGCCGTCGGCATCACCACTCCCTTCCCCATCCAGGAAATGACGCTGCCCGTGGCCCTCTCGGGCGCGGACGTCATCGGCCAGGCCAAGACCGGCACCGGCAAGACGCTGGGCTTCGGCCTTCCGCTCCTCGAGCGCGTCACCGTCCCCGCCGACGTCGAGGCCGGCCGCGCCAAGCCCGAGGACCTGACCGACGCCCCGCAGGCGCTCGTCGTCGTCCCCACGCGCGAGCTGTGCACCCAGGTCACCAACGACCTGCTGACCGCGGGCAAGGTGCGCAATGTGCGGGTCCTCGCGATCTACGGCGGCCGGGCGTACGAGCCGCAGGTCGAGGCCCTGAAGAAGGGCGTCGACGTGGTCGTCGGCACCCCGGGCCGCCTGCTGGACCTCGCGGGCCAGAAGAAGCTGAACCTCAAGCACATCAAGTCCCTCGTCCTCGACGAGGCCGACGAGATGCTCGACCTGGGCTTCCTGCCCGACGTCGAGAAGATCATCAACATGCTGCCGGCCAAGCGCCAGACCATGCTGTTCTCGGCCACCATGCCGGGCGCGGTCATCGGTCTCGCCCGCCGCTACATGTCCCAGCCCACCCACATCCGCGCCACCGCGCCGGACGACGAGGGCGCGACGGTCGCGAACATCAAGCAGTTCGTCTACCGCGCCCACTCCATGGACAAGCCGGAGATGGTCGCCCGCATCCTGCAGGCCGAGGGCCGCGGACTGGCGATGATCTTCTGCCGCACCAAGCGGACGGCCGCGGACATCGCCGAGCAGCTCGAACGGCGCGGCTTCGCTTCCGGCGCCGTCCACGGCGACCTGGGCCAGGGCGCTCGCGAGCAGGCGCTGCGCGCCTTCCGCAACGGCAAGGTGGACGTCCTCGTCTGCACCGACGTCGCCGCGCGCGGCATCGACGTCGAGGGCGTCACGCACGTCATCAACTACCAGTCGCCGGAGGAGGAGAAGACCTACCTCCACCGTGTCGGCCGTACGGGCCGCGCGGGCGCGAAGGGTACGGCGATCACGCTGGTCGACTGGGACGACATCCCGCGCTGGCAGCTGATCAACAAGGCGCTGGACCTCGACTTCAGCGATCCGCCGGAGACGTACTCCACCTCCCCGCACCTCTTCACCGACCTCGGCATCCCCGAGGGCACGAAGGGCGTCCTGCCGCGCTCGGAGCGCACGCGCGCCGGGCTGGACGCGGAGGAGCTGGAGGACCTGGGCGAGCCGGGTGGCCGGGCTCCGCGCGGACGCGGCGGCCGAGGCGGCCGCAACGACCGCAACGACCGCAACGACCGCGACGAATCCCGATCCGCCGACCTCGAGCGCCCGGCCCGTACACCGCGTCGCCGCCGCCGTACGCGCGGCGGGGCGCCGATGGACGGCGCTCCGGAATTGGCCGGCACCACCGCGCCGCAGACCACGGTTCCGGAGGCTACCGAGGCGGAGGCCGTCACGGCTCCGCGCACGCCGCGCCGCCGTCGCCGGATGCGCGGCGGGCTTCCGACCGAGGCGGCGCCGGCCACGGCAGCCGCGTCCCCGGCGTCCGAGGCCGCGGAGACCGCTGTGACGACCGCGGAGGGCACGACCCCGGACGCCGCCGAGTCGGCGCCGGCCACGCCGCGCCGCCGCCGTGTCCGCCGGTCCGCTGAGACAGCGGTCCAGTCGGGCGCCACGACCGCCACCGAGACCCCGCTGGCCGTGGACGCCGCGTCGGCCGTGGACACGAACGTGGTCACGGAGACCCGGCCCCGGCCGATCGCGGACATCCCCGCGGCCACGGAAGCCGCGCCGGTCACGGAAGCCGCTCCCGTCGCGGAGGCCGTGGTGGCCGCCGAGCCGGAGGCTCCCGCCGCCAAGCCGCGCCGCCGCACCCGCAAGGCGACCACCGCCGCCGAGACCGCGGTGGGCACGGCCGAGGGCACCACCGAGTCCACCCCGGACGAGGCCGAGGCCAAGCCGCGCCGCCGGACCCGCAAGGCCGCGGTGCAGGCCGAGGCGCCCGCCGAGCCGGCCGAGGCCACGGAGGCCAAGCCGCGCCGGGCCCGCAAGGCCACGGCGAAGGCCGAGGAGGCCGTCGAGGCTGCCGAAGCCACCGAGGCCAAGCCCCGTCGCCGCACCCGCAAGGCCGCCGCCACGGCGGAGACGAGCGTCGACACGGCCAAGGCCGAGGAGGCCGTCGACACCGCCGAGACGACGGAGGCCAAGCCCCGTCGCCGCACCCGCAAGGCCGCCGAGCCCGCCGCAGCCGTCGCCGCCGACATTCCGGCCCAGACGGTTCAGGCCCCGGAGGCCGCCGAGGCCAAGCCGCGCCGCACCCGGAAGACGGCCGCCAAGGCGGAGGCCGGCGCAGACACGGCCAAGGCCGAGAATGCTGTCGACACCGCCGAGACGGCCGAGGCCAAGCCGCGCCGTACGCGCAAGGCGGCCGCCGCGCCGGAGCCCGGGGCCGCCGAGGCCACGCCGCGCCGCACCCGCAAGGCCGCCGCCACCGCTGAGGCCAGCGTCGACACCGCCGAGACGGCGGAGGCCAAGCCGCGTCGCCGCACCCGCAAGGTCACCGAGCCTGCGGACATTCCGGCGCAGGCCGCGCCGGAGCCGGAGGCCGCCGAAGCCACGCCGCGCCGCACCCGCAAGGCCGCCGCCACCGCGGAGGCCAGCGTCGACACCGCCGAGACGGCGGAGGCGAAGCCCAGGGCGCGCCGCATCCGCAAGGCCACGGCCGCCACGGACGCCTGACGGTCCGCCAGACGGCATCCCGAAGGCGCTGACTGCCCGATGGCCCGGTCCCACCCCGTGTGGGCCCGGGCCATCGGCGTCCCTCCGCCGGATGGCATCTCCGAAGGCTGACCGCCCGACGGCCCCACCCCACCCCCGTCCCATCGGCGTTTCCTCACCAGACGACATCCCACGAAGGCTCACCGCCCGACGGCCCGGCCCCACCCCGTCCAGCCCGAGCCATCAGCGTCCCCCACCCCACGACACCCCACGAACCCTGACCGCCCAACGGCCCCACCCCCACCTCCTGTCAGCCCGGGCCGTCGGTCGTTGCACGGTCCCCTCGGACAGCCCCCACCGCCCGCCGGACTACCACCCGGCCCCTCCCCCAGCAGTTACCCTCGCCACGTGACGATCCAGCCCGCCCCCACGCCGCCCCCCAACACCCGCACGTACCGCCTGGCCACATCCCGCGGCGCCTTCGCCGTCGTGGACTCCCCGGCGGCGCCAGGCGCGGAGTTCAAAGGCGTGGCCCTCCTGCTCCCCGGATTCACCGGCAGCAAGATGGACTTCGCGCTGCTGCACGGGCCGCTCGCGGCGCGCGGGTACCGCAGTGTCGCCGTGGACGGGCGGGGACAGCACGAGTCGGACGGGCCGGAGAGCGACGAAACCGCCTACGCGCAGAAGGAACTGGCGCGGGACGTGCTCGCGCAGGCCGAGGCCCTCGGCGCCCCCGTGCATCTCATGGGGCACTCCCTCGGCGGGCAGATCGCCCGGGCCGCCGTGCTGATCGACCACTCCCCGTTCCTGTCGCTCACCCTCATGGCGTCGGGGCCCGCCGAGATCTCCGTCTCCCAGCAGCAACGCGTGAAGCTGCTGCGGGACGCGCTCGCGGTGATGTCGATGGCCGAGGTCTGGGAGGTCATCCAGGCGATGGGCCCGCCCGAGGAGGTCGGCGGCCCGGCCCGTGGCATCGGTGACCAGGAGCAGCTGCGCCGCCGCTGGCTCGGCACCAAGCCCGCCCAACTCCTCGCAACGGGCCGCCAATTGTGCACCGAGCCGGACCGTGTCGCCGAACTCGCCACCGTGCCGCTGCCGTTCCATGTGCTGTCGGGCGCGCACGACGACACATGGCCCGTCGCGCTCCTCGACGACATGGCCGTACGGCTCCACGCGCGCCGCACGGTCATCGCCGGGGCCGAGCACTCCCCCAACGCCGACCAGCCCCTGCCCACCGCCCACGCTCTCGCCGACTTCTGGGACAGCACGCGCCGACAGCAGCCCTAGTACGGACTGCTCGATCACCGACTGCTCGGCGTACCGACTGCTCGGCGGCAGGTCCCGTTCAGAACTCCCCGCCGGCCGGCCCAGCACCGCCCGCCCCTGCCGGCCCGGCCTCAGTCCTAATACTGCGTCTGCAGGTGCTCCCAGAAGCCGTCCCGCAGCGCGCGCCGCAGGTCCGCCTGGCCGCGCAGCGAGTACTGCAGCAGGCCCTCCGCCTCCACCAGCAGGTCCTGGTCGACCGAGCCGGGCAGGTAGGGGTGCCCGGGCAGCAGTTCCACGAGCGTGTCCCGGCCCCGGGCCGCCAGCCACTTCGCGGCGATCTGCGCGCCCACGAAGCGGACGGCCTCGCGGGTGGGTCGGCCCGCCGCCGACTCGTACGCCGGGGCGGTGCGCCGGGAGACGTACGGCTTGAAGAAGTCGAGGTCGAAGGTGCGCTGGCTGTCGACCTCCCAGAGCAGCGGCTCGGCCTGGTTGCGGCCCTCGGGTGCCTCGATGCCCCAGAGGTGGACCCGGGCGCCGTACCCCTGGGCCGCCTCCACCGCCGACACGAGGTCCTCGTCGCCGCCGAGGAGGGCCGCGTCGCTGATCGCGCGGTGCCGGGCCAGTGACTCCAGGTCGGAGCGGATCAGGGAGTCGACGCCCTTCTGCTGGTTGTTGGCGTTCAGGTTCCCCAGCCGCACCTTCACATCCGGCAGTTCGGCGATGGACTGCTGCTCGGCCGTGTGGATGCGGCGCCGGGCGCCGTCGTACCAGTAGACCCGCAGCAGTCTGCTGTCCGCGAAGATGGAGCGGGCCCGGTCGATGAGCGCGTCGATCAGTCCCTCGGCGTCGAGGTCGAAGGCCCGCCGGTCCTCGGTCCCGGCCACGAGCCGCCCGGCCGCCGCGTACAGATAACCCGCGTCGACGAAGATCGCGTGAGTCGAAGGCGTCTTCGCCACCTCGGCGAGCATGCGCTGGAGCAGCTCGTTGGTGCGGTCGATGCGGGCGCTGAGGGCCGCTGGGTCGTCGTTCATCGGTTCCATTGTCCCGGCCGTCACGCTGCGAACACAACCGGTCCCGGTCGGTCCGGCACCGGACACTTACCGGTCAGTATTTAGCCGTTCGAAAAATTTCCTTAGCGTAGGGAATGTTTGTAACACACAGCTCGTTGACTAGCTACGGAACACGGGGCACCGCTGCCCCGTGGGCCACCCACCAGTAGTTCTCCTTCAGGAGGATGACCAGACGAAGGGAGAAGCCCCTTGCGCTTCGAAATCATGCGACTCGACGACGTCGACGGCACGCCCGTGGACACCACCGTCGTGGACGCCGCCTCCGTCAACCGTATCGTTCAGCAGGCCGCCGCCATCGGGCAGCGGCTGTGGATCCGCCCGGCCGAGACCTCGGCGTCGTAACGGCGGAGCCCCTCTACATACGCTTGAGAGCCCCCGGACGCGGATGCCGTACGGGGGCTCTGCTCATGCGCCCCGGATCACCTGGGTGACGCCGTTGATGATCTGCTGCACGGCGATCGCGGAGAGCATCATGCCCGCGAGCCGGGTCACCAGCACCACGCCGCCGTCCTTGATGACCCGGATGATCAGCAGCGAGTACCGCATCACCAGCCACAGCACGATGTGGATGGCGAGGATCGCCGACCACACCGACACCTGCGTGGCGACGCTGTCGGCCTTCTGCACGGCGAGGATCACCGACACGATCGCGCCCGGCCCGGCCAGCAGCGGCATGCCCAGGGGGACGAGGGCGACGTTGACGTCCTTGGTCTGCTTGGGCTCGTCCGACTTGCCGGTGAGCAGGTCGAGCGCGATGAGCAGGAGCAGCAGGCCACCGGCGATCATCAGGGCCGGCACGGAGACGTGCAGGTAGTTCAGGATCTGGTGGCCCAGCAGGCCGAAGACGGTGATCACGGCGCCGGCCACGCACACGGCCTGGAGCGCCATCCGCTTCTGCACCCGGGCGGGCCGCCCACCGGTCAGCGCGAGGAAGATCGGGGTGATCCCAGGGGGATCCATGATGACAAAAAGGGTCAGAAACAGAGAGCCGAAGACGGCGACGTCGAACATGACTGCCTTGCGAGGAGAAGAACGAGGAGAGACGGGCGAAGAGAGGGAGGGGCGACGCACGGAGACGGGCGCAGGCCGACTGAGCGGCGGACCTCAGGCTCCGCCGGCGCCCGGGACGGGGAACGCCCCGAACGCCCGGCGCGTGATCTCCCCGTACACCTCCGGGTCGGTGGTGAACTCCCCGAGCACGCAGGTCTTCCGGCTGCCGTGGTAGTCGCTGGACCCGGTCACGAGCAGGCCGAGCTCCTTGGCGAGCCCGCGCAGCCGGGCCCGGGTGTCGGCGTCGTGGTCCATGTGGTCGACCTCGATGCCGTCGAGCCCGGCGGCGGCCATCTCGGCGATCGCGGACTCCGGCACCGTACGGCCCCGCTTGCTCGCGGCCGGGTGGGCGAACACCGCGACGCCGCCCGCGCCCTTGATGAGCCGGATCGCCTCGAAGGGGTCGGTCTCGTGCTTCTCCACGAAGGCCCGGCCGCCGTCGGCGAGCCAGTCCTGCGTGAACGCGTCGCTCACGGTCGGCACGACGCCCAGTTCGACGAGCGCGGTCGCCACGTGCGGGCGCCCGACGGATCCGTCACCGGCGATCCGCGCCACCTGCTCCCAGGTCACGGGCACGCCCAGCCCCTGGAGCTTGGTGATCATGCCCTTGGCCCGCGGCACCCGGTCGTCGCGGACCAGTTCGCGCTCGGCGAGCAGGGCGGGCTCCTCGGGGTCGAAGAGGTAGCCCAGCATGTGCATGCTGATGCCGTCGGCACGGCAGGAGAGCTCGGCGCCGGTGACCAGCGTGAGCCCTTCCGGCAGCGCGGCGATCGCCTCGGCGTGCCCGCGGGTGGTGTCGTGGTCGGTCAGCGCGACGACGTCCAGGCCGGCCGCCGCGGCCTTGCGCACCAGCTCGGCCGGGCTGTCCGTGCCGTCGGAGGCGGTGGAGTGGGTGTGCAGGTCGATGCGCACGACGCGGACTCCAGGCGGTGACGGGACGGACGGGGACGCTCCAGGATAACCGGGTTCTCGCCCTCCCCTGTCACACCCGCACCTCACGAGCGCCCCCTACGCAGCCCCCCTGACCGGGACTACGGCTGGAGCAGACGCGGGGACAGCGCCCCGCACGGCACGAGCTCCACCTCGGCCCCGGCGTCGCGCAGATCGGTCAGCACCAGCTCGTCGTACATCAGCAGCCCGGACTGCTCGGGCCAGACCACGGCCCACAGCCACATGCCGAGCGCCTCGCCCGCGAAGACGGCACGATCGTCCGGGGTGCCGGTGACGAGCCAGAGAGGGGTCGGACGGCCGGCGGCCAGCACCTTGGTCTGGGCCGGTTTCTCGACGTCCAGATACGGTCCCGGGTCCGGCCCGTCGATGCCCGCGTACCGGGCGCCCAGGCCCACGCCGAGTTCCTCGGCCACCAGGATCAGCTCCCCCATGCCGCCGAGCGGGCCCGGGCCCGAACAGGCCACGGCCGTGGCACGACCGCCGCTGCGGTCGTCGCCCGCGCAGGCCACACCGGTGAACAGCCAGCCGACGGGCAGCGGCCACGGCATCCACACCGGCACCTGCGTGCGGTGCACCACGACGGTGAGGGCGTCGACACTGGGTGGTATCACGGGCTGCACCGGATGCACGGTGCCGTGCACAGCACACTGCCACGAGTCGGAGAAGAGGCCGGGAGCCCTGACCCGGCCACCACACTTCGGGCAACTGGGTTCGCCCCTCATAGGCCCCCACGGTCCTACCACTGTCCCGTCACGTCAAGGACGATCACCCGTCCGGGCGGAGCCGGCCGCCGACGTACTGGTGCTCGGATACGGCGACCGCCCCACGGCGGCCCTCTGCACCGTCCTGTCCGGCGCCTTCATCGGCGTGAACAAGACCGTGTACAGCGAGCCGGCCTCGGGGGCTCGGACGCGCGGCCGGTGGCGAGCGCCGCCACGACTTCGTGCGCTCGGTTCGCGGCGACCGCGGCTCCCTGCCTCGCGCCGAAGATCGAGGAGTGGAGCGACATCCACCTGCCGTTCGTGGTGGCGGCGGTCACCGCGGTCGTCGGCGCGCTGGTGATCGTCGTACGCGGGAAGGCACTGGGGCACCAAGCCGAGGACCTCCCGGTGCGGCACGCGACCGAGGGCGGTGTCACGGTCTTCGCCAACTGACGATTTCCAGCCAGGGGTTGGTGAGGTTCCTCACTCCAGCGGTACGGATCGCCGGGCCGGATCCCTCAGGTCCGTCCCGTGCGTCAGCCAGCGCTCCTGGAGGGCCTGGGCGCCGTGCACCCGCTTCCAAGCGGACTCGTTGGGGGTCATCGGCAACAGCGGCAGGAACCGTACGGGATCCATCGGCGCGTCCAGCTCCAGGTCCTCGACCAGGCCGCCCGGCTCGGCGACCAGGACCGAGGTGAAGGGGGCGCCCGGCCACAGCGGTCCGCCGACGTCGAGGGAGGCGCCGGGGGTCACCACCACGCCCTCCACCTGCGGAGACGCGGCGAGGACGGCCAGTGGGCGAAGCACCTTGTCGGTGTCGGCGAGCCCGGTCCGGACGGAGAGGACCAGCTCGGCGCGCGGACCCTTGACCGGGTCGGCGAGCATCGCCGTGGGGTCCGTCATGGGCTGCGCGGACATGCCGAGCGTCGCGTAGCGGACGATGTCGCCCTCGTGGAAACGGAGCACCTCGACGCGGTCCGTACCGAGGAAGGTGACCGCGGCGCGCGCGTCCGGCTCGCCCAGCGCGGTACGCAACCGGGCCTCGACCAGAGGAAGAACATCAGACATGCGGCGAGCATAGAACTCGTCAGCAGCGGGCAAAGCAGCACCTTGACACCATGGTCGGCTGATACTCTTGCCCGGTGTTCGGGGCAGCACGCAGAAGCGTCGCGATCGAGTCCCGACGCCGTAAACACTCCCCTACGGGGAACCCCTGAAAGGGGAACGATCGTCCCTCACGAGGGACCGGCCGGAGGAGGTGGGGCTGTCATGGATCGAAGTCGACCGTGCAGTACTACCCGCTCTTCCGACCGCTGATCTCGCTGGTCTCGCTCTAGCCGGCTGTCACCTCTCGCATTCGCGTCGTCATCGCGTCTTCGTACGGAAGAGCACTTCGTTTCGTCTTGCCTGATCTGCCTCAGTAGCTGAATCAGTAACGAAGCTCGCCACCGCGACGGTGCGGTGCTCCCCGCTTTGTGGACGCGCCAAACATCCGCATCCAAGGACGTCCCCATTCCGGGTAGTTCCACCCGTCGCCGAGGCGGCCTCTCGTTGCCCGTTGCGAAGGAGCCCTGCCCATGTCGATGATCCGCGACCTGCGCGCCGTGGTCCGTCCCTCCCGTGTCTCACTGCGCAAGGACAGCGGCACGTACGACACCACGCGCGACCGTGCCACGACCTCCGCCGTCGTCGACTGCGCCGTCTACCGCGACGGCCGGCGTCTCGTCACCGAGGAGCCGCTGAGCCCGCAGGAGGCCATGCGGCTGGTGCGCCGCGACGGAGGCTTCGTGTGGATCGGCCTGCACGAGCCGACCGAGGCCGAATTCGCCGGCATCGCCGGGGAGTTCGGGCTGCACCCGCTGGCCGTCGAGGACGCCGTCCAGGCCCACCAGCGCCCCAAGCTGGAGCGCTACGACGACTCCCTGTTCACCGTCTTCAAGACCATCCACTACATCGACCACGACCGGCTCACCTCCAACAGCGAGGTCGTCGAGACCGGCGAGGTGATGTGCTTCACCGGCCGGGACTTCTTCATCACCGTCCGGCACGGCGGGCAGGGCTCCCTGCGGGCCCTGCGGCACCGCCTCCAGGACGACCCCGAACTGCTGTCCAAGGGCCCCTCGGCCGTGCTGCACGCCATCGCCGACCATGTCGTCGACGGGTACATCGCGGTCGCCGACGCCGTCCAGGACGACATCGACGAGGTCGAGACGGAGGTGTTCTCGCCGGGCCGCAAGGGCGCCCCGCGCGGCACGGACGCCGGCCGGATCTACCAACTCAAGCGCGAGGTGCTGGAGTTCAAGCGGGCGGTGTCGCCGCTGCTGCGGCCCATGCAGCTGCTGAGCGAGCGGCCGATGCGGCTGATCGACCCGGACATCCAGAAGTACTTCCGGGACGTCGCCGACCACCTGGCCCGCGTGCAGGAGCAGGTCATGGGCTTCGACGAGCTGCTCAACTCCATCCTCCAGGCCAACCTGGCGCAGGCGTCCGTCGCGCAGAACGAGGACATGCGCAAGATCACCTCCTGGGCCGCGATCATCGCCGTACCGACGATGGTGTGTGGTGTGTACGGCATGAACTTCGACTACATGCCGGAGTTGCGGTGGAAGTTCGGCTACCCACTGGTGCTCGGCGTCACGGCGCTGATCTGTCTCGGCATCCACCGCACCCTCAAGCGCAACGGCTGGCTCTGACAGCCGCCTGGTTAGGCTGAGCCCATGACAAGCGAGCTGCTCGACCAGGCCCTCGTCGAGGAGGCCACCAAGAAGTCCGGCCTCGTCTGGGTCAAGGGACCCGGCGTCCCGGCGCGTGCGCTGTGGCACGTGTGGCACGAGGGTGCCGCGTGCGTCGTGGGCGACGGACCGGGCGAGCAGCCCCTGCCGGGGCTCGCCGACGGGGCCACGGCAGAGGTCACGGTCCGCAGCAAGGACAAGGGCGGCCGGCTGGTCACCTGGACCGCGAGGGTCGTCGAGCTCCGCCCGGGGTCCGAGGCGTGGGAGGCGGCGGTCGCCGAGCTCAAGGGCAAGCGGCTCAACGCGCCCGACGGTGAGGCGGTGCCGCAGCGGTGGGCCCGCGAGTGCCGGGTACTCCGCCTGGAGCCGACCGGGTCCCTGGCACCGCTGCCGGAGGGTTCCCTGGCCGAGGCGCCACTGCCGACGCCGGCGACGACGCGCCGCCCCGTTCCGGCGGGCCTGCCGCGCCTGCTGCTGAAGAGGCGCAAACGCGGGTAGCGGCCGTCAGGACGTCGGCAGCTGCTTGCCGTAGTCCACGGTCTCGTCCTTCGACGGCTTCTTCACGGGGAAGTCCTGGCCCCAAGCGGAGAACCGGAGGGTACCCGCCCCACCGGCCCGCACCAGACGGAGCGGGTACGGCTTGCCCTCCAGGGAGACGTCCAGCGTGCCGCCGGAGCCCTTGTCGCCGGTGATGCGGATCGTGCGGACGCCCGCCTGCTCGTGGTGGCCGTCCGTCTCCAGCGTGCCGTGCAGTGTCAGCAGACCGTCGAGGAGGACGTCCTTGTCCGTGAAACCGCTGAACTTCTGGTACGAGGGGTCGCCCTGCGGCACCTTCACGTACTTGCCGTCGAGCTTGCCGGCCGCTGCCGCGTCCGCCCTGCCGCCGTCCTGGCCGTCGCCATGACCCCAGAACTCCGCGTCCGCCTTGAGGTAGAGCTGCTCGCCGACCCGCAGCAGCTGGAAGGTCGCCCCCTGGGCGGTGACCGACCCGGTCGCGCCGTCGGGCTTCAGCTGCATGTCGAGCGTGTAGGTGCGCCCGCTGCTGACCACGCTGCCGTGCAGACGGACCGCGGTGGCGGACTGGGCGGCCGCACGGGTCCGGCTCTGGATCTTCTCCGCGGACAGTCTGCCGACCCCGTTGGTGCCCTCGTCGGGGTCCTCGGCGCACCCCGCGAGACCCGTCGCCGCCACGACCAGCGCGCACATCGCGCGCACCAGCGCGGCCCTGCGGTTTCGGCCCTGGGGAATCGGAGTCACAGGTGGGGCTGCCTCTCTGACGGAGATCCTCGACGGCGTACCGCAGAGTACCGGTGCCGTACGGGCCGGAAGGAGCCAGTCCGTCCGGACCCCTCGCCGACGCACACACGATCGGGACGGGCTAGCCTGAAGCCCATCCGAGCGGGCAATTCGGAAAACACAGTCACCAGGAAACACCCCGCACGAAAAGGAGCCGCGGCCATGGCAGCGGGCGCCCCCCGGATCTTCGTCTCGCACCTCTCCGGTGCCGCCGTCTTCGACCCGGCCGGCGACCAGGTGGGGCGCGTACGCGATCTGGTCGTCATGCTGCGGGTCGGCCGGAAGCCGCCGAGGCTGCTCGGTCTGGTCGTCGAACTCGCCACCCGCCGACGCATCTTTCTGCCCATGACCCGGGTCACGGCCGTCCAGTCCGGCCAGGTCATCACCACCGGCGTGCTCAACGTCCGGCGCTTCGAGCAGCGGCCCACCGAGCGGCTCGTCTTCGGCGAACTGCTGGACCGGCGCGTCCGGCTCGTCGAGACCGGCGAGGACGTCACCGTCCTCGACCTGTCGGTGCATCAGCTGCCGGCCCGCCGGGAGTGGGAGATCGACCGGATCTTCGTCCGCAAGGGCAGGAAGGGCGGTGCCTTCCGGCGCGCCAAGGGCGAGGCGCTGACCGTCGAGTGGTCGGCCGTGACCGGCTTCTCGCTGGAGGAGCACGGGCAGGGCGCGGAGAGCCTGCTGGCCACCTTCGAGCAGCTGCGCCCCGCCGACCTGGCCAACGTCCTGCACCACCTCTCCCCCAAGCGCCGCGCCGAGGTCGCCGCCGCCCTCGACGACGACCGCCTCGCCGACGTCCTGGAGGAGCTGCCGGAGGACGACCAGATCGAGATCCTCGGCAAGCTGAAGGAGGAGCGCGCCGCCGACGTCCTGGAGGCGATGGACCCGGACGACGCTGCCGACCTGCTCGGCGAGCTGCCGACGGATGAGCAGGAGCGGCTGCTGAGCCTGATGCAGCCGTCCGACGCGGCCGACATGCGCCGCCTGATGCAGTACGAGGAACGCACCGCCGGCGGTCTGATGACCACCGAGCCGATCGTGCTCCGTCCGGACGCCACCGTCGCCGACGCGCTCGCCCGCGTCCGCAACCCCGACCTGTCCCCGGCCCTCGCCGCCCAGGTCTACGTCTGCCGGCCACCGGACGAGACACCGACGGGCAAGTACCTCGGCACGGTCCACTTCCAGCGTCTGCTGCGGGAGCCGCCCTACTCCCTGGTCAGCTCGATCGTCGACAGCGACCTGCAGCCACTGGACCCCGAGGCGGCGCTGCCCGCCATCGCCGGGTTCTTCGCCACGTACGACATGGTGGCGGCGCCCGTGGTCGACGAGGCCGGTTCGCTGCTGGGCGCGGTGACGGTGGACGACGTCCTGGACCACATGCTGCCGGAGGACTGGCGGGAGACGGAGTTCCAGCTGACCGAGGAGGTGGCGACCGATGGTTCCTGAGCGTGAGACCGTCCGCGAGCGCGTACCGGCCGGGGCCACGGCCGCGACCCGGCACCGCACCCGGCTCGACCAGCCGTTGCCGCGGCGGCCGAGGCTGTTCCCGGAGTACGACCCGGAGGCCTTCGGCCGAATGTCGGAGCGGATCGCCCGTTTCATCGGCACCGGGCGGTTCCTGGTCTGGATGACGGTGGTGGTCATCGTCTGGATCGCCTGGAACACCCTCATGCCGCGGCACCTGCGGTTCGACGAGTACCCGTTCATCTTCCTGACGCTCGCGCTGTCCCTGCAGGCGTCCTACGCGGCCCCGCTGATCCTGCTCGCGCAGAACCGGCAGGACGACCGCGACCGGGTCAATCTGGAGCAGGACCGCAAGCAGAACGAGCGGTCGATCGCGGACACGGAGTACCTCACCCGCGAGGTGGCCGCGCTGCGCATCGGCCTCGGCGAGGTCGCCACCCGCGACTGGATCCGCTCGGAGCTGCAGGACGTGGTGAAGGAACTGGAGGAACGGCAGAACGGTCACCGCCGCGAGCACGTCGTATTCCCGGCGGAACGGTCACGGGGACGTGACGCAGACGACCGCTGACGGGCTTCGCCAGGCCCCCGCGCGGCGCCGTACCATCGTCCCTATGGCTACGGAAGACGCGGTGCGCGAGGCACTGGCGACGGTGAACGACCCCGAGATCAACCGGCCCATCACGGAACTCGGGATGGTCAAGTCGGTGGAGATCGGCGCGGACGGGGCGGTCGCGGTCACCGTGTACCTGACGGTCTCCGGCTGCCCCATGCGGGACACGATCACGCAGCGTGTGACCGAGGCGGTCTCGCGCGTCGAGGGCGTCACGCGCGTCGACGTCACCCTGGACGTCATGAGCGACGAGCAGCGCCGGGAACTGGCGGCGGCCCTGCGCGGCGGCCAGGCCGAGCGCGAGGTCCCCTTCGCCAAGCCGGGCAGCCTCACCCGCGTCTACGCGGTCGCCTCCGGCAAGGGCGGCGTCGGCAAGTCCTCGGTGACGGTGAACCTGGCAGCGGCGATGGCGGCCGACGGCCTGAAGGTCGGTGTCGTCGACGCCGACATCTACGGCCACAGCGTGCCGCGCATGCTGGGCGCCGACGGCCGCCCGACCCAGGTCGAGAACATGATCATGCCGCCGTCCGCCAATGGTGTGAAGGTCATCTCCATCGGCATGTTCACCCCGGGCAACGCCCCGGTGGTCTGGCGCGGGCCGATGCTGCACCGCGCCCTCCAGCAGTTCCTGGCGGACGTGTACTGGGGCGACCTGGACGTCCTGCTGCTGGATTTGCCGCCCGGCACCGGCGACATCGCGATCTCCGTGGCCCAGCTGGTCCCGAACGCCGAGATCCTGGTCGTGACGACCCCGCAGCAGGCCGCCGCCGAGGTGGCCGAACGGGCGGGCTCCATCGCCGTCCAGACGCACCAGAAGATCGTCGGCGTGGTCGAGAACATGTCGGGCCTGCCCTGCCCGCACTGCGGCGAGATGGTCGACGTCTTCGGCACGGGCGGCGGCCAGCTGGTCGCCGACGGCCTGACCCGGACCACGGGCACGAACGTCCCGGTCCTCGGCAGCATCCCCATCGACGTCCGCCTCCGCGAGGGCGGCGACGAGGGCAGGCCGGTCGTCCTGACGGACCCGGAGTCCCCGGCGGGCGCTTCCCTGCGGTCCATCGCGGGCAAGCTGGGCGGCCGGCAGCGGGGTCTGGCGGGACTGTCCCTCGGGATCACGCCGCGGAACAAGTTCTAGAGCACGAACTCCCGCAGTGAAGGGGCGCCGGACATCGACGGCGCCCCTTCACTCACGCACCTGCGCCTCTTGACTCACGCCGGCGCCTCTTCGCTCACGCACTCACGCGTACGCGGCGATGTCCTTGACCACGGCGAAGCCGAGCCCGTACGCACTCATGCCCCTGCCGTACGCGCCCAGATGAACACCCGCCGACGTGGAGCCGGCCAGCACCCACCCGAACTCGGACTCCCGGTAGTGGAACGGCGTGGGCACCCCGTCCACCGGCAGCGACAGCGTCGACCAGTCCGGCCCGTCGAGGTCGTCCGCCAGCACCCACGCCGTCTCCGTCTGCTGCTCCAGCCAGTCGTCGCGTAGCGCGTGGTCCATCTGGCCGGGCCAGGTGAAGGACAGCAGCCCGACGCCCGCCAGCCAGGCCGCCGAGGAGACCGAGGTGGCCTCCAGCACCCCCGTGCCGTCCGGACTGCGACGGACGGGATGGGACGCAAGGGTCACCACGACGGCGAACTTCTCCTTGGCGTCCAGCTCGCCCCCGGCCGCGTACTCGCTGCGCACCGAGGGTTCGTCACCATGGCCGATCGAACCGTGTTCCACGGCCCCGTCGGCCGCCGTTGCGACCTGCATCAGCCAGCGCGGTCCCGTGAACGCCTCGTCGAGGCCGTACCACGGGAAGGGCGCACGCAGGTAGCCGTCGACCGTACGCCGGGCGGAGGGAACGTGTTGTTCGCCCTCCGCGGCCGGCGCCTGCGCGACTGCCCGACTCGTCGTCTCCATGTGCCCGGACGCCTCCTCGCTCTCGTCGAACCGGAGCGGCCCGCCCCCCATCGGGCGGCGTTGCTCGTTCAAGTACGGTCCGCACAACAACTTGGCAGCATAGCCACACCGCTCGGAGCAGCAGGGAAACCGCCCGGCGCGTGGGGCGCCCGGGCGCCCGGTTCAGGCCGTACACAGCCCGTGCGGAGTATGAAACGCGTCACGCGCGCCGGGCGTACGCCCGTCCCCGTGCGGGCGAGGGAGACCGCCGTGCGGGTCAGGTGGCGTCCGGGTCGAAGGCCGGGCGGTCGTCGCGGGCCGGGGTCTCGGGCTTCTTGGTCATGTCGACCCGCCCGGAGGAGCCCGAGGCGGACGACGGCTCCGTGTCGCGGCCGTGGACGGCGTCCGTGACCTCGGCCATCTCCTTCTTCAGGTCGAAGCCGTTGCGGATCTCCTTGAGCCCCAGGTCGTCGTTGTCCAGCTGCTTGCGGATGAACGTCTTGGGGTTGAGGTCCTCGAACTCGAAGTCCTTGAACTCCGGCCCCAGTTCCTGCCGGATGTCCTGCTTGGCGCTCTCCGAGAACTCACGGATCTTGCGGACCGTGCGCATCACGTCCTGGATGACCTTCGGGAGCTTGTCCGGACCGAAGACGAGCACGGCGAGGACGATGATCGTCACCAGCTCGAGCGGTCCTATGTCATTGAACACCTGAAGCTCCTTGCGATGTCCGCGGTCCTCGGCCCTCGGTGGTCTGTGCGGGTCTTGCCGTGGTCCGGGCCGGCTCCACGGTACCCGGCCATCCCGTACGACCGGTACTGTCCCGTGGCCTCCGAGTGCCTCGATGCGAGCGCTTTCCCGATTGTTTGCCTTCCTGGTCCAAGGTGGGTCGGGGCGCGGGGCGGTCCGCGTGCCCGGCTGTGAGGCCCCTGTGCGTCTCAGTCGCCGCCGGAGGAGCCGAGCCGCAAAGAGACCTTCCGTTCGGCGCCGTCGCGTCGCAGGGTCAGTTCCAGACGGTCGCCGGGGCGGTGGGCGCGGGTCTTGACGATGAGTTCCTCGCCGGAGTGGACGCGCCGTCCGTCGACCTCGGTGATGACGTCGCCCGGCCTGATGCCCGCCCTGGCGCCGGGGCCGCCCGGGGTGACCGGGGGTCCGCCGTCGCTGCCCTTGGTGCCGACGCGGGCGCCGTCGCCGGTGTAGTCCATGTCGAGGGTGATACCGATCACGGGGTGGGTGGCCCTGCCGGTGTTGATCAGTTCCTCGGCGACGCGCTTGCCCTGGTTGATCGGTATCGCGAACCCCAGGCCTATGGAACCGGACTGACCGCCCTCCGGGTCGGAGCCGGTGTCGGCGGAGCGGATGGCGGAGTTGATGCCGACGACGCGGCCCCTGGAGTCGAGCAGGGGCCCGCCGGAGTTGCCCGGGTTGATGGGCGCGTCGGTCTGCAGCGCGTCGACGTACGACACATCGCTTCCATCGCCCTTCTCGCCCCCGGCCGTGATGGGCCGCTCCTTGGCGCTGATGATGCCGGAGGTGACGGTGCCCGCCAGGTCGAAGGGTGCGCCGATGGCGACGACGGGGTCGCCGACCTGCACGTTCTCAGAGTTGCCGAGCGGCAGCGGGGACAGCCCGCGCACCCCCTTGACCCGCACGACGGCGAGGTCGTAGCCGCTGTCCCGGCCGACGAGGGTGCCCTTGGCGGTGTCTCCGCTGTTGAAGGTCACGGTGATCTCACCGCCGGTCCCTGCGGGCTCCACGACGTGGTTGTTGGTGAGGATGTGGCCGCGTGTGTCCAGGAGGAATCCGGTGCCGGTGCCCTGCTCGTCGGAACCGCTCACATGCAGGGTGACCACGCTGGGCAGGGCCCGGGCGGCGATCCCCGCGACACTGCCCGGAGCCCGCCCGGCGGGTTCCTTCCCGGCCTGCGGCAGTTCGACGGTCCCCACACCGCCGTTGCGCTCCAGATACGCGCCCGCGACGCCACCGACGCCCCCGGACACGACCGCGAGCAGCACGGCTCCGACGAGCAGCGCCTTCCTGGCCCGCCTGCGCCGCTGCTCCGGCGTGGCGACGGCGGCCCCGTTCTGCTGCAGGGGACCACCGGCCGCCTGCGCCGCCCAGGGGTCGTAGCGCTGCCACGGGTTCAAAGCGGTGGGCGTGGGGGGCGGGGCGTCGGCGTAGGGGGGCGGGGTGGGCGCGCCCGGAGGGTGGGGCGCTGCGGGGGTGGCGGGAGCGGGTGCGCCGGATGCGTGGGCCGGCGGGGTGGCTGGGGGCGGGCCGGACGGGGAGGCCGCGGGGGTGGGGGCGGGCGGGGTGGGCACGGCAGCCGCCGGGGCCGCGGTGGGTGCGGCGGTGGTGGGGGCCGCGGCTTGTGTGCCGGGCGTGGGGGCCTGCAGGCCATGCGGCGGCGTCGCCAGGGCCGGCGCCCCGGCAGTCGGCGCCGCAGCAGGCGTACCGGGCGGGCCCGGCACGGGCGCCGCAGGTGCCGGAGCCGGCGTCGCCGTGCCGTGCGTGGGTGTGACCGCCGGGTGCTGGACGGGAGGCGCCGGCGCCCAGGGGCCGGGTTCGCCGTACGGCGGGGTGTTGTACGGGTCCGGGTCGTGCAGGGGCTTCACACGCTCGGCGTCGACAGCCGGCGCGGCGGCTACGGCCTCTGCGCCGACCGGCGTGGTCACCGTGACGGGCGTGGCCGACGTGGCCCCAGGGGTCTGACCGGTGCCGGGAGCCGCCGAGGAGTCTTTCGATGCGGCGTCGCCGTCGGCCGCGACGGGCCGCTCCAACTCGTAGTCGCCGTCGCCGCCCCGAGGCACCAGGGGCCGCGCCAGCTCGTAGTCACCGTCGTCGCCGTCGACCGGGCGAGCAGCCACCCCGGGTGGTTCCAGCCGGAAGTCCCCGCTCGGCTCCGCCTCGGCAGCCCCGGGCGCCGCCTCCTGGGCACCCGTCGCCCCGCTCGGACCCGGCACGCCGGTCTCGCCCGGCACCGTCTCGGCGGACCCCGGCGCAGCCCCTTCCGGCTCCCCTGGAGCGTCCTGCGTGCGAGGACGGCTCCACCACTTCGCCTTCGTGGGCTTCCCCTCGTTCATGCTCTCCCCACAGCTGGCCGTGGCACGGCGCGTCGGCGGTGCCCGCGGCAGTCGACTCGGCACCCGACCGACCGCCTGGCCGTGGGCGCATCCCCGGATTCAATCAGGTTCGCGCGCCGGTGCGCAGAGTGCGGTCAGGGAGCCGGGTGCGAGGACGCGGAGGGAGAGGGCGGCGAGGCCGGGCCGGGGGCCGTCGCGTCGAGCAGGTGGGGGCCGGGGAGCCCTGACGCGGCGGACCACGCGGTCAGCACGAGCGGCGGTGTCGCGGTGAGCGGACGTATCAGGGGGGACACGGCGGCGGCGCCCGCGACGACCGGTGTGGTGAGGGTGTGCAGCACGCCCTGGTCATGCGGTGCCACGGGGGCCGGAATCGGCGCGGGTACGCCGGGCAGCAGCGGGGCGGAGACCTCGGTCGGGGCGACCGGGGTGTGGCCGAGCATGCCCTGGCCCTGCGCCTGTCCGAGCAACGGCCCCACGCCACGGCGCCGCTGATTCTCGGGTGCCGCCGCGGCTCCGGTGCCCTGCGTGCGCATCGGCGTGACGTTGCTCCCGGTTCCGGAGCCACCGCGCGCCTCCGTGTCGGTCGGCATGCCGGCGGTGACCCCACCGAGCGCGACCGCGGCCAGCGACACCGCCCCGGCGGCCACGAACGCGAACCGCAGCCGCGGCGAGGACCTGTCCGTCTCGTGGCGGCCGACGTCGTGGATACGAAAGCCCCGGTGGGCCGACGCGGCCGAGGACGGCAGCACGGGAGCGTGCCGGCGGGTGGGGGCGTAGTCGAACTCGAAACGCTCGCCCCGCTTCACGCCGAAGACTCCCGAGGCTCCGGACTGCCCGAGGCGCCCGGACAGTCCCCCGGGGAGTCCTCCCCCGCCCAGCGGCGTGCCCCCGCCGTCCGGGTCACCTCCCGCGGGAAGGCCCTGGAGACGGGCCAGCAGGCTCGCGGAGGGCGGCGGAGGAGCCGCCTCCGCGAAGACGTTCTTCAGCCGGCGCTGCGCGTCCACCTCCGCCTTGCACTTCGCGCAGGTGGCCACATGCGCCAGCACGCGCTCACGCGCGTCATGACCGAGCTCTCCGTCCACCAGGGCGGAGAGTCGGTCTCCCAGGTGCTGTTCCGCGAGGTGTCCCTCGGATTCGGGCCGTGAACCGCTCACGCGCTCGCGCCCCCTCCTCCCAGTGCGGGAACACGGGGCACGAAGGAGCGGCGCTCGGCGCGCGCCTCCGGTGAGCGGTGCGCGAGGGCCTTGCGCAGCTGGGAGCGCCCGCGGTGGATCCGGGACCGGACCGTGCCGAGCTTCACGCCGAGGGTCGCGGCGATCTCCTCGTACGACAGTCCCTCGATGTCGCACAGGACGACGGCGGCGCGGAACTCGGGCGCGAGGGTGTCGAGGGCCTGCTGGACGTCCGCGTCGAAGTGGGCGTCGTTGAAGACCTGCTGGGGCGTGGGCTCCTTGCTGGGCAGCCGCTCGGCCGCGTCCTCGCCGAGCGCGTCGAAACGGATGCGCTGCTTGCGGCGGACCATGTCCAGGAAGAGGTTGGTGGTGATGCGGTGCAGCCAGCCCTCGAAGGTACCCGGCGTGTACGTCGACAGGGAGCGGAAGACGCGGACGAAGACCTCCTGGGTGAGGTCCTCGGCGTCGTGCTGGTTGCCGGTGAGACGGTAGGCGAGCCGGTAGACGCGGCCGCTGTGCGTGCTGACGATCTCCTCCCACGTGGGCGGAGTCCACGCCTGCCCGTCCGCGTCGGTGGAGAAGGTCGCGGTCTGGGCGCGGCCGACGGCGGAGCCGGCGGCGTGGCTGTGGTCAGCAGCGGTGTCGTTCACGGATTTCGGCCTGCCCGCCGATCCGAGGAAGCGCCGCAGCACTCCTCCGCGATCCTCGGGCGCGGCCGCACCTCCCCTGTCAGCTCTGGTGGTGTCCAGTGGAGCCCCTACCATAGCCACCTCGCCCGTTAGCACCGGATAAGCGGTTTTACGAGAATTTGATCTGGGCTGCCACGGCTCGTACGGCTGCGTCAGCACTTGCTCGGCGTCCCGATCCATCCGCTGCCCCCCGTCACGACCCGTGCCGCTTGCTCACCCCTTCAAACGACCGGTCCCATCTGCGGGTTCCCGCCACCAACGGATACAGTCACGCCCAGGCAACCACGGGGACAGGAGAGGGTCATTACCGGCAACCGGCAGACGAGCTGGGCGTTCGCCGACGCCTATGTCGCCGAGGACGAAGCGCTGCGCTGGGCCCGCGACCGGGCCCGTGAGGCAGGGCTGCGCTCGGTGTCGCCCGGCACGGGCGCCGCGCTGCGGTTGCTGGCCGCCTCCGTGGACGCCAAGGCGGTCGCCGAGATCGGTACCGGCTGCGGGGTCTCCGGTATCCACCTGCTGCACGGCATGCGGCCGGACGGCGTGCTGACCACCGTGGACCCGGAACCGGAGCACCAGCAGTTCGCCCGCCAGGCCTTCCGCGCCTCCGGCTTCGCCAGCAACCGGGCCCGCTTCATCCCCGGCCGCGCCCTGGAGGTCCTGCCCCGCCTCGCGGACGCCGGCTACGACCTGGTCTTCTGCGACGGCGACCGCCAGGAGTACCTCGACTATCTCGCTGAATCGTTGCGTCTTCTGCGGCCCGGCGGGCTGGTCGCCTTCGAGGGCGTCTTCGCGAACGGCCGGACCGTCGACTCCGGTCCGCAGCCCACGGAGGTGCTGCGGCTGCGGGAGCTGCTGCGCACCGTGCGCGAGACCCAGGAGCTGGTGCCGTCGCTGCTGCCGGTGGGCGACGGGCTGCTGTGCGCGGTGAAACGGTAGCCGACGGTGACCGAGCCGGTCGACGCCCCGAAAACAACCGCCCCGGCACCACTGGGATGCCGGGGCAGCTGAAAGGGTATGGTCGCTTGCGCGTCAGCCGACGACCTTCTTGAGGGCGTCGCCGAGGGCGTCGGCCTCGTCCGGGGTCAGCTCGACGACGAGCCGACCGCCGCCTTCGAGCGGAACGCGCATGACGATGCCCCGCCCCTCCTTGGTCACCTCGAGCGGGCCATCGCCCGTCCGCGGCTTCATGGCCGCCATGCTCGTTCCCCTTCCTGAAACCCAGCTCATCGTCAAAGCCGACGACCCACGAAGGGCACGCGCGGTCCTGTCAGCAGGACACGCGTCACCGGCATCGAACACATTGCTTCCAGGCCATTATCCCGCATCTCACGACCCGATGACCAACATCAGTCGGCATCGCTTGGGCAACGCACGCGAGCAAAACCACTCAATTCGGCGATGTGACTGCGATACTGCGCCACCACGCACACGTCCACCGAACGGAAACGCACCGGAATTCTTTGACGCAGGTCACACGCACCCTCCGGTCCACCGCCGGTGATCTCCGTCATGCTGTCCTCCAGACCCGGGACGTACCGGACGGTACGTCCCCGAGCCGCGACACGGAGGGGATACGCCATGGCCGACACCGTGCTCTACGAGGTGAGCGACGGACTGGCGACGATCACGCTGAACCGCCCGGAGGCGATGAACGCGCTGAACATCGAGACCAAGGTCGCCCTCCGGGACGCGGCCCGGTCCGCGGCGGACGACGACGCCGTGCGGGCCGTGCTGCTCACCGCCGCCGGCGACCGGGCGTTCTGCGTCGGGCAGGACCTCAAGGAGCACATCGGGCTGCTGGCCTCCGACCGGGAGACCGGCTCGGGGCAGACCATGAGCACCGTACGCGAGCACTACAACCCGATCGTGCGGGCGCTGGCCGGGGCGGCGAAGCCGGTCGTCGCCGCCGTGAACGGCGTCGCCGCCGGGGCGGGCCTGGGCTTCGCGCTGGCGGCGGACTACCGGATCGTGGCGGACACGGCCGCGTTCAACACCTCCTTCGCGGGGGTGGCGCTGACCGCCGACTCGGGCATCTCCTGGACCCTGCCGCGCGTGGTGGGGCCCGGCCGCGCCACCGACCTGCTGCTCTTCCCGCGCAGCATCGGCGCGCAGGAAGCGTACGAGCTGGGCATCGCGAACCGGGTCGTACCGGCGGCGGAGCTGCGCGCGGAGGCCGAGAAGGTGGCGCGGGCGCTGGCCTCCGGGCCGACGGTGGCGTACGCGGCGCTGAAGGAGGCGGTGGCGTACGGGCTGACGCACTCCTTGGAGGAGACGCTGGAGAAGGAGGACGAGCTGCAGACGCGGGCGGGGTCCTCCGAGGACCACGCGATCGCGGTGCAGGCCTTCGTCGACAAGGAGAAGCCGAGGTACCTGGGCCGCTGACCGTCCCGGACGGCGTCAGGCGCGACGCGCGACACAGGTGCGGAGGTGGTCGTCGACCAGTCCGCAGGCCTGCATCAGCGCGTACGCCGTCGTCGGGCCGACGAAGCGCAGTCCGCGCTTCTTCAGGGCCTTGGACAGGGCCGTCGACTCCGGGGTGACCGCGGGCACGTCGGCCAGGGTCGCCGGGGCCGGGCGGGCGGCGGGATCGGGGGCGTACGACCAGATCAGCCCGTCCAGCTCGCCCGGCGCCCACTCGGCCAGCAGGCGGGCGTTGGCAAGCGTCGCGTCGACTTTGGCGCGGTTGCGGATGATGCCGGGATCGGCCAGCAGCCGCTCGCGGTCCTCGTCCGTGAAGGCCGCCACGGCCGCGATCTTGAAGTCGGCGAAGGCGGCGCGGAAGCCGGGACGTCGGCGCAGGATCGTGATCCAGGACAGGCCGGACTGGAACGCCTCCAGGCTGAGGCGTTCGAAGAGGGCGTCGTCGCCGTGGACCGGACGGCCCCACTCCTCGTCGTGGTACGCCACGTACTCGGCGGCGGACAGCGCCCAGGGGCAGCGCAGCGCGCCGTCCGGGCCCGCGAGGGCGGCACCGTCGCTCACGGCCGGTCCTCCCGCTCCCGGTCGGGCTTGTCCATCGAGAGGTGGGCCGCGGCGGCGCGCGCGCCCGCCAGGGCGGACTCCAGGTCGGCGATGCGGGCGTCACGCTCGGCGAGCTCGGCGCCCAGACGGCTCAGGGCGTCGTCGACGTCCGCCATGCGGTAGCCGCGGGCGGCGAGGGGGAAGCGCAGGCGCTCCACGTCGGCGCGGCCCACGGGGCGGTCGGGCGGCAGCGGGTCCCGCAGTCGCTCGGGGGCGGCCTCGGGCAGCGGGCCGTTCTCGCCGCCGCCCACCACGGCGAGCGTCACCGCGGCGACCACGACGGCGAGCGCGACGACGAGGAACAAGAACATAACCATCGCTGGGTCCCCACGGTCGGTGCCGGCGCGCCTGGGCGCCGACGCGGATGTCTCGAGTCGGATGTGTCAGGCTCCGATCGTGCCATGCGACGCTGACAGTTAGGGTCGCAGGCGGCCGGAGACCGGGGCGTATCCCGGGACGTACCGGGACGCACAACGAGAGGTCACAGGGGATGCTCAGGCTGGGCAGACGGGAATTCGAGCCGCACGAGCCGGTCATCATGGCGATCGTGAACCGGACCCCGGACTCCTTCTACGACCGGGGCGCGACCTTCCGTGACGAGCCGGCCCTGGCGCGGGTGGAGCAGGCGGTGGCCGAGGGTGCCGCGATCATCGACGTCGGCGGTGTGAAGGCCGGTCCCGGCGAGGAGGTGACCGCCGAGGAGGAGGCGCGGCGGACGGTCGGGTTCGTGGCGGAGGTGCGCCGGCGTTTCCCGGACGTCGTGATCAGTGTGGACACCTGGCGGGCCGAGGTCGGGGAGGCCGTGTGCGAGGCGGGGGCCGACCTGCTGAACGACGCGTGGGGCGGGGTCGATCCGCGGCTCGCGGAGGTCGCCGCACGCCACGGCGTGGGACTGGTCTGCACCCACGCGGGCGGCGCCGAGCCGCGGACGCGCCCGCACCGGGTCGAGTACGACGACGTCATGGCCGACATCCTCGAGGTGACGGTCGGCCTGGCCGAGCGGGCGCTGGCGCTGGGCGTGCCGAGGGAGTCGATCCTCATCGACCCCGGGCACGACTTCGGGAAGAACACCCGGCACAGCCTGGAGGCGACGCGGCGGCTGGACGAGATGGTCACCACGGGGTGGCCGGTCCTGGTGTCCCTGTCCAACAAGGACTTCGTGGGCGAGACACTGGACAAGCCCGTCAAGGAGCGGTTGCTGGGGACGCTGGCGACGACCGCGGTGTCGGCGTGGCTCGGGGCGCGGGTGTACCGGGTGCACGAGGTGGCCGAGACTCGGCAGGTGCTGGAGATGGTCTCGGCGATCGCCGGGCACCGGGCGCCGGCCGTCGCGAGGCGGGGGCTGGCCTAGGGCCTGTCGTTCGGCGGCTCCCCCGCCTCGCGCCCCTGCTACCGGCCCGCCTCCTTCGACACCAGCGCGACCGCCTCGTCCACGTCGTCGGTGACGTGGAACAGCAGCAGGTCGTGCTCCGACGCCTTGCCCTGGCCGATCACCGTGTCCCGGAGCCAGTCGACCAGGCCGCCCCAGTACGCGGTGCCGAACAGCACGATGGGGAAGCGGGTGACCTTCTGGGTCTGGACCAGGGTGAGGGCCTCGAAGAGTTCGTCGAGGGTGCC
This sequence comes from Streptomyces bullii, assembly GCF_042657145.1. Lineage (NCBI taxonomy): Bacteria > Bacillati > Actinomycetota > Actinomycetes > Kitasatosporales > Streptomycetaceae > Streptomyces > Streptomyces bullii. The sequence continues at coordinate 285,688 of NZ_JBHSNY010000005.1, forward strand.
GAGGCCGCCGGGCAGCACCACGAAGCCCTGCGCGTACTTGACGAACATCATCTTGCGGACGAAGAAGTAGCGGAAGTTGAGCCCGATGTCGACGTACGGGTTCAGCCCCTGCTCGAAGGGCAGCTCGATGCCCAGGCCGACCGAGATGCCGCTGGCCTCGCAGGCGCCCTTGTTCGCGGCCTCCATGGCGCCCGGGCCGCCGCCCGTGATCACCGCGAAGCCCGCGTCCACCAGGCCGCGGCCCAGGCGGACACCGGCCTCGTACTCGGCCGAGTCCCTCGGCGTACGGGCCGAGCCGAAGACGCTGATCGCGGGAGGGAGTTCGGCCAGCGTGCCGAAGCCCTCGATGAACTCCGACTGGATGCGCAGCACGCGCCAGGGGTCCGTGTGGACCCAGTCCGACGGCCCGCCGGCGTCCAGCAGGCGCTGGTCCGTCGTGCTCGCGGTCACCTGGCTCCGCCGCCGGAGGACCGGGCCCAGGCGCTGTTCCTCCGGCGGCTGCTTCTTCCCCTCGGGGTTGCCGGTAGCCATGTGCGCTCCCTCCGCTAGCAGTGGTTCCACCTCAGCGTAGATCTACGCGGGTTACGAACGAGGGACCTCAGCATGTCCGCGATGAAGCGCCGTAAACACGCATGGTCACTCGACGCGCTTCACGAGGTCAGCCACGCCCTCAGGCGCTCCTCCCCCGCCAGGACCTTCGCCACCTCCACGCGCTCGTCCCGCTTGTGCGCCAAGTGCGGGTTGCCGGGGCCGTAGTTGACGGCCGGGATGCCCAGCGCGGAGAAGCGTGAGACGTCCGTCCAGCCGTACTTGGGCTGCGGGGTGCCGCCGACCGCCTCGATGAACGCCGCCGCGGCCGGGTGGGACAGGCCCGGAAGCGCGCCCGGGCTCTGGTCCACGACCTCGAACTCCGCCACCCCGCAGTCCGCGAAGACCTCGCGGACGTGCTCCACCGCCTCTTCCGGCGTACGGTCCGGCGCGTAGCGGAAGTTGACCGTCACGACGCATTCGTCCGGGATCACGTTGCCCGCCACGCCGCCCGTGACGCCGACCGCGTTCAGGCCCTCCCGGTACTCCAGGCCGTCGATCACCGGGTAGCGCGGTTCGTACGACGCCAGGCGCGCCAGGATGGGGGCCGCCGCGTGGATCGCGTTCGAGCCCATCCAGCCGCGCGCCGAGTGGGCCCGCTCGCCCTTGGTCTTCAGCAGCACCCGCAGCGTGCCCTGGCAGCCGCCCTCGACCTGGCCGTCCGACGGTTCCAGCAGCACCGCGAAGTCACCGTGCAGCCACTCCGGGTGCGCCTCGGCGACGTGCTTGAGTCCGTTGAGCTCCGCGGCGACCTCCTCGTTGTCGTAGAAGACGAAGGTCAGGTCACGGTTCGGGGCGGGGACGGTGGCCGCGATGCGCAGCTGCACGGCCACGCCCGCCTTCATGTCGCAGGTGCCGCAGCCCCACAGCACGCCGTCCTCGTCCAGCCGCGAGGGGACGTTGTCCGCGATCGGGACCGTGTCGATGTGCCCGGCGAGGATCACCCGCTCCGCGCGGCCCAGCTCGGTGCGGGCCACGACGTTGTTGCCGTGGCGGTCGACCCTGAGGTGGGGCAGCGCGCGCAGCGCGGTCTCGATCGCGTCCGCGAGCGGCTTCTCGGTGCCGCTGACGGAGGGGAAGTCGACGAGCTGCGCGGTCAGCCGCGCCGCGTCCAGCGTGAGGTCAAGCGGGGTATCGGCCATGCCGTCGACCCTAACGCGCCAGGGCCGCCCACATTGTCCACACCCGGCTCAAGGACCCCGCTACTCTCCAGTACCTTGTTGTGCGTGCCAGAGCCGTCCCCCTCTTCCCAGCGTCGCGGCCGCCTCTTCCGTTTCGGGGCGGCCCTCATGGTCCTGCTCGCGGTCGCCGGTTACCTCGCGGTGCAGTACGTCACCGGAGGCACGGGCGGGCCGGGCTGCAAGGTCGTCTCCGGCAAGGGAGACGGCGCGACGTACGAGTTCACGCCCGAGCAGGCGGTCAACGCGGCGACGATCACCGCCGTGGGCACGGCGCGCGGCCTGCCGGAGCGGGCCGTCACCATAGCCCTGGCGACCGCCCTGCAGGAGTCGGGCCTGCGCAACATCGACTACGGCGACCGTGACTCGCTGGGCCTGTTCCAGCAGCGGCCCTCACAGGGCTGGGGCACGCCGAAGGAGATCATGGACCCGGCCTACGCGGCCGAGAAGTTCTACGAGCACCTGGTCAAGGTGCCCGGCTACACGCGGCTGCCCCTCACCGTGGCCGCGCAGCGCGTGCAGCGCAGCGGCTTCCCGCAGGCCTACGCCAAGCACGAGCCGGACGCCACGCTGCTCGCCGCCGCCCTCACCGGGCGCTCGGCGGCCACGCTGACCTGCGCGGGTCGTCCGGCCGCGACCCGGGCGGCGGGTCCGGACGCGATCCGGGCCGCGCTCGTGCGGGACTTCGGGCGCGATGTGGTGGAGCCGGCCGGCGCGCAGGTGAGCGGCGCGGGCGTGAGGGGCGCGGCAGCCACGCCGACGCCCACCGCGAGCGGTCCGGGCGGGTCCGACGGCCGTACCGTGCTGCTGCCCGTCACCGCCGACACCGGTGCCGCCACCGGGCGCAGCCTGCGGCAGCGCGGCTGGCAGCTGGCGCACTGGGCGGTCGCCAACGCCTCCGAGCTGCACATCGCACGGGTCTCGTACGCGGGGCGGGAGTGGACCGCAGGGAACACCGACAGCCAGTGGCGGCCGGCCGAGGGCGACCAGGCCGCGGGTGCGGAGCGGGACGGGGGCGGGGAGCAGGACGCGGGCACGGTCCGGATCGTGACCGCGCAGTAGTACGGGAATGCACTCGCGAGAGGTACACCGGGCACATGTCGGCGACGGTGCGCTCGGCCTTTTCGCCTTCTCGCCCACGAGCCGTGAAAACCCTTGGGAACACACTGCTGTAAGGATTCGGCCGACTTTCGCGCCGGGCGCGCTTTTGCCCGTCTTTATCCACAACCGATAATGCGACGCATTGCCAACTCTTTACGTTGGCCCGCCGCAACCTTCGGGGGTTTCGAGCGGTAGTCACTGCGTCCGAGCCCGCACGATCAACAGCCAGTCGGTCAACTGCCGGGCCCGGGTGGACCATTCACCGTTCTCTCCCGTCGAAGGAGCACCATGTCCCTCCCCCTGACCCGCCGGATCGCCCGTGCCGCGCTGATCGTCGCTGCGGGGGCGGCCGCCGGGGTCGGTGCGGCCGGCTCCGCCAGCGCGGCCCCCGAGCTGCCGGCCGCCCCCACCCTCGGTGGGCTGACCGCCCTGGACGGCGCGGACGCCGCCACCACGGTCGACGGCGCGTCGCAGGGCGTCACCGAGTCCGTGGGCGACACCGGCGGCAAGACGGTCAAGCAGGCGGTCCCGACCGCGGGCAAGGCCGGCGGCAAGACGGTCAAGAAGACCACGCCCGTCGCTCAGAAGGCGGCCGGTGACACGGCCGGCTCGGCCGGCGAGCTCCTCGGGGACACCACCGGGACGGCGACCGAGGGTGGGCTGCCGACGGACTCCCTCACCAAGGGTGGGGTGCCGGCCGCGGACACGCTGCCGCTGGGCTGAGCAGGCTCGACCGACGGACGGGGTCCAGGGGTTTCCTGGGCCCCGTCGTCGTGCGGGCGGCGTGTCGGCAGGGGCCGGGGCCCGTCAGCCGGGTGCTCGGCGCCGCGGGCCGTGCACCCGTCCGCCCCGGCGGACGACCGCCCACGGCGGTCGGTGCCGGTACGGGCGCGCTACTGTCCGAGCCGTTCCACCGCTGCCCGCACCCGCTCGTCCGTCGCCGTCAGCGCCACCCGTACGAACCGCTCGCCCGCCGGGCCGTAGAAGTCTCCCGGAGCGACCAGGATGCCGCGCTCGGCGAGGTGGGCCACCGTGTCCCAGCAGGACTCGTCCCTCGTGGCCCACAGGTACAGGCTGGCCTCGCTGTGCTCGATGCGGAAGCCGTGGCCGAGCAGGGCCGCGCGCAGGGCCGCGCGGCGGGCCGCGTACCGCTCGCGCTGCTCACGGACGTGGGCGTCGTCGCCGAGGGCCGCCACGACCGCCGCCTGGGTCGGGGCGGACGTCATCATGCCGCCGTGCTTGCGGATCTCCAGCAGGGGGCCGAGGACGGCCGGGTCACCGGCGAGGAAGGCGGCGCGGTAGCCCGCGAGGTTGGAGCGCTTGGAGAGGGAGTGGACGGCGACCAGGCCCTCGTACGAGCCGCCGTTGACGTCCGGGTGCAGGACCGAGACCGGGTCGGCCTCCCAGCCCAGCTCGATGTAGCACTCGTCGGAGAAGACCAGGACGCCGTGGGAACGGGCCCAGGCGACGATCCGGGTCAGTTCCTCCTTGGACAGCACCCTGCCCGTCGGGTTGGACGGGGAGTTCAGCCACAGCAGCTTCAGCCCCCGGGGGTCCAGCTCGGTCGGGTCGTCGTAGACCTCGTACTCCGCGCGGGCCAGACGGGCGCCGACCTCGTACGTCGGGTAGGCGAGGCGGGGGTGGGCGACCTTGTCGCCGGGGCCGAGGCCCAGCTGGGTGGGGAGCCAGGCGACCAGCTCCTTGGAGCCGACGACCGGCAGGACGTGGCGGTGGGTGACGTCGCGGGCGCCGAGGCGGCGCCGCACCCAGCCGGTGAGCGCGTCCCGCAGTTCCGGGGTGCCCCAGACCGTCGGATAGCCCGGGGAGTCCGCCGCGTCGATCAGGGCCTTCTGGATCAGCTCGGGGACCGGGTCGACGGGCGTGCCGACGGACAGGTCGACGATGCCGTCCGGATGCGCGGCGGCCGTCTTCTTGTAGGGCTCCAGCTTGTCCCAGGGGAAGGTGGGCAGCCGGTCGGAGACTGCGGACACGGGTTCTCGCTCACTTTCTGGTACGGCAAACGCCTCGGTCCCGTACGACGATCGAGGTGACCGGGACGATCACGCGATCAGGCCGTACGGGACCGAGGCGGCACGACGTGCGGGCCGCTTCGGGATTACTCGCCCTGCGGCGGCAGCGCGGCGACGAACGGGTGGTCGCGCTCGATCAGCCCCAGCTTGCTGGCGCCGCCGGGCGAGCCGAGCTCGTCGAAGAACTCGACGTTCGCCTTGTAGTAGTCCTTCCACTCCTCCGGCACGTCGTCCTCGTAGAAGATGGCCTCGACCGGGCAGACCGGTTCGCAGGCCCCGCAGTCGACGCATTCGTCCGGGTGGATGTACAAGGACCGCTGGCCCTCGTAGATGCAGTCGACCGGGCACTCCTCGATGCACGCCTTGTCCTTGACGTCGACACAAGGCTGCGCGATGACGTAGGTCACGCTGTCGTTCCTCCTCGATAGGGCGCTGGCGGGCCTCCTCAGGCTCCGCCGCCTGGCGCGCGGGAGCGCGGCGTCGTCGATGCCCGCCCCTAGTATCTCCGTTCCTGGGCATGATCCGAACAGGAGGGGTGAACTGACCTGTGGAAATCTCTGCCGCCGGGCGCCTCGAGGTCCGTATCACCGCTGCTGACGTGGGCAAACGGGTTTCGGTACGGAGCTTGACCGAGCATGGCACGCCGGGTGAGAAGTTCACCGATACGGTCGGCGTTCTCACATCATGGGACAACGGTGTGCTGCTGATCACACGGAAGGGCGGCCAGAGCGTCCGCATCGCGGAATCCGCGCTGGTCGCGGGCAAGGTGGTGCCGTCGGCCCCGGCACGCCGCCGCGGCCCGGCCGCCTCGTACGAGGAGCTGGCCCGGGTGGCGGCGCGGGCGTGGCGGCCCGTGGAGAGCGAGCGGCTCGGCGAGTGGGAGCTGCGCGCCGCGGCCGGGTTCACGCGGCGCGCCAACTCGGTGCTGCCGCTCGGCGACCCGGGCGTGCCGCTCGACGAGGCGCTGAGCGTCGTACGGCGCTGGTACGGCGAGCGCGGTCTGCCCGCCTACGTCCAGACCGCGACCGGCGCCGAGGGCACGCAGGAAACCCTGTGCGCGGAGCTGGAGCGGCGCGGCTGGGTGCGGGAGGTGAGCGCCGAGCTGTGGATCGGGGCGGCGGCGCCGCTCGCGGACCGGGGTGAGCCGTCGCGGGTCGTGCTGTCCCGGCAGGCCGACGCGGGGTGGCTGGCGCGGTACCAGCGCAAGGGTGTGAGCGAGGTGGCGCTGCGGGTGCTGGGGAGCGGGCCGTCGGTGTGGTTCGCGACGGTGCCCGGCCCGGTGGAGGGGGCGGCTCCGGCCGCGATCGGGCGGTGCGTGGTCGACGGGCGGTGGGCCGGGTTCGCCGCCGTCGAGGTCGATCCGGCGCTGCGGCGGCAGGGGCTCGGCACGGCTGTGATGGCCGCGCTGGCCCGGCAGGCCCTGGAGGAGGGCGCCTCGGCGGCGTGGCTCCAGGTCGAGACGGACAACGCCGCGGCGCGGGAGCTGTACGCCGGGATGGGTTTCGTCCCGCACCACGCGTACCACCACTACCGCGCGCCCGCGGCACCGGAGCCGGCCTGACGTGCCGGACGCAATCCGCCTGACGTACTGATCGCCGTGAGAGGGCACGAGCCTGCTATGCGTCCCCCCTATCCCCCACCGCCCGAACGGTCCGCCGAGGTGCGGCGGCGGTTCGCCGAAGAGGCCCGGTCCGAACGGCCCGATCTGTCGCTGCTGTGCCTGCTGGCGGCCGCCGAGGCGGACGGAGCGCTGGACGAGGCGGGCCTGGACGCCGCGCAGGTCGAACTGGACCGGCTGGCCGGACTGCTGCCGTACCGGCCCGGCGGGCCGCGCGCCTGGGCGGAGGCGCTGCGGGAGCTGCTGGGTGAGCGGTGCGGTTTCCACGGCACCCCGGCCGACTACCGGCGTGTGGAGTCCTCGCTGCTGCACGAGGTGCTGCGGCGGCGGCGCGGACTGCCGATCCTGCTGTCGGTGGTGTGGATGGAGGTGGCCCGGCGGGCCGGGGCTCCGGTGTACGGGGTGGCTCTTCCGGGGCACTTCGTGGTGGGGTTCGGCGCGGCGGAGGAGCAGGTGCTGGCCGATCCGTTCGACGGTGGGCGGGTGCTGACGGGGGCCGACGCCGAGTTGCTGGTCGTGGGGGCGACGGGGGCGCCGTTGGATCCGTCGATGCTGGCGCCCGCGGCGCCCGTGGAGGTCGTACTGCGGATCCTGAACAACATCCGGGCGTGGGCCGCGGCACGGCCGGAGCGGTCGGATGTGGCGCTGCGGGCCGTCGATCTGTCGCTGCTGCTGCCGTCACGTCCGGCACGGCTGCGGTACGAGCGGGCGCAGCTCCTGGTCCAGCGCGGAGACTTCGTGGGCGGGGCCACGGAGCTGGAGGCGTACGCCGAGGTGGTGGCGGCGGTCGACGAACCGGCCGCGGAACGGGTACGGGGGCAGGCCCGGGCGGCCCGGGCCATGCTCAACTAGGCGCCCGCCCGGCGTTCGGGACCGGCGAAGTGGCCCGCTCCCCCGCGCGTACGGCGTGCGGAGCGGGCCGTTCGGCTACGACGGATCGGTCGGGATGGTCACGACGCGCTCGGCGGGGGTCTTGCCCCGCAGCGCCTTGCCGAGGGCCGATGCCACGTCCTGCGGGCTGACCGGCTTCTTGCTGCCGTCGCCCTTGGTGATCAGGACACCGTCGAAGGCGCCGCCGTAGAGCTCTTCGAGAACCTTCAGGTCGTAGTGCTCGACCAGCTTGCCGCCCACCGGGCGCACGCTGAGGAACTTGTAGATCGAGCGCTCCGGGCTGAACCGCACCACGCCGTCACCCGCACGCACCGTGACCAGGCCCGACATCGCCGGCTCGGCGAACGTGCCCATCATCCGGTCGACCTCGGAGTTCGGGATCGTCGGCTGCTGGGTGGTCGTCGGGACGGTCACCGCGGCGGACGAGCCGGTCTCCACCTGGGTGCGGTAGGCCTCCTCGACCGTCTCGGTCGCCCTCTTGACGTCGATGCCCTTGCCGGCCTTGCCGTAGACGGGGACGGCCTTGCCGGGCTGGAACTTGATGGTGCCCTCGGTGACCGAGCCGGAGCCACCGGCCGCGTTCCGCAGGGCGGCGTGCAGCTTCTCCTCGTCGACGGGCATGTCCGGAGCGACCACACGGTGGTTGCCGAAAAGGGAGCCGACCACCGACACCGGGTTGTAGTCGCTCTTCGCGGCGGCGTCGACCGTGGACTGCGTGTCGAACTGGAGCCCCGCCTGTTCCGGTTCGAGCGAGACGGTCCTGCCGCCGACCGACAGCTTCAGCGGCTTGTCGACCCGGCCGTCGAAGGCGTCGTTGAGCTTCTTGACGGCCTCGTCGCGGGTGCTGCCGCCGATGTCGACGCCGAGCACGGTGGTGCCCTTGGGCACGTCGGTGCGGTTCATCAGCAGGCCGGCGCCGTAGACGCCACCGGCGACGACGACCAGGCCGACGCCGAACAGCACGAGCTTGTTGCGCCCCTTCTTCTTGGGCGGCTTCGAGGAACTCGCCGGGGGCGGCGAAGCGGGCTCGGGCAGCTTGGGAGGCGTGTGGGTCAGCGGGCCGTCCGCGGAATCACCCGGGCCGAACGGCGTGCCGCCGGACGGTACGACCGGGATGCCGCTGGTGACGGTGTGCCCGGAGACGTTGTCGTGACGGGGGCCGTAGCCGGGGCCGTCCGGTTCGGGGACCGGCTTCTGCGGGGTGAGGATCGCGGTGTCGTCGCTCATGCCGCCGCCGGGCGCGTGGTGGCCCGGACCGCCGGGTCCTGCGGTGGGAGCGCCGGGAACCGTGCCCGGGACACCGGGGCCACCGGGTCGGCCGGGCTCGTCGTAGGCGCCGGGGCCACCGGGTCGCCCGGGCTCGTCATAACCGCCGGGAGCGCCCGGCCGGCCGGGCTCGTCGTATCCAGGCGGCCCGGCGGGACCGCCGGCGCGGCCAGGACCACCGTGACCGCCGGGCCGGCCCGGCTCGTCGAAGGGGACCGGGCCACCGGGACCGCCGACCATCGGCCGTGCCAGCGGGGCGTCGCCGGTGACCGGGCCGGTCGTCGGGCCGGCCGGACCGCGCTGCGGGCCGCCGTGCTCGTGGAGGCCGTTCGCATTGCCCCGACCGCCGTAATCCGCCTGCCCCTCGTGGCCGTTGTGGCCGTCGAGGGCGCCGCGCGTGTTGTGCGCGTCGGGTCCGCCGCCCGCGTCATCCGAGAAGTACGGCAGGTCGTCGCGGCGCGTCTCGCCGCCGCCCGTGCCCGTGCGGGAGCCGTTGCCCAGCGAACCCGCCGCGAGCGCCTCGGTCACGTCGAAGGAGCCCGTGCCGCCGCCGTGCCCTGGCGCGACGGGGCCGCCGGTCGGGCCGCCGGGTCGGGAGGCACCCCCGGCGCTGCCCGGCCGGGAGCCGCCCGGCACGCTCATGGAGCCGACCACGCCTCCGGGACGCCCGGCCCCCGGCCGCGTGCCACCGGCCGCATGGGAACCGGCACCGGACGCACCCGCGCCCGGGCCCACGGGGCCCGTACCGGCACCGGACGTGCCCGAACCACCGGACATTGCGGCCCCGTTGCTGGAACCGCCGCTCTGAGGGCCCTTGGCGCCCGAGGACTTGCGTGGCGCGAACCAGTCGCTGGGCGCCTTCTCCTCGGCGGGCCGGTCCGACTGGACGGGCTCGGCGGGAGGTTCGACGGTGCCCGTGGACGTCGTGGCACCCGGCGAGGGCGCCTCCGCTTCGGTGCCGGAGCCGTTGGCGGCCTCGGTGTCCGCGACGGGCTTGCGCACCACGACCGGCGGAATCGGCCGCGAACCGGGGATGTTGATCCGGATGCGGGTCGTCAGCGTGGTCTCGGTCTTGCGTTCCTCCGGCCGCGTGCCCGAACGGCCCGCGTCCGTACCGGCGCCGGAAGCCGTCGGAGTCCCGTAGGGCGGCGTACCCGACGGGTAAGCGGCTCCGCCGCGCCCGTCGGGCCCGGAGGACGGCGTGTCAGTTTCACGACTCAAGGCAGGTTCTCCCGGTTGGCTCCGCCGCCCCACACGACCTCACGCGGGCAGCTCGGCGGCGCGCACCACCATACTGGCCACTTCTCACCCGTATTCCACGACCGCTGGGGAAACCCACACCGGACCCGCACGCGCACGCTGTGGCGAAGTGGTACGTCACTTGCCAAGTCGGACGGGTCGGCCGTCCGGTTGCCGCCCCGGTGCGAGGGTGGCGCACATCACAGCGACGGCCATGCCGCCGAGCAGGAACAGATACGAGCCGCCGCCCGCCGCGAAGACGAAGTCCCCTTCGGGACGGCTGGCGGTGAGCACGATGACGGCGAGCATCCAGCCGCCGGCGGGCGCGACGGCCCCGGCCCGGCTGCGGGCTGCGCGGGCCGCGCCCAGACAGAGCCCGGCCTCGCCCGCGAGGGCGAGCAGCAGCCCGCCCGGGAACCACGCGGGCTGCACCAGCGCCCCGGCCACTCCCACGACCGCACCGAGCAGGAACAGCCCCAGGTAGGCGGCGATCCGTCCCGCGGAGGGCGGCCGCAGCGGCTGTGCGAGCATCGAGGCGGTCCGGTCGCTCATGACGCCTCCCCGCCGCCGGCACCGCCGATACCGAGGCCCAGACCGGCGAAGAGGTCGCTCTCCCGCACGCCGGAGCCGCGTTCCCCGCGCACCAGCTCGTAGTACTCGGTGGTGAAGATCGGCTGCGCGAGCTCGTTGGAGAGCACGAAGTAGGGCTCGGAGACCGTGATCTGCGTGGCGTGGGCGCGCATCGCGTCGGCCTTGGCGGCACTGTGCGCGGTGCCGTCGATCTCGGTGGTGATCCGGTCGTCGTCGACGACGCCGGGTACGTCGTCGATCGTGGCCGTCTTGGTGAAGGGGAGGCCGGGCAGGTCCTGCTGGAGGCGGGCGAAGGACCGTTCGGCGACGGAACGCGGGACGCGGTTCCAGTAGATCTTGGCGATGCCGCAGCCCGCCTCGTCGGCGAGTTCGGCGGCGCGCATGGCCACGCGGTGGGCCTGGATGTGGTCGGGGTGGCCGTAGCCGCCGTCGTCGTCGTAGGTGACGAGGACCTGGGGGCGCACCTCGCGGATCACGTCCAGGAGCCGCCGGGCCGCCTCTTCGACGTCGGCCTGCCAGAAGCAGGCGGGGTCGTCGTTGTCGGGCAGGCCCATCATCCCGGAGTCCGCGTAGCGTCCCGGGCCGCCGAGCAGGCGGTGGTCCCGGACGCCGAGCGCGCGCATCGCGGCGGTGAGCTCGCCCTGGCGGTACCGGCCCAGGGCGGCGCCGGTGAGGTGGGCGAGCTCGGGCGGGATGACTTCGCCGCGCTCGCCGAGAGTGCAGGTGACCAGCGTCACATGGGTACCCTCGGCCGCGTACCTGGCCATGGTGGCGCCGTTGTTGATCGACTCGTCGTCCGGGTGCGCGTGCACCAGCAGCAGACGCCGGGCGGGCAGTTCCGTCATGGTCACCACCCTACGAGGCGCCACCGGTGGCGGCCCGCGGCCCGGTCAGAACTTGATGCTGCCGATCATGCCCGCGATGTTCGTCGTCAGCTCGCTGATCGTGGGAGCGACGGTCGAGGAGGCGAGGTAGAACCCGAGCAGCATGCACACGATGGCGTGCCCGGCTTTCAGTCCTGACTTCTTGATGAGCAGGAACACGATGATCGCCAGCAGCACCACCGCCGAAATCGAGAGTGCCACGGCGGCTCACCTCCAAAGATCCCAGGGGCGCGGGGGGTCGGACGATGGGGGCAGATAAATCCGTACAGCAGCCAGCAGGCTCATACCCACTATGCGCTAGTGATCATAACTATCCGTGCGTGCGCATCGATCGGCGCACGGCCGCACAAGGGGGCGCATGGCCAATATGGTCGGGTCATGCAGACCGAGCCTGACTCCTTCCCTCGACGGCACGCCCGCACCCAGCGTTTCTCGCTCGGCGCGCCGCGTTCGTTCACCGTGGCGCCCGACGGTTCGCGTGTCGTGTTCCTGCGCTCCAGTTCCGGTACGGACCGGGCGAGTTCGCTGTGGATCCTCGACACGGAGGAGGGCGAGGAGCGCGTGGCCGCGGACCCGCGCGCCCTCCTGGGCGGCGCATCGGAGCACCTCTCGCCCGAGGAGCGGGCGCGGCGCGAGCGCAGCCGCGAGGGCGGCGCGGGCATCGTCGGCTACGCCACCGACGCTACCGTGGAGTTGGCGTCTTTCGCCTTGTCAGGGCGGCTTTTCACGGCCGAGCTGCGGGCCGGTACGGCACGGGAACTCGCCGCCCCGGGGCCGGTGATCGATCCGCGTCCGTCGCCCGACGGACGGCACGTCGCGTACGTCGCGCAGGGCGCCCTGCGGGTCGTCGGCGCCGAGGGCGAGGAGGAACGGGCCCTCGCTGAGCCCGAGTCGGAGAATGTCTCATATGGTCTGGCCGAGTTCATCGCGGCCGAGGAGATGGGACGTTCGCGGGGCTACTGGTGGGCTCCGGAGTCGGACCGGCTGCTGGTGGCGCGCGTGGACGACACGCCGGTGCGCCGGTGGTGGATCTCCGATCCGGCGCATCCGGACCGCGAGCCGCAGCGGGTGGCGTATCCGGCGGCGGGCACGGGCAACGCGGACGTGCGGTTGTTCGTGATCGGCCTGGACGGGGTGCGCACGGAGGTCGCCTGGGACCGGGCGCGGTATCCCTATCTGGCGCATGTTCACTGGTCAGCGGCGGGTGCCCCGCTGCTTCTGGTGCAGGCGCGCGACCAGCGCAGCCAGCTGTTCCTGGCCGTGGACCCGGAGTCGGGGACAACCCGCCTGGTGCACGCGGACGAAGATCCAACATGGCTTGATCTTTTCGCTGGGGTGCCGCGCTGGAGCCCCTCGGGACGGCTGGTGCGCGTCGCGGACGAGGGCGGCGCGCGGGTGCTGACGGTCGGGGATCGCCCGCTGACGGGACCGCAGTTGCACATCCGCGCGGTGCTGGACGTCTCGGACGACGACGTGCTGGTCTCGGCGTCGGCGGGCGAGGCGGCGGCCGAGCCGGAGACGGGCCAGGTGCACGTCTACCGGGTGAACGAGCTCGGGGTGGAGCGGGTGTCCCAGGAACCCGGCGTGCACTCGGCGGTGCGCGCCGGGGGCGTGACCGTCCTGGTCTCCGCCACGCTCGACCGGCCAGGCGCGAGCGTGCGGGTCCTGCGCGACGGACAGCAGGTGGCGACCATCCCCTCGTACGCCGAAGATCCCGGTACGTCCCCGCGCGTGACCCTCACCGAGGGGGGCGCACGCCGCATCCCGTGCGCCGTGCTTATGCCTCGGGACTACGCCGGTGACACCGCGCTCCCGGTTTTGATGGATCCCTACGGCGGTCCGCACGGCCCGCGGGTGCTGGCCGCGCACAATCCGCACCTGACCTCGCAGTGGTTCGCCGACCAGGGTTTCGCGGTGGTCGTCGCCGACGGCCGGGGCACCCCGGGCCGCTCCCCCGCCTGGGAGAAGGCCGTCCACCACGACTTCACCGTGTCGCTGGACGACCAGATCGAGGCGCTCCAGGACCTTGCCAAGACCCACCCCCTCGACCTGTCCCGGGTCGCCATCCGCGGCTGGTCGTACGGCGGTTACCTGGCCGCGCTCGCCGTGCTGCGCCGCCCGGACGTCTTCCACGCCGGCATCGCGGGCGCCCCGGTGACCGACTGGCGGCTGTACGACACGCACTACACGGAGCGGTACCTCGGCGACCCGGCCGAGCACCCGGAGGCGTACGCGAGGAGTTCCCTCGTCACGGACGAGGGCCTGTCCTCCCCCGCCGAGCCGCACCGCCCGCTGATGATCGTGCACGGTCTGGCCGACGACAACGTGGTGGCCGCCCACACGCTGCGCCTGTCCTCGGCCCTGCTGGCCGCCGGCCGCCCGCACGAGGTGCTGCCGCTGTCCGGCGTCACGCACATCACCCCGCAGGAGCAGGTCGCGGAGAATCTGCTGCTGCTTCAGGTCGACTTCTTGAAGCGGGCCTTGGGGACGACCGGCTGAGGGTGGCAACGGGCCGGGGCGACATGGCGCGCCCCGGCCCGTTTACGGCACCCGCACGGCCGTACGCCGTTCAGCGTGCCGCGTCCGTATATCGGGCGCGGGTCGGCGAAGTTGCCTGCATGTTAACGCCGTTCGTGCACATTTGTGCGGCTATGGGCCGTCGACCGGTACGACGAGTCTCTCCTCCGCGAAGTGACAGGCCGAGTCGTGGGCCACCGGCCCGCCCCTTCCCCGGAACTCCGCCGGCGCCTCCAGCGCCGGCGCCTCCAGCGCGCAGCGCTCCCGCGCCTTCCAGCAGCGGGTGCGAAAGCGGCACCCGGAGGGGACGGCGGTCGGGGAGGGCACGTCGCCGGAGAGGATGATCCGCTCCCGGCGCTCGCGCGCCTGCGGGTCGGGCACGGGCACGGCGGACAGCAGCGCCTGGGTGTAGGGGTGCGTCGGATGATCGTAGATCTCGGTGTCCGAGCCGGTCTCCACGATCCGCCCGAGATACATCACCGCGACCCGGTCGGAGATGTGCCGCACGATCGACAGGTCGTGCGCGATGAAGACGTACGAGAGGCCGAACTCGTCCTGGAGCCGCTCCATCAGGTTGACGACCTGCGCCTGGACGGACACGTCCAGCGCGGACACCGGCTCGTCGGCGACGATGACCTCCGGGCGCAGTGCCAACGCCCTGCGATGCCGATGCGTTGCCGCTGCCCGCCGGAGAACTGGTGCGGGTAGCGGTTGACGTGGTCCGGGTCGAGGCCGACCACGTCGAGCAGGTCCTGGACCCGGCGGCGCCGGTCGCCCCGGGGGGCCGCCTCGGGGTGGATGTCGAAGGGCTCGCCGACGATGTCGCCCACCGTCATCCGCGGGTTGAGCGAGGTGTACGGGTCCTGGAAGACCATCTGGATGTCGCGGCGGACCGCCTTGAGGGCCTTGCCGGAGAGCCTGGTGATGTCCTCGCCCCGGAACCGGACCGATCCGGCGGTCGGCCGCTCCAGATTGCACAGCAGTCTGGCGACCGTCGACTTGCCGCAGCCGGACTCGCCGACGATGCCGAGCGTCTCGCCCCGGCCGACCTCGAAGTCCACGCCGTCGACGGCCCTGACCGCGCCGGCCTGCTGCCTGAAGAGGACCCCCCGGGTCAGCGGATAGTGCTTGACCAGGCCGCTGACCTCCAGCACCGGCTCAGCCATACAGGCACTCCCTCCAGAAGTGGCAGGCACTGCCCCGGTTTTCGGAGACCTCGTACCGGGGCGGCGCGTCGGTCCGGCACACGTCCCGGGCCGTCGGGCAGCGGGGGTGGAAGGCGCAGCCCGACGGGATGTCCAGGAGGCTGGGCGGCAGGCCCTTGACGGCGTGCAGCTCCCGGCCCTTGTGGTCCAGGCGCGGGACGGAGTCCAGCAGGCCCCTCGTGTAGGGGTGGGCGGGCGTCTGGTAGATGTCGTGGACCGGGGCCGACTCGACGATCCGGCCCGCGTACATGACGGCGATCCGGTCGGCCACGTCCGCGACCACGCCCAGGTCGTGGGTGATCAGGACGAGCGCCATGCCGTACTCGCGCCGGAGCTCCGCGAGCAGGTCCATCACCTGGGCCTGGACCGTCACGTCGAGGGCGGTGGTCGGCTCGTCGGCGATGATCAGGGCCGGTTCCAGCGCCATCGCCATCGCGATCATGACGCGCTGGCGCATACCGCCGGAGAACTGGTGCGGGTACTGCCTGACCCGTTCCTTCGCCGCCGGGATCCGCACCCGGTCCATCAGTTCGACGGCCTTGGCCCGGGCGTCCTTGCGGGACATGCCCCGGTGCACGACGAACATCTCGCCGAGCTGGTCGCCGACGGAGAGCACGGGGTTCAGCGCGGACAGCGCGTCCTGGAAGATCATCGCCATCCCGGCGCCGCGGATCGCG
Organism: Streptomyces bullii; assembly: GCF_042657145.1. Taxonomy (NCBI): domain Bacteria; kingdom Bacillati; phylum Actinomycetota; class Actinomycetes; order Kitasatosporales; family Streptomycetaceae; genus Streptomyces; species Streptomyces bullii. The sequence goes on from NZ_JBHSNY010000005.1 coordinate 301,473, forward strand.
CGCCGTTCCTCCTCCTTGAGCCGGAGCAGGTCCCGGCCGCGGAAGAGGATCTCCCCGCCGGTGATCCGGCCGGGCGGTGTGTCGAGGATGCCCATGACGGCCTGCGCGGTCACCGACTTGCCGGAGCCGGACTCACCGAGCACGGCCAGCGTCTCGCCCGCGTCCACGCCGTAGCTCACGCCGTTGACGGCCTTGGCGACGCCGTCCCGGGTGCGGAACTCCACGTGCAGGTCGCGCACTTCGAGCAGCATGACGACGGTTCACCTCAGCTTCGGGTCGAGGGCGTCGCGCACCGCGTCGCCGAGCATGATGAACGCCAGGACGGTGACCGCCAGCGCCCCGGAGGGCCACAGCAGCGCGTGCGGGGCGTTGCGGACGTAGGGCGAGGCGGCGGAGATGTCGATCCCCCAGGACACGCTGGGCGGCTTCAGGCCGACGCCGAGGTACGACAGGGTCGCCTCCAGGGCGATGTACGTGCCGAGCGCGATGGTCGCCACGACGATGACCGGCGCCACCGCGTTGGGCGCGATGTGCCGCAGCAGCAGCCGGGTGTTCGAGGCGCCCAGCGCCCGGGCGGCCTGGACGTAGTCGTGCTGCCGCGCGGTGATGACGGAGCCTCGGGCGATGCGGGAGATCTGCGGCCAGCCGAGCAGCACCATGAACCCGATGACCGGCCAGACGGTGTTGCTGGTGACGACGGACAGCAGCACCAGTCCGCCGAGCACGACCGGGACCGCGAAGAAGACGTCGGTGATCCGCGACAGGATCGCGTCCCACACCCCGCCGAAGAACCCGGCGAGCCCGCCGAGGACGCCGCCCAGGACGGCGACGCCGAGCGTGGCCAGGACGCCGACCGTGACGGACGTACGGGCGCCGTGGACGGTGCGGGTGTAGACATCGCAGCCCTGCCCGTCGTACCCGAAGGGATGGCCGGGCTGGGGGCCCTGCCGCGCCTTGGACAGGTCGCACGTCAGCGGGCTGCCGGGGGCGATCAGCGAGGGCCACAGGGAGATGAGGACCAGGAAGAGGATCACCAGGCCCGAGACGACGAAGACCGGGTTGCGGCGCAGGTCGTGCCAGGCGTCGGACCACAGCGAGCGCGGCCTGCTCTGCGGAAGACCGCTGCCCTCCGGGGTGGGGTTCGGCGCCGTCTCCGGGGCCGTCGCCTCGCTCACCGCGAGGTCCGTACGGCCGCCCGTGCCGGTCCCCGCGAGGGCGCGTTCGGGTTCGTACGGCTGCTCAGGCATAGCGGATCCTCGGGTCGAGTACGGCGTACAGGAGGTCGACGAGGAGGTTGGCGACCAGGAAGACGAGGACGAGGACGGTCACGAATCCGACGACGGTCTGGGTGTTCTGGCGGAGGATGCCCTGGTAGAGCTGGTAGCCGACGCCGTGGATGTTGAAGATCCGCTCGGTGACGATCGCGCCGCCCATCAGGGCTCCCACGTCGGCGCCGACGAAGGTGACGACCGGGATGAGCGAGTTGCGCAGCAGGTGCCGGACGATGACGCGACGGCGCGGCAGGCCCTTGGCGACAGCCGTGCGGACGTAGTCCGAACGGAGGTTCTCGGCGATGGAGGTGCGGGTCAGCCGGGTGACGTAGGCGAGGGAGACGGAGGCGAGGACCAGGCCGGGCAGGAGCAGCTCGTCCAAGGGCGCCTCGGAGGACACCGACGGGCTGATCCAGCCCCACTTCACGCCGAGCAGCAGCTGGAGCAGCAGGCCGGTGACGAAGGTGGGCACGGAGATGACGACGAGGGTGAACAGCAGCACCGACGTGTCGACCGGCCGGCCGCGCCGCAGCCCGGTGACGACGCCCAGCGTGACCCCGATGACGACCTCGAAGAGGATCGCGACGACGGTCAGCCGGACGGTGACCGGGAAGGCGGAACCCATCAGCTCGGTGACCTGCTGGCCGTTGAACGCCGTGCCGAAGTCGCCGGCGAAGACGTTCCCCATGTAGGTCAGGTACTGCTGCCAGACGGGCCGGTCGAGGCCGAACTCCCTTCTGAGCTGCGCGGCCGTCGCCGGGTCGCACTCGCGCTCGCCGCACAGGCCCGCGACGGGATCGCCCATCACGTTGACCATGAGGAAGATCAGCAGGGTGGAGCCGACGAAGACCGGGAGCATCTGGAGCAGCCGGCGGACGACGTACCGTCCCATGACGCTGCCTCAGCCGACCTTGATCTGGTCGTAGACGGGGACGCTGAAGGGGTTGAGCCGCACGTCGCTGAGGCGGTCCGACCAGCCGGCGCTGCCGTTCTGGTACCACAGCGGGATGGCCGCCATGTTGTCGCGGACGACCTCCTCGGCCTGCTGGAACAAGGCGGCGGCCCGGGCCGGGTCGGTCTCCTCGTTGGCCCGGTCGACGAGCTCGTCGAACTCATCGCTGGACCACTTGCCGTCGTTGGAGGAGGCGTTGGTGTAGTACAGCGGCTGGAGGAAGTTCTGGATCAGCGGGTAGTCCATCTGCCAGCCGGCGCGGAACGGGCCGCTCATCTTGCGGTGGGTGATCCGGTTGCGGAAGTCGGCGAAGGTGCCGACCGGGTTGCCGACGCAGGCGCGGTCGTCGCCGAGCGCGTTGTTGACGCTGTTGCAGACGGCGTCGACCCACTGCTTGTGGGAGCCGGTGTCCGCGTTGTACGTGATCTTGAGCTGCCCACCGGGCAGGCCGCCGCCCTCCTCGATGAGCTTCTTGGCCCGGTCGGGCCGGTAGGCGCAGGCCTCGCCGCACAGACCGTCGCGGTAGCCGCCGTCCTCGCCGAGGACCGGGGAGGTCCAGTCAGTGGCCGGTGTGCGGGTCCTGGCGAAGATCGTGTCGGTGATCTGCGCGCGGTTGATCGCCATGGACAGGCCCGTGCGGACCTTCTCCATGCCCGGCTTGTTCCAGTTCCTGTCGTAGAAGGGGAAGGCGAGGGTCTGGATGATGCCGGCCGGGGTGTTGAGGTAGCGGTCGCCGAGGTCGCCGCGGACGTTCCTGAGCTGGGCGGCGGGCACGTCGTCGACCAGGTCGAGGTTGCCGGCCATCAGGTCGGTGTAGGCGGTGTTGTTGTCGGTGTAGACCTTCAGGTCGACACCGCCGTTGAGTGCCTTGTCGGGGCCGGGGTAGGCGTCCCACTTCCGCAGGGACATCCTCGAGCCCTTGACGTACGACTGGACGAGGTACGGCCCGTTGCCGACCGGATTGCTGACCCAGGCTTCGTGGTCGTCGAAGAAGGCGGGGGGCAGCGGGGCGAAGGCGTTGTAGCCGAGGGTGTCGGGGAAGCCGGAGAACCTCTGGCTGAGCCGGACGGTGAAGGTCCGCTCGCCGGTGACCTTCAGACCGGCGAGCGTGGCGGCGGACTGCTTGCCGCCGTCCTCGGGGTGGACCTCGTCGTAGCCGTCGATGTAGCTGAAGAAGTAGGCGTTGCGCTGGTTGCTCCGCAGACTCGCGCCGTAGTTCCACGCGTCCACGAAGGACCGGGCGGTGACCTTCTCGCCGTTGCTGAAGGTCCAGCCGTCCTTGACGGTGATGGTGTAGTTCTGCGAGTCACTCGTCTCGATCCTCTCGGCGAGCATGTCCTCGGCGGCGCCGGTCTCGGGGTCGTAGCGCTTGAGTCCCCGGAAGATCATGTCGAGGACCTTGCCGCCCTGCACCTCGTTGGTGTTGGCCGGCTCCAGCGGGTTCTGCGGGTCACCCCAGGAGGCGCTGAGCACCGCGTCGGCGTCGCCGCCCGTGCCACCGTCCCCACCTCCGCAGGCCGTCGCCGCGAGCGCTGCCGCCACCGCGCAAGCGGCCCATCGGGCGTGCGTGGCTCCGCGCATGGAGTGCCTCCTTCATGACCTCTTGGCCGCGCCGTGCACCAGCGCCTGGACGCTGATCCTTTACGGGCCAATATCGGCGCAAAGGGGTCACATCGCACATGTGCCGGGCCTGTGGGGGCGGGACTCCCACCGGATGTACGTATGCCGGGGTGGGCGCGCGGGCCGGGCCGGCCCGGTGGGGCCCCGGGGCCGGGGAGTCGGGTGGGCTGGTGAACTCGGTGGGCTGGGGCGCAGCGTGGGCCGTCATAGGCAGCGTGGGTCACTGGCGGGGCCGCTGGGCTGGGTGGGTCCGGTGAGCCGGTGGGCCGGTGAGCCGGTGGGCTGGGGGGCTGGAGGCTCTGTTGGCTGGTGGGCCGCCTGGGCCCGGTGGGCCAGGGGCCCTGTGGGCCGGGGTAGCCGTGGGCCAAGGGGCGGGGTGGGCCCGGTAGGCCCCGTGGCCAAGTAGGCCCGGTCGATCCCGTGTGCCGCATGGGCCCGGTGGGTCCGGTCGCGTCACGCGGGCCAGGGGCCCGGTGGGCGCGTGGCCACGTGGGCATGGTGGGCCTGGTGGGCCTGGTGGGCCTGTTGGCCACGTGGAACCACTGGGCCGACTGGCCCGTGGGCCATGCGGGCCCGGTGGGCCGTATGGGCCCGGGGCCATGTGGGCCCGGTGGGCCGTATGGGCCCGGGGCCATGTGGGCCCGTGGGCCGTATGGGCTCGGTGGGCCCGCATGGGCCTTGGGTCATATGAGACCGGTGGCCGGGAGCCGCGTGCGCCAGGGGCCGCGGGGGCCAGTGGGCCAGTGGCCTCGGTGGGCCGGTGGGCCGGTGGGCCGGGCCGGGTAGCCGACGTGGGCCAAGGGGCCAGCGTGGACCGGGTGGGCCCGGTCGGGCCGCGCGGGCCAGGAGCCCCGTGGGCCGGGCGGGCCGGAGGCCACGGGGGTCGGGAGCCGCGTGCGCCGGGAGCCACGAGGGCCAGGGTGCCGCGTGGGCCGGGCGGGCCAAGCGGGCCGGGTGGGCCCGGTCGGGCCGCGCGGGCCAGGAGCCCCGTGGGCCGGGCGGGCCGGAGGCCACGGGGATCGGGAACCGCGGGTCGGGAGCCGCGTGCGCCGGGAGCCACGAGGGCCAAGGTGCCGCGTGGGCCGGGTCTGGTCCGCGGGCCCTCCTCGCGGAGAGCGGGGCCCCGCCCCGTCCTCTCCGGCCCCGCACCCGCACGTGGGGTGCCGGAAAACGCCGGTTCCCGGCACCCCAGGTGCGGGGGCCGGGAACGTGAGGTGTGCCGTGCGGCCGTCAGGCCGCGTGCACCACGTCCTTCTCCTCGGCGAAGTGGCAGGCCGACTCGTGGGCCGCCGGGGAGTCCGAGCCCTGGAAGCGCTCGGGGATCGCCAGCAGCGGGACCTCCTCGGCGCACTTGTCCTGCGCCTTCCAGCAGCGGGTGCGGAAGCGGCAGCCCGAGGGCGGGTTGGCCGGGGACGGGACGTCACCGGTGAGGATGATCCGCTCGCGCCCCTCGCGGGCGTCCGGGTCCGGGACCGGGACGGCGGAGAGCAGCGCCTGGGTGTAGGGGTGCGTGGGGTGGTCGTAGATCTCGGTGTCGGTGCCGATCTCGGCCATCTTCCCGAGGTACATCACCCCGACGCGGTCGGAGATGTGCCGGACGATCGACAGGTCGTGCGCGATGAAGAGGTAGGACAGGTTGAACTCGTCCTGCAGCTTCTCCATCAGGTTGACGACCTGCGCCTGGACGGAGACGTCCAGCGCCGACACCGGCTCGTCGCAGATGATGATCTCGGGGTTCAGGGCCAGGCCACGGGCGATGCCGATGCGCTGGCGCTGGCCGCCGGAGAACTGGTGCGGGTACCGGTTGATGTACTCCGGGTTCAGGCCGACCACGTCCAGCAGCTCCTGGACCTTGCGGCGCCGGTCGCCCTTCGGGGCCACCTCGGGGTGGATGTCGAAGGGCTCCCCGATGATGTCGCCCACCGTCATCCGCGGGTTGAGCGAGGTGTACGGGTCCTGGAACACCATCTGGATGTTGCGGCGGACCGCCTTCAGGGCGCGCCCGGACAGCTTGGTGATGTCCTGGCCCTTGTAGAAGATCTCGCCCGCGGTCGCCGTCTCCAACATCATCAGCAGCTTGGCGACGGTGGACTTGCCGCAGCCGGACTCGCCCACGATGCCGAGGGTCTCACCCTGGTAGAGGTCGAAGGAGACCCCGTCCACGGCCTTGACCGCGCCGATCTGACGCTTGAACAGGATGCCCTGGGTCAGCGGGAAGTGCTTGACCAGGTTGCGGACCTGGAGGATCGGCTCGCCGCGCTCGACGGGGGCCTCGATGGCGGCCACGGCCTCCTCGTCGGAGGCGGCCTCGACCGTCTCGACCTCGGTGACGTTGGGGGTGGCGTCCATGGCCTCGTCCGTCTTTTCCAGGTCAGCCATGGATCGTCTCCTTCCAGAAGTGGCACGCGCTGCCGCGGCCGGGGAGCTCGCCGCCGTCCCGCTCGGTGACCGGGTGCAGCGCCGGGACGTCCGTACGGCAGATGTCCTGGGCCTGCGGGCAGCGCGGGTTGAAGGCGCAGCCGGACGGGATGCGGGTGAGGTTGGGCGGCAGGCCCTTGATCGCGTACAGCTCCTGGCCCTTCTGGTCCAGGCGCGGGATCGAGTCGAGCAGGCCCTTGGTGTAGGGGTGCGCGGGCCGCTTGTACAGCTCGTGCACCGGGGCGGTCTCCACGATCCGGCCCGCGTACATCACGGCGATCTTGTCCGCGACGTCGGCGACGACGCCGAGGTCGTGGGTGATCAGGATGAGGCCCATGTTGTACTCGCGCTGGAGTTCCGCGAGCAGATCCATCACCTGGGCCTGGACCGTCACGTCGAGGGCCGTGGTCGGCTCGTCGGCGATGATCAGGTCCGGCTCCAGGGCGAGCGCCATGGCAATCATGATGCGCTGGCGCATACCGCCGGAGAACTGGTGGGGGTAGTCGCCCACCCGCTCCCTGGCGGCCGGGATCTTCACCCGGTCCATCAGCTCGATGGCCTTGGCCTTGGCTTCCTTCTTGCTCAGGCCCTGGTGGACGCGGAACATCTCGCCGAGCTGGTAGCCGACGCTCAGGACCGGGTTCAGCGAGGACAGCGCGTCCTGGAAGATCATGGCGATGTGCCGGCCGCGGATCTTGCGGCGCTCCTCGGCGGACATCTTCAGCATGTCCTGGCCGCGGAAGAAGATCTCGCCCTGCGGGATCCTCGCGGGCGGCATGTCGAGGATGCCCATGATGGCCTGGGCGGTGACGGACTTGCCGGAGCCGGACTCGCCGAGCACGGCGAGCGTCTCGCCCGCGGAGACGGAGTAGTTGACGCCGTTGACGGCCTTGGCGACCCCGTCGCGGGTGTGGAACTCCACGTGCAGGTCGCGGACTTCCAGCAGCGGGCGCCCGGCGTCCCCCGAGCCGTCCGGGGCGGGCCTCTCGGCCACTTCATCGATGATGGTCACGTACGCCTCCCTCAGCGCAGCTTGGGGTCGAGGGCGTTGCGGACCGCATCGCCGAACATCAGGAACGAGAGCACCGTGATCGAGACCATCACCGACGGGATGATCAGGGTGTGCGGGGCGATACGGAGCTGCTCGCGTCCACGGGCCACGTCGCCGCCCCAGGATATCGCCGAGTCACCGAGACCCACGCCCAGGAAGGACAGGGTGGCCTCGGCCGCGATGTAGCCGCCGAGCGCGATGGTCGCCACGACGATGATGGGCGCGAGCGCGTTGGGCAGGATGTGCCGGAACAGGATGCGGGACGTCGAGGCGCCGAGTGCCTTGGCGGCCACCACGTAGTCCGACTGCTTGATGGTGATCACGGCACCGCGGGCGACACGGGCGATCTGGGTCCAGCCGAGGAAGGCGAGGGCCATGATGACGACCCAGACGGTGCGGTTGTCGAAGGAGTTGAGCACCACCAGGGCGCCGAGCAGGAACGGGATGCCGAGGAAGATGTCGGTCAGCCGCGAGAGCAGGGTGTCGGTCCAGCCGCCGAAGTAGCCGGCGATCATGCCGATGACCGTGCCGAGAATGGTGACGGCGATGGTGACACCCACACCGACGGTGATCGAGGCGCGGGCACCGTAGACGACACGCGCGTAGATCGAACGGCCCTGGACGTCGTAGCCGAACCAGTCCGCGGCGAAGACGTGCCCCCAGTTCGGCTTGCCGAGGTAGTGCTTGGCCAGATCGGCGTCGCGCGGCGAGGCGCTGGTGAACAGTCCCGGCCAGATCGCCATCAGCAGCAGGAACAGGATCAGCACGGCCGATATCACGAACAGCGGGTTGCGCCGCAGGTCGTGCCAGGCGTCGGACCACAGGCTGCGCGCCTTGTCGGGAGCCGGGCCGGAGTCGGTCACGACCACGCCCGCGGTGCTCACGGTGTCACCGGGAAGGGCTTCGACCTTCTTCTCGACGGTCTTGTCAGGCATACCGGATCCTCGGGTCCAGGACCGCGTAGAGCAGGTCGACGATCAGGCTGGCGGCGAGGTAGATGAGCACCATCAGCGAGGCGATGCCCACGACCGTGGCGCCCTCGCGCCGGGTGAGCGCGTCGTAGACCTCGAGGCCGACACCCCGCACATTGAAGATGCCCTCGGTCACGATGGCTCCGGTCATCAGGCTGCCGATCTCGATACCGAGGAAGGTGACCACGGGGATCAGCGAGTTGCGCACCAGGTGGACACCGATGATGCGGCGGCGCGGCAGTCCCTTGGCCACAGCGGTGCGCATGTAGTCGGAACGCAGGTTCTCCGCGATCGACGTGCGGGTCAACCGGGCCACGTAGGCGAGGGAGAGCGACGCCAGCACGATGGCGGGGAGCACGAGCTGGGAGAAGTCCGTCGAGTCGGTCACGGTGGGCGTGGTGAGCTGCCACTTGAACGCGAACTGGTACTGCAGCAGGAAGCCCAGCACGAAGGACGGCATCGAGACGAGGAACAGCGTCAGCGTCAGCAGTCCGCGGTCCCGCAGCGTGTCGGGGCGCAGCCCGGCGACGAGGCCGAGGCCGATGCCCACGAGCGAGACGAAAGTGAAGGCGAAGAGCGTCAGCCTGATCGTCACCGGGAACGCATCGAGGATGATGTCCTTGATGGGCCGCTGACTGGCGATCTGCGTACCGAAGTCGCCCTGGAACAGCCCGGTCATGTAGTTCACGTACTGCTGAAGGAGCGGCTGATCGAGGCCGAGTTCCTTCTTGATGCTCGCGACCACCGCCGGGTCGTACGCCTGATCCCCCATCATCGCCCGGACGGGATCGCCGGGCAGGGCGTACATCATGCAGAAGATGATCAAGGTTGACCCGATGAACACCGGGATCATCTGGAGCAGTCGTCGTGCGACATAGCGCCCCATAGGTGCCTCCGTGAGGGGTTAACGCAGGTGCGGGGGCCGTCTCCTGGTGATGAGACGGCCCCCCGCACCTCCCGCCGCCGCCTGAAACGGCGGCGGGCTTACGGCCGAGTGGGAAGAGCCCGGAAGGCTCCTCTTACTTGGTGGTGACGGCCCACACTTCGAGGTCACCGTGGAAGTCGACGTTGACGTTGTCGACGTTCTTACCGTGGCCGCCGTTGATGCGGTAGTACCAGAGCGGGATGGCCGGCATGTGCTCGACCAGCTTCTTCTCGACCTCCTGGAAGGCCTTCACCGACTCGTCCAGGGACTTGGCCTTGTCCGCCTTGTTCATCAGCGAGTCGATCTCCTTGTTGGAGAAGCGACCGTTGTTGGCCTCGGCGGTGGAGTGGTACAGCTCCTTCATGAAGTTGGCGTTGACCGGGTAGTCGGCGACCCAGCCACCGCGGTACATGCCCTTCACCTGGTCGTTGTCACGGGCCTCGAGGTCCGTGGCGAAGTCCGGCTTCGGGTCGCCGACGCACTCGACGCCGGTGGCCTTGCGGATGGACTCGCAGACCGCGGTCACCCACTCCTTGTGCCCACCGTCGGTGTTGTACTGGATGGTGAACTTGTTGCCCGGAACGCCGCCGCCCTCTTGGATGAGCTGCTTGGCCTTCGTCGGGTTGTACGTGAACACGTCGGTGTCCAGGTTCTGGTAGCCCTTGACGCCCGGGGGCGTGAAGCCCTTGGCCGGCGTGCGGGTGTTGTTCAGAACCGTCTTGGTGATCGTGTCGCGGTCGATCGCCATCGACAGACCCTGCAGGACCTTCGGGTCGATGCCCTTGAAGGTCTTGGAGTAGAACGCCGGGGTCAGCGTCTGAATGGCCGCGTACGGCTGCTCGATGGCGCCGTCGCCCAGGTCCTGCTTGTACTTCGGCAGGTCCGTCGGGCCGACCTGGCGGATCATGTCCAGGTTGCCGGAGACGACGTCCTTGTAGGCGGCCTCGAGCGTCGTGTAGGCCTTGAACTGGACGCCCTTGTTCTTCGCCTTGTTCGGGCCCTTGTAGTCGTCCCAGGCCTTGACCTGGATGAGCTTCTTGTGGTCCCACTTCTCGAAGGTGTAGGGACCGTTGCCGATCGGCTTCTGACCGAAGGCCTTCGGGTCGTCGTAGAAGACCTTGGGCAGCGGAGCCCACGTGGTGTAGCCGAGCTTGTAGTTGAAGTACGGCATCGTGTACTTCAGCTCGATGGTGAAGGTGTGGTCGTCCACGGCCTTCAGACCGGACATCGTGTCGGCCTTCGGCTCGCCCTTCTCCGGGTGGACGTCGTCGTAGCCCTTGATGTCCTGGAACCAGAAGGAGTTCTGCTGGTTGTTCTTGATGTTGGCGTACCAGTTCCAAGCGTCGATGTACGACTTGGAGGTGACTTCTTCGCCGTTGTGGAACTTCCAGCCCTTCTTGAGCTTGACCGTCCACGTCTTGGAGTCATCGGTGGTGACCGACTCCGCGTTCGTGTAGACGATGTCACCCTTGGCGTCGAAGTCCAGCAGCTGGGTGAAGAGGGACTGGATGACGTACGAGCCGTTGCTCTCGTTGGTGTCAGCCGGGATCAGCGGCTTCTGCGGCTCGCCGACGTCGATCGAGACGTAGCCCGCGGGTCCGGAACCCTTGGTTTCGCCCTCACCGTTACCGTCGCCGCCGCAGGCGGTGGCGGCCAGGGCGACGACTATCGCCCCCGCGACCCACTTGGCGCTCTTGGCACCGCGCATGGGTTCCTCCTCATGAGTCATTGGTTCACCGCAAAGGGAGCACACGACAGACCACCGCCACCGCCCGTCGCCGGTGCCGGAGATAGTCAGGTGCCCCCGCGCTCGTGAGTCGGCGCCGCCTCCAGCGCGTGACCCGTTCATCCGAGCTCTACGCGCCTAACTATCTGCCATGCGCCAGAGCCGAACCACACCCACGAGGTCTCGGTTCGATCACAGCTGAAGCCAACATCTTCCAAAATCCGGACAAAGGGTTTGGTGAAAGATCCCTGCGAAACGGACTTGTTACACATCTATCGGTGGCAGGTGTCCGCATTCCGGACGCTTGAGAGAGAAAAATGAATTGCGAGTAGCGTGGCCGCCGTGCAGAGTCCGTTCGGGACCCGTCGGCTTCCAACCCGCTTTCAGGGAAAGGCTGTTCGGTCTCCGGCGCCGAGCGCCTGAGCCGGGACGGCGGACACACCGTCACGAGCCATTTCCGCAGCAGGGTAATCGGACCTCTGCGCCCCTGACGGCCCACGCGGGCAAATCGAGGGTTTTCCCTACCCGCGCGTTTGCGCACCCTCCCCCACCGCTGTCCGCACGGCCTGCCCGGCGGCTTCCCGCACGACCTCCCGAACGGCGACGGCCGCGCCGGGCACCCCTCGCGGGATACCGGCGCGGCCGTGGCGCAGCGGGTGTCAGGCGTGCTTGGCGCGGCTCGCGGCCCGCGCGCGCTCACGCTGGTCCAGGACGACCTTGCGGATGCGCACGGCCTCCGGGGTGACCTCGACGCACTCGTCGTCGCGGCAGAACTCCAGGGACTGCTCCAGCGACAGCTTGCGCGGCGGGACGATCGACTCCGTCACATCGGCCGTCGACGACCGCATGTTGGTGAGCTTCTTCTCCTTGGTGATGTTGACGTCCATGTCGTCGGAGCGGGAGTTCTCGCCGACGATCATGCCCTCGTACACCTCGGTGCCGGGCTCGACGAACAGCACGCCGCGCTCCTGGAGGTTGGTCATCGCGAACGCGGTGACGGCGCCGGAGCGGTCGGCGACCAGGGAGCCGTTGTTACGGGTCTGGAGCGGGCCGAACCAGGGCTCGAAGCCCTCGTGGATGGAGTGCGCGATGCCGGTGCCGCGGGTCTGCGTCAGGAACTCCGTACGGAAGCCGATGAGACCGCGGGAGGGCACGACGAACTCCATGCGGACCCAGCCGGAGCCGTGGTTGGACATGTTGTCCATCCGGCCCTTGCGGACGCCCATGAGCTGCGTGACCGCGCCCATGTGCTCCTCGGGCACGTCGACCGTCATGCGCTCGACCGGCTCGTAGACCTTGCCGTCGATCTCGCGGGTGACGACCTGCGGCTTGCCCACGGTCAGCTCGTAGCCCTCGCGGCGCATGGTCTCGACGAGGATGGCGAGGGCCAGCTCGCCGCGGCCCTGCACCTCCCAGGCGTCGGGCCGGTCGGTGTCCAGGACGCGGAGGCTGACGTTGCCGATCAGCTCGCGGTCCAGGCGGTCCTTGACCTGGCGGGCGGTGACCTTGCGGTCCTTGACGGCCGCCTTCGCGTCGGCGCCCTTGCCGGTGCCGCCGCGGCCGACCAGCGGCGAGGTGTTCGTGCCGATGGTCATGGAGATGGCCGGCTCGTCGACCGTGATCAGCGGCAGCGCGACCGGGTTCTCCGGGTCGGCGAGGGTCTCACCGATCATGATGTCCGGGATACCGGCCACGGCGCAGATGTCACCCGGCCCGGCCTTCTCGGCCGGCTTGCGGGTGAGGGCCTCGGTCATCATCAGCTCGGAGATGCGGACGTTGGAGACCGAGCCGTCGCGCTTCATCCAGGCGACCGTCTGTCCCTTCTTCAGCTCGCCCTGGTGGACGCGCAGCAGGGCGATACGGCCGAGGAAGTTGTCGGCGTCGAGGTTGGTGACGTGGGCCTGGAGCGGGGAGCCCTCGTCGTAGGTGGGGGCCGGGATGTGCTCCAGGATCGTGGAGAAGAACGGCTCCAGCGAGTCGGAGTCGCCCGGGACCGTGCCGTCCTCCGGCTTGGTCAGCGAGGCGACGCCGTCGCGGCCGCAGGCGTAGACGATCGGGAACTCGATCTGCTCCTCGTCGGCGTCCAGGTCGAGGAAGAGGTCGTAGGTCTCGTTGACGACCTCGTCGATCCGGGAGTCCGGCCGGTCCGTCTTGTTGATGCACAGGATGATCGGCAGCCGCTGCTGGAGCGCCTTGCGCAGCACGAAGCGGGTCTGCGGCAGCGGGCCCTCGGAGGCGTCCACCAGCAGCACCACACCGTCGACCATCGACAGACCGCGCTCGACCTCGCCGCCGAAGTCGGCGTGGCCGGGGGTGTCGATGATGTTGATGGTGATCGGGTCCCCGCCGTCCTTGGGGTGGTACTTCACCGCCGTGTTCTTGGCGAGGATCGTGATGCCCTTCTCACGCTCCAGGTCGTTCGAGTCCATCATGCGGTCGTCGACGGAGTCGAGCTGGTGAGCGGCGAAGGCGCCGGCCTGCTTGAGCATGCCGTCGACGATGGTGGTCTTGCCGTGGTCGACGTGGGCGACGATGGCGACGTTGCGGATGTCGTGGCGCGTGGCCATAAGTAGGCGTACTCCCGGAGTGCTGAGGAATGCCCTGCGCTGGCGTCGGTGGTGCGCGGGCCCTGCCGGGCTGAACATGCCACGGCCTCACCCCATGGTACGGGTGCGCGGCCGCTGGGCTGTGCCGGGATACGTCGGTGCAGCTCAGGGGCCCTGTGAGGGCTTGTCGCCGGTGCCGGGCGACGGGTTACCCGCAGGAGCGCGCCGCAGCCTCGCGGGCGAGGCCCGTCTCGGGGGGCTCGGTGCAGTCGAGGAGGCCGCCGATGTCGACCGTCCAGTTCCGCGCGTGGCCCGTCGTGGTCCTTCCGTCGGGGCAGGTGTAGCGGAAGTCCGCCGCGACGTACCTCACCCCGGCGTACTGGACGAACTCGCCTGCGGCACCAGGGGAGGAGCGGTCGTCGTCGAGGTCCGGGGCGGAGGCGTCCAGGTCGGTGAACGCCCAGGTGTCCCCCGCCTCCGCCAGGGTGCGTGCGTCGGATTCGATCTCGCCGATCTTCTTGCCCAGAGAGAAGAGGACCTCGGCGGCTGCCGGCGCCGGACCGTCGGCCCGTACCGACGGGCGAGGGGTGTACACCCGCTCGACGGGGTTGCGCAGGGTGCCACCGCCCGTGCCCAGCCGCTCCGGCTTCGAGACGCCGGTCAGCCGGTCCCGCCGCGTCACGTGGGACCACGTGTACGTCCCGTCAGCACAGGCCGTGGCCGCGGCCCCGCCGGAGTCACCCGTCCGGCCGGCCCCGGCCCTGGTGTCCTTGCCGCCGCCCGAGTCGCTCGTGCAGGCCGTCAGGGCCGCGACCAGGGCCGCGGTGGTCAGTGCCGCCGCCATGGACCGTCGTGCGGTGCCGCGCATCCGCCGGCTCCCCTTCCCCCTGTACGGCCGCCCGGCGTCCGCACCATGATCGTGAGGTGTTTCATGGTGGGGGCGCCGGGCGGGGGTGGCAAGCGTTTTGAGTTCTCCCTGAGCTACCGGGCCGAGACAGGGTCCGGGGCCGTCGGCCGGTCAGTCGCGGGCCGACGGCCCGGCCGCCGGCTTCGCGCCCTTCTTCAGGAAGCCCATGTCCTCGTAGACCGGCGTCCGGAACCCGAACGCGCCGGCGTTCACGAGGTTCTCGCGGGCGGCCACGAGCTGCGGCCGCTGGTAGAGCGGGATGGAGCCGGCCGCCGCCCAGATGCGGGAGTCGGCCTTGCGCAGCAGGGAGCGGGCCTCGCCCTCGTCGAGCGTCGCGATGGCCTGGTCGAAGAGCTGGTCGACCTGGTCGGTGCCGACGCGGGTGTAGTTCTGCTCGATGCTCAGCGAGCCGTCGGCGGCCGGGACCGGCTTGGCGTAGACGGGCCGGGCGTCGGTGGCGGGGAAAGCGGTCGCCGGCCAGGAGTACAGGGCGAGGTCGTACTGGCCGGAGGCGATGTGGTCCTTGAAGTACGACTCGTCGGAGACCCGGGAGATGTCGGTGCGGATGCCGACCCGCTCCAGCATGCGGGAAATGCGGTCGGCGACGGTGCGCAGGGGCTCCGTGCCGGAGCCGGAGGGCAGGACGAAGCGGAGGACGAGCGGCTTGCCGTCCTTGGCGAGCGGGGCGGCCGCGGCGCCCGCCGGGGCGGCGGTGCCCTTGGGGGCGTAGGCGCCGGGAGCGCCGCCCTGCCGCGGGTGCTGCTTGCCCTCCTGCGCGAGCTGGTCGCCGTGGTCCGCCCGGTGACCGGCCTCGCGATGCGCCTTGTCGTCCTGGGTGCCCTCCGCCTTCTTGGTGCCCTCGGTCTCGGCGCCGTCGGTGTCCTTGGTGTCCTTGGTGGCCTTGGTGTCCTCGCCGACGATGTACGTGCCGTCGTCGCCGCCCTCTGACTCGTCCTGCGCGGCCTTCTTCCCCTCGCCGCCGGCCGCCTTCTCCGCCTTCTTCTCCTCCTTGACCGGGCCGCCCGGCACCCACCCCGCGTCCGCGAGCAGGGCCTGTGCCGCCTTGGTGTCCTGGCCGCCGAGGGCGCCGCTGTTGTCGGCGTAGGCGGCCTGGCCGGACAGGGCGAGGTGGCTGCCGACGGGCTTGGCGGGCAGCCCGAGCGGTTTCAGGACGGCCTCGGCCAGGTCCGCGCGGTCCAGAGCACGGGCCACGGCCCGGCGCACGCGCTCGTCGGCGAGCGGACCGCCGACCCCGTTGAGGGCCAGTTGCGTGTAGGCGGGCTCCAGGGACTTGCGCACCTCGTAGCCGCGCAGGGCCTGCTGCTGCCGGGCGTACGCGGTGGTGGCCCGGCGCAGCTTCTCGCGGGCGGTGCTCTCCTCGTCGGCGGCCTCCTCGTCGGAGCCGTTGGCGACGGCCCAGGAGCGCAGCGCCTCCGCCGGGGTCCGGTCCGCGCCGGAGCCCATCAGCGGCGTGCTGCTGCCGCGCGGGGGCGCGGCGACGGCGATGCGGCGTGCGGCGGTCGGGTCGATCTCGGCCAGGTCGACGGTGCCGGCGACCAGGGCGGCGGTCCGCTCGTCGCGGGGCACGGCACGCAGGACGATCTTCTCGAGCCTGGCCGGCTCTCCCCACCAGCGCGGGTTGCGGGTGAGGGTGACCTCGTCGTCGTCGCGGTCGACCTCGTTCAGGACGAAGGGCCCGGCGGTGATCTTCAGCTTGCGGCGCGCCCCGTCGTTGAAGGAGTCCGGGGTGCCCATGACCTCCTTCGGGTACAGCGGCGTGAACAGGGACTTCCAGTCGGCGTAGGGCCGGCTGAAGGTGACCTTGACCTCCAGGTCGTTCTTGCCGCGCTCGATCTTCTCGATGCGGTCGTAGCCGGCGTTGCGGGCGGTCCAGTACGCGGTGTCCTTGCCGGACAGGGCGCGCCACTGGGCGGCGAAGTCGGCGGCGCCGATCTCGCGGCCGTCGCTCCAGACGGCCTGCTGGTTGAGCTTGTAGAGGACGACCTGCTTGGGCTCGGTGTCGACGACCTCCGCCGACTCCAGGTAGGCGGTGTTGCGCTCCGGTCGGCCGCGCGCGTCCATCCGGAACATCGACGGCAGGACGGCCTGCGCGACGCGGGTGGTGGTGGCGTCGGCGTCGGACTGGAAGGTGTTCAGGGTCTCGGGCACGGAGTCCACGGCCCAGCGCAGGGTGCCGCCGTCGGCGATCCTGTCGCGTCCGGCGGGCGCGATGTCCTGCCCGGCGAGCGGTTTGCCGGCCGGGTCCTCGGCGGCGCAGCCGGCGAGCGCGGGCACCGCGAGCACACCCGCGGTGAGGAGGGCGACCGAGCGCGGAACGCCGCCGGACCCGCGGGTCGCTCTCCCGCCCTCCGCCCGTACGACGGCCCGCGCGGCGGCGTCCGGTGCGTGCGGCCGCGCGGCGGAGGAGGCCGTGACATCAGCGGCTCCCGCCGCGGGCGCCGAGCGGCAGGCGGGAGATCGGCGAGAGGGCCGGGGTCCGACGCCGTCGTGGGACATCTCTGGGTACCTCCGGGAAGCCGCGGGCGTTATGATCACGTTTGGCGGTATTTGGAGCTCATCTGATGTATGCGGCCACTGAAGAGGAAAGGGTTCGGCAGCGCAGGGCGACACGGCGGGCACGGGCGGCAAGGCCACCCGTGTGGCGCAACGCACCGGAGAATGCACCCACACGCCTCGGCCAATCGGTGCACATCCCTTCACAGCACAAGGTGTGACGCGCAACACTCGCAGGCGCATGAACGTTGCCGCCTCGGTCCTCGACGGACCCGGAAGTGAGGGCAAGTCATGTCCGTGCACGACGACCTGACGACAGTCCAGCGCTGCCTCGACGACCTGTTCCGGTCGGTGGGGCGTCTGGAGAAGCAGCTCGGCAGCGGCGGGCTGGAGATGCGCCGCGTCCGCGCCGACGCCGATCACCTGCGCGAGAGCGTCGCCCTGCTGCGCCAGGCGGCGGCCTCTCCGGCCGCGCCCAAGCGGCCCGACCTCGTCACCATCTCCGACGCCCCGTACGACCCCTCGCTGTGGGTCGACACGGACGACGAGGGCCTGGGCGCCCGCGACCGGCGCGCTCCCTGATCCGGCGGGGACCCCGCACCGGGGTCCCCGCACAGCCGAGCGACCGGCACGTCCCCCGAACCCGACCGGAGTCGCAAGTGGCCACAGGTACGGAACCCCCCGCCACACAACCCCAACCCCCAGGCGGCGGCGTACGGGCCGCTCCGCGCGCCGCGATCGACGCCCCGCACCTGCGGACCGACCGCTGGTGGCTGGCCCCGGCCGTCACCGTCGCCGGTCTGCTGGCGTTCGTCGTCTACTCGACCTGGCGGGCCTTCGCCAACGCCGACTACTACGCGGCCCCGTACGTCTCGCCGTTCTACTCCCCGTGCCTGGCGGAGAACTGCGAGCCGATGAAGGCCGGACCGAACTGGGAGATCTTCGGCAGCTGGTGGGGCATCTCGCCCGCGATCATCATCCTGATCTTCCCGCTCGGCTTCCGCCTGACCTGCTACTACTACCGAAAGGCCTACTACCGGGGCTTCTGGGCCTCCCCGCCGGCCTGCGCGGTGGCCGAGCCGCACCGCACGTACACCGGCGAGACCCGCTTCCCGCTGATCCTGCAGAACATCCACCGGTACTTCTTCTACGCGGCGATCCCGGTCGCGGGAATCCTGACGTACGACACCGTGCTCGCCTTCCGCGACGAGCGCTACGAGTGGGGACACATGGGGCTCGGCACCCTGGTCTTCCTGGTCAACATCGTGCTGATCTGGGCGTACACGCTGTCCTGCCACTCCTGCCGGCACATCGTCGGCGGCAAGCTCAAGCACTTCTCCCGGCACCCGGTGCGCTACCGGATGTGGCAGTGGATCGGGAAGCTGAACGCCCGGCACATGCTGCTCGCGTGGTCGTCGCTGGTGAGCGTGGCGCTCGCCGACTTCTACGTCTACCTCGTCGCGTCCGGCGTCTTCGACGATCCGCGCTTCTTCTGAAATCCGTTCCGATGAGTGAGGCCTTCTGATGACCGTGGTCGACCGGCAGGAGTGGGACGTCGTCGTGGTGGGCGCGGGCGGCGCGGGCCTGCGCGCCGCCATCGAGGCGCGCGAGCGGGGCGCCCGTACGGCCGTGATCTGCAAGTCGCTGTTCGGCAAGGCGCACACGGTGATGGCCGAGGGCGGCATCGCGGCGGCGATGGGCAACGTCAACGCGGGCGACAACTGGCAGGTGCACTTCCGCGACACCCTGCGCGGCGGCAAGTTCCTCAACCAGTGGCGGATGGCCGAGCTGCACGCGCAGGAGGCCCCGGAGCGCGTCTGGGAGCTGGAGACCTGGGGCGCGCTGTTCGACCGCACGAAGGACGGCCGGATCTCGCAGCGCAACTTCGGCGGCCACGAGTACCCGCGGCTCGCCCACGTCGGCGACCGTACGGGCCTGGAACTCATCCGCACGCTCCAGCAGAAGATCGTCGCGCTCCAGCAGGAGGACTTCAAGGAGACCGGGGACTACGAGTCCCGGCTGAAGGTCTTCCAGGAGTGCACGGTCACCCGGGTGCTCAAGGACGGCGAACAGGTCTGCGGGGTCTTCGGCTACGAGCGCGAGTCGGGCCGCTTCTTCGTGCTGGAGGCGCCGGCCGTCGTCATCGCGACCGGCGGCATCGGCAAGTCCTTCAAGGTCACGTCGAACTCCTGGGAGTACACCGGCGACGGCCACGCGCTGGCGCTCCTCGCGGGGGCGCCCCTGCTGAACATGGAGTTCGTGCAGTTCCATCCGACCGGCATGGTCTGGCCGCCGTCGGTGAAGGGCATCCTCGTCACCGAGTCGGTGCGCGGCGACGGCGGTGTGCTGCGCAACTCCGACGGCAAGCGGTTCATGTTCGACTACATCCCCGACGTCTTCAAGGAGAAGTACGCCGAGACGGAGGAGGAGGCCGACCGCTGGTACGACGACCCGGACCACAACCGGCGTCCCCCCGAGCTGCTCCCCCGCGACGAGGTGGCCCGGGCCATCAACACCGAGGTGAAGGAGGGGCGCGGATCCCCGCACGGCGGTGTCTTCCTCGACGTGTCGACGCGAATGCCCGCCGAGGTGATCAAACGGCGGCTGCCCTCCATGTACCACCAGTTCAAGGAGCTGGCCGACGTCGACATCACGGCGGAGCCGATGGAGGTCGGGCCCACCTGCCACTACGTGATGGGCGGCGTCGCGGTCGACTCGGACACGGCGGCGGCGCGCGGCGTGCCCGGGCTCTACGCGGCCGGTGAGGTGGCCGGCGGCATGCACGGCTCCAACCGGCTCGGCGGCAACTCGCTCTCGGACCTGCTGGTGTTCGGACGCCGGGCGGGCTGGCACGCGGCCGAATACGCGGCGGGCGCGGCCGGGGCACTACCCCGGGTGGACGACGTCCAGGTCGACGCCGCCGCCGCGGAGGCCCTGCGCCCCTTCTCGGCCGAGGCCGAGGTCGAGGAGCCGGCCGGAGGGCCGCCCGAGAACCCGTACGCCCTGCACCAGGAACTCCAGCAGACGATGAACGACCTGGTCGGCATCATCCGCCGCGAGACGGAGATGAAGCAGGCTCTGGAGAAGCTGGCCGAGCTGCGGGTACGGGCACGCCGGGCCGGTGTCGAGGGGCACCGGCAGTTCAACCCGGGCTGGCACCTCGCCCTGGACCTCAGGAACATGCTGCTGGTCAGCGAATGCGTGGCGCGGGCCGCGCTGGAGCGCACCGAGTCCCGCGGCGGGCACACCCGCGAGGACTTCCCGTCGATGGACCGCAAGTGGCGCCGGATCAACCTGCTGTGCCGGCTCACCGACCCGACGGGCGGCCTCGCGGCCACCGACCCGGTGCGCGGCCAGATCACGCTGGAACGCGAGACCACCGACCCCATCCGCCCGGACCTGCTCAACCTGTTCGACAAGGAGGAGCTGGTCAAGTACCTCGCCGAAGAGGAGCTGTACGAGTGAGCAGCTACGAGGCCCGTTTCAAGGTGTGGCGGGGCGATGCGGGGGGCGGCGGCCTGGAGGACTTCGAGGTCGAGGTCAACGACGGCGAGGTGGTGCTCGACATCATCCACCGCCTCCAGGCCACCCAGGCCCCCGATCTGGCCGTGCGCTGGAACTGCAAGGCGGGCAAGTGCGGTTCGTGCTCGGCGGAGATCAACGGCCGGCCCCGGCTGATGTGCATGACCCGCATGTCGGTGTTCGACCGCGAGGAGACCATCACGGTCACGCCCCTGCGCGCCTTCCCGGTCGTCCGCGATCTCGTCACGGACGTCGGCTTCAACTACGCCAAGGCCAGGGAGGTCCCGGCCTTCGCGCCGCCGCCCGGGCTCGGTCCCGGCGAGTACCGCATGTTCCAGGAGGACGTGGACCGGCCGCAGGAGTTCCGCAAGTGCATCGAGTGCTTCCTGTGCCAGGACACCTGCCATGTGGTGCGCGACCACGAGGAGAACAAGCAGGCGTTCGCGGGCCCTCGGTTCCTGATGCGGATCGCGGAGCTGGACATGCACCCGCTGGACGCGGCGGCGGAGGCGGGCCTGGACCGCAAGACGACCGCCCAGGACGACCACGGCCTCGGTTACTGCAACATCACCAAGTGCTGCACCGAGGTCTGCCCCGAGGGCATCAAGATCACGGACAACGCGCTGATCCCGTTGAAGGAGCGGGCGATCGACCGCAAGTACGACCCGCTGGTGTGGTTGGGGAACAAGATCCGCCGGAGGTCCGCGTCCTCCTGACCCTCAGGTCCGCGCCCGCAGATAGCCCGAGTGCGCCACCTGGCCGAGGAAGGTGAACCGGGTGGCGGTGGCCCTGTGCTTGTCGAAGGCCTCCTTGATGCCGGGCCACTTGGGGTGCCCGAAGTCGTCGAGGACGACGATGCCGCCGGGCGTGACGATCTCCTCCGCCCACCGCAGGTCCGCGGCGACACCGGCGGCCGAGTGGTCGCCGTCGACGACGATCACGCCGTAGGACCGGTCGGAGACCAGGGCCCGCACCTCGGGGTCCTCGGAGAAGCCCTGCTGGATGCGGGTGGCGGCGCCGGCCGCACCGGCCAGGGCGAGGTTGGCCCGCACCGCGGCCTCGCGCACCGGCGTGCCGGTCACGTCGCCGCCCATGCTGGTGCCGGGCTGGAGCTGCTGCCCCGCGAGCGGGTCGACGATGGTCAGGCGCGGGTCGCGTCCGGTGCGCTCCATCATGCGGATCAGGGCCGCGCCGAACATGCCGTACAGGGTGCCGATCTCCAGGATCTCGTCGTTCGGCGGGTCGAGCAGCGGGACGGCCGCGAGTTTGCCGCAGATGTTCATGGTGCCGCCGGCGATCCGGCCGACCCCGAGCGCTTCCAGGGCGATGAGCAGCCGGAACGCCTGGGCGACAGCGCGTTCGGCGTGCTCGTCGTTCCCGGTCACCCGCGTCAGTTCGGTGATCGTGCGGTGCAGATGGGGCGCGGACGGCAGTCGGGACGCGCCGCGTCCGGTGCCGTCGAAGAACAGCTCCAGGGGGCGCTGACGGTTGCGCAGCGTCGTCAGCTCCTGCCGCAACGCGTCCTGGGAGCCGTTCGCCAGGGCGCGGCGGACCTGGCGCTCTATGCGCTGGTCGATGAGATCGACGATCGGGCGCAGGCCGCGTCTGGCGACCTTGCTGGTCAGTAACGCTCGCATGGGTCGGTAGTCCTCCAGGAAAGGGAGGTGAGGACCGTAGAACGTTCACACACCGTTCACAACAAACGCGAGCGTCCCTCGGGGGAAAGCTCGGATGACGGCTGCGTGACCAGTTCCAGGACCCTGCCCAGGTTGAACTCGGCGATCGCCCGCATCGGTGCGGGGTCCGGGAAGTCGCCTTCGAGGAGGCGCAGCGGGCCCGCGGCCAGGCCGAGGTGCATGGCCAGGCGGTACAGCCGCACACGGGGCTCGTCGAGCTCCGTGCCAGGCGGGCACAGGGTGTCGTAGTGCGGGCCGAAGCGCAGGCGGAGGAAGACGTGCTCCCACTCCACGTCGCCGTACATCAGGCCCTCGACGTCGATCAGGGCCGGTGCTCCGTCGGACGTCAGCAGGACGTGGTCGGGGCCCAGTTCGCCGTGGACGAGGGTGTGACGGGCCCGGGGCCGGACCTCGGCGGCCAGGCGGTGCAGCAGGTCCGTCAGCTGGGCGCGGACGGCGGCCACGCGCGGTTCGCGGACGGCGGCCTGCTCGACGGAGCGCAGCGCGCCCTCGGTGATCCGCGCCTCGCTCGAACCGCTCGCCGTGGAGCCGCCGTTGTCGACGACGGCGACCCTGCCGGGGCGGGGGCCGGTGTGGGAGTGCAGGGCGGCGAGCAGCTCGGCCAGGTGCCGCAGTGCCTCGCGGGCCGTGCGCGGATCGTGGGCGAGCGCCTCCTCCAGGCTGCCGCCGGGCAGGTCCTCCACGATCGCCGCGTCCGCCGGGAGGTGCGTGTGCGTGGCGTCGGCGTACAGCAGGCGGGGGGTGCGGACGCCGGCGGCGGCCAGGCGGTCGTGGGCCGCCGTGAACAGGTCCAGGCCCGTGCCCTGGAAGGGGTCGCGGGGGTCGGCGGGTCCGGCGTCCCAGTAGTCCTCGTCCGCCGACCAGACGTAGGCGACGGCTGTGGAGCCGTCGTCGAGGATGAGCCGGTAGACGCCCTTGCGCGAGCCGCCGCGCAGCCGCTGGACGCCGGTGAGGCAGCGGCCGGGGCCGAGGGCGGCACGGCACAGGGGGGCGAGGGCGGCGCGGGTGAGGGTCGTACGGCTTCGGTTCGGTCGGTCGCTCGTCACCGCACCCAGTCTTCCTGGTACGCCCGCCAGTCGGCCTCGGTGGCCGCGAAGTCCACGTACAGGGCGACACCGAAGCGCTCGCGGTCCGCGTCCGTCCGGGACAGACCGAGGCGGACGCCCCGGACGGCGGCGGGCACGGTCTCGGCGTGGTTCCAGTGGCCGAAGCGGTTCTCGTGGAAGAACGGCAGGCCCATCAGCAGGTCGGTTCCCGGCGGGGTGACCTCCAGGGCGAGGGAGGTCTGCTGGGCGACGTACCCGCCGTAGGTGCTCTCCAGCGGCTGCATCGTGTCGTACGACATGACGGCGATCTGGTCGACGCGGCGCGCCACCTGGCCGAAGAACTCCTGCGACCACCACTTGGGGTGCCCGGTGACCGTGCCCCAGAGGGAGTGGAAGGCCGGGAGCGGGTCGATCTGGTGGGCGGCGACGGACAGCTGGGCGTTCCTCGCGCGGGTCTCGCGGCGCAGGGCGTCGAGCAGGGTGAGGTAGTGCCGGTCGCCGGAGTGCAGGGGCTCAAGGTCGAGGTGGACGCCGTCGTAGCCGGTGTCCAGGATCTGGCGGGTCGAGCGCCGCACGGCGGCGCGGGTCGCCGGGTCGTCCAGACGCATGCCGTCCGGGCTCTCGGTCGCGAGCACGTCGCCGAGGAACGCCTGCACCCGCACCCCGGGCAGTTCACGGTGCACGGCGCCCAGGAACCAACGGGCCCTGGGGTACGCCGACCTGGGCAGCGTGCCGTCGTGCTCCAGGGGGCCCGAGTGGACGTACAGGTCGCGGACGCCGGTGTCGCGCAGACGCCGGGCCAGGGCGGTGACGTCGGCGTCCTTCTTGCGTCCGTCGACCAAGGCGTGCCCCAGCCAGAGCGCGTCACGGTCGCGGGTGTACGTGCCCTCGGCCGGATCGCCCAGGTAGTTGACGCGCAGAGCGGTCTCGGCGGCCAGCAGGGGAACGAGGAGGACGAGCACGAAGCCGAGAGCGGTACGGCGCAGCCATCGGCGACGGGGCCGGTAGGGCGCGGGCCCGGCGTCCGCCGCGGCCGGCTCCTCCCGGCCCGCCTGCGTCTGCTCCGTGCTCTCCATACCGGCTGCCCCTCCCGCCTCGGCCGACCACACCGGCCCCGCCACGGGCGCACCCCGGTCGCGCGGCCGCATACCTGCTCATACGCTCCGAAAGGTGACGCCTTCCTCGCTCCGGAGCCGGCCGCGCCGCGCCACGCCGCACCTGTCCGCGCGGGTGGTGCACGCGGTGCTGGGCGGTGCGGCCGGGGCGGTGTGGCTGGTGTTGCCGGGAATGACGACGAACCCCGGCGCCCCGGTTGCGATCTCGGCGGACCGTCCCGTCGCGGTCGCGCCCGCGCAGGAGGACGGCGAGACGTCCGCCGCCGACCTCGTACTGCCGCTGGTGGTGGCGGGCGCGGCGGCCGCGGCGGCGGGATACGGCTACGTACGGCGCGCCCGGCGCCTCCGGACCCGTACGACGCCCGGCGGCGCGCCGGTGCGGCCGGCCGGGCCCCCGCCGGACGCACGCGACGCACTCTCCGAACTCGACGCACGGGCGCGGGCGCTGCTGACCGAGGCGGACGACTGTGTGCGCACCAGCCGGGAGGAACTCGGCTTCGCCGAGGCCCGGTTCGGCGCGGCGGAGGTCGCACCGTTCGCGCGGGCCCTGCGGGAGGCGGAGGCCGAACTGGCGGCGGCGTTCCGGATGCGGCAGCAGTACGACGAGGAGGTCCCGCGGGACGACAGCGCCCGGCGGCAGACGCTCGCGGGGATCGTGGGCCGCTGCCAGGAGGCGGGGCGGCTGCTGGACGCGGAGGCCGCCGGGTTCGACCGGCTGCGCGGGCTGGAACGGGAGCGGGAGCTGGGCGAGGCGCTGGTGGTCGCGGAGAACCTGTTCCGGGACCTCACCGCCCGTACGGTGAGGGCGCGGAGCCAGTTGGCGGACCTGCGCGCACGCCACCCGGCGTACGCGACCGCCCAGGTCACCGGACACGCCGAACAGGCCGAGGACCGGCTGTTGTTCGCCACCTCCCGCCTCAACCGGGCCCGCCGGCGCGTGGACCGGGGCGAGACCCACCGCGCGATCGGCCATCTACGGGCCGCCGAGGGGGCGATCGCCCAGGCAGCCGTGTTCGTGACCGGCATCGACCGGCTGGCCGCGGAGCTGGCGACGGCCGCGGGGATGGTGCCCGCGGCGCTGACGGGGGCGGAAGTGGAGATCGCCGGGGTACGGGAGCGGGCGGCGGCCGCGGACCGCCCGGACGCGGTGCCCGCCGGTGAGCTGCGGGCGCGGATCCTGCACGCCGACGCCGTGCTGGCCGCCGTACGGGAGGAGGTGACCGGCGGGCCGTACGACCCCCTCGACGTGCTGCGGCGGATCGTGCGGGCGGTGCTGCCGGTCGCCGACGGGCGGGCCGGGGTGCTGCCCGCCGCCGCGCGGCTCGTCGCGCGCAGCGCCACCGCCGACGCGGCCGACTACGTCACCACGCACCGGGGCGTGGTGGGCAGCGCGGCCCGCACCCGGCTGGCGGAGGCGGTACGGCTGCTCGGCTCGGACGCGCGGGCCGAGCAGCCGGCGCGCCGGGCACGCGAGCTGGCCGAGCAGGACGTACGGGTCCACGGCACGCCGCTCGGCACGGTGGCCGGGCACGAGAGCGGCGCCGGTGGCGCGCTGCTCGGCGGGATCCTGCTGGGCGGCACGCCGGCTGGCGGCCCGCCCGCGAGCTTCGGCGGGCCCCGCACCCGCGCGCGGCGCGGGGCGACCTCCCCCTGACGGCCGACCCCCGACGGCCACGGTCGCCCACGGCGGAACGGGGACGCGCCAGGGCCTCAGCACGGATTTCGGTACCGCCCAGTACGGATCGCCGTAGGGATCGCCGTAGGGACGTCGGAAAGAGCCTCAGAACAGGCTCAGCAACGCCTCCGCCGGATCGGTCAGGCCGGTGTCGCCGCCCGGCAGGGGCAGTTCGAACCACACCGTCTTGCCGCGCGGCGTCCGGCGGGAGCCCCACGCCGCGCTGAGCAGACCGACGAGCTGGAGTCCGCGGCCGCCCTCGTCGGTGTCGCGGGCCCGGCGCCGGCGGGGCTGGACCAGGCCGGAGTCCCAGACCTCGCAGACCAGCGTGCGGTCCAGCAGCAGACGCAGCCTGATCTCGCCCTCGCCGTAGCGGAGGGCGTTGGTGACCAGCTCGCTGACCAGCAGCTCCGTGGTGTCGACCAGCGGCTCCATGTCCCAGGCGAGCAACTGGGCGCGGGCGTACTCACGGGCCCGTCCCACGCTGCGCGGCTCGCGCGGCAGGGTCCAGTCGCCGACGGACTCGGCGGGCAGACCCTGTACACGTGCCATCAGCAGCGCGATGTCGTCCTCGCCGTGGTGCGTGTCGAGGGTGTTGAGGACGTGGTCGCAGACGTCCTCCAGGGGCTGGGCCGGGTCGGCCAGGGCACTGACGAAGGCCTGGAGGCCCTCGTCCAGCGGATGGTCGCGGCTTTCGACCAGTCCATCCGTGTAGAGCGCGAGCAGGGCGCCCTCGGGCAGTTCGACCTCGACCTCCTCGAAGGGCTCCCCGCCGACGCCGAGCGGCATGCCCGGCGGCACGTCCAGCATCAGCGCCTGTTCGCCCGGCTCGACCAGGACGGGCGGCAGATGGCCCGCGTTGGCGAAGGTGCAGCGCCGGGTGACGGAGTCGTAGACGGCGTACACACAGGTCGCCAGATACACCTCCGAGAGGTCGGCCTCGCGGGGCCGGCGGGCCGCGCGCGTCGCCTGCTGGACGCCGCCCGGCGCGCCGAGGCCGCGCGCGATCTCGTCCAACTGGGAGAGTACCTCGGCCGGTTCGAGGTCCAGCTGGGCCAGGGTCCGTACGGCCGTGCGCAGTTCGCCCATCGCCACGGCCGCCCGCAGGCCGCGGCCCATGACGTCGCCGACGACCAGGGCGGTGCGGTGCCCGGGGAGCTCTATGACGTCGAACCAGTCGCCGCCGACCTCGCTGGGCCGGCCGGTGGCCGCGTTGCCGGGCAGGTAGCGGCAGGCGATGTCCAGGCCGGAGGCCTCCGGGTCGCCGGGCGGGAGCAGGGACCGTTGCAGTATCAACGCGCGTTCGTGTTCGCGCCGGTACAGGCGGGCGTTGTCGATGCAGACGGCGGCGCGCGCGGCCAGCTCGACGGCGAGGTCGCGGTCCCGTTCGCCGAACGGCTCGCTGCCCTTCGTCCGGGCGAACTGCACCAGTCCCACGACCGTGTCGTGGGCGACCATCGGCACGGCGAGCGTGGACTGCACCAGACCGCCGTCCTGCGCGGGGACGGTCTGCGTACGGGCGGTGCGCAGGGCGTCCGCGCAGGGCGAGTTGAAGGGGTAGTGGTGGACGGCGCCGACGGCGACGGGCTCACCGCTGCCGATGAACGGCGCGTCGGAGACGGCGCTGGCGAAGGCGACGCGCCGCAACTCGGCGCTGCCGTCGGCGAGTCCGGGCGGCGTCTCGTCGCCCACCAGCAGGCCCTGGTAGAGGTCGACGGTGGCCAGGTCGCAGAAGCCGGGCACGACGACGTCGAGGAGTTCGCGTGCGGTGGTCTCCAGGTCGAGGGAGTTGCCTATGCGGGCCCCGGCCTCGTTGAGGAGGGCGAGGTTGCGCCGTGCGGCTGCGGCCTCGCGGGCGGCGGCGCGCCGGGAGGTGATGTCGATTCCCAGCCACGCGATACCGATGGGGCGCCCCGAACCGCTGTGGACGCGGTAGAGGTTGACGGACCAGTGCCGGCGCTCGTCGGAACCCGGCAGGAAGCCGGTGATGTGCATGTCCGTGATGGAGTCGCCGGTCTCCAGGACGCGGCGCAGGGTCGCGGAGACCCGGTCGGCCTCGCCGCGCGGCAGGTAGTCGTGGACGCCCCGGCCGCGGTGGTCGTCGGGTGTGCCGCCGAAGGTGGAGGCGAAGCGCTGGTTGGCGCGGCGGACCCGCAGGTCGGCGTCGATCAGCAGGAAGCCGAAGGGGGATTGACCGAAAATCGCCTGTGAGGCGGCGAGGTCGGTCTCGATGCTGCGCAGCGTACGGACGTCGACGACGATGCAGACGGCGGCCTTCTCGCCCTCCTCTGTGCGGGTGGGCATGACGTAGACCTCGGCGAGGCCCTCCTTGCCGCGTCCTCCGTCGGGCGCGTCCGGCAGCCGGAAGGGGACCACGCCGGTCCACTCCCGGCCGTCGAGGATCTCGGCCATCTTGCGCTGGCCCTGCTCGCGCTGGTCGGGGTCCATGAAGGCGGCGATGGGATCCATGCCGACGGCGTGCTCGGCCGGGATGCCGAAGAGCTGCTCGGCCCGCAGGCTCCACTGGTCGACCAGGCCGTCGGGGCCGATGGAGAAGGACGCGACCTTGATGTAGTCGTAGATGGAGCCGGGTGGGCTGCTCTGCCACATGGCGTCGCCCGCGGAGACCTGCCCGGACCACGTCCGGTCGTACGCCTGACCGGAGACCCGCCCGGACGAGACCTGACCGGACGGCCTCTCGGCGGCCTTCGGCCTCGCGCCCTCCGACGGGTCCTCGGACTCCGTGGCCTTCGCTGGTATCTCGCTCACGCGAACCGTCCCCTCCAGCTCACCGCGTCCGGCACCGTCACCGATGGCGGCTGACCCGCAGTATCCAGCACTACGGCGCCGCACGACACGGTGTTCACGATCACAGCACGGTTCCGGCGGTTTTCGGCCCCGGCCGTGAGAACACTTCCAGTCTTCTAACCAGGGAACACGGCCTCGAATCACCCAGTTCCACAACCGTCACGGGCCTGAACCGGCTGGTCGACAGGGTGGGTACGGCCGTACAGCGGCGAACCCCGGCTGCGCGGGGCCGGTTCGGCGCGGAACCGGTGGCTCAGGAAACCGTGAGGCGGGGATTCAGGGCACCGGCAGCTCGAACCAGACCGTCTTGCCCGCGCCCCCCGGGCGGGTACCCCAGCGGCGGGAAGTGGAGGCCACCAGTTGCAGGCCGCGTCCGCTCTCGTCCTCCAGGCGGGCGGCACGTTCGCGGGGCGGGTCCGGGAGCGGGTCGGAGACCTCGACCAGCAGGACGCCGTTGAGGGCGGAGGGCCGTACCAGGCGGACGCCGATGGGGCCGGTGGCGTGCCGGAGGGCGTTGGTGACCAGTTCACTGACGAGCAGGGCCGTGACGTCGCCGACGCTGTCGAGGTTCCAGGTGCGCAGTTGAGCGCGGACGGCCGAGCGGGCGGTGCGGACGGCGCCCGGGTCCGCCGGAAACGTCCACTCGGCGCGGTCGCCGTCGGTGTCGATCACGCCGATCACTTCCCGGGCAAGCGATCCCACTCATGTCCGAATTCATGGGGTTAATGGGCACATACCCGATATCCGGGGCACAGTATCGCCCGGGAGCTCTCCAGACTTAGCTCTTAGGCGCCCCGCGCCTTTTCGGCGGTGAGACCGAGGTGGGTCAGGGTCGCGCGGACGGCCGGTACGTCCTGGTCGAGCCAGTCGACGTCCCAGATCTCGGCGGGGGTGAGCCAGCGCAGCCGGTCGTGGTCCTCAAGGGGCTCGGGGGCGGCGGAGCCGGGACGCAGCCGGGCGGTCCACACGTGCAGCACGTACGGCGCCTTCAGGGGCCACTCCCCCGGGACGCGCTCACCGGGCTCGGCGTCGACACCGAGTTCCTCACGCAGTTCCCTTACGAGGGCCGCGTCGGCCCTCTCCCCCGCCTCGACCTTGCCGCCGGGCAGCTCCCAGCGGCCGGCCAGCTCGACGGGCGCGCTGCGGCGAGCGGCGAGCAACCGCCCTCCGTCCACCAGGGCGGCCCCCACGACCACGATCCGTTCCACCACACGGGGAGCCTACGCGAGACCGACCGCGCCCCCTCCACCCTCACCCACGACGTGACCGGCCGAGCGTCGCACACCCCGTTCGAAGCCGACCGTCTCAGTCGACGTCCGCCCCGCCCTTCTGTCCCAGCCTCTCGACCCAGTACAGCTGTTTGTGGCCGCGGGCGTCGAGGCTGTCCGCGATCTTCTGGGCCTCCGCGCGGGTCGCGTACCTGCCGACGCGGTAGCGATTGCCGTTGTCGTCCTGCCGGATCACGAGCCAGGGAAGAGTGACCGTGCCGTCGTTCATCGCGCCCCTCCGCTTCCCGCCCGCGGCCTGCACCGCGCCCCGCCCTCTAAGGAAACCGCAATCCGCATATGCCCGAGCCTACGCCTTACCTTCACGGAGCGAATACGGCTTTTCACAAAGAGGTACGCAACCGGCCAGTACGCAGGGGGCGCACGGCGTCGGACACGCCACCCGCCCCTGTCGACGCATCCGGTCAGGGGTAGGGCGCGCACCCGGGCGCACCTCTGGAGCGACCTGCGAGAACGGCCAGATTGCTACGGCGCCGGGACGGACGCCGAGGACCGCACGCCTGGGGGCGGCGGCGCACGAGGGGCGTGCGGGAGGCGTGCGAAGAGGTGTTCGCTACTTGACCGGCAGGTGGTAGGCGACCCGGTAGCGGTCGGCCGGGATCACCACGTCGGCCGTCTCGACCGGGCGGCCGGAGGCGTAGAACGTGCGCTGGATGACCAGCACGACGTGCCCGGGGACGCCGCCGAGCAGGAGCAGTTCCTCGGCGAGGCCGGGGCGGGCGCCGACCTCCTCGGTGACGTTGTCGACGATCACGTCGATGGCGCGCATCCGCTCCACGACGCCCATGCCGCCGAGCGGGCCCTCCTCCGGCAGCATCACCGGGGTGCGGCCGGTCACGGCCAGCGGCTCCCAGGAGGTGGAGAGCATCATCGGCTCGCCGCCCTCCCGGTAGAGGTACTTGGTCCGCATCACACGGTCGCCGGGCTCGATGGCGAGCCGCTCGGCGATCGCCCCGCCGGCCTCGGCCTGCTCGCTGCTGGACTCCCAGGTGCCGCGCACCTCGCCGTCGGCCTGCTCCTGACGGAAGGGGGTGGCCCCGCCGCTCGGGCGGTAGCCGGAGCGGGCGATCCGCCGGGGAACGGGCCGCTCGCGCACATAGGTGCCCGAACCGGAGCGGCCCTCCACCAGCCCCTCCGCCATGAGCACCTTGCGCGCCTCCAGGGCGACCGTGTCGGAGACGCCGTACTCCTCGCGGATCCGGGCCTGGGAGGGGAGGCGGGTGTGCGGTGGCAGCGAACCGTCGACGATCTTCTTGCGGAGATCACCCGCGACGCGCAGGTACGCCGGCTGCTCACCGAATGTCACTGGCCGCTCCCATCAGGTTGTACAGACAGCAACAGCGTGGCAACCGAAGGTTGTGACAGGCAAGCAAAGGCCAGAGAATCACTCGATGTGATGACATGTGCCGTCGGAGGGCTTACGCAGGCACTTTCTCCCCGCTATGGCCGTCGTCACACCTCGGCGCCCGGCTCTTCGCCCTCACTGCCGCTGTCGTCCTCGTACGCCGGCGGAGTCGTAGCCAGACCGAGAGCCTTGCGCGCGGTGACGGTCGTCGGGCCGTCGACGTCCTCGTACCCCCGGTCGTAGTGCTCGAAGTAGGTGTCGACGTCGTCGGCCCCGGCCGCCTTCGCCCAGGCCTCGCGCGCCTCCTCCATGTCCTTCACGAGATCGGCGACGGGCCGCTTCGCTCCGGCCGGCCAGGAGTGTCCGCGCAGTGCCTCGATCTGTGCGCCGAGCACGCCGTGCACCCGCTGCGCCCAGGCCGTGGCAGCCGCCAGGTCGTCCTCGGGATGCTCCTCCGGCTCCTCGTACAGCACCGCGTCGACGGCGCCGGTCGCCTTGAGGAAGGCCACCTGGTCCGTGTCGAGCGTGGTCGCGTCGCTGCGCAGCGAGCCCTTCAGACCGCCCTTGCCGTCCGTGCTGCCGAACAGGCAGGTGATCTCACGGTCGCCCAGGCGCCAGCTGTCCCGGGACGGCACGAGGTAGTACACGTCCACGTTCTCCGGCAGGGCCCAGGTGTCCATGGCGTAGCGGTCCTGGAGCGTGTAGCACCGGTCGTCGGCCAGGTCCGTCACCTTGGCGTCCCCCGGGAAGGAGCCGCCCGGCAGTTCGATCACGGCGAAGACCTCGCCGTCGTGCTCACGGGCACAGGGCACCTCGTCGACGTCGTAGGCGTCGCCCTCCAGGGAACCGCCCGGCGCGTCGAAGCAGTCGCCCTTGGCGAGGGCGTAGGCGGTGCCCTCGCCGGTCGCGCTGTCCTTGATGCCCTGCCAGGCGTCGGCGACGACACCGGTGGACAGCGACACCACCCACAGGACGAGCCCGACGGTGGACAGCGCGGCACCGGCGACCGCCATGCCCCTGCCGCGCTCGCCCCGGCGCTTGATCTGCCAGAGCGCGACGAGGCCCAGGACGAGTCCCACGGCGGGCAGGAAGCAGAGGATGCCGAGCACGAGCGCGGCGATGGCGACGCCGTTGAGACCGGGCTGGGCACCGTACGGTCCGTATCCGTAGGGGCCGTACGGGCCGTTGCCCTGGCTCCAGGGCTGGGGGTGCTGCCCTTGCGGCTGGTGGGGCCCGGGGGCCGGGGGTATCGACACGGGTACCGTGCTCCTGAGGCGGGCGCTGGCGCTGGGCGGACGGACGACTGGGCGCATCGTAAGCGCGCCGGGGAGCGTGGGTGGTACGCGGGTGACGAATGCGGCGATCCAGGCGGTGAACGGCCTGACCGCGCGCTGGGCGTCGCAGGTGTCCGCGAGCACGGTGGTCTCGGCGGCCGGGGCCCGGCCCCTGCTGGGCTTCCTGGCCGACGGGGCCGGGGGCGAGGGACGGGCCGAACTGGCGGCCGTTCTCGGGGTGCCGGTGCGTCAGGCCGCTTACGGGGCACGGGAGTCGACCGCCGCGCTGGAGGAGGTGGACGGAGCTGTTCGGCCTGTCCACGGCCGCCGGCGGAAGTGCGCCGGGGCGCACTTCCCCGGCATCGGCGCGGCACCGCTCGCCCTGCGCGCCGGGCGGCAGGCGGCAGGCGGCGACGGCGGCGTTCAGCGCGGAGGGGCTCCCGGCGGCCGCCGTGACGGCCAAGGAGGTGATGGGGCTGGGCGGGCCAGGAGCAGCCGGAACCGGCGTACGAGACGACCGTGACGTACGCCGTCTTCGACCGGCCGTTCGGCTTGCTCGCCGTGCACCGCGCAATGCGCCTCGTCCTCGCGGCGGGCCGGGTCACCGAACCCGAGCCCCTCCGCGAGGACGAGTACGACCGGCCGGCGGACTGCCCGCCGGTCACCGGGTGAGCGTCAGAACTGCAGCGCCCAGGCGTCGATGCGTCCGGTGTCCAGCCGCGCGTTGTCGCTGACCCGCAGCTTCCACGTGCCGTTCGCGACCTCGGAGGAGGCGTTCACGGTGTACGTGGTGTCGATGTTGTCCGCGCTGCCGCCGGTGCCGTACGCCTTCAGCGTGTACGCCGTGCCGTCGGGGGCGACCAGCTGGACCTGGAGGTCACCGATGTACGTGTGGACGATGTGCACCTCGACGGCCAGGGCCGAGGGCGCGTTGCCGGTGACGCCGGAGACGGTCACCGGGGACTCGGCGGTGGAGTTGTCGGCGATCGCGTAGTCCGCGGTGTTCTCGAAGCGCGGGCCGGGCGGGGTGGTCGTACCGCCGCCGACGTACAGGAGCCGGTTGGGCGAGCCGGTGCCCGGGTTGGTGACGACGCCGCTGGTGGCGGCGGTGGTCAGCGCGCTGGAGACCTGGGCGGGGGTGGCCGTGGGGTTGTCGGCCAGGTACAGCGCGGCGGCTCCGGCGACGTGCGGGGTCGCCATCGACGTGCCGGAGATGGTGTTGGTGGCCGTGTCGCTGGTGCTCCACGCCGAGGTGATGGAGGAGCCCGGCGCGAACAGGTCCAGCACCGAGCCGTAGTTGGAGTAGCTGGCGCGGGCGTCGCTGGACGTCGTCGCACCGACCGTGATCGCCTCGGTGACACGGGCCGGGGACCGGGTGGAGGCGTTGGTGGACTCGTTGCCGGCCGCGACGGCGAAGGTGACGCCGGAGGCTATGGCGTTGCGGACGGCGGTGTCGATGGCCGTGTCCGCGCCGCCGCCGAGGGACATGTTGGCGACGGCCGGCTTGACGGCGTTGCGGGCGACCCAGTCGATGCCGGCGACGACCTGGGCGGTGGTGCCCTGGCCGGAGTTGTTCAGCACGCGGACGCCGACGACCTTCGCCTTCTTGGCCACGCCGTAGGCGCCGCCGGCGACCGTGCCGGCGACGTGCGTGCCGTGGCCGTGGCCGTCCTGGGCGGTGTTGTCGTTGTCGACGGCGTCGTAGCCGTAGGAGGCGCGCCCGCCGAAGTCGCTGTGCGTGATGCGGACCCCGGTGTCGATGACGTAGGCCGTCACGCCCTGACCGGCCGAGTCCGGGTACGTGTAGGAGCTGTTGAGCGGGAGGTTCTTCTGGTCGATGCGGTCCAGGCCCCAGGAGGGCGGGCTGGGCTGGGTCGCGGTGATGCGGAAGGTCCGGTCCTGGACGACGGAGGCGACGGCCGGGTCGGCGGCGAGACGTTCCGCCTCGCTCTCGGAGGCCTCGACGGCATATCCGTTGAGGGCCTTGGTGTACGTCCGCTCGATGTCGGCGCCGTACTTCTTCGCCAGGG
The DNA here is from genome assembly GCF_042657145.1 of Streptomyces bullii. NCBI lineage: Bacteria > Bacillati > Actinomycetota > Actinomycetes > Kitasatosporales > Streptomycetaceae > Streptomyces > Streptomyces bullii. Next base: position 336,172 of record NZ_JBHSNY010000005.1, read on the forward strand.
CCCGGCCCTCGGCGGATCCGGCCTTCGTCCCCTTGAGGGTGACGATGTAGCTGTCGGCGACGGCGTTCGCGGCGCCCTCGTACTGGATCCGGCCTTCGGGTGCCGCCGGTGCGGCGCCCGCGGGGAGGGCGGAGACGAGGCCCGCGACGAGTGCCGCGGTGGTCGCCGCGCCGAGCGCGGCCAGTCTTCGCCGGGTCGTCGGCCGGGGATGACGCATCACTGCCATCTGAGGGGTCCTCCTCGATCGGTGGTGCACGTGTGGGGTTGGTGCACGACCACCGGTAGCCGCACCGACACCTAAGACATGGTCATGTCAATCCGGCGCCGAGTCGACTCCTGTGCGTCAGCGAAAGATTGAGGCCTCCACAGGAATTGCACAAGGGCCCTGCACCGACGCGCAGGGCCCTCGCACCGGCCGTCAGTCGTCGAACGCCGTGGCCCGGGTCCGCTTCTCCCAGGCCAGGACCTCGTCGCGGACCTGGTCGAGGTGGCCGAGGACCGCGCTCACGCCGTCGTCGCCGAGCGGCAGTCGCAGCGGGGTGTGCTCCGCCTCCAGCGCGGCCCGGATCACGGCCGCGGCCTTCGCCGGGTCGCCGGGCTGACTGCCGTCGCCGCCGGCGACGAACCCGCGCGTCTCGCTAGCCTTGGGAGACAGACCGCTGTCCGCGCTGGCACCGGCCCGGCCCGTCCCGAACAGCCCGGTGCGGAACGCCCCCGGCTCCACGATCAGCACCTTGACGCCGAGGTCCCGCACCTCGTCCGCGAGCGCCTCGGACATGCCCTCCAGCGCGAAACCGCCCCGCGCGCCGCACTCACGCGTGTGCGTCCGCCCCGGCGTCCGTCACCCCCAGCCGTGCCTGCTCCTCCTCCACGATGCGCCGGGCCAGCGCGACGTCCGAGACGTCGACGGCGTCCGGCGTCGACTCGGCGACCGCGCTGCGCCGCGCGTAGGCGTCGAACAGCCGTTTCTTGTTCTCCAGCATCCGCACCATGCGCTCGTCCACGCCGCCCGCCGCGAGCAGCCGGTGCACCTGGACCGGGCGCACCTGGCCCATGCGGTGGGCGCGGGCCACGGCCTGGTGCTCGATGGTCGGCTTGACCTGCGGTTCGCAGAGGATGACGACGGACGCGGCCTGCATGTTGAGCCCGACCCCGCCGGCCTCGATCTGCGACAGCAGTACCGCGTGGCCGGGCGCGGCGGAGAACTCGTCCACGAGCTGCTGCCGGCGGCCGGGCGGGACACTGCCGGTGATCGGCCCGAAGACCCGCCCGGTGCCGGCGCCGAGCGCGTCCCGTACGACGTCGAGGACGTCGCGGAAGGCGGAGAACACCACCACCTTCAGCCCGCTCTCGGCGGCCTGGCCGACGAGCTCCCGAAGCCGCTCCAGCTTCGCCGACCCCTGCGGTCGCGCGTACGCCGCACGCCGCATCGCCATGAAGTTGCCGGCCCGGACGGCCTCCCGGTACGCCTCCTGGTCCGCGGCGCTCAGCTCCTCCCACTCGTCAGTGTGCTGGAGCAGGGGCAGTTCGGTGAGCACGTCCTGCTGGTTGCGGCGCAGATAGACGGGCGCGACCGCCTTGCGGAACGCCTTGGAACCGGCCACCGAGTCCTGGTCGTCGACCGTGTCGGCGAAGTCCGGCCGGAGCACCCGCACCAGGTTGCGGAACTCCGCGACCCGGTTCTCCATCGGGGTGCCGGTCAGGAACAGCACCCGCTCGCAGCGCTCGGCCCACGCGGCGACCGCTCCGGCCCGCCGGGTGTGCGCATTCTTCACGTAGTGCGCCTCGTCGACGACGAGCATGCCGAGTTCGCCGCCGCCCGGCGTGGGGAAACCGCGCAGCGCGTCGAAGGTGGTGACCGCGACACCGCCCCGGCCCTTCCAGTCGGCGAACGCCTCCTGCCGGTCCGGCCCGTGCAGCGGCATGGCCCGCAGGGTGCTGCGCGACTCGATCTCCCGGGTCCAGTTGATCAGCACGCTCGCCGGGCACACCACCAGGAAGTGGCTCTGCCCCTCGGCGGCGAGGTGCGCGATCGCGGCGATGGCCTGCACGGTCTTGCCGAGCCCCATCTCGTCGCCGAGCAGGACCCGGCGCTGGGCGAGGGCGAAGCGGGCACCGAACGCCTGGTAGCCGCGCAGCGAGACCCGGCAGTGCGCGTCGTCCAGCCGCTGCTCCCGCACCTGCCCGGCCACCTCGTCGGGCAGATGGCCCTCGGCCGCCGCGGTGTCCGGTCCGCGACCGGAGATCTCCGCCAGCAGGCCGTAGTACTCGGCCGAACGCAGCTCGTAGTCGACCCAGGCGGCGAGCTCGCTCTCGGGGCGGCGCAGCAGGTCGACGGAGGCCTGCGCGAACTGCTCGGGCACGGCGTCCCGTTCGGCCTCCTCGGTCAGCCGCCGCAGCTCGGCGAGGGCCGCCAGCGCCCGCTCCCGCCCCTCGCGTCCGGCGAGCAGCATCCGCCAACGCCCCACGGCGGGCCGGGCGTCGGCCAGCAACGGCCCGAGCCGCGCCGCCAGCGCCGCCCCCGCCTCGGCCGCGCGCCGTGCCCCGGGACCGGCCTCGACCAGCACGTGCAGGGCTTCCACCAGCGCGGTGATCCGCGGCTCGCCGCGGTCCCGGTCCACGTCGATGCGTACGGCGACGGACTCGCGGACCGCGTCCGCGATCTGCCGGGCCGCCGCGACCGCCTGGTCCGCGGTGCGCTGCCCGACCCCGGGCGTCTGCCGGAGCCGGTAGGTCCCGGCGTCCAGCACGTCCTGGACGGTCCGGAAACCGCCCTTCTCCAGCCCCGCGAACCGCAGTCGTCCCTCGGTGACGTCCCGCAGCCGCGCGACGGGAATGCCCGTCAGCTCCCGCTCGGCCAGCCCGTCGTGAATCGGCCGCAAGGCCTCCCGTACGGCACCGACAGCCCGCGCGTGGTCCTCGGCGACCCGCGCCGCAGCCTCGGCCAGCCGCACCCCCCGCCCGGCCACCTCACGCTCGGCACGCCCCATCCCGCCCCGCCTTCCTCCCCATGCTCAGCACATGGTGCCACTGCGGAACGGGGAGCCGGCCGCGGGCAACGGCCGGGGAGGGAAGGGGCAGGGTCCTGGTCCTGGCCCGCGCAGGGAGACGCAGGGCACCGAGCCGACCCGTCGACGTCGCCGAAGGGGTCGGACTCCCCAGCGTCCGACCCCTTCTGACCTGCATGGTTGCCCGGTCAGCGACCTGGCGTCGTGTCATCCGCTCACACGTTGAAGCGGAACTCCACCACGTCCCCGTCCTGCATCACGTAGTCCTTGCCCTCCATGCGGGCCTTGCCCTTGGCGCGGGCCTCCGCGACCGAGCCCGCTGCCACCAGGTCGTCGAAGGAGATGACCTCGGCCTTGATGAAGCCCTTCTGGAAGTCGGTGTGGATGACACCGGCGGCCTCGGGGGCGGTGGCGCCCTTCTTGATGGTCCAGGCGCGGGACTCCTTGGGGCCCGCGGTGAGGTACGTCTGCAGGCCGAGGGTGTCGAAGCCGACCCGGGCGAGGGTGGCGAGGCCGGGCTCGTGCTGGCCCACGGACTCCAGCAGCTCCAGGGCCTCCTCGTCGGAGAGCTCCGCGAGGTCCGCCTCCAGCTTGGCGTTGAGGAAGATCGCCTCGGCGGGGGCGACCAGCGCGCGCTGGTCGTTCTTGAAGTCCTCGTCGACCAGCTCGTCCTCGTCGACGTTGAAGACGTAGAGGAACGGCTTCGTCGTCAGCAGGTGCAGGTCGTGCAGCAGCTCGGCGCGCTCGCTGCCCTGGACGATGCCGTGCGCGAAGAGCGTGTCGCCCTTCTCCAGGATCTCCTTGGCCTCCTCGACGGCCTTGACCTTCGGCGCCACGTCCTTCTTGATCCGCGACTCCTTCTGGAGGCGCGGCAGGACCTTCTCGATCGTCTGGAGGTCCGCCAGGATCAGCTCGGTGTTGATCGTCTCGATGTCGTCCTTGGGCGAGACCTTGCCGTCGACGTGCACGACGTTCTCGTCCTTGAACGCGCGGATGACCTGGCAGATCGCGTCGGACTCACGGATGTTCGCGAGGAACTTGTTGCCCAGTCCCTCGCCCTCGGACGCGCCGCGCACGATGCCCGCGATGTCGACGAAGTCGACCGTCGCCGGAAGGATCCGCTCCGACTTGAAGATCTCGGCCAGCTTGGCCAGCCGGGCGTCGGGCACGCCCACGACGCCGACGTTCGGCTCGATGGTGGCGAACGGGTAGTTGGCCGCCAGCACGTCGTTCTTGGTCAGGGCGTTGAACAGGGTCGACTTGCCGACATTCGGCAGACCGACGATTCCGATCGTGAGCGACACGTTGCGACTTCCCGTACATGAGGATGAGGACTGGAGGGTGGGGCCTGGCCGACGGGGCTGCGTGGGCCGATCCACCAGTCTACGGCGTGCCCGGCCCCGGCCCGCCGACGTGTCGAACACCTGACCAAGCCCACCAAGCTCGCCTCTCCGGCGTGTCAGACGGGCTATTCGGCACATAAACCGACCTAAGTTGGTCCAATGGAGCAACACAGGACGCGACCCGCGCAGCACGAACCGCGACAGGACAGGCCGAGGCCGCCGCTGCCCTCGCAGACGGGACGGGCGGCACGGGACGGCTCGGCGGGCCCCGCGCGGTCGCCCGGCACGGCGGCACGGGTCGGGGCGCAGCGCCCCCCGGCCGCGGCACGGCGGCCCCCGGCGGCGGTACGTCGGCCACCGGCGGGGGTACGGCGCCCTCCGGCGCTGCGGCGGATGCCGAACCCGCGGTTGACGGGTCTGGGCGGAGGGCTGTTCTGCGCGGCGGCGATGTTCCTGCTCGGCTGCCTCGACGCGCTGCTGTTCGGGGCGTCCCTGCCGGTGTACGGCGTGCTGTTCCTGCCCGTGTGCGCGCTGACCGCGCTGTGGATGCGCAGGGCGGATCTGCTGACCGCGCCCGTCGTGGTGCCGATCGCCTTCGCCGCGGGACTGGTACCGGTCGCCGACGGCAACGCGGGGAGCGGGAGCCGCCTGATGGGCCTCGTCACCGCTCTGGCCACGCAAGCGGTATGGCTCTACGGCGGCACCCTGATCACGGGCCTGATCGTGCTGGTCCGCAGAATCCGCCTGCACAGCCGCGGCAGGCCCTCCGGCCGCACCGCCCCCTGACCCCACTGCTCCCCGCCAGCCCCTCCGCCGGCGCGGGAGTCGGTACAGGGTCGGTGCGGGAGCCGCCGCCCCGCCGGTGCGGGAGTCCATGCTCCGCCCGTGGACATCAGCGCCCCCGCCGGTGATGGGGTCAGCGCCCCGCCCGTGGGGAGCAGCGCCCCGCCGGGAGTCGTCTCCGCCCGTGGGAGCAGCACCTTGCAGGTGCTGAGACCAGCGCCCCGCCGGTTCGCGAGCCAGCGCCCCGCCCATGGCGATCAGCCCCGCCGGCGTCGCAGTCAATGCTCCGCCCGTGGGCATCACCGCCCCGCCGGTGCGGGCATCAGCACCCCGCCCGTGGCGATCAGCGCTCCGCCCGTTGCGGCGCTCAGCGCTCCGCGGCGGCCCGCATCGCCGCACCGACGATCCCCGCGTTGTTCTGCAGCTGCGCCGGGACGATCTCCGCCTTCACACCCTGGATGAGCGGCAGGAACTTGTGGGCCTTGCGGCTGACACCGCCGCCGATGATGAACAGCTCCGGCGAGAAGAGCATCTCGACGTGGGCGAGGTACTTGCGCACCCGGCGCGCCCAGTGCTCCCACGTCAGGTCGTTGTCCTCGCGGGCCTTGCTGGAGGCACGCTTCTCCGCGTCGTGGCCGTCCAGCTCCAGGTGGCCCAGCTCCGTGTTGGGGACGAGGACGCCGTCGACGAACAGGGCGCTGCCGATGCCCGTGCCGAAGGTCAGCAGGATGACCGTGCCCTTGCGGCCCCGGCCGGCGCCGAAGCTCATCTCGGCGACACCCGCCGCGTCCGCGTCGTTGACCACCGTCACCGGCAGTCCGCCCAGCCGCTCGCCGAGCAGCACGCGCGCGTCGGTGTCGATCCAGCTCTTGTCGACGTTGGCCGCCGTACGGATCGTGGCGCCGCCGGTGACCACGCCGGGGAACGTGATGCCGACCGGCCCGCTCCAGCCGAAGTGGTCGACGACCTGCCGGACGCCGTCGGCCACCCCGTCGGGCGTGGCCGGGATCGGGGTGAGCACCTTGAACCGCTCCGCCGCCAGGTCGCCCTGCTCCAGGTCCACCGGGGCGCCCTTGATCCCGGATCCGCCGATGTCCACGCCGAAGATCTGCATGGCCCTACGTTACGACGTACGACTGACCGTCACGCCCGGGGTCCGCTCACTCCCCGGAATCCTCACCGGTTCCGGCGCCGCCGCGCTCGGCCACCAGCGCTGCCGCCTCCTCGCGCAGGTCGCGGCGGAGTTCCTTGGGCAGGGAGAAGGTGATGGACTCCTCGGCCGCCTTGACGAGCTCCACGTCCTCGAAGCCGCGCTGGGCGAGCCACTCCAGGACCTCCTCGACCAGCACGTCCGGCACGGAGGCACCGGAGGTGACACCGACCGTGGAGACGCCCTCCAGCCAGGCCTCGTCGATCTCGTGGGCGAAGTCCACCAGGTACGACTCGCGCGCGCCGGCCAGCTTGGCGACCTCGACGAGCCGCTTGGAGTTGGAGGAGTTGCGAGAGCCGACGACGATCACCAGGTCGGACTCGGCACCCATCTGCTTCACGGCCAGCTGACGGTTCTGCGTGGCGTAGCAGATGTCGTCGCTGGGCGGGGAGATCAGCTGCGGGAACTTCTCCTTCAGCGCGTCGACGGTCTCCATGGTCTCGTCGACCGACAGCGTGGTCTGCGACAGCCACACGACCTTCGACGGGTCGCGGACCTCGACCTTCTCGACATCGCCCGGTCCGTCGACGAGCTGGATGTGGTCGGGGGCCTCGCCGGAGGTGCCGATGACCTCCTCGTGGCCCTCGTGCCCGATCAGGAGGATGTCGTAGTCCTCGTTGGCGAACCGGACCGCCTCCTTGTGGACCTTGGTGACCAGCGGGCAGGTGGCGTCGATGGTGGCGAGCCGGCCGCGCCGGGCCTCCTCGTGGACGACGGGCGCCACGCCGTGCGCCGAGAACATGACGATGTTGCCCGGCGGCACCTCCTCCGTGCGCTCGACGAAGACGGCGCCCTTCCTCTCCAGGGTCTGCACGACGTACTTGTTGTGGACGATCTCGTGCCGGACGTAGACGGGAGCCCCGTACTGCTCCAGGGCTTTCTCGACGGCGATCACGGCGCGGTCCACACCCGCGCAGTAGCCCCGGGGGGCGGCGAGCAGGACACGGCGGCCAGACGAAGCGGTCATGCGTCCCATCGTAAGGCCGCCTCCGGGGGCCCGAAGATCGCGTCCGCGCGCGGTCACAGGCCCTTCACCTCGTCCGGCTTCGCGCCGTGGTGTCGGTGCCGGCCGTTACCCTCGCGGCATGGCTGTGAACACGTCTCCCGAGTCCCCCCTGCCCGTCGGTGAGGTGTCGCGGCTGATCGGGGGGTGGATCGACCGGCTCGGCGCGGTGTGGGTCGAGGGGCAGATCACGCAGCTGTCGCGGCGGCCGGGGGCCGGGGTCGTGTTCCTCACCCTGCGGGACCCGTCGTACGACATCTCCGTGAGCGTCACCTGCTACCGGCAGGTCTTCGACGCCGTCGCCGACGTCGTCGGCGAGGGTGCCCGGGTCGTCGTCCTCGCCAAGCCCGAGTGGTACGCCCCGCGCGGTCAGCTGTCGCTGCGGGCCGCGGAGATACGGCCCGTGGGGGTCGGGGAACTGCTCGCACGGCTGGAGCAGCTGAAGAAGTCGCTGGCCAGGGAGGGGTTGTTCGCCCCGGAGCGCAAGAAGCCGCTGCCTTTCCTGCCGCAGCTCGTGGGGCTGGTGTGCGGCCGGGCCTCCGCCGCCGAGCGGGACGTCCTGGAGAACGCCCGGCACCGCTGGCCCGCCGTCCGCTTCGAGGTGCGCAACGTCGCGGTGCAGGGTGTGCACGCCGTGCCGCAGGTCGTGCAGGCCGTCAAGGAGCTCGACGCGCTCGACGCCGTGGACGTGATCATCGTGGCGCGGGGCGGCGGGAGCGTGGAGGATCTCCTGCCGTTCTCCGACGAGCAGCTGATCCGGGTGGTCGCGGCCTGTCGTACGCCCGTGGTGTCCGCCATCGGGCACGAGCCCGACAACCCGCTGCTGGACTACGTGGCCGATCTGCGGGCTTCGACCCCGACCGACGCCGCCAAGAAGGTCGTGCCGGACGTGGGCGAGGAGTACGAGCGGGTGCGGCTGCTGAGGGACCGGGCGCGGCGGTGCGTCCAGGCGCTGATCGAGCGGGAGGAGCGCGGGCTGGCCCACGCGCTGGCCCGGCCCTCGATAGAGGATCCGCACCGGATGATCGACGTGCGGGCCGAGGAGGTGACGGCCCTGTTGGAGAGGGGCCGGCGCTGTCTGCGGCACCAGCTCGACCGGGCCGACTCCGAGCTGACCCACACGCACGCGCGCGTGGTGGCCCTCTCCCCCGCCGCGACGCTGAAGCGCGGCTACGCCGTGCTGCAGCGCTCCGACGGGCACGCGGTCCGCGCCCCGGACGAGGTGGAGCCCGGGGAGACGCTGCGGGCGCGGGTCTCCGAGGGTGAGTTCTCCGTACGAGTGGACACATAGGGTGGGTGGATGACCAGCGAGGTTGAGCAGACGCCGGGCGTGAGCGAGGCGCTCGGGTACGAGCAGGCACGGGACGAGCTGATCGAGGTCGTACGACGGCTGGAGGCGGGCGGTACGACGCTGGAGGAGTCCCTGGCGCTGTGGGAGCGGGGCGAGGAGCTGGCCAAGGTCTGCCGGCGCTGGCTGGACGGGGCACGGGCCCGGCTGGACGCGGCCCTCGCCGAGGAGGCGGAGGCGGAGCAGGCCGGGGACGCCGAGTAGCCGAGGGCGGCACCGCTGTGAAGCGGATCACCACGCCCCCTATTTGGTTGAACGTTGAACTTCTATCGCGTACGGTCGATGCCGCCAGCCGATCTTCGGACCGACGTCGCGAGAAAGTTCACCCATGTCCCTCGTTCTTGACCCCGCCACCCAGGACCTGCTCTTCCGCGAGGCCCGCACCGCGAACACCTTCACCGACGAACCGGTGACCGACGAGCAGGTGCAGGCGATCTACGACCTGGTCAAGTACGGCCCGACCGCGTTCAACCAGACCCCGCTGCGCATCACCCTGGTCCGCTCCCCCGAGGCCCGTGAGCGCCTGGTCCGGCACATGGCCGAGGGCAACCAGGCCAAGACGGCCGCCGCTCCGCTGGTCGCGATCCTCTCCGCGGACATCGAGTTCCACGAGGAGCTGCCGCACCTCTTCCCGGCCTTCCCGCAGGCCAAGGACGTCTTCTTCGCCGAGCGCCCGGCGCGCGAGAACGCCGCCGCGTTCAACGCCGCCCTGCAGGCCGCCTACTTCATCGTCGGCGTCCGCGCCGCCGGCCTGGCCGCCGGCCCGATGACCGGCTTCGACTTCGAGGGCGTCCGCAAGGAGTTCCTGGACGACGACCACACCCCGCTGATGGTCGTCAACATCGGCCGGCCGGGCCCGGACGCCTGGTACCCGCGCTCGCCGCGCCTGGCCTACGACCAGGTCGTCACGACCGTCTGAGCCACGCGAGCAGCACAGGCGAGAGACCCGAAGGCCCCCGGCACACCGCCGGGGGTCTTCGCGTACGGACCACCGCGGACGGCGCTCACTCCATGCGCAGCGCCTCGGCCATCCTCGTCAGCTCCGCGAACGACGCCGAGCCGGTCACGACCGTCGTCGAGCCCTCGGTGTCCTGGAGGACCAGCGCGTCGTACCGGCCGCCCTCGTACCGCTTCCACGTCCGGCCGTCGATCTTCTGGGTGACGTCGGTCTCCTCGGCGCCCTGGCTCGCCTCGTCGATGAACACGGCGGGCTTCTCGGTGGACTGCTCGATGCCCACGTACTGCCCCTCGGGGCTGTGGAAGCCGAGGTGCCAGGAGTCGGAGTCGTCACCCCGGTAGCGGACGGAGGTCGCCTTCCAGCTCTGCGGCAGGCCCTCGGGCGCGGCCACCGGGTACGGCGCGGCACGACGCGCGGTGAGCAGCTCGACGCGGTAGTCGACCCGCTTGAGCTCGGGCTCACTGTCGTCGTGCGGGATGAAGAGGTAGATGACGAGCCCCACCAGGACGATGACCCCCAGGGAGAGGATCATGTCCCGTGCCGTCTTCTGCTTGCCGTTCGTGCCTGCCACGCCCCCTATCGTCGCAGGTCTGCCGAGTGCTCATCCGTGGGGGCCCCTGCTCATTTTGTCTGCCTAACGATAGAGTCGGCCCATCACCCTCATCCGGCCGTCGTCGTACAGAAAGGTGCGCTCCGATGACCGAGCATCATCACTTGCCGTCCGAACTGGATGTGCCCTCCGAGGCCCCCGACCGCAACCTCGCCCTGGAACTGGTCCGGGTGACGGAGGCAGCGGCGATGGCCGCGGGCCGCTGGGTGGGGCGCGGGGACAAGAACGGCGCCGACGGTGCCGCGGTGCGCGCCATGCGGACCCTCGTCTCGACCGTCTCCATGAACGGCGTCGTCGTCATCGGGGAGGGCGAGAAGGACGAGGCCCCGATGCTGTTCAACGGGGAGCGCGTCGGCGACGGGACCGGGCCCGAGTGCGACATCGCCGTCGACCCGATCGACGGCACGACACTGACCGCCAAGGGCATGACGAACGCGATCGCGGTGCTGGCCGCCGCCGAGCGGGGCTCCATGTTCGACCCGTCGGCCGTGTTCTACATGGACAAGCTGGTCACCGGGCCCGAGGCGGCCGACTTCGTCGACATCAACGCGCCGGTGTCCGTGAACATCCGCCGGGTCGCCAAGGCCAAGCGGTCCACGCCCGAGGACGTCACCGTCGTCATCCTCGACCGGCCCCGGCACGAGGGCATCATCAAGGAGATCCGGGAGACCGGCGCGCGGATCAAGCTGATCTCCGACGGCGATGTGGCCGGATCGATCCTGGCGCTGCGCGAGAGCACCGGCGTCGACCTGCTGCTCGGCATCGGCGGCACCCCCGAGGGCATCATCTCGGCCTGCGCCGTGAAGTGCCTGGGCGGCACCATCCAGGGCAAGCTGTGGCCGAAGGACGACGAGGAGCGCCGGCGGGCGATCGACGCCGGGCACGACCTCGACCGCGTGCTGACCACGGACGACCTGGTCTCCGGCGAGAACGTCTTCTTCGTGGCCACCGGCATCACCGACGGCGAACTGCTGCGCGGCGTGCGCTACCGCTCCGAGACGGCGACGACCGACTCGATCGTCATGCGCTCGAAGTCGGGGACGGTCCGCCGGATCAACTCCGAGCACCGGCTGAGCAAGCTGCGGGCCTACAGCGCGATCGACTTCGACCGGGCCAAGTAGGGGTCCGCCGGTCGGGCCGGGTTCGCGCGGGCCGTGTTCCAGGGCCCTGATGCGTCGCACGGCCCGCTGACGTCACGAGGGGCGCCCCCGGTGCGGAGGGGGCGCCCCTTGTCCGTACGTGCTAGCCGGCCGCGGCTATGCGGTTCGTCGCGCGGGCCGCCTTCTTCAGTTCCAGGTCGCGGCGGCGGCGCCGGGCCAGGACCACGCGGCGTTCGGCGGCGGTCAGGCCGCCCCAGACGCCGTACGGCTCGGGCTGGAGCAGCGCGTGCTCGCGGCACTCGACCATCACCGGGCAGCGTGCGCAGACCCGCTTGGCGGCCTCCTCGCGGGAGAGCCGGGCGGCGGTGGGTTCCTTGGAGGGTGCGAAGAACAGGCCGGCCTCGTCGCGTCGGCACACCGCCTCGGTGTGCCACGGGGCGTCTTGGTCCCTGTCTCGCGCCGGCACCCGCTGGGCCGGAACGGCGGCTACCTGCAGGGACGAACGCGGCGGTTGCAGCACGGTCTACTCCTGACGACGGCTTCGCGAGCGAGAGACGATGCAGCAAGGCCTACCCGCTGTGCGCGCGCCTATGCACTGAGTTCCCAACCGCTGGATCGCGGGGCGGCGCTACGCGCCGCCGTCACCGGACCGGGCCGCTCCGGATCCGGCCGGCTTCACAACCGTCAACGGTCCGGATGCCTGCGCAAACCGCCGTCGAGCTTGCGCCGCACACGGTCGAGGATGTCCGCCACGACCTTGCCGCGCCTGGGCCGCGCCTCGACGCTGCCCAGGACCGCCCAGCCGTCCACGTAGATCACGGGGGCCTCGGCGTCGTCCGCGTCGCGCGTGTCCACCTCGAAGCTGCCGAACACGCCGCCTCCCATGCCGCGCAGCGACACGTTCTCCGGGACCCGGACCTCGACGCTGCCGAAGACCGAGAACGCCTTGATCACGACCTGCTGGTGGTCGAAGAGCGCCTCGCTGAGGTCGATCTCGACACTTCCGAAGATCGCGTACGCGTGGATACGGCGCCCGGCGCGCCAGCGGCCCCTGCGGACGGCGGCGCTGAAGACCGCGACCACGTTGTCGTCGGGGTCCATCGGTATCGCGCCCGCCGTGGGGCGGTGCGGAGCCGGGGTGTGCGTCGGTGCGGCGCCCTGGCGGTGACCGGCGGGCAGGTCCCGCAGGAAGACCTCCAGTTCGCCGACCGTCTTGGCGTTCAGCACCCCCTCGACCCGCTCGGCGTGCTCGTCGGCGGTCAGACGGCCCTCGGCGAGGGCCTCACGCAGGAGGTCGGCGACACGGTCGCGCTCGGCGTCCGAGGCACGCAGGTCGGTAGCGCGCGGGTCGGTGTGCTTCTGAAGGTCCACGGCAGCAGCGTACCCAAACGCGATAGATCGCGACTAGGGGGCCGGGCCGCCTACTGAGCCTTACCTCACAAGCTCGCCGTCGGGGCCAGGTTCTACGCTGGTGAGCGCCCGCCAACGGAGGCGGGCCGCAGTCCGTCGAGTGAGGAATGGGCGAGATGCCTGAGTTCGCGTACACCGATCTGCTCCCCACGGGAGAGGACACCACCCCGTACCGGCTGGTGACCTCCGAGGGTGTCTCCACGGTCGAGGGGCCGGACGGGCGGACGTTCCTCAAGGTCGAGCCCGAGGCGCTGCGCAAGCTGGCCGAGGAGGCCATCCACGACATCCAGCACTATCTGCGCCCCGCGCACCTCGCCCAGCTGCGCCGCATCATCGACGACCCCGAGGCGTCCTCGAACGACAAGTTCGTCGCCCTGGACCTGCTGAAGAACGCGAACATCGCGGCGGCGGGCGTGCTCCCCATGTGCCAGGACACCGGCACCGCGATCGTCATGGGCAAGCGCGGCCAGAACGTGCTGACGGCGGGCCGCGACGAGGAGGCCCTCTCCCGCGGCATCTACGACGCGTACACCAGGCTCAACCTGCGCTACTCCCAGATGGCCCCGCTGACCATGTGGGAGGAGAAGAACACCGGCTCCAACCTGCCCGCACAGATCGAGCTGTACGCCACGGACGGCGGCGCCTACAAGTTCCTCTTCATGGCCAAGGGCGGCGGCAGCGCGAACAAGAGCTTCCTTTACCAGGAGACGAAGGCCGTCCTGAACGAGTCCTCCATGATGAAGTTCCTGGAGGAGAAGATCCGTTCGCTGGGCACGGCCGCCTGCCCGCCGTACCACCTGGCGATCGTGGTCGGCGGTACGAGCGCGGAATACGCTTTGAAGACGGCGAAGTACGCCTCCGCCCACTACCTGGACGCCCTGCCGACCGAGGGCTCGCCGCTCGGCCACGGCTTCCGGGACAAGGAGCTGGAGGAGAAGGTCTTCGAGCTCACCCAAAAGATCGGCATCGGGGCGCAGTTCGGCGGCAAGTACTTCTGCCACGACGTCCGCGTCGTCCGCCTCCCCCGCCACGGCGCCTCCTGCCCGGTCGCGATCGCGGTGTCCTGCTCGGCCGACCGTCAGGCCCTCGCCAAGATCACGCCCGAGGGCGTCTTCCTGGAGCAGCTGGAGAAGGACCCGGCGCGCTTCCTGCCGGACACGACGGACGAGCACCTGGAGTCGGAGGGCGACGTCGTACGGATCGACCTCAACCAGCCGATGGAGCAGATCCTGGCCGAGCTGACGAAGTACCCGGTGAAGACCAGGCTGTCGCTCACCGGCCCCTTGGTCGTGGCCCGCGACATCGCACACGCCAAGATCAAGGAGCGGCTGGACGCGGGCGAGGAGATGCCGCAGTACCTCAAGGACCACCCCGTGTACTACGCGGGCCCGGCCAAGACCCCCGAGGGCTACGCCTCCGGCTCCTTCGGCCCGACGACGGCCGGCCGCATGGACTCCTACGTGGAGCAGTTCCAGGCGGCGGGCGGCTCGAAGGTGATGCTCGCCAAGGGCAACCGCAGCAAGCAGGTCACGGACGCGTGCGCCGCGCACGGCGGCTTCTACCTCGGCTCGATCGGCGGCCCGGCCGCCCGCCTCGCCCAGGACTGCATCAAGAAGGTCGAGGTCGTCGAGTACGAGGAGCTCGGCATGGAGGCCGTCTGGAAGATCGAGGTCGAGGACTTCCCGGCGTTCATCGTCGTCGACGACAAGGGCAACGACTTCTTCCAGGACCCGGCCCCCCAGCCCACGTTCACGTCGATCCCGGTACGCGGCCCCGGCCTGGCGTAGCCCCCAGCAACGGGCGACCGCCCGCCTCCCGGCCAGGGTCGTATGTCCGCCGACCTGCGAGCCGGCCGGAAGGCGGGTGGTCACGGCCCGTTCACGGCCCGGGCGGCCCGGGGCGGCCTGCGAGCCCGTCAGCCCCGGTCGGCCACATGACAGGCCGTCACCGCCGACTGCCTTGGTCCCGCCCTCCGCAGAAGCGGGCGGCCCGGCGAGCGCCGGGCACCGCGCCGCCCACGGTCCGCCGACACACCATCCATCCCCACGGCGACCACCGCCGCCACCGCACGCCCACCCCCCATCCTGGGAGCGGAAACGGGAACGGGAACAGCGACGGGAATACCCCCCACCCATCCCCGTGCTCTTGATCCCGGAGGTTGACGACGATGACGACCAGCGAAGCAGGCGGCGGCCAGGACTACCGCGTCGAGCACGACTCCATGGGCGAGGTGCGTGTCCCCGCCGAGGCCAAATGGCGTGCCCAGACGCAGCGTGCCGTCGAGAACTTCCCCGTGTCGGGGCAGCGGATCGAGCGGGCCCACATCGAGGCCCTCGCCCGTATCAAGGGCGCCGCCGCCAAGGTCAACGCGGCACTCGGGGTGCTCGACAAGGACATCGCCGAGGCGATCCAGGAGGCGGCTCGGGAGGTCGCCGAGGGGCAGTGGGACGCACACTTCCCCGTCGACGTGTTCCAGACCGGGTCCGGGACCTCGTCCAACATGAACACCAACGAGGTCATCGCCACGCTGGCCAGTGAGCGGCTGGGCCGGCCCGTACACCCCAATGACCACGTCAACGCGTCGCAGTCGTCCAACGACGTCTTCCCGTCCTCCGTCCACATCGCCGCCACCGCCGCCGTCATGCGCGACCTCGTCCCCGCCCTCGACCACCTCGCGGCAGCGCTGGAGCGCAAGGCCGAGGAGTTCGCCGACGTCGTGAAGTCGGGGCGTACGCATCTCATGGACGCCACGCCCGTCACCCTCGGCCAGGAGTTCGGCGGCTACGCGGCCCAGATCCGTTACGGCGTCGAGCGGTTGAACGCCTCCCTGCCCCGGCTCGCCGAACTGCCGCTGGGCGGTACGGCGGTCGGGACCGGGATCAACACCCCGCCCGGCTTCTCCGCCGCCGTCATCGAGGAGGTCGCCCGGGCCACCGGGTTGCCGCTGACCGAGGCCCGCAACCACTTCGAGGCGCAGGGCGCCCGGGACGGGATCGTCGAGACGAGCGGACAGCTCAGGACGATCGCCGTGGGACTCACCAAGATCGCCAACGACCTGCGGTGGATGGCCTCCGGGCCGCGCACCGGCCTCGCCGAGATCAACCTGCCCGACCTGCAGCCGGGATCGTCGATCATGCCCGGCAAGGTCAACCCCGTCATCCCGGAGGCGGTGCTGATGGTGTGCGCGCAGGTCGTCGGGAACGACGCCGCCGTCGCCACCGCCGGTGCGGCCGGGAACTTCGAGCTCAACGTCATGCTGCCCGTCATCGCCAAGAACGTGCTCGAGTCCGTCCGGCTGCTCGCCAACGCCTCCCGGCTGCTCGCCGACCGCACCGTCGACGGCATCACCGCCAACCGCGAACGGGCCCGTGAGTACGCCGAGTCGTCGCCGTCGGTGGTCACGCCGCTCAACAAGTACATCGGGTACGAGGAGGCCGCGAAGGTCGCCAAGAAGGCACTGGCCGAGCGGAAGACGATCCGTCAGGTCGTCGTCGAGAACGGGTACGTCGAGCGCGGCGACCTCACCGAGGAGCAGCTCGACGAGGCGCTCGACGTCCTGCGGATGACGCACCCGTGACCGTTCGGGACCCGGCCGCTCCCGCGTGTGAACCGTGCCGCGCGACGCAGCGTCGTATGCCCATGGCACCTAATATCTGTGCATGGCAGACGGTGGAGCGGTGAGACACGTGGAAACGGGTGGTGCGGCGGGCTTCTGGGAGCCGGGGACCCAGATCCTGTGGCGGTACCGGGAGAACGGCGGCGCGCGCTGTCACATCGCGCGTCCCGTCACCGTCGTACGGGACGATCCCGAGCTGCTCGCCGTGTGGATGGCGCCCGGCACCGAGTGCGTGAAGCCGGTGCTCGCCGACGGCACCCCCGTGCACCTGGAGCCGCTGCACTCGCGCTACACCAAGCCGCGGACCGTGCAGCGCGACCGGTGGTTCGGCACGGGCGTGCTGAAGCTGGCACGCCCGGGCGAGCCGTGGTCGGTGTGGCTGTTCTGGGAGCCGGGCTGGCGGTTCAAGAACTGGTACGTGAACCTGGAGGAGCCGCTGGTCCGCTGGGAGGGCGGTGTCGACTCCGTCGACCACTTCCTGGACATCTCCGTGCACCCCGACCGCACTTGGCACTGGCGCGACGAGGACGAGTTCGCGCAGGCCCAGCGGGACGGACTGATGGACGAACGGCTCGCCGAGCGGGTGCGGCGGGCCGGGGAGAGGGCGGTGGAGGTGATCCGCGCCTGGGGCCCGCCGTTCTCGGACGGCTGGCAGCACTGGCGCCCGGATCCCTCCTGGGAGGTACCGTCACTGCCGGAGGACTGGGACCGCACACCCGCCCATGTGTCCTCATGAGACCCTTGATGCGCCCCCGGGCAAGAAACGTAGGATCGTCCTCCGCAAGAGCGCTCGGCGGCAACTACGGGAGCACGCGCTGGGCTTGACCGATCGTCACCGAGGGGCGGCAGGACGTGAGCGAGAGGTACGAGGGCAACGCCGGTACGGGCCGCAGACGGTCCGCCGGTGGCACAGGCACAACCTCTGACCACGCGGGAATTCCGTTCCTGGGGCACGTATTCCGGGTATCGGAGTTTCGGCGGGACGAACTGCGCGCCCGGCGCGCGGCCCCGGACGGATGGATTCGACACGCGTGACGGAGCAGCCGACCTCCTTCGAGCACCCGCAGACGGGCGCCGACCCCGCGGACCCCCGCGGGGCGCTCGTGCGTACCTCGACGCCGACGCATACGCCCGGCGCAAGCGCTTTACCCGCACAGGGCCGCTCCGGCGGTGAGAGCACCGGCCCGGGCACGACCACGTCTCCGGGCACGGCGGGTACAACCACGCAGGGCACCCCGGGTTCGGCCGCGCCCTGCGGCAAGGGCATGGACGGTATGAACCCCGCGAGCAACCCCGGCTCCGAGCACTCCCAGCCGGGTGCCGAGCAGACCGCCGAGCCCGACCCCCACCGGCCACGGCCGGTGCCGGAGGGCATTCCGGTCCAGCCGGCCGCCGAGCCGGACCAGCCCGCACCGGGCCCCGACGGGCAGGACCGCCGCACCGGGCAGGCATCGCCGCCCGGCCGGCCCACGCCCATGCGACGGGACGGTGACCGGCTGAGGTTCGTGGGCGCCGCGACGCGGCGGATCGCCCGCGGCATCGACCTCGACGAGATCGTGATGGGGCTGTGCCGGGCCACCGTGCCCACCTTCTCCGACGCGATCCTGGTCTATCTGCGCGACCCGCTGCCGGTCGGCGACGAGCGGCCCACCGGCCCGCTGTTGCTGCGGCTGCGCCGCACCGACCGGATACCGGCCGAGCGCGACACGGAGAACGGTTTCATGCCGGCCGTCCAGCCGGAGCCCTCCGAGCTGGACTCGGTCGGCAGCGAACTGTGCGAGGTGCGGCCCGGCAGCGCCCTCGCCGAGGTGCTGCGGGGCGTGCGACCGGTTTTCACGGACGCGCCCGCCGCCCGCGCGGCGCTGCCCGAACTCCTCGGCGACGGCGGCGAGCACGCGGTGCCCGGTGGACAGCGCGCGATCCTCGCGCCGCTGCGCGGCCGGCGCCGGGTGATCGGCGCGGCGCTGTTCCTGCGCCGCCCGGAGCGCATCCCCTTCGAGGCCGACGACCTGCTGGTCGCCGCCCAGCTCGCCACGCACAGCGCGCTCGGCATCGACAAGGCCGTGCTGTACGGGCGGGAGGCGTACATCGCGGACGAGTTGCAGCGCACCATGCTGCCCGAGACGCTGCCCCGCCCGACGGGCGTGCGGCTGGCGTCCCGCTATCTGCCGGCCGCCGAGACCGCGCGCGTCGGCGGTGACTGGTACGACGCGATCCCGCTGCCCGGCAGCCGGGTCGCCCTGGTCGTCGGCGACGTGATGGGCCACTCCATGACCTCGGCGGCGATCATGGGCCAGCTGCGGACGACGGCCCAGACCCTGGCCGGGCTCGACCTGCCGCCGCAGGAGGTGCTGCACCACCTCGACGAACAGGCCCAGCGACTCGGCGTGGACCGCATGGCGACCTGCCTGTACGCGGTGTACGACCCGGTCTCGCACCGCATCACCATCGCCAACGCGGGCCACCCGCCGCCCATCCTGCTGCACCTGGGCGGCCGGGCGGAGGTGCTGCGGGTGCCGGCCGGCGCGCCCATCGGCGTCGGCGGGGTCGACTTCGAGGCGGTGGAACTGGACGCGCCCGCCGGGGGGACCCTGCTCCTGTACACCGACGGCCTGGTCGAGTCGCGCCTGCGCGACGTGTGGACCGGCATCGAGCAACTGCGCGAGAAGCTCGCCGCGACCGCGCAGCTCACCGGCCCCGACCATCCGCCGCCGCTGGAAGCCCTGTGCGACGAGGTGCTCGACATGCTCGGCCCAGGCGACCGGGACGACGACATCGCGCTGCTCGCCGCCCGCTTCGACGGGATCGCGCCGAGCGACGTGGCGTACTGGTTCCTGGAGCCGGAGGACGCCGCGCCCGGTCGCGCCCGCCGGCTGGCCCGCCGCGCGCTGACCCGCTGGGGCATGGAGGACCTCACCGACTCGGTGGAGCTGCTGGTCAGCGAGGTCGTGACCAACGCCGTACGGTACGCGACCCGGCCCGTCACGCTGCGGCTGCTGCGCACCGACGTGCTGCGCTGCGAGGTCGGCGACGACGTGCCGCAACTGCCCCGCCTGCGGCAGGCCCGCGCCACGGACGAGGGCGGACGCGGCCTGTACCTGGTCAACCGCCTGGCACGACGCTGGGGCGCGACACGGCTGAGCACGGGAAAGGTCGTCTGGTTCGAACTGAACCGCAACTGACACAGACGCCCCGACGGACGACACGGAACCGGGGCTGAGACAGGGGCCCCGTTGCACGAGGCGGACCGCACCGGGGCTGAGACAGGCGCCCCGGCGGTCAGCGCACGGCTGACGCACGCGCCTTGATGGCGGTCAGCGCGCGGCTGCCCCCCGGCGAGCGCCCGGCCGATGCCTGCCCAGCCCGGTACAGGCCGACCTCCCCGGGCGCGCCCGTGTGCGGCGCACCCCGCCGCCCGAAGCGCCGTACGAACGGCCGGCGGTGCCGGGCTCCGTCGCTTCTTTCCGCCCTCTGTTCGAGTGGCATTTGGGGTCCCTGGCGCAAGGCGCGTTGCGCCACGGGGTTGCGCCGCCTGGAATGCTCGCCAGTGCTCCTGAGGTCCGAGCACGCACTGCCACCCCCCGGGAGGATGCATGCCCTTGTCCACCGTCCGCCGTGCCGTGACCGCCGGCGCGCTGACCGCCGCGGTCACCCTGTCACTGTCCACGCCGGCCCTGGCAGACGTCGGGGACGAAGACGTCGTACAGATCAAGTTCGTCGGCATCACCACGGAGAGCTCGGGTCCCCGGTTCCTCCGTCCGGGCGACAGCTGGACCACCTACCAGCACCTGTACACCCCCGAGAAGAAGTTCGCCGGCGACGCCAGCTCGCGCTGCACCGCCGCCAAGATCGAGCGCGGCCGGCTGACCGCCCAGTGCACGCGGGTGCTGCGCCTGAAGGACGGGGAGATCACCCTCCACGACATGATCAGCCGCGGACGCGGCGAGCGCGTCACGGCGAAGACCTCCATCGCGGGCGGCACCGGCATCTACAACGACGCCGAGGGAGAGGGCTACATCACCCTCGAGGGCAACCGCGTCCTGTTCGACCTGTACGTCGACGACTGACCCACCTTCCTGGATTGACCCGCCCATGCTCCGGAAGGCCTGGGGCACCTTGTTCGGCCTGGAGGTTCCGTGATCACAACGGCTGTCCGTGGTGTGGTCGTCACCGCCCTCACCACGACGCTCGCCCTTCTTCCGACGCTGGCTCAAGCCGAGGGGAAGGACAAGGACAACGACATCGAGAGGGTCGAGCTGACCGGCGTCAGCCGACTCGTCAAGTCACCCCCGCGCATCCGGGAAGGTGGCAGCTGGACCACCCATCTGGAGCTGTACAAGACGGAGAAGACGAAGACGAACGAGGAGCGGACGCGGCACGTCGGTGACGGTGAGTCGGACTGCAGTGCGGTCAAGGTCGAACGCCGCTACGTGACCGCGCAGTGCACCCGCACCCTGCGACTGAAGGAGGGAACGCTCACGCTCAGTGACATGATCACCAGCCGTCCCGGGGAGCGTGTGACGGCCAAGACCGCCATCATCGGCGGCACGGGCCACTACCGCT
The DNA here is from genome assembly GCF_042657145.1 of Streptomyces bullii. Classification (NCBI taxonomy): domain Bacteria; kingdom Bacillati; phylum Actinomycetota; class Actinomycetes; order Kitasatosporales; family Streptomycetaceae; genus Streptomyces; species Streptomyces bullii. The sequence goes on from NZ_JBHSNY010000005.1 coordinate 357,124, forward strand.
CCGCCTACGGCGACGGCTACATCACGCTGGACGGCCGGCACGTCCACCTGGAGCTCAACGTAGACGAGTGACGTGCGACGACGGAAACGGCGCCGGGGCGGGAGAGGCGTTTCGCGTCTCCCGCACCGGCGCCGCCTTTCGTCGCCTTCATTCGCTGATGCCGGAGGTCTTCTCGATGAGGCGGGTGAACACGATGAGCGCTCCGAGGGCCGGAAGGAGACTGGCCAGGGTCCACAGAATGCAGAATCCCGCCGTCGCCGCGACCATCATGCGCAGCCCCGTCGGCCCGTCATCGGGTATTCCGGCCAGGACCAGCAGGAAGACGGTGGACAGAATGCCCATGGCGATGATGGTGAAGAACGGCCACAGGTAGTTGGTGACGGGCAGGATGCGCGCTTTTCTCGCCTTCCTGAGAAACGTGTTGTCACAGGCCCTCGTGATCATCGCCAGGATGGCGAACACGGACCCGATGATGACGCCCACCATGGAGACGGCGACGCCCAGCACCTCGTCGATCGGCAGGTCGTCGTCATGCCCGAGCCAGGCTCCCCCCACTCCGCCCAGGGCCGCTCCCAGCGGCTCTCCCCACCACCAGCTCCGCAGGCTCACGTGCACCAGCCTGGTGAACTCCTTGAAGTACTTGTCCCCCAGGGTGCGCCCGCTGGGTTCCTCCGGGTACGAGTCAAAATTCGTCCACTGTTCCGTGCCCATCAAAACCCCACCCACTGGTGGCCGTTCTCACCGAGCCGCATCCGTGCGTCTCGGTGGCTGTCGGATCAGCCTCTTCACGGGCCGCGCAGGTGCCCGTCGCCGTCACAGACCCGTTTTTCCGCTTGCCGCGCCGATCCGTAGGAGCTCATGTCCCGTATGGCGTCGTACAGCGAAGCACAGTGTTCCTCAGCGGATGCGGCTTCCGGTTCGGCATCCGCGACCCGGGCGTGGTCGAACCGCGGCAGGGCGATCCTGGGATTGAAGTCCTGGGTGCCGACCTTGCGCTCACCGAGTTCTCGGAGAGAAGGATCCATGGTTCGTGCCACCTTTCGTGCGCGTGCCGGACACGGCACTCGGAATGGGGCTGAAACATGGGCCAACCCTAAGCCGGTGCTCTGTACCCGGCCCGTCCTGGCGACATTTGGGTGAACATCAGGTGAACACCTTGATCTGTTCCCCCGTCCGGGACACATTGTTCCGTTTGGACTTTCCTCGCCGTACCGCGCGCCAGGGCGCCCGGTGTTCACCGGGCGCCCTGGCCGTCGGCTACTGATCGGCCTCCGGGTCCGCCGTGTTCTCCGGGATGCCGAAGGTGGGCGGCGGTGCCGACGGCGTCGTCGGCGGACGGGTCGTCGGCGCCTGGGACGGCGGCGGGCTCGTCGGGGTCTGCGACGGGGTCTGCGACGGCGGTGGTGAGGAGGTCGGGGCCTCCGAGGTCGGTTCCTCGGTCGGGGGCTCGCTCGTCGGCTGCTGGGTGGCGGTCGGCGTCCGCGTCGGCTTCACGGCCGCGCCCTGCCGGGTGTCCAGGTCGAACTTGGTGACCTCGTCCATCACGCCGAAGGTGTAGGCCGCCCAGATCTGCGCCGGGAAGCCACCGCCGTTGATGCGGTCCTCGCCGACCGCCTTGTACATCGGGACCTGCGCGTACGTCTTGGGGTCCTCGCCGAACAGGCCGACCGAGGTGACCAGCTCGGGCGTGTAGCCGGTGAACCACGCCGACTTGTTGTTGTCGGAGGTACCGGTCTTGCCCGCGACCTGCTGGCCGTCGCGCAGCGGGTTGTTCCGCACCGAGGCCTGGGCCGTACCGTCGTCGACCACGCCGGTGAGCACCGAGGTCACCGTGTCGGCGGCCTCCCTGCTGATGACCTGGTCGCCGATCGGGTCGGGCATGGTGACCTTGCGGTGCAGGTGCTCCGCCGACTTGACGATGGTCGGGGTGACCTTCTCGCCGTGGTTGTCGAGGGTCGCGTAGACGCCGGCCATCTCCAGCGGGCTCGCGCCCATGGAGCCCAGCGTCTGGGCGGGCACCGCCTGCATGCCCTCGGTCTCCATGCCGAGCTTGCCGGCGACGTCCACCACTTCGGTCATGCCGACGTCGACGCCCATCTGCGCGAAGACGGAGTTGACGGACTTGTTCATCGCCGTCTGGACGGTGATCTCGCCGTAGTTTTCGTCGTCCTCGTTCTCGGGGGCGAACCCGACCTTCTCGCCGTTGTCCACGACCGGCCGCTTGCTCGTGCCGTCGTAGATGGTGTCCGCCGTGATCGGCTCGCCGTCCTGGGTCTCGGCGTTCTCCTCCAGGGCGGCTGCCAGGATCACCGGCTTGAAGGTGGAGGCGGGCTGGTAGTCGTCGCGCGTGGCGTTGTTGGTGTAGTGCTCCAGGTAGTTCACGCCGCCGTACATCGCCACGACCGCGCCCGTCTTCGGGTCGACGGACACCGCGCCGGCCTGGACGCTGCCGTCCACCTTGCGCTTCTTCGGGTCGAGTTTGCTGGTCAGCTGCGTCTTGACGGCCTTCTCCAGCGCCGTCTGCTTCTTCTTGTCGATGTTGAGCGTGACGGTCCAGCCGCCGGCCTTGACCATCGCCTCGGCCTCCTTGGTGTTCCCGGCGGCGCCCTCGGCGATCAGCTGCCTCTCCAGCGCGGCGTTGGCCGCCTCCACCAGGTAACCCTTCTGGCCCTCCAGTCCGGGATCGCCCTTGGGCGGCTCGGGCACGGGGAACTTCATGTCCGCGCGCTCGGAGGCACTGAGCCAGCCCTCCTCGACCATGTTGTCCAGGACGTAGTTCCAGCGGTTCTTCACCAGCTTCTTGCCGGTCTCGGAGGCGACCGCCCAGTCGTACTGGCTCGGTGCCTGGAGCAGCGCGGCGAGGTAGGCGCCCTGCGCGACGTCGAGGTCCTCGGCGTCGGTGCGGTAGTAGGCCTGGGCGGCGGCCTGGATGCCGTAGGCGTTGCGGCCGTAGTAGCTGGTGTTGATGTAGCCGGCGAGGATGTAGTCCTTGGACTTCTCCCGGTCCAGCTTCAGGGAGATGATCAGTTCCTTGAGCTTGCGGGTGACGGTCTGTTCCTGGGACAGGTAGTAGTTCTTGACGTACTGCTGGGTGATCGTCGAACCGCCCTGTGCGCCCTTGCCGGTCAGCGTGTTGAACAGACCGCGGGCCGTGCCCTTGAGGTCGACGCCGGCGTCCTTGAAGAAGGTCTTGTTCTCGGCGGCGACGAAGCTGTACCGGACGTCCTTGGGGACCTTGGCCAGGTCCACGACCTCGCGGTTGACCTTGCCGTCGCGGGCCATGATCGAGCCGTCGCGGTACTTGTAGATGTTGCTCTGGCGCTTGGCGTCGGCGTTCCCCTCGGGGATGTCGATCACCATGTACAGCACGATGAAGGCGCCCATGCCGAGCAGACACAGCCCGAAGAACGTGCCGAGGATCTTCTTCCACGTGAACAGGCGGCCTATGCCGCTCCTGCCACCGCGCTTGGCCGCCCTGCGGGCCGCGGCGCGGCCTCCCCCGACGCCGGCCGACGGCGTGCCGGACGAGCGCCTGGACGCCGCGCGGCGGCCGGCGCTCTGTCGCGCGCGTCTCTCTTCCGCTCGTCCCATCGGTCCGTTCCGCTCCGCTTCGCTCATGTGTGCCCGTACGTCACACAGGTTCGCCGCTCAGGTCAGCTCAGAAAGCTAACACCGGGAGATATGACAAAGGACTGCCGATCCGGTCTTTTACGGACGTGACAATCAGCACCTGTCCCACCGGAACCGACGCCCGAGGGGGGCGGAGGGTTGCCGTGACGCGGTAAAGTGATATCACTTAGCTAGAAGAGCGATAGACGAGAACGGGGATCACGCATGTCCACACAGGACTCCCAGATCACGGCCGACGTGCCCGAGATGCCGGCCCCGCGCGTGCGGGAGTTCCCCGCGCACAGCATCGGCGGTGGGTTCGCCCTGCTGCTCGGCCTGCTCGGGCTGCTGATCGGCGCCGCCCTGATCGTCAGCGCCACGGCCGTCTCGGGAGGCGGCGCCAAGGCCGCGCTGATCATCCCCGGCATCGTGATCGGACTCGCGGCCGTGCTGGCCATGTGCGGGCTGAACATGGTGGCGCCGGGCGAGGCCCGCGTCGTCCAGCTCTTCGGCCGGTACCGGGGGACGATCCGGCAGGATGGTCTGCGCTGGGTGAACCCGCTCACCTCGCGCACCAAGATCTCCACGCGGGTCCGCAACCACGAGACCGCGGTCCTGAAGGTCAACGACGCCTACGGCAACCCGATAGAGCTCGCCGCGGTCGTGGTGTGGAAGGTGGAGGACACCGCCCAGGCCATCTTCGAGGTGGACGACTACATCGAGTTCGTCTCCACCCAGACCGAGGCGGCCGTGCGGCACATCGCCATCGAGTACCCCTACGACGCCCACGAGGAGGACGGCCTCTCCCTGCGCGGCAACGCCGAGGAGATCACCGAGAAGCTCGCCGCGGAGCTGCACGCGCGCGTGGAGGCGGCCGGGGTGCAGATCGTCGAGTCGCGTTTCACCCACCTCGCGTACGCTCCGGAGATCGCCTCGGCGATGCTCCAGCGGCAGCAGGCCGGAGCGGTCGTCGCGGCGCGGCGGCAGATCGTGGAGGGCGCCGTGGGCATGGTCGAGATGGCGCTCACCCGGATCACCGAGCAGGACATCGTGGAGCTGGACTGCGAACGGAAGGCGGCGATGGTGTCGAACCTGATGGTGGTGCTGTGCGGCGACCGCTCCGCGCAGCCGGTCCTCAACACGGGAACGCTCTACCAGTGACGGGCCCCACGCAGTCCTCGGGGGGTCCGGCCCCCCGGCGTCGGCCGCAGCAGCGCAAGCAGGTGCTGCTGCGGCTGGACCCCGCCGTGTACGAGGCGCTGGCCCGGTGGGCGTCCGACGACCTGCGGTCGGCCAACGCGCAGATCGAGTTCCTGCTGCGCAGGGCGCTGGCGGAGGCGGGCCGGCTGCCCGGTGACGCGGGCCCGCTGCCGCGCCGCGGCCGGCCCCCCGGCGAAACGCCCAAGCGCCAGTGACAGAACCGTGACAACCGCCCGCCACCAGGGCGTCCGTGCCCCGCGCCGCGGCCTGCACACTCGGTGTATACATCAGGCGTATACACCGTGTGTACAGTGGCCTCCATGTCCATCGGTCACACTCTCCTGGGACTCCTGGAGTCCGGCCCGCGGCACGGTTACGACCTGAAGCGGGCCTTCGACGAGAAGTTCGGTCACGACCGGCCGCTGCACTACGGCCAGGTCTACTCGACGATGTCCCGCCTGCTGAAGAACGGCCTCGTCGAGGTCGAGGGCATCGAGCCCGGCGGCGGCCCCGAGCGCAAGCGGTACGCGATCACCGAGGCCGGCATCACCGACGTCGAGCGCTGGCTCGCCACGCCGGAGAAGCCCGAGCCCTACCTCCAGTCGACCCTGTACACCAAGGTCGTCCTCGCCCTGCTCACCCACCGCGACGCCGCCGACATCCTCGACACACAGCGCTCCGAGCACCTGCGCAGCATGCGCATCCTCACCGACCGCAAGCGCAAGGGCGACCTGGCCGACCAGCTCATCTGCGACCACGCCCTGTTCCACCTCGAGGCCGACCTGCGCTGGCTGGAGCTGACCGCGGCGCGCCTCGACAAGCTCCGTGCGGCGGTGACCTCATGACCCCCGCCGGTTCCCTGCTCGCGGCCGAGGGGCTGCGCAAATCGTACGGTCCGACCACCGCGCTGGACGGCGCCGAGTTCTCCATCCACCCCGGCGAGGTCGTCGCCGTGATGGGGCCGTCCGGGTCGGGCAAGTCGACCTTGCTGCACTGTCTCGCCGGGATCGTCACGCCCGACGAGGGCACGATCACCTACGCCGGGCGGGTGCTGTCCGCCATGAGCGACGCCGAGCGCAGTGCGCTCCGGCGCTCCGAGTTCGGGTTCGTGTTCCAGTTCGGCCAGCTCGTGCCGGAGCTGACGTGCGTGGAGAACGTCGCCCTGCCGCTGCGGCTGAACGGCACCGGCCGCAAGGAGGCCGAGCGGACCGCCCTCGCCTGGATGGAGCGGCTGGAGGTCGACGACGTGCGCAAGAAGCGTCCCGGCGAGGTGTCCGGCGGTCAGGGGCAGCGGGTCGCCGTGGCCCGGGCCCTGGTGACGAACCCGCGGGTGCTGTTCGCCGACGAACCGACCGGGGCGCTCGACTCGCTCAACGGCGAGCGCGTGATGGAGCTGCTCACCGACGCCGCCCGGTCCACCAACGCCGCCGTCGTCCTCGTCACGCACGAGGCGCGGGTGGCGGCGTACTCCGACCGGGAGATCGTGGTACGGGACGGCAGGTCCCGGGACATGGAGCGCGTCGTATGAGGGGGTGGGTCAGGGATCTGGCCATGGGGGCCCGGTTCGCCTTCGCCGGCGGACGCGAGGGCTGGATCCGGGCCGTGCTGACGGCCGTCGGCGTCGGGCTCGGGGTGGCGCTGCTGCTGCTCACCACCGCCATCCCGAACGCGCTGGCCGAACGGCACCGGCGCGAGGAGGCGCGCAGCGACCACACCTACAGCCAGCAGGAGATACCGAAGGCCGACGACACCCTGATCGTCCTGGACTCGGACACCATGTTCCGCGACAAGGACGTGCGCGGGCGCATGCTGGAGGCGGAGGGGCCGCGGGCCCCGCTGCCGCCGGGGGTCTCGGCGTTCCCGGCACCGGGCGAGATGGTCGTCTCCCCCGCGCTGCGGGAACTGCTGGCCTCCGACGACGGGAGGCTGCTGCGGGAGCGGCTGCCCTACCGGATCACCGGCACCGTCGGCGAGCAGGGCCTGATCGGCTCGCAGGAACTCGCCTACTTCGCGGGCGGCAAGGGGCTGGCGGACCGGCTGGACGAGACCAGCGGGGCCCGGATCGACAGCTTCGGCAACCCGGACCTGACGCCGTCCGACCCCTGGGACCCGGTCCTGCTCCTGCTGATCCTGGTCGTGTTCGTGGTGCTGCTGATGCCGGTCGCGGTGTTCATCGCCGCCGCCGTGCGGTTCGGCGGCGAACGGCGCGACCGGCGCCTCGCGGCGCTCCGGCTGGTCGGTTCCGACAGCCGTATGACGCGGCGGATCGCGGCCGGCGAGGCGCTCGCCGGGTCGGTGCTCGGACTCGTCCTCGGCCTCGGCTTCTTCCTGATCGGGCGTGAGATCGCGGCCTCCTTCGAGGTGTTCCGGGTCAGTGTGTTCCCGAGCTACCTCAACCCCTCGCCCGCGCTGGCCGCGCTCGTCGCGGTCGCCGTGCCGGCCGCCGCCGTCCTGGTGACCGTCCTCGCGCTGCGCGGGGTGGTCATCGAGCCGCTCGGCGTGGTCCGTACGGCCAAGCCCGCGCGGCGCCGGCTGTGGTGGCGGCTGCTGCTGCCGCTGGCCGGGCTGGCGATGCTCTACCCGATGGTCGGGCAGGGCAGCGAGGACGGGGAGTTCAACCAGTACCTGGTCGTCGGGGGTGTCATGCTCCTGCTCGTCGGCGTCACCGCGCTGCTGCCGTGGGGCGTCGAGACGGTCGTCGCCCGCCTCGGCTCGGGAGGCGTGGCCTGGCAACTGGCGTTGCGGCGGCTGCAGTTGAGCAGCGGCACGGCGGCCCGCATGGTCAACGGCATCGCGGTGGCGGTGGCCGGGGCGATCGCGCTGCAGATGCTGTTCGCCGGGCTGGACGACGTCTACACCAAGGCGTCGGGTTACGACGTCTCACGGGCCCAGATGCAGGTGCGCGTGCCGGACGGCGCGGAACTCGCCTCCACCGCCGAGAAGTTCCGCGACACCAAGGGTGTACGGAAGGTCACCGCGCTGACCGAGGGCTACCTCGGTGACCGGCGCGGTGAGCCCGAGGCCATGGCCCAGATCACCGTCGGCGACTGCGCGTCGCTGCGCGAGGTCGCCACGCTGCCGTCCTGCCGCGACGGCGACGTCTTCGCCGTCCAGGGCGGGGAGTACGACACCGACACGGCCAAGGTGGCCAAGCCCGGCAAGACCCTGTGGGCCGACCCGGAGGACACCGGCCGGGCCGGCGAGCGCTGGGTCTCCTGGACCCTGCCGCAGGACATCCGGCAGGCCCGGTCCCGCGAGGACCCCACCGGGGTCAAGCGTGGCGGCATCCTGATCACGGCCGGCGCCATGCCCGGGACACTCGGGGCGTTCACCTCCGGACAGCTCTACCTGAGCCTCGACCGCTCCGTGGCGGACGCGCCGGAGCACGTGCGCAACACGGCCGCGCGGATCGACCCGGCGTCCTCTCCCATGACCTGGTCGGCCACCGAGCGCACCGAGCGCTACGAGTCCATCCGCACGGGCCTGTTCAGCGGTGCCGCCTGTGTTCTGGCGCTGATCGGCGCGAGCCTGCTGGTCTCCCAGCTGGAGCAGCTGCGCGAACGCCGCAAGCTGCTGTCGTCCCTGGTCGCCTTCGGCACCCGGCGCCGGACGCTGAGCCTGTCGGTGCTCTGGCAGACGGCGATCCCGATCGGCCTGGGGCTGCTGCTGGCCTCGGCGGTGGGCATGACACTGGGCGCGGTGCTGCTGCGGATGACGGACACCTCGGTCCGGGTCGACTGGGCGAGCGTGCTGTCGATGAGCGGCATCGGTGCGGGCGTCGTCCTGGTGGTAACGCTGATGAGTCTGCCGCCGCTGCTGAGGATGATGCGGCCCGACGGGCTGCGCACGGAGTAGGAACCGTCAGGCGTCGCCGTCCAGGACCCGGACGGGCAGCGGCCGCAGCGCCTGGCGCAGGGCGGCCGCCAGCTCCTCGTACTCGGCGCCGCGCGCGGCCCCCGTCCGCATCGCCAGGGCGACCCGGCGGGTGGGGGCCGGGTCGGCGAAGTAGCCGGTCAGCAACTGGTCGCTGCGGGACGTCTCGAGGGGGAGGGCCGTACGTGGCAGCAGGGTGCAGCCGAGGCCGCCGGCGACGAGCTGGACGAGCGTGGACAGCCCCGCGGCGGTCGTGGTGACCGGGGCGTCCTCGCGTCCGGCCTCCCGGCAGATGTCGAGCGCCTGGTCGCGCAGGCAGTGCCCTTCGTCCAGCAGCAGCAGGTTCAGCTCCTTGAGCGCCTCGCGGGGTATCCCCTGCCGCCCGCCGAGCCAGTGGTCGGGCGGGGTGACGAGCACGAAGTCCTCGTCGAAGAGCGGCAGTTCGACCACGCCGGGCACGCCGAGCGGCACGGCGAGCAGCAGCAGGTCGAGCCGTCCGCTGGTGAGCCCGTCGATGAGGTTGGCGGTCTGCTCCTCGTGCACCTGCAGATCGAGGTGCGGATACCGGTCGTGCACCAGCCGCAGCACGGTGGGCAGCAGGTACGGCGCGACGGTCGGGATGACCCCGAGGCGCAGCACGCCCGTGAAGGGCGCCCGGACCGCCTCCGCCTCCTCCATCAGCGCCCCGACCTCCTCCAGAACCGCCTTGGCCCGTACGGCGAGCCGCTCGCCGGCGGGTGAGAGCAGCACCTTGCGGGTCGTACGCTCCAGGAGCGTGACACCGAGTGTCTCCTCCAGCGCGGAGACGGCGCCGGAGAGGGCGGGCTGGCTCATGCCGATCGCGGCGGCGGCGTCACGGAAGTGCAGATGCTCGGCGACGGCGGCGAAAGCGCGCAGCTGAGCGAGACTGGGCTGTCGGCGCTTGCCGTTCCCCATGGTCACTGATAGCCACCTCCGATCAACTCGACCAAGTGTAGCTATTTCCCGTATCAATGCACCCTGTGCCAACATCGACAACGTCCAACCCATGGGAAAAACCCGCACAACGGGTGATTCTTCGCTGCAAGGAGAGCGTGTGCTCACTGTCGGTGACAAGTTCCCCGAGTTCGAACTGACCGCCTGCGTCTCGCTGGAGAAGGGCAAGGAGTTCGAGACGATCAACCACAAGACCTACGAGGGCAAGTGGAAGATCGTCTTCGCGTGGCCGAAGGACTTCACCTTCGTGTGCCCGACCGAGATCGCGGCCTTCGGCAAGCTGAACGAGGAGTTCGCCGACCGCGACGCCCAGATCCTCGGCTTCTCCGGTGACTCCGAGTTCGTCCACCACGCCTGGCGCAAGGACCACGACGACCTGCGTGACCTGCCGTTCCCGATGATGGCCGACCCCAAGCACGAGCTCATGCGGGCGCTGGGCATCGAGGACGAGGAGGGCTACGCCAAGCGCGCCGTCTTCATCGTCGACCAGAACAACGAGATCCAGTTCTCGATGGTGACCGCGGGCTCGGTCGGCCGTAACCCCAAGGAGGTCCTGCGGGTCCTGGACGCCCTGCAGACCGACGAGCTGTGCCCCTGCAACTGGACCAAGGGCGAGGAGACCCTCGACCCGGTCAAGCTGCTGGCGGGTGAGTGAGGCATGTCCCTCGACTCCCTGAAGTCCCGGATACCGGACTACGCCAAGGACCTGAAGCTCAACCTGGGCTCGGTCATCGGCAACAGCGACCTGCCGGCGCAGCAGCTGTGGGGCACGGTCCTGGCGACGGCGATCGCCTCGCGCTCCCCCATCGTCCTGCGCGAGCTGGAGCCGGAGGCGAAGGCGAACCTCTCGCCGGAGGCCTACACGGCCGCGAAGTCCGCCGCGGCGGTCATGGCGATGAACAACGTCTTCTACCGCACGCGGCACCTGCTGTCGGACCACGAGTACGGCACCCTGCGCGCGGGTCTGCGGATGAACGTCATCGGCAACCCCGGTGTCGACAAGGTCGACTTCGAGCTGTGGTCCTTCGCGGTCTCCGCCATCAACGGCTGCGGCATGTGCCTCGACTCCCACGAGCAGGTGCTCCGCAAGGCCGGCGTCGAACGGGAGACCGTCCAGGAGGCCTTCAAGATCGCCTCGGTCATCCAGGCGGTCGGCGTCACGCTGGACGCGGAGGCGGTCCTGGCGGAGTAACTCCTCCAGCGAGCGCTCGACAAACGGGACGGAGCCCGTCCACCCACGAGGTGGACGGGCTCCGTCGCGCTGTCCGGTTCGCGCGGGGATCCCTCAGCCCGCGGTCTCGGGCGGCGGCTCCTGCCGCGGCGCCTCGGGGGACTGCGCCGGCGCGGCGTCCGACGCCGTCGCGCCCCGCGGTTGCGGCGCGTGCCGTACCGCCGCCTCGTGCGAGTACGCCCGCAGATACCCGGCGACCGTGTTCGTCACGGCGACCAACGGGACCGCGACGACCGCGCCACCGATTCCGGCCACCATCCCGCCCGCGGCGACGGACAGCACCACCGCGAGCGGATGCACCCGCACCGCCCGCCCGAGGATGAACGGCTGCAGGATGTGCCCCTCGATCTGCTGCACGGCCAGCACCACCGCCAGCGTCATGACGGCCGTGAACACCCCCTGCGTCACCAGCGCCACCAGCACCGCCAGCGCGCCCGAGGCCACCGCACCCACCAGCGGAATGAAGGAGAACAGGAAGATGAACACCGCCAGCGGCACGGCCATCGGCACGTCGAGGAAATAGATGCCGAGGCCGATGAAGATCGCGTCGATCAGCGCGACGATCACCGTCCCGCGGACGTACGCCGTCAGGGTCCGCCACGCCCGCGGCCCCGCCCCGGCCACCCCGGGCCGCGCCGCCGCCGGCACCAGCTTCAGCGTCCACTCCCAGATGCGCCGGCCGTCGTAGAGCAGGAACAGCGTCGAGAAGACCGTCAGCAGAATGCCCGCCAGGGCCTCCACCACGACCGTGACGCCCTCCAGCCCCGCCGAGGTGATCTCGTCCGTGTTCGCCCCGACGGCCTCACGCAGGTTCCTGGCGATCTCGTTGATCTGTTTGTCCGTGACGTGGAACGGACTGTTCAGCAGCCAGTTGCGCAGCTCGTCGATGCCGTCCTGGATCTGGTCGGAGAGGTTGCCGATGTTCTCCATGACCTGCCAGGTCACGAACCAGCCCATCAGCCCGATCACGACGAACCCGAGGATCGCCGTCAGCGAGGTGGCCGGTCCCCGCGGCACGCCGTACCGGCGCAGCCGCGCCACGGTCGGCTGGAGCAGCGCGGTGATCAGCAGCGCGGCGGCGAACGCCAGCACCAGCAGCTGTACGGCGCTGATGATCCGCATCAGGACCCAGACCGTGCCCGCGAGCACCAGCAGCCGCCAGCCGGCCTCGGCCGCGACCCGGACACCCCACGGCACGGCCTGCGCGGGGTCGGGCCGGGCCGACACCGCGGGCGCGTAGCCGGGGGGCGGCGGCACCCGGTCGTCGTCGGGCGGCGGCGATGCCTCGGACTCGGCTTCGGCCCGGGCGCGCTCCCGCTCCACCGCGGCGCGACGCTCGTTCAACCGCTCGCTCATCCCGGTCAGTCCGGCTCCGAGCCGGCCGAGCCACCCTGGCACTCGCGACATGATCCGTCCTCTTCCCCCGTCTCTCCCCACCACTCCCCCCTGGAGTCGTCCGTCCGACCGTACAGGGCGACAGCCCCTCTCCGTAGGACGGGGAGGGGCTGTCGGGGGTTGAGAGGCGGGGCCGGGGCCCGCGGACTCAGTACCAGTTGTTGGCCTGCCAGAACGACCACGCGTCGCAGGGGCTGCCGTAGCGCTCGTTCATGTAGTTCAGGCCCCACTTGATCTGGGTCATGGGGTTGGTCTGCCAGTCCGCGCCGACGGACGACATCTTGGAACCCGGCAGGGCCTGGAAGAGACCGTAGGCGCCCGAGGACGGGTTGACGGCCCGGTAGTTCCAGTCGGACTCGTGGTCCACGATGTTGCTGAAGCACTGGAACTGGCCGCTGGGGACCATCTGACGCGCCATCGCCTGGATCTCGGCGATGGTGTAGGAGCTCTTGACGGCGACGTCGACGTTGGTGCTGCGGTCCGCGTCACGGCTGGCCGCGGCCTTGGCCTCGGCGCGCTCCTTGGCTTCCCTGGCCGCCTTCTCGGCGGCCTCCTTCTTCGCGATGGCGGTCTCGGCGGCGGCCTTGCGGGCGGCCTCCTCGGCGTCCTTCTTCGCGCTCGCGTCCGCGGCGATGGCCTGTACGTCGGCCTGCTGCGTCAGGGACGCGGTCTGCACCTGGGCCTGCTGCCCCGCGGGAATGTCCGCCAGCAGCGTGGTGCCGGCTGCCGTGGCTTCGGCGTCGTTGTTCTGCGCGGTGCTGCCCGAGGCAACGCCGACGACGCTTCCGACAGCGGTGACCGCCGTGGCCGAGGCCACTGCGAATCCCCGGACCGAAATCCGGCTCACACGGTTTCCTTCCAGCATCGCCCGCTTCGGTGACCCTGGCGGACGCAATCGTGCCCCTGGCACTGGCCTCCCCAACTACGGGGTCACGGGAGGCGCGGGCCCGGTGGGCAACTCCCGCGAGGGGAGCGCCGCGTGGTGCTCGGGCGGCATACGACGACGCTATGGAGTTGGCTGTGTTCTCACGGGTTCCGTACCGCTGGGGGTACAGGTGTGTCGTATGCGGGGCCTGACAGGAGTGAGACTCTGCCGCAATCGGACGCCGCAAGGCAATTCTGCGTTGCGTGTGAAAGCTCACACGTCGTTTGTCCCGAGTGTTTCCAGGAAACCGGCAGACGCGACGACGCCGCCCGGCTAGGCTCTACGCCTTTTCCGGACGGCGCCAACTGTCGTTTAACCGGCCCTGGTCAGGGCGCTCCGGTCAGATCTGACCGTCTTCGAGCATTTCGGTCACAAGGGCGGCGATCTGGGACCTCTCGGACCGCGTCAGGGTCACGTGCGCGAACAGCGGATGCCCCTTCAGCTTCTCCACGACGGCGACGACACCGTCGTACCGTCCGACACGCAGATTGTCCCTTTGTGCCACGTCATGGGTGAGAACGACCCGTGAATTCGCGCCGATTCGCGACAGAACGGTAAGAAGAACGTTTCGCTCCAGCGACTGGGCCTCGTCCACGATCACGAACGCGTCGTGGAGCGAGCGGCCGCGGATGTGGGTGAGCGGGAGGACCTCCAGCATCCCGCGCGCGGTGACCTCCTCGATGACCTCGCGGCTGGTGACCGCCGAGAGCGTGTCGAAGACCGCCTGGGCCCAGGGACTCATCTTCTCGGCCTCGGTGCCGGGCAGATAGCCGAGCTCCTGCCCGCCCACCGCGTACAGCGGACGGAAGACCATGATCTTCTCGTGCTGACGGCGCTCCAGCACCGCCTCCAGACCCGCGCACAGCGCCAGCGCCGACTTGCCGGTGCCGGCCCGGCCGCCCATCGAGACGATGCCCACGTCGGGGTCGAGGAGCAGGTCGAGCGCGATGCGCTGCTCGGCGCTGCGGCCCTTGACGCCGAACGCCTCGCGGTCGCCGCGGACCAGGCGGACGTTGCCCTCAGGCGTCACCCGCCCGAGCGCCTTGCCGCGCTCGGACTGGATGGTCAGGCCGGTGTGCACGGGCAGGTCCGCGGCCTCGGGGACGTGGATGTGCCCCTCGTCGAAGAGGATGTCCACCTGTTCGCCGGACAGGGTCAGTTCGGACATCCCGGTCCAGCCGGAGGAGTCCGTGATGGCGAGCTCGGCGCGGTACTCCTCGGCGAGGAGTCCGACGGAGGACGCCTTGATCCTGAGCGGCAGGTCCTTCGACACGACGGTGACGTCGAACCCCTCGGCCTGCAGGTTGCGGGCGACCGCGAGGATGCGGGAGTCGTTGTCCCCCAGGCGGTAGCCGCTGGGCAGCACGCTGGGGTCCGAGTGGTTGAGCTCGACACGGACCGTTCCGCCGAGGTCCCCGGTCGGAATGGGGGCGTCCAGACGGCCGTAGCGCACCCGGAGGTCGTCCAGCAGGCGCAGGGCCTGCCGGGCGAAGTAGCCGAGTTCGGGATGGTGCCGCTTGGCCTCCAGTTCCGTCACCACGACGATGGGGAGCACGACCTCGTGCTCGTCGAAGCGGGTCGGGGCGTTCGGGTCGGCCAGCAGGACGCTGGTGTCGAGGACATAGGTGCGCCGGTCTGGCTTGTGGCGCTTTGTGCTGGTCACCACGGAAGGACGTACCCCCTCGGATGAGGTCGGGGAGCGACGGAGTGGAATGCCGGGTTGGGCTGGGCGGGAAGAATCCCGGCCGGTCGACGGCCCCGTTGCACGGGCCGAAAACCGGCCCTCCGCCATGTCTTCCGCGCAGTCACCGCACGGTCGGGCTGGTGCAAAGGGCCTCCCGGGCGGACGGCCCCGAGCCGTCCGCTGAGATCCGACACCCGTGGTTCGGGTGTCGACCTGTTTGGTTTATGCCCTCGAACAAGCGCCGCCATGCCACGGCATATGACGGCGTCGCGGTGAACTCCGCGTGACGTCCGTCCCCGACAGGGGTGCGAAAGGTGCGGTCAGCCGCCGTAACGCCGGTGGCGGGCCGCGTAGTCGCGCAGCGCGCGCAGGAAGTCGACCTTGCGGAAGGCCGGCCAGAAGACCTCGCAGAAGTAGTACTCGGAGTGGGCCGTCTGCCAGAGCATGAATCCGGACAGCCGCTGCTCACCGCTGGTACGGATCACGAGGTCCGGGTCGGGCTGGTCGCCGGTGTACAGGTGACGCCCGATCATGTCGACGTCGACGGCCTCGGCGAGCTGCTCCATCGGAGTGCCCTTCTCGTGGGCGTCGAGCAGCATGGAGCGCACCGCGTCGGCGATCTCCTGGCGGCCGCCGTAGCCGATGGCGACGTTGACGAGTATCCCGTCGACGTGCGCCGTGGTCTCCTCCGCTTCCTTGAGGGTGCGCTGCATCCCGGACGGCAGCAAGTCGAGCGTGCCGACGTGGTGCACGCGCCAGCGGCCGTCGGCGGCCAGGGTGCGGACGACGTCCTCGATGATGCCGAGCAGCGGAACGAGTTCCTCCTGCGGCCGGTCGAAGTTGTCCGTCGACAGCAGCCAGAGGGTGACGACCTCGACGTCCGTCTCGGTGCACCAGCCGAGGAACTCCTCGATCTTGTGCGCGCCGGCCCGGTGGCCCTGGGCGGTGGTGGAACCGGCGGCCTTCGCCCAGCGCCGGTTGCCGTCCATGATGACGCCGATGTGCTTGGGCACCTGAGCGTGGTCCAGGTGGCCTTCCACCCGGCGTGCGTACAGCCTGACCAGCAGGCCGCGCAGCTTGTCGCGCAGGTTCACGTGATTGTCAGCCCCTCCGTACGGATCGGACAGGCCGCGGCGTGCGGCCCGGTCTCGGCCGCGGGCGGTCCCTGTCCGTTGTGGCAGTCCCCGGAGGCGAAGCCTACCCCCGCCGGCCCCGGGAACGGCCAACGGGTGTCACGCGTACGGCTGTGGCGGCAGGTCCGTGGCACGGGGCCGCTGGAACCACTGTCCCGCCGAGCCCTGGCTGAGCAGGACGATGACGGTGATGGCGCCGGCGAGGGGCAGGATGCCGCCCGGCGTGCCGTTCGTCGTCGCGCCGAGCGCGAAGAGGATCTGGACGGCGGACAGCACGATCGAGGCGACACGGACGCCGCTCCCGGCGGTCCCGTACCGGAAGGCCAGGACGAGGAGCGCCCAGGCCGTCAGATACGAGGAGAAGAACCGGCCGGCGGCCTCGGCGCCGGACGCGGCGCCGACGACGAAGGTGAGCAGCAGCCCGAGCCCGGCGACCACGAAGATCACCACCTGTGCGGCGCGCACGGTGGAGGGCATGGCGGACGGCGGGGGCGGGGGCGGGCCATAGGCGGGGAAGGGGTGCGGGACCGGGTCTTGGGGTCCGTTGTAGGGCCCGGGCTGACCGGGTGGGCCGTACGGGGCAGGGTGCCCGGGTGGGCCGTACGGGGTGCCGGGCTGGGCGGAAGCGCCGTACGGGCCGGGGCCGGGGGGTGCGCCGTACGGGCCCGGCTGGGCGGGGTGAGCGTGGGGGTCCGGGTGGTCGTAGGGCCCGGGCCGGCCGGAGCCTCCGGGGTGGCCGGGCCAGGGGTCGGGCTGCGTCGGATGCTCGTTCGGCATGTCCCGGGACTCTAGTCCGGGGACAAAGAAAAACGGGCCGGTCCGTGGGGGGGATACGGACCGGCCCGAGGGGGGGCTTCCACCATAACCCTTCGTAAGTGATGCCGCGCGCATCGGCGTGCCACAACTACTCTCCGCAATCATCCGGCGACGCGGCGGTGTCCGCGGAAGCCGCCGTTCCTGGCGGACGCCTGGCGGAAACACGGTGGATGCGGGGCGAACGGGTGACAGGGGGGTGAGATCGACGGGTCTCGGGATCCGCTCGGTGCGCCCTGCCGCCCCTTCCCCCCGACGGGTGACACCGGCCACGAACGCCCGCTTGACCCGGTCGCGGCCGGGGTCGGCGGCTCGGGCACGGCGCAGCCCCTCCCCTGCGCGGTACCGCCGGCAAGGCTTTGCTGACGCGCATTTCCTTGTGCTGGACTTATCCCGGGGCGGGGGCCGGAAGCGAGCCGCACGGGACAACGATGCGGAAACCCAGCCCCGCGTCCGTGCGGGTGCGAGGTGGCGGTGGGCGGGCGCTCCCCGCCGAGCCCTCAGCGGCGGGGCTTGCGGGCCTCGAACAGATGCCGGGCGCTGTGGGCGACGAAGGGGCCCTCGGCCTGGATCTGTTCGTGCAGGGCGCGCAGCCGCGGCTCGTACGCCTCGACGGTGAAGCCGGGGACCATCCAGACCACCTTGCGCAGGAAGTGGACGACGGCGGCGATGTCGTGGAACTCCATGCGGAGCCGTTCGGCGCGCAGCTCGACGACCTGCAGGCCGGCTGCCTCGGCATCGGCGCGTTCGCGGTCGGGACGGCGGGCGTCGCGCACGTCGTCCGGCTGCGGTCCGAGGAAGTGCTCGACGAGCTCGAAGGCGCTGCTCGGTCCGACGTGCTGGGCGAAGTAGGTGCCGCCGGGCTGGAGGACGCGGGCGATCTCCGCCCAGTGCGGGCGGACCGGGTGCCGGCTCACGACGAGGTCGAAGGCCCCGTCCGCGAACGGCAGCGGCGCGTCCTCGGGCGAGGCGACGACGGCGACGCCGCGCGGACGGAGCAGGGCGGTGGCCTTGGCCACGTTCGGCGGCCAGCCCTCGGTGGCGACGGCGAGCAGGGGCCGCCGCGGGGCCTTGGCGAGGGCGAAGTCCAGCACCTCCCCTCCCCCGGTCTGGATGTCGAGCGCGGCACCTGCGTCGCCCAGCCGCCGGGCCATCGACGTCGCGTACCCCCAGGAGGGCCGCGCCTCGGTGGCCCGCCCCTGGAACCAGGAGAAGTCCCAGCCCTCGGTGGGCACGGCGACGCCTTCGGCGACCAGGTCCTCGTAGCTGCGCGGCTCGTCGTCGGGATTCGCTGCCATGCGCTGATCGTCGCAGGGGACCACGGTCGACCGCTGCGTATTTTCTTCCCGACGAAGGGACTTGACACGTCGGGCACGTGTGGCGTGCACCGGTCCCGGTGGGTCACCGTGTGCACCGGTCGAGAGGTCCAGGGGCGCACCGGTCGGGGCGGGTGCTCTCCTGGCTGCCGCTCCGCCCGGTGGTCACGACGGCTCGGTGGGATGGGCGGACGGCTTCGGCCCCTACGGCACCAGAGGGCGTACCTGCTCCGCCACGAACCGTACGAACCCCTCCGGGTCCGGCTCGTCTCCCGTGGGCTGCAGGATCACTTGGTCGGCGCCGGCCTCGGCCAGTCGTTCGACGGCCTTCGCCACGGTGCCGGCGTCACCGGCGACGCCGAGATCGGGCACGGTTCCGAGGCCCTCCGCGTCCAGTTCGGCGCGCAGCCGGGCGGTGGCGTCGGCTCCGGTGGCGGCCAGGAGGTAGACGACCACCGTGTGGGGGTCGCCTCGGCGACCGGCCGCCTCCCGTCCCTCGTCGATGAGCCGCCGCGCCCGCCGTACGCCGTCGGGCGGCGTGGCCGCGGTGAGGACGGTGCCGTCCGCGGCCTCCCCCGCGAGCCGCAGCGAACGCGGCCCGGTGGCCCCGGCGAACACCTCGACGTCTCCCTCCGGCGGCCAGTCGAGGGCGACGTCGTCCAGCTTGACGTACCGTCCGTCGGTCGTGATCCGCTCGCCGCGCAGGAGCGCGCGCAACGCGGCGAGATGCTCCCGCAGCAACGTCAGCGGCGACTCCGCCCGCGCCCCGACCTGGCCCATCCAGTCCTGCACACCGTGCCCGACGCCGACGACGGCGCGGCCCGGGAACATCCGGTGGAGCGTGGCGGCCTCCATCGCGGTGACGGCGACGTTCCGCAGCGGCACGGGCAGCAGCCCGACCCCGATCCGCACCCGCTCGGTCCACGCGAGCGCGGCAGCGGCGGCCGAGATCCCGCCCTCCCGGAAACAGTCCTCCCACAGCCACAGCTCTTCCAGCCCCGACTCGTCGGCGACTCGCGCGACGGAACGGAGTCGCTCGGGGGCGAGTTGGGGGCGGAACACGGCGCCGAGTCCAGTCATGACTGTTTCCTATCCGGCGGGGCGAGGCGACACAACTGGTTTGATCCGACCAGCGGTTGACGGCCCGGCACTCCACTTCCACGACGTCCCGGATGCGGCGAACGTGCCGTCGGGGAGGTCACCGCACGCTTGCGTGACCCGGTCATCGTCGTGCATACCTGCGGTATGGGCGAGCGGTGGCGTGACGGCCGGGGCAAGTTGATCGTGCACGGGGGCGGTGGGGTGGCGCCCGTGTGTGTTCCGCTGGAGGTCGCCGCGTCCTATCGGGCACGCACCAAGGGGCTGTTGGGCCGGGAGTCCCTCAAGGGGGCGATGCTGCTGTCGCCGGCCAACAGCGTGCACACCTTCCGTATGCGGATGCCGATCGATGTCGCCTATCTGGACCGGAACCTGCGTGTCATCGCCGTACGCACCATGCGGCCGGGGCGGTTGGGACTGCCCCGGCCGCGGGCGCGTCACGTGCTGGAGGCGGAGGCCGGGCGGATGGCGGAGTGGGGGGTGGGGGTGGGGGTCCGGGTGGAGGTGACGGAGGAGTAGGCGGAGCAGGCGAAGCAGGAGGGCCGGCCGGGCGGTCGGCCGGGAGTGGGAGGGCCGCCGGGGGCCTTGTTCCTCGCTGAAGAGGAGGCCCGTGACCGCGTTTCCGTAGTGCGCCTCTCAGCTCTCCGTGCGCGGGAAGGAGACCTCCACTCGGCGGTTCTTCTTGCGGCCGGACTCCGTGGAGTTGTCGGCGATCGGGTACTGCTCGCCGTAGCCGCGTACCTCGTAGGTGATGCCGGAGTCGTCCAGTTCCTGGACGAGGACGTTGTGCACGGCGTTGGCGCGCCGTCGGGACAGGACGTCGCCGTGCGCGGAGGAGCCGAGGTTGTCCGTGAAGCCGAAGACGCGGACCTTCGTGGCGTTCTGGGTCTTGATCTCCTCCGCGATGGACGCGATACGGGCCTTCGCCCGGGCGCTGAGCTTCGCACTGTCCTTGCCGAAGAGGACTTCGGCCTGGAGGGCGAACTTGACGTCGGCGTTGGTGTCCTCACGGCGTTCGTCACCGCTCTGGTCTTCGACGACCTGTTTGATGTCGAGGACTTTGGGCTCGGCGAGGGTGGCGCCTTCGGGGAGCTTGAGATCCGTGTCGTTGGCGTCGAGCTGGACAGGGGCCGATGCGGTGGCCTCTGTCCCGGGAGGGACGCTGGGGCCGTCCTCGGCATGTGCCCTCCCAGCGCCATAAAGCTGTGTGGTGAGCAGGACAGCGGCGGCAGCGACGACGGCCAGGCGCGGAGCCACCAATCGGTGTGAGGAGTACGTCATGCCAGCCTCACCCGGAGATCTTGATGGTGCCGCTGGAAAACGTCGGCACCTGGAAGGTGACGTCAGTCGTGCTGGTCGGCGGGGCCGGGAACTGCAGGAAGACGGCGAGCGCTTCCCCCGACTTGAGTGAGGAGAAACCCGTTGTGGTGAGCGGACGGCCGTCGGTGTCTCGCAGCACGTAGTAGCGCTTCTTCTCCTTGCTGTCCACCAGGGTCGCACCGCCGAACGACATGCCGTGCCGGAGGATCTCCGTCTCGTCTCCCCTTATCGCAGCAGGTACGGTGATGCGTTTGGCGCCGTCGTTCTTCAGCGTGCCGCTCACGGTGACGAAGCCGCCGGAATCACGCTCCGCAGAGGTGATCTGGAGAAGCAGACCGTCGGACCCCCTCAGCTCCGCCATGGGTGCCTTGGACTGGCCTTCTTGGGCACTCGGACCGGAACCACCACTCTTGGAGGCGGAAGCCGAAGCCTCCGGCTTCTTCTCGTCGCCGCCTCCGCCGCAGCTGGTCACCCCGATGGAGAGCCCCGCCGCCACGGTCAATGCGACCAACCCCCTACGGGCCTTCGCAGTGAACCGAATGCTCATCGCTCCGCTTCCTTCATCACTCGTCGTTCGCTTGTCAGTCGGCCAGGTGGACGTCGAAGAGATCCTCGGGTTTGGGGAGGATGGTGAGATCGTCCGGGCTCAACTCCCAGTTGTTCCCGTCCTCGCACTCCAGCTCCGGCAGCACGTCGTCGCCCCCGCCCTCGGTGGGCAACTCGAACGTGCAACGCGGCTCGATCACGGCAGCGGCGGACGCCTGTGATCGCTGGGTCTCCGTGCCCGGCACGATGGAGTCACCCACGGGCTCGTTCGCCTGCACTTCGACCTCGTAGCGCAGGGGGCCTGTCCGCCGGCAGCCCTGCCCAGAGGCGTCGTTCTGGGCAGCGAGCTGGTACGCGCGCCAGCAGGAGTCCCCCGGCATGCCGCCGTTGAAGATGTCCTGCCACTTGTTCGGGTCGAGTACGTTCTCCACCCACGCGCCCGCGAGTTGGTCTCGTGTGTCCTGGGCGGCCGCAAGGGCTGCCGCGTCGGCGGCTGTCTGGGCGCCGTTCCGATTGACCGCGGCCTGGCCGACCGCGAAGTAGGCGAACGCGAGAAAGAGCAGGCCACCCACCACAGTGATGTAGATGGGAAAAGCCTGCCCTGCGTCGCGGTACCTACAGGGCCGCATCAGCCGCCGATGACCTCGTTGATCTGGTCCGTGATGGCGGTGTAAATCGTGTTGCCGATGTCCGTACCGACGATCGCCAACACGATCGCCACAACCACCGCGATGATGCCGAGGTACTCCACTGCGGTCTGGCCTTTGTCGTTCCGGGTAGCGCGGGCCTGCAGGAACGCGACCGTGGTGTTGATCCAGTTGCTCATGGTGTTCCCCTCCGGGTTCGGCGATGCCGCTCTCGACCTGCGCAACGTACGCCGGAACACCCCGCTTGCCAAAGGGTCCCAGGGCCCAATTCCGGACCCAACGAGAGACCCGGCCCTCCCCACTGAACGTCACCGTCGGTCACCCCGCCCCTCGGTCCGAACCCGGAGCCGTGCCCAGCCATTTGGCCGCCGCTTGCGAGCGGCTGGTGCTGTGGAGCTTGGCGAAGATGCGGTTGATGTGGTTCTTGACCGTCTTCTCGCTGATGAAGCAGGTGGCGGCGATCTGCTGGTTGTTCATGCCGGACGCGATGAGGTCCATGATCTCCGCCTCTCTCGTACTCAGCTGGAACCGCGACCTGTCGGGAGCGGCCGGTCGGCGGGTCGTCCACCCCGACGACGACTGTCCCACACTCCGTTGCATCTGCGAAAGTACCTTGCGGGGAATGGGTGAAGGCGGAGTGTGCAGTTCCGGTATATGCGCTGGCAGGTCGGCCTGTTGGGGGTTCTTATGCCGTTCGCTTTTTTTGGCATTTCCGTATGCAGTCGCATCGAGTCCGCCCAGACTCTCGGGAAGCGGCGGGCCCGGTGGGGTGGGGTCCTGGCGGAAGCGGGCCAGTAGGGCGCCCGCCGCCGTGGGGGTGAAGTGGGGCCGGCCCTGCTTGATGTCCCTGACGGCCGTGATCAGTTGGTCCGCGGTGAACTCGCCGTGGACCAGGTAGCCGCTCGCCCCTCGGCGCAGCGCTTCCTGTACGATCTCCGACTCCCTGCTGTACGTCAGCATGATCACCGGGGCGATCCCCACCAGGTACGGCAGGGCCGAGATGCCGTCCACGCCGGGCATGCGGACGTCCAGGAGGACCACGTCGGGGCGGTGCTGGTGGGTCGCCTCGCACGCCTGGTGGCCGTCCTGGGCCTCCGCGACGACCATGATGTCCTCGCGGCCGGAGAGGAGCGCCGTGAGGCCGGCCCGGACGACCGGGTTGTCGTCGGCGACCACGACCCTGAGGGGCGGTGAGGGGGCGGGCGGCGGTGGTTGCCGACCGGCTGGGTGGGGTGTCGTGCGGTGGGCCTCGTCCGGCATCGGGCGGCCTCCTTCCTCGACGGGGTCACGGGGCACGGGGTCACGTCATGGGGGCACTGGGCGGGGGTGTCAGGGCGGCGAGGGGGAGTTCCAGGCGGACCTCCGTGCCCTTCGGGTGGGTGCCGCGGCCGATGTGGATGCGGGCGCCCACGGAGGCGGCCCGTTCCACCATGCCGACCAGGCCGAAGTGGCCCGTCCGGCGGAGCTGTTCGAGGGTCGTCCCGGGCGGGAGGCCGTGGCCGTCGTCGTACACGCTGATGCGGAGCAGGCCGCCGTGCGCGCCGGCGCGTACGTCCACGTGGGTCGCTTCCGCGTGGCGGTGGGCGTTCTCCATCGCTTCCGCGGCGATGGTGAGGAGTTGGCGGGCCACGGCGGGTGGAAGGGGGAGTACGGCGTGTTCGCCTGTGGTGCGGTAGTGCGCGGGCAGGCCGGTGCGGGTGCTGAAGTCGCGGGTGCGGGCGGCCAGTTCCAGCAGGACGTCCGTGCCCTCGTCCGGGTCCGCCTCGCGGCGCAGGTCGGCCAGGAGCTCGCGGGATTCGGCGGCGGCTCGGCGGGCCGAGCGGGCGACGAGTTCCGCCTGCCGTTTCACCAGTGCCGCGTCCATACGGTCCGCGCCCGCAGAACCGGCCAGGCCGTCGGCGGCCAGGGCAACTCCGTGCAGGGTCTTGGCCACCGAGTCGTGCATCTCGCGTGCGAGACGGGCGCGTTCGGCGCAGACCGCCTCCGCGACCGCGAGGCGTGCCTGCACCGTGGTCAGGGCCTGGGTGGCCTCGCCGAAGCGGAGCATCAGGCCGCGGAGGCTGGAGCCCACCGCTCCGGTGATGACGCACAGGCCGGGGAGGAGAGAGGCCTCGGCGACGGTCGCGGACACGTCCTTCCGGCTCGCGTAGACCAGCAGGAGGATCAGCGACTGGAGGGAGGCGAAGCAGGCGGCTCCTCGCCAGCCGTAGACGATGCCGGCGAGGAGGGGAGTGCAGACGCTGACGTAGGCGAGGGTGGTCTCCGGGCCCGCGGAGATGAGGAGCAGGGAACCGAAGAGGGTGTCCACCGCGAGGAGTGTGGGGTGGCGCAGAAGGAGGGGGCCGAAGCGTTCCCAGTCTCTGAACAGGACGTACGAGGCCATGAAGGTGACGACCACGGCGCTGCCGACCAGGCGGGCGCCCCAGCCCGGGTTCGCGTTGATGAGGGCTGCGGGGGCGGCGAGGGCGATCATGGCCAGCCGGAAGCCGAAGACCTGACGGCACATGGCTTGCAGGGCGTTCACCTGGAGGGTGAGCGCGGGGGCGGGTGGTGCGGATGGATTCTTGTGGAAGCCCTCGGCGCCGGCGCGCTCGCCCCTGCGGCCTTTGCCGTCGGCCCGCTCGCCCCTGGCGCCCTCGCCGTTGCCCCACTCGCCCCCGGCACCCTCGCCGTTCACCGACGACGGCCCCGGCTGCAGCCACCGAGGCACAGGCACCGCCGCCACCCCTTCCGCCGCCACGCCTTCCGCTAACGGCCGTTCCGCTAACGGCCACTCCACCGACGGCCCCTCCACCGACTCCCACCCCGACGGAAGCGCGGGAGTCACGGACGTCACCTGGACGTCCGGGGCACCGGTCCTGACGTGGTCCGGCAGGACCGTGCCCGCCGGCGGCATGGTGATCTTCGGCGGCCTGGGGCGGCGGCGCAGCAGCCCCGTTCGCTCTCTCGTCGTCTGCATGGCCCTCACCCGGCTCCCTCCTCGTCCCCGCTCGTCGCTGCTCATCACCGCTCGTCGCCACGCGTCGGCCACTCGTCCCCGATCGTCCCCACCCGTCGCCGCTCATCCCACTCCTCGCCACGCATCACTACTCACCGGTGATCGAGCCGAAGTCGGTGCCGGAGCCGAGGATGAGGCCGGCGCCGAGGAGGAGCATGGTGGCCGGGACCATGAACGTGGTGATCATCATGGTGGCCTTGGGGACCGCGCGGGCGGCCTTGCGGCGGGCGTTCTGGGCGTCCGTGCGGCGCATGTCCTTCGCCAGGGCGACGAGCGTGTCGACGATCGGCGCGCCCAGTTCCTCGCCCTGCTGGAGCGCCGTCACGAACATGGCGACCTGCTCGGAGTCGTTCCTGCGCCGCAGCTCCGCGAAGGCCTGGCGGCGGCTCATGCCGAGGTCCATCTGGCGCAGGGTGATGCGCAGTTCGTCCGCCCACGGGCCCTCGTACCTCGACGCCACCCTCTCCAGTGCCTGGCGGAAGCCCAGGCCCGCACTGACCACGACGGCCAGGACGTCCAGGAAGTCCGGCAGGGTCCGTTCGATCTCGTCCTTGCGGATCCGGATCGCCGACCAGATGCCGACCTCCGTCCAGAACGCGCCGAAGGCGAGCAGGAGCAGGGCGACGAGGTACTGGCCTCGCATCAGGAAGACCAGGAAGCCCAGGGCGCCCAGGAAGCCGTACACGGCGCGGCGGGCCGCGTAGCGGTCGATCGTCAGGCCGCCCGGGTTGCCGGCGAGGTCGATCTTGCGGCGGTACCTGGCCACCTGCTTGGGGCCCATCAGGCGCAGGACGGCGGGTGCGTACCGCATGCCGAGGCGGTCGACCAGCGAGTCGACCGCGCCGGTGCGGCTGGAACCGACCTCCAGCGCCACCGCGAGGTCGCCGGGCAGTTTGACCTCGGCGCGGTACATGCGCAGGCCGGCGAAGACGCCCCAGACGCTGAGGCCCATGAGCAGTGCGAGCAGCAGTCCCATCGGGTGTTCTCCCTCCCCGGCCGCTCAGACGTCGACGCGGGACAGGCGGCGGATGAGCAGGAAGCCGACGGCGTAGAGGGCGAAGGCGACGATGACGGCCGCCTGGCCCACCGGGGAGCCGGTCATGCGCTCCAGGGCTCCGTCCTTGACGCCGTTCATGAGGAGCAGGGAGCCGACGCCGAGCACGGGGACGGCGTACGAGGTCATGGTCACCTGGGAGAGCTGGGTGCGGACCTCGCGCCGGGTCTCCTTGCGTTCCTCCAGGGTCTCCGTCAGGTTCCGCAGGGCGCTGACCACCTGGCCGCCCGCCCGGTTGGACAGCACCAGCGTCGTCACCAGGACGACCAGTTCACGCGAGGGCAGGCGGTCCGCCATTTCGCCGAGGGCGTCGTCCATGGAGGCGCCCATCGCCAACTGGGCGGAGACCTTGCCGAGTTCCTCGCCCGCCGGCGCCTCCAGCTCCTCCGCCGCCATGCCGATCGCCGTACGCAGCGCGAGGCCGGCGTGGGTGGCGTTGGCCAGAATCCGGGCCATCTCCGGGAGCTGGTTGATGAACTTCTCGATGCGTTTGTGCCGCTGCCAGTTGAGGAACTGCACGGCCACCCACACGCCCATCAGCCCGGCCAGCGGGCCGAAGAAGGGGGCCAGGGCGGCGTGGCCGACCAGCCACAGGCCCGCGACGGTGGCGAGCATGGAGACGAAGAACTCGCCGGGGGTGACGTCCAGGCCCGTCGCCGCCAGGCGTAGCTCCAGCTTCCTGCCGAGCTGGGTGCGGCGCAGGCGGCGGTCCAGGCCGGGGAAGGCGCGTCGGCGGCCGGCGTCCGGTGCCCGGCCGGTGGACGACAGCCGGTCGACCAGTGCCCGCCGCTGGGCCCTGCCCGTGGCGTAGGAGTGCACGCCCACGACGGCCAGGACGCACGTCAGCAGCGCGATGCCGGTGGTGAGCGTGATCAGGGACTGCAGTTCCATGGCGGCGACACCTATCTGGCTTCTCGGGTGGCGAGCTGGTCCGCGGACTGGGCGACGCCGAAGGCCTGCGGGATGGGCTGGCTCGCCATGTAGAGGCGGTCGGCGGTGCGGCGCGGGAGCGGGAAGTACTCGAACGTCCCGTGGATGCGGCCGTCCGCGGCCATCGGCCGGGCGTTGAAGCGGGCGACCGTGACCAGCCGGTACGGCTCGCCGCCGTGGCTGTCCAGCAGGGCGATCTCGGTGATGCGGCGGGCGCCGTCGGCGAAGCGGGTGAGCTGCACGAGGACGTCGACGGCGCTGTTGATCTGGTCGTGCAGCGCCACGAAGGGGATCTCCACGTCCGACATGGAGGCCAGGGTCTGCAACCGCGTCAGCGCGTCCTCCGCGCTGTTGGCGTGCACCGTCGCCAGCGAGCCGTCGTGGCCCGTCGACATGGCCTGGAGCATGTCGAGCGACTCGCCGCCGCGGACCTCACCGACGACGATCCGGTCGGGGCGCATGCGCAGCGAGTTGCGGACCAGGTCGCGGATGGTGACCCGGCCCTTGCCCTCCACGTTGGGTGGCCTGGACTCCAGCCGGATGACGTGGGCCTGCTGGAGCTGGAGTTCGGCCGAGTCCTCGATGGTGATGATGCGTTCGCCGTCGGGGATCAGCCCGGACAGGGCGTTGAGCAGTGTCGTCTTGCCGGTGCCGGTGGCGCCCGAGACGATGACGTTGAACTTGGCCTGCACCAGGCCCGCCAGCAGGTACGTCATGTGCTCGTCGAGCGAGCCGAGGCCGATCAGCTCCTGGAGCGTGAAGGACCGCGGGAAGCGGCGGATGGTGAGGATCGCGCCGGTCAGGGACAGCGGCGGGATGATGACGTTGACGCGTTCGCCGGAGGGGAGACGGGCGTCGACCATCGGGTTGGACTCGTCGACGCGGCGGTTGACGGTGGAGACGATCCGCTCGATGGTCTGCATGAGCTGGTCGTTGGAGGCGAAGCGCAACGGCAGTTGCTCGACCCGGCCGCCCCGCTCCACGAAGATCGCGTCGGGGCCGTTCACCATGATCTCGGTGATCGACGCGTCCTCCAGCAGCGGTTCGAGGATGCCGAGGCCCAGCGCCTCGTCCACCACCCGGCGGATCAGCTGGGAGCGCTCCACCGTCGACAGGACCGGGCCCTCGCGGCTGATGATGTGCCCGAGCACCCGCTCCAGCCGCGCCCTGCGCTCGGCCGCGGCCAGCGAACTCATCTCCGCGAGGTCGATCTCCTCCAGGAGCTTGGCCCGGTAGGAGGCGACCAGATGGCCGTCCTCACCCCGGCTGCCGTGCTCCTCGGGGGAGTTGATGCGTGCCCGCAGGCTCATGGGTCCGGTGCTCCTCGTTCGTACGGGAAGGGGCGGTCGGGACGGGCGGTCCAGAAGGGCTCAGTGGTCCATCGGCATCGTGGCCGTCTTGCGCGCCGGGTCGAAGGTCCAGCCGGGGACGATGGACGGGATCTCCACCGTGGCGGTGACGGTGACCTCGTCGCCGCCGGGAGCCGCCACGCAGGTGGTTCCGTCGGCGAGCCAGCCGCTGACCGCGTTCGCGCACGCCTCCTGCGCGCTGTCCTGCAGGGCGGCGCTGCGCGCCCCGGCCCGGGCCGCGGTGCCCGCCTGCTGCGCGGTGTACGCGATCAGGCCCAGCTGCACGGCCGCCATCGCGACGAGCAGCAGGATCGGCAGGAAACCGAGGTACTCGACGGCGACCTGGCCCCGGTCATGGCGTCGACGGTACGGCATCTCAGTCCTTCTCCTCCTCGACCGCGCCCGCGTGGCCCTCGACCGTGAACGGGAAGGAGACCGTGCCCGGGAAGAGGACGGGGACCTGGAGCGTGACGTCGGCCGTCACGAAGCCGGTGCCGCCGCAGTCCACCTGAGCGCTCCCCCTCCACGCCGCCGACAGGTGTGCGAGCCCGGCGGCCCGGCACGCGCCGTCGCGCTCGCCCGGCGCCACCGCCGTGCCGGCCCGCACCGCCTCGTCCGCAGCATTCCCCGCGAGCGTGTACGTGTATCCCACGAGCACGAGCTGCCACAGCACCACCAGCGTCAGGAGGATCGTCGGTGTCATGCCGAGGAACTCGATCGTGACCTGGCCCCGGTCACGGTGCCGTGCGAGCACGCGCGTGGTCATCCCCCACCGTCCTTCCGCCTCCGGAAGCTCACCGACCCGCGGTCGCCCCGGAACCGGCCCGCCTTCTGGGCGCCCTCGCGGGCCTTGACCAGTCCCAGTTCGCCCGCCAGCCCCCACAGGGCCTGTTTGACCGCGCTTCTGCTCTCCAGCTCGTGGACCCGGCCCGCGTCCACGACGCTCTGCAGTTCCTTGAAGTTGGCGGGGATCGCGGTGGCCGCGACCGCCGTGCCGGTGATCTTCTGGATGAGGGGCGGCTGGATCTCCGTTCCGCGGGTGTGGCGGTTGACGACCACGGTCGTCTCCTCCGCCTTGCGGATCTGGAGCCGGTCCCACATCCGCACCGCGCGTTTGGCGCCCCGTACGGCGACCACGTCCGGCGTGGTGACCAGCAGGGCCGTGTCGGCCATCTCCACGGCCGCCGCTCCCGCCCCGCTCAGCTGGGCGCCGCAGTCGACGACGACGACCTCGTAGCGGGAGCGCAGGGCGCTGACGACCTGGCGGGCGGCGCGGTCGGTGACGTCCTCGCCGCGTTCGCCCTCGGCAGGGGCGAGCAGCAGGGCGACGCCGGTGTCGTGGCGGAAGACGGCGTCGGCGAGGACGCGGGGCGAGATGTCGGTGATGGTGGCCAGGTCCACCACGGACCGGCGGAACTGGACGTCCAGGTAGGAGGCGACGTCGCCGGTCTGGAGGTCCATGTCGACGAGGGCGGTGGCACGGCCGGAGGCCTGGGCGGCGAGCGCCAGTTGGATGGCCGTCAGGGTCGTGCCGACGCCGCCCTTGGCTCCGCTGACGGTGACGACCGTGCCGCCGACGCCGGTGAACACGTCACCGCCGGAGCCCAGGTGCCGTCGTACGCCGACCGACCACTGGGCGACCGCCTGCACCCGGCTGGCCAGTTCCTCGTAGCTCAGCGGCAGGGCGACCAGGCCGCGGGCGCCGTAGTCCATGGCCGCCTGGAAGAGGCCGGGACCGGCGTCGGAGGTGACGAGGATGACGCCGACGGCCGGGAAGCGCAGGGCGACCTCACGGATCAGTTCCAGGGCGGGGACCGGGCCGATCCGCTCGTGCACCACCACGACCTCGGGCAGCTCGTCGACGGACTCGGCGGCCAGCCGCGCGAGGGTGTCGATGAGCTGGGTGGAGTCGACCACCGGGGCCACCGGTTCGGCGTCCGGGAGCTGGCTGAGCAGGGTGGTGATGGAGCGGACCGCGTCCGCGTCGCCGACGGCCGGGAGGATCCTGGTGGGCATGCGGCCTCACTTGTCCTTCGCGAGTTCGTACGTCCGGTCCTGCTCGGGGACGGTGCCGCCGCCGGGCGCGACCAGCGCGAGCCGGACCCGCTGGGCGAACGACTCGGCGTAGGTGATGCGCTGGGCGTCGATGGTGGACAGGGCGAAGGTGATGGGGACGGCGTCGGTGGGCTGCCGGCCCCGGTCGTTCTCGTCGGGCTGGAGCGCGGTCAGTTCGCCGACGTCCAGGACCTTGGCGTTCGTTACGATGATCTTGGACTGAGCGGGGTCACCCTCACGCTCTCCGTCGAAGGTGGCATACACGTTGACCGTGGATCCGGGCGTGATCTTGCCCGCCACGCCGGTCGCCGCGTCGATCATGATGGCGACCTCCTGCTGCCCGGGCTGCAGAGCGGGCTGGTTCACGACCATGTCGCTCTGCAGCAGGGAGCCCGCCTTCAGGGTCGTCACCGCGATCTTGCCCCGGATCTCGGAGAGATCGGTGACCGCGTTCTTCGACAGCCACCGTTGCGGCATCTTGATCTTCTCGAACCGGGCCTCGTCGAGAGCGGTGTAGGGCGCCACGTCCGACTTCAGCCGGTACGCGGTGACCTCGGGGCCGACCTTGGACTTCACGTCGCTGATGACGGACAGCACGCCGGCGAACGCGCCAAGGGCGCACAGGACCGACAGGAGCAGGAGTATCACGCCGCGGCGCTGACGGGAGTTCATGAACCGTGCAACCTCGTTGGGGAGATCGGTCGAGCGGAATCGGTGGGTACGACGGGTGCGGAAGGCGGGTCGCGTCGCGTGTCCCGGGGGTCGTGACTCATGCGACGGGCGTCCGGTTCTCGCGAGGGCTCTCCTGGACCGGTGGCAGGGCCGAGCAGAACACGCACCGGTCGCCGATGACGTCGATGCCGCACCAGTGGCAGGTGCCGCGCCGCACCGACGTGACCAGCTGGTAGAGGACCGACAGGTCGGGCAGGTAGGAGCAGAACTCGATCAGCTTGCCGGTCCCCCACCAGTCGGGGGACTCGGCGGGCAGCGGGGTCTCGCGCAGCCCGAGCACGTTCCAGGCGGGGGCCAGGGTGGTGGTGACCCAGTCGGACGGGAGCTGGCCCTTGGCGACCAGCATCCAGGTGCCGAACTCCGGGCCGTTCAGCGTCGCCTCGGGGCCGCCGAGCTTCACGAGCTGCGGCTGCGGATGGGCGAGGACGGCGAACTGGCTGCCCGGCATCCAGGACTTGGCGTGCGACGTCAGGCCGACGGGGACGCGGTCCAGCCGGGCGACGGAGTTGAGCAGTGCGCCGGAGTGGATGTAGTGGGTGAGCAGCCGGCCGGCCGAGGCGAGCACGCCGGGACTGAGGTCGCAGGAGGCCAGCTGCCGCAACTGGCGGGCCAGCACGGCCAGTCCGAGCGGCGGCAGATCCGGGCAGAACAGGGCGATCCGATCGCTTTCCAGGAGGGAGCGCAGGGTGTGCAGCCGCCGCCGGACGGCGACGGGCGCGGCCTGTGAGCACACCACGATGACGTGGCCGTGCTGCTCGACCAGTGCCTGCAGGTCGGCCAGGGCCCGCTCGAGCGGCCGCCGGTCGATGTCCTGCAGCACGACGGCGGGCAGCGTTCGTTCGTCATGCGGCGGCAGCGCCAGGTCGGCGCTGGTCACGGCAATGGCAGTTGGCACGCGCAGCTCCCCGTTTCCCCATGCCCGTCGGCCCACCGGGCGTTCCTCCGGCGCACCCTGATGACTTCACTGCGTGACTACCTCAGCACTGTATCCACGGCGCTGTGACCGGAGAACAGCGTTTGGGCAGCCGGCCAGCAACTCTCGTTGCACAAGCCGCGTCAAAACGGGGCAGGTTGAGCATCTTGCCGGTCTCGATCCGACCCCGGCCGGTGGAGGTCCTGTGCATCGGCTTGACGCCGGGGCTCGCACCAGACCCGCACGGTCCACCCGTGCGCCCGAACCGCGCGCCCGAACCGCGCGCCCGGGCCGCGCGTCCAGGCCGCGCGTCCGGGCCGTCTCGGCCGCACCCATTGACAACTGAATTGGTCTGGACCAACTTGTACGTCCAGCGGTGGCCACCGTCCCCATCCCCACTCCCCCACCGGAGGCCCCAGTGGACCGCGCACGCAGACGGATACGGATCTGGGCGGGAACCGTCACCGCTGCCCTCGCCCTCTCCCTCACGACCGCCCACCAGGCAGCGGCGGCGGACGTCAACAACGCGAAGAACGCCGGCTTCGAGGCCGGCCTGAACGGCTGGACGTGTTCGGCGAACAGCGGGACGACGGTCTCCTCGCCGGTGCACGGCGGCTCGGCCGCGCTGAAGGCCACCCCGTCCGGGCAGGACAACGCCCGCTGCACCCAGACGGTCGCGGTGCGGCCCGACTCGACGTACAGCCTGAGCGCGTGGGTGCGGGGCGGGTACGCCTACCTGGGCGTCACCGGCACCGGCACCACCGACGTGTCGACCTGGACCCCGGACTCGTCGACCTGGAAGCAGCTGACGACGAGCTTCACGACCGGGTCGGCGACGACCTCGGTGACCGTGTACACGCACGGCTGGTACGGCCAGGCGGCGTACTACGCGGACGACCTGTCGGTGTACGGCCCCGACGGGGGCGGCGGCGGTGACCCGGACCCGGCGGTCCCGGCCGCACCGGACGGTCTGCGGGTCTCGGGTACGACGCCCTCGTCGGTGTCGCTGGCGTGGAACCCCGTGCCGGGCGCCACGGGTTACACCGTCTACCGGGACGGCACGAAGGTCACCGCGGTGTCGGGCACCTCGGCGACGGTGACGGGCCTGGCGGCCTCCACCTCGTACGGCTTCCAGGTCACGGCGACGAACGCGGCGGGCGAGTCGGCGAAGTCGGCGACGGTGACGGGGCGGACGACCGCGCCGGACACCGGAGGCGGCAGTGGCCTGCCGAAGCACGCCGTGACGGGCTACTGGCAGAACTTCGACAACGGGGCGAGGGTACAGCGGATCTCCGACGTGCCGTCCCAGTACGACATCATCGCGGTGGCCTTCGCGGACGCGACCCCGACGCCGGGCGCGGTGACCTTCACCCTGGACTCGGCCGGGCTCGGCGGCTACACCGTCGACCAGTTCAAGGCCGACGTCAGAGCCAAGCAGGCGGCGGGCAAGAAGGTCGTCATCTCGGTCGGCGGCGAGCGCGGCACGGTCGCGGTGAACGACGCGGCGTCCGCGAGGAACTTCGCCGACAGCGTGTACTCCCTGATGCAGACGTACGGCTTCGACGGCGTGGACATCGACCTGGAGAACGGTCTCAACGCCACGTACATGACGCAGGCGCTGCGCGCGCTGTCGGCCAAGGCGGGCCCGTCGATGATCCTCACGATGGCGCCGCAGACCATCGACATGCAGTCGACGTCGAACTCCTACTTCCAGACCGCGCTGAACGTCAAGGACATCCTCACGGTCGTCAACATGCAGTACTACAACAGCGGTTCCATGCTGGGCTGCGACGGCAAGGTGTACAGCCAGGGCTCGGTGGACTTCCTGACCGCGCTCGCCTGCATCCAGCTGGAGGGCGGCCTCGCCCCGTCGCAGGTGGGCCTCGGCCTGCCTGCCTCGACCCGCGCCGCGGGCAGCGGCTACGTCTCCCCGTCCGTGGTGAACAACGCCCTGGACTGCCTGACCAAGGGCACCAACTGCGGCACCTTCAAGCCGTCGCGGACCTATCCCGGCCTGCGGGGCGCGATGACCTGGTCGACGAACTGGGACGCGACCGCCGGCAACGCGTGGTCGAACGCGGTGGGCCCGCACGTGCACGCGCTGCCGTAGGCGGCCGGGAGACCACCGCGCCGACGAGGCCCGCGGCGGCGGGACCTGCCGCGACCGTCAGAAGAACTCCGACCACGGCTGGTCCCAGATCTGCTTCAGGCACAGGACCAGGAACAGCAGGCCCGCGGCGGCGAGCATCGCGTTGCTCACCGGTCCGTTGCGCCACTCGCGCGGCGTGCGGGAGGAGTTCAGCAGCCACATCAGGGTGCCGGCGAGGAAGGGCAGGAAGGCGGCACCCAGCACGCCGTAGAGAATGATCAGTCGGAACGGCTGGCCCTCGAAGAGCAGGATCATCGGGGGGAAGGTCAGCCACAGCAGGTAGGCGCGGAAGGGCCAGGAGCGCTCGCGCTCTCCGGAGGCGACCTCCTCGGCCCTGGCCTGCGCCTTGCTCCGCTGCCGCGCCACGAAGTCGGCGAACATCAGGCTCACGCCGTGCCAGACGCCGATCAGCGAGGTGAAGGACGTGGCGAAGAAGCCGATCAGGAAGAACTTCGCGGTCGCGGTGCCGTACTCGCGCTCCAGGATGTCGCTCAGCTGGATCAGGCCCTTGTCGCCGCTGGCGATCGCGATGTTCGCCGAGTGGAGCAGCTCCGCGCCGACGAAGAGCATCGCCACGACGAAAACGCCGGTGGTCGCGTAGGCGACGCGGTTGTCCAGGCGCATGACCTTCATCCAGCCGGTGTCGGTCCACCCCTTGGCGTTGACCCAGTAGCCGTACGCGGCCAGCGTGATGGTGCCGCCGACGCCGCCGATCAGGCCCAGGGTGTTGAGGACGGAGTCCTTCTCGTCGGGCAGGACCGGCAGCAGGCCCGCGAACACGTCGGGGAGGTTGGGGGTGACGCGGATCGCCAGGTAGACCGTGACCAGGAACATGACGCCCACCAGGACCGTCATGACCTTCTCGAAGACCGCGTACTTGTTGAACCAGACGAAGACCAGGCCCACCAGGCCCGAGGCGATGGCCCACCACTTGAGGTCCATCACGTCCGGGAAGAGGGCCTGCAGGGGCAGCGCGCTGGACGACATCGCCGCCGCGCCGTACACGAAGCCCCAGACGACGACGTAGACCGCGAAGAAGTACGTCGTCCAGCGGCCGAGGCTGGCCCAGCCGTCGAACAAGGTGCGTCCGGTGGACAGGTGCCAGCGGCCCGCCGCCTCGGCGAGGGAGATCTTCACCAGGCAGCCGACGACCGCGGCCCACAGGAGCGTGTAGCCGAAGTTGCTGCCCGCGATGAGCGTGGCGACCAGGTCGCCCGCGCCGACACCGGTCGCGGCGACGACGATGCCCGGGCCGATGTACTTCCAACTCGCCTTGCGGGGCCGGGGGTCGTGGGGAGCCTCGGTGCCTTGGGTGTTTCCTGTGGTGTCCGCCATGCAGGTCAAGAAAGCCCAAAGGCGCCGGTCGGACAAGAGGGCGTGCGGGGATCTTCACTCGATGCCCCTACGGGCTGGGCGGGGTGGCGGGGGCCCGGCCTTCTGGTGTACCGCCGGGGCCCGCCCGGCGGAGCGTCACGGCTGTCGCCGACCGCAGCCGCCCGGCCCGCCGGCGCCGAGCTCGAACCCCAGGCGGTCCGGTGCCCGCGTCCAGCGCCCGCGGGGCGCGCCCGTCCGCGTCCCGCGGTCGGGCAGGGATCGTGCGCGGCGCTCAGGCGACCGGACCCCAGCAGTGGCCGGGGAAACGGGAAGTACCGGGCGCCGGGGCCCGATGGCCCCCCTCGGAGAGTTGCGGCGTGGGCCCAGGAAGGCGCGCCGGGGCGGGGGCTCGCAGGGGAGGACACCTGCTTGTGCACCCGCGTCCGTCACGCGTACTGCAGACGCACCGTCGCTTCCGCGCCGACGTCCCGGATGTCGACGTACGCGCACACCTGACGCGCGTACCACAGGCCCTGGCCGGGCTCCAGGTCGGTGGTGGGCGGCGGGACGAAACCGGCGAGCGGGTCGTCGAAGCGGCGCGTCGAGCGCAGTTCGCAGACACAGCCGGGCGGTTCGCCCCACAGCAGGGCGGCGCCGGTGAGCGGGGCGAGGGCCGCCGCGGTCTCGGTGACGGCCGTGGCGAAGAGCTCCGCGTCCGCGACGGGCAGGCCCCGGGCGACGGCCCAGGCCTGTACGGCGTCGGCCTGCGGCTCGAACAGCGGATCGGCGTCGACCGGGGGCAGCGGCAGCGGTACGCCGTCCAGTTCGGCCACGAGCCGCACCGGGTCCTCGTACACGTCGGTGTCCGGATGGGCACGGCGGGCCGCGGCGACGACGGCGGGGCCGGCGGTGCGGGTGTCGTAGGCGCACAGGGCGGTCGTGGCCGCCGGTGCGAAGAGGAGGTTGACCAGGGCCTCGTAGCGGATCCACTCGGTGGTCTCGCGGGCCGATCGCCCGGCACGGCCGCTCCACACGGGCTCCATGAGGAGGTGGGCCCGGCCGCCGGGGCCGGCGTGCCCGGCGAGGTGACCGGCAACCTGGGCCACCGCGTTGGCGGCGGAGCCGGTGTACCAGTCGGTGTGCGGGACGCAGGTGATGTTCCTGGCCTCGCTGCCGAGCGCGTCGCGCAGGAGGTCGAGGTTGGCGGGGGCGGCGATGGCCACGGGTGGGGGTTCGCCGTCGGCTGCGAGCCCTTCGGAGAGGAAGGGCAGGGCGGCGGCGAGGAAACCGTCGTCGGTGTCGAAAACGGCCATGCGGTGGTCGAACGGCCGGTGCGTGGAGGCTTGTCGGGTGGTCACGGGGTCCCCTCGGTGGTGGCGTGGGGTGGTCGGGTCGTCAGCGCTGTGCCGACACCCGGGCGGCGATCCGACGGCGGTTGCCGAGGCCGAGCTCGCTGAGGATGCGATCCACATGCCCCTCGGCGGTGCCGCGGGCGATCACCAGGCGGTCGGCGATCCGCTGGTCGACCCGGACGCTCCGGCCCCCCTTGCGCGAACCCCCACTGTCGCCCGGGACTTACATATATGCACGTCCGAGTCACACCCGTGAGTGGACTTCCCCCGGGACGGCACCGCTCCTCCGGGGCCCGCGTACACTGCGCGGCTGATTTCCGCAGGGTTCACGCCATCACTTCCCGGCTGTCTATTGACCTGCTCATGCCACGAGCTGAACGATGAGCGCCACACCCGCACCACGTACGTCGCAGAAAC
The DNA here is from genome assembly GCF_042657145.1 of Streptomyces bullii. Lineage (NCBI taxonomy): Bacteria > Bacillati > Actinomycetota > Actinomycetes > Kitasatosporales > Streptomycetaceae > Streptomyces > Streptomyces bullii. The sequence goes on from NZ_JBHSNY010000005.1 coordinate 394,152, forward strand.
AACCCCACCTCCCACAAGGAGATTTCATGCGACTCCGCATACGAGGCTCGGCAACACGAGGCGCAGGGACGGGCGGCTCAGGCGCCCGCTCCGGCAGACGTACCGCCGCCCTGGCCGCCCTTCTCGCCCTCGCCCTCGCCGCTCCCCTCTCCGCGACGGCGACGGACGCCACCGCCGACAGTGCCCGCAAGGCGGCTCCGTCGGCCGACGACGTCCGGCAGTACGAGATCCATCAGCACACGACTCCGGTGACCCGTACGGCCATCCAGCAGACGGGTGTCACCGTCGACGAGGCCGACGAGGAGACCGTGGTGATCTCCGGCCGCGCGGACCAGATCCGCAAGCTGCGCCAACTCGGCTACCACGTCACGGCGTTGGGCACGGCACCCGACCGCTCGTCGAGCGCGGACGACGTCCGGCTCTTCGACTTCCCCTCGGCCGACTCCCGCTACCACAACTACGCCGAGATGAACGCGGAGATCGACCGGCGGCTCGCGTCGTACCCGAACATCATGAGCAAACGGGTGATCGGCAAGTCCTACCAGGGCCGGGACATCGTCGCCATCAAGATCAGCGACAACGTGGCGACCGACGAGAGCGAGCCCGAGGTCCTGTTCACCCACCACCAGCACGCCCGTGAGCACCTGACCGTGGAGATGGCGCTGTACCTGATCCGCGAGCTGGGCGCCGGATACGGCAGCGACTCACGTGTCACCAGCATGGTGAACAACCGCGAGATCTGGATCCTGCCGGACATCAACCCGGACGGCGGCGAGTACGACATCGCGTCCGGGTCCTACCGCTCGTGGCGCAAGAACCGGCAGCCCAACAGCGGCAGTTCGTACGTCGGAACGGACCTCAACCGCAACTGGAACTACCGCTGGGGCTGCTGCGGCGGCTCCTCGGGCTCGACGTCCTCCGAAACGTACCGGGGTTCGGCGCCCGAGTCCGCGCCCGAGGTCAAGGTGGTCGCCGACTTCGTGCGCAGCCGGGTGGTCGGCGGCAAGCAGCAGATCCGGGCCGGTGTCGACTTCCACACCTACAGCGAGCTGGTGCTGTGGCCGTTCGGGTACACGTACTCCGACACGACGACCGGGATGACGGCGGACGACCACGCCGCGTTCAAGGCGGTCGGGCAGAAGATGGCCGCGAGCAACGGGTACACGGCGCAGCAGTCCAGCGACCTGTACATCACGGACGGGTCGATCGACGACTACCTCTGGGGTACGCACAAGATCTTCGGGTACACCTTCGAGATGTATCCGCGGTCCAGCTCCGGAGGTGGGTTCTACCCGCCCGACGAGGTGATCGAGCGGGAGACCTCCCGTAACCGGGACGCGGTGCTGCAACTGCTGGAGAACGCAGACTGCATGTACCGGTCGATCGGCAAGGAAGCCCAGTACTGCGGCTAGTTACTCGGCGTCCTCCTCGAAGTAGGCGTCCAGTACCGCGTCCAGCCGCGCGTCCCACTCCGTGAAGTGGCTCCTGGCCGGTGCCTCGATCTCGATCGGGTACCAGCGCCGGTCAGGAGTGTGCACGGTGACCGTGTACCGCTTGCCGAAGCGGGCGGTCTCGGTCTCGACCGCGCCGATCTCGTCCCAGCGGAAGTCGCACTCCTGGTCGTCCAGGGACAGTCGGACGCCCCTGTGGTCGGCGACGATTCTCGCGCGGCGGTCGGACGCCTCGAAGACCGGTCCGTCCAGGGCCTCTTCGGACGCCTCCTCGGCGGCGCTCTCCTCCGTCGCCTCGGGCTCCACGGAGTCCTCGGCGTCCTCGGCGTCCTGGGAGTCCTCGGCTTCCTCCGGTGCCGCCTCGGCGTCCTCCGTCTCCTCGGAGACCGGTGCGGTGAGCCCGGGGACGAAGGCCGGGTCGAACCCGGCGCCCTTCAGGGCCTTCAGGGGCTCGCCCTCCAGGGGCTGGCTGCTCGAACCTATGCGCTGCTCCACAGCGGAGCAGTATGGTCCACGATCCTGTGCCGCACACAGCCGGCCCCTGCATCGTTATACGAAGATGCTCAACACGGCGGCCACCGCGAAGCCCGCCACCGACAGCACGCTCTCCAGCACGGTCCACGTCCTGAGCGTGTCCCGCTCACTGATGCCGAAGTACTTGGCCACCATCCAGAAGCCGCCGTCGTTGACGTGGGAGGCGAAGATGGAGCCCGCCGAGATGGCCATGATGACCAGGGCCACGAAGGCCTGGGAGTGGTCGCCCTCGGAGAGCAGGGGCGCCACGATGCCCGCCGTCGTGACGATCGCGACCGTCGCCGAGCCCTGGGCGACGCGCAGGACCACGGAGATCAGGTAGGACAGCGCGATCACCGGCAGGCCCACGTCGTTGAAGGTGTCCGACAGGGCCTGGGCGACACCGCTGGCCTTCAGGATCGCGCCGAAGACACCGCCGGCGCCGACGACCAGCAGGATGTTGCCGACCGGCTTGAGCGACGCCGTGGACACGGTCTCCAGGGACGTGCGGGACCAGCCGCGCCGGACACCCAGCAGGTAGTACGCGAGGAACAGGGCGAGGGTCAGCGCCACGAACGGGTTGCCGAAGAACTCGATCACCGAGCGGAGGACGGACGGGTCGAGCGCGATCGAGGAGAACGTCGCGGCGAGGATGAGGATCAGCGGCGTGCCGATGATGCCGAGGACGGTGCCCAGCGCCACGGGCTGTTCACGCGGCTCGGCCCCGGCCGCGCGCTGCTCCTCGACGACCGCCTGCCTGGCCTCCTCGGCCGCCTCCACCATGTCCTGCGGTACGGCGACGAAGATGCGCCTGCCGATCCACGCCGCGTACACCCAGGCGGCCACCACGGCCGGCAGACCGCACACGACGCCCATCAGGATGACCCAGCCGAGGTCGACGTGGAGAAGGCCGGCGGCGGCGACCGGGCCGGGGTGCGGCGGCAGGAAGGCGTGGGTCACCGACAGGCCGGCGAGCAGCGGCAGGCAGTACAGCAGGATCGACTTGCCCGAGCGTTTGGCGGCGGCGTACACGATCGGCGCGAGGACGAAGATGCCGACGTCGAAGAAGACGGGGACGCCGAAGACCAGGCCGGTGAGGCCCATCGCGAGCGGGGCGCGCCGCTCGCCGAACAGTCCCAGCAGCCGGGAGGCGAGGACCTCCGCGCCGCCGGAGACCTCCAGGATCGCGCCGAGCATGGTGCCCAGGCCGATGATGATCGCGACATGGCCGAGGATGCCGCCCATGCCGGACTCGATGGTGGACACGGCGTCCGACCGCTGGACGGTGCCGAAGAGTTCGGTGACCGACAGGCCCGCCAGCAGGCCGACGGCTATGGAGACGGCGAGCAGGGCGACGAACGGCTGGAGCCGCACCTTGATGATCAGGAAGAGGAGCAGCACGATCCCGAGGGCGGCGACGGTCAGCAGGCCCGCCGTGCCGTCGATCAGGAGGAGCAGGCCGCCGGTGTGGGGTGGGGTCTCAGCGGGGACGGACGCGGCGAGCGGGAGGGACGGATGGGACATACGGGGGTCCTCTGCGTAAACACATAGAGCTTTCGGGCAGGGGGGATCGCGGCACGGCGCCCCGTGACGGGGGCCGTGCCGTGTCGGCGTGCGGGTGGGGGGGTGGCGGGGCGTCAGCCCAGGACGGCGAGCGCGTCGATCTCGATGAGGAGCCCGGCGGGAAGGCCGACGTAGACGGTGGTGCGGGCGGCGGGCGGCTGGGTGAGGCCCTGCGCCTCGAAGTAGGCGTTGTAGATCTCGTTCATCTCGGCGAAGTGGGCCACGTCGGTCAGGTAGACGCGGATCATCATCACGTCGTCCCAGGTGGCGCCGCCCTCCTCCAGGACCGCCTTGACGTTGGCGAGGGTCTGGAGGGTCTGTTCGCGCAGGGTGGGGCCGACGGGTGTCGGCGGCTTGCCCGGTTCGGCGGGGAGGAAGCCGACCTGGCCGGCGACCTGGAGGATGTTGCCCTTCCGCACGCCGTGCGAGAACTTCGCCGGCGGGGTGGTGTGCGTCGCCGGGGTGAGCGCGGTCTTCTCTGTCTTCTCTGTCATGCGGTGCCCTTCACTGGTGTTCTGCCGGAGTACTCGCCGCTGATGGCGTCCGCCGTACGGCGCACCAGCGGGAGCAGGGTGAGGAGTTCGTCGGCGGTGACGACGACGTTCGGCGCGGAGACCGACATGGCGGCGACGACCCGGCCGTCGGCGCCGCGGATCGGGGCGGCGACACAGTTGATGGACTCCTCGTGGCCGCCGAGGTCGGTGGCCCAGCCCTGTTCGCGCACCTTGGCCAGTTCCTTGAGGAACGCCTCTGCGTTGGGTGTCGAACGGGGCGTGTACGCCGGGTAGTCGAGCTTCTCCGCGACCGCCCGCCGCTCGTGCTCGGGCAGATCGGCGAGCAGCAGCTTCGCGACGGCGGCGACGGTGATGGCGACGGGCTTGCCGATCCGCGAGTACATGCGCACCGGGTAGCGGCTGTCGACCTTGTCGATGTAGAGGACCTCGTTCTCCTCGTACACGGCCAGGTGCACGGTGTGGCCGCACCGTTCGTTGAGGCGGACCAGGTGGGGATGGGCGATCTCGCGCACGTCGAGGTTCTCCATCGCCTCCTGGGCGAGGGCGAAGAGGCGGGCACCGAGGCGGTAGCGCTGGTCGGACTGGCGGTAGACGAGGCCGTGCTCGTGCAGGGTGCGCAGCAGCCGCAGGGCGGTGGACTTGTGCACGCCGAGGCGGTCGGCGACCTGCCCCAGGTCGGCGGGGCCCTCGGCGAGCAGCGGCAGGATGCTCAGCGCGCGGTCGACGGTCTGGCTCATGGCGTACGTACCTCCTCCTCGGCCCGGTCCACGGCGTCGGTCCACCCGGGGCCGAGTCGAAGTCTCCCCCACGCGGCGTCGTCGAGGGCGGCGAGGCGGTCGGCGGGCCCGCGGGCGGGCGGTGCGGCGAGGTCGCCGGGGACGGTGAGGGCGGCCGCCGCCATGAGGTGCCCGTGCCGCAGCCGGTCCCGCAGGGGCAGACCGCGCAGGGTGGCGGAGAGGAAGCCGGCGGCGAAGGCGTCACCCGCGCCGACGGCGGCGAGGACGTCGACCTGGAGGGCGGGCACGAAGATGGCGGCACCGGTGTCGTCCTCGCCCCGGCCGCCCGGGCCGTGGCGGCCCGCACCCCGGCCGTCCGCGTTCTCGGCCCGCGCGCCGTGACCGCCCGCGTCCTGGGCGTCCGAGCCCCGGCCACCCGCCTCCCGACCGCCTGCGCCCCGGCCACCCGGGCCGTGGCCGCCCGCACCCCGGCCACCTGTGCCGTAGCCCACCGAGTCCCCACCACCCGAGCCCCGGCCATCCGGACCGTGGCCCCCCGCACCCCCGCCATCCGCGTCCTGGGCGCCCGTTCCCCTGCGGACCGGGTCCCGACCGCCCGTACCCCGGCCGCCCGCGCCGTGGCGGCCCGGGCCCCGGTCATCCGCGTCCCGGACGTGTGTCCACTGGCCGTCCGTGGACCGGCCGCCCACGTGCCGGCCGTCCGTGTCCCGGCCGAAGGCCGTCGCCCCGCTGCTGCCCTGCTTGACCACGACGAGCTCCGGCTCCGGCAGGGCGTCGCGGACGGCGCGTGCGTCGTGCAGCCCCCAGGCGGCCCGTGCCTCGTCGGCCCCGACGAAGACGAGGTCGGCGCGGCGGGCGAGGTCGAGCAGCACCCGGGGGCCGTCGGCGTCGCGCCACAGGCCCGGACGGAAGTTGACGTCGAACGACACGAGAGGCCGCTGCGGTCCGGGGGCCGTCAGCTCCCACAGCAGGCCGAAGCAGTCGTCGGACAGGGCAGCCGTGATCCCGGACAGGTGCAGGACGCGTCCAGCGCGCACCGCCGTCAGATCCGTGTTCTCCACCGCCATCGCCGACGCGGCCGACCCCGTCCGGTAGTAGGCCACCTCGTGGGCGTCGGTGGCCCGGTCCCCGGCCGTGCGGAAGTAGATGCCGGTGGGGCGGGCCGGGTCCCGCCGTACGTACGACACGTCGACTCCGTATGCCCCGATCGCCTCCACCAGGTGGTCGCCGAACCCGTCGGCGCCGACCCGGCTCACCCACCGTGTGGTGTGCCCGGCGGCGGCCAGCACGCAGGCCACGTTCGACTCGGCGCCCCCGATGCCCCGCTCGAAGGACGGCACGTCGGCCAGCCTGCCCGGCCGGCCGGGCAGGAAGGTCACCATGGACTCGCCGAGCGCGACGACGTCCACGACACCGGGGACGTCGGGGACGCCGGGGACGTCGCGGGGTCCGGTGGTGGTCACGATGCTCGTCGCTCCTCGTCGGCGGTGCGGGATGGCCGGATGTGCGGGACGCGGTTCCGTTGACCCCGCGTGGCCGAGATGTTAGACAGCGGTGAGCAAGACACGCAATGGATGTTGCACAGCATGCAACTAACCTGATCAGGGAGGCCTCATGGCTGCAGAGCCCGGCACCGACGCCCTCACCCGCCTCGCCGCGGAACGCGTCGACCACCGCTTCAAGGGCCTCCCGCCCGACGCCGACGGGCTGACCGTCGGCGAGCTGGCCGCGCAGCGCCGCAACCTGTTCACCGGCGGGTTCGCCACCCCCGTGCTCGCCCTGTCCGCGGAGCGTCTGGAGCACAACCTGGAGCTGATGGAGACGTACGCGGCCCGCCACGGCCTCGCCTTCGCCCCGCACGGCAAGACCTCGATGGCCCCGCAGCTCTTCCACCGCCAGATCGAGCGCGGCGCGTGGGGCATCACGCTGGCGGTGCCGCACCAGGTGCGGGTGGCGCGGGCGTTCGGCGTCCGGCGCGTCTTCCTCGCGAACGAGGTCGTCGATCCGGCGGCGCTGCGCTGGATCGCCGCGCAGCTCGACGCCGACCCGGACTTCCGTCTCGTCTGCTACGTCGACTCCGTGCGCGGGGTGCAGCTGATGGACGCGGCGCTGCGGACCGCCTCCCGCCCCCTCGACGTCGTCGTCGAGCTCAGCGCCGGTGAGGGTGCCCGCACGGGCGTGCGGACGGAGGCGGAGTGCGCGGCGGTCGCGGACGCGGTGGCGGGCGTGGCGACCCTGCGGCTGGTCGGGGTCGCGGGTTACGAGGGCGAGGTCCCGCAGGCCGACTCGGCGAAGGTGCACGCGTGGCTGCGGCAGCTGGTGGCCCTGGCCGTGGAGTTCGACAAGGCGGGGCGCTTCTCGGCGACGGAGGAGATCGTCGTCAGCGCGGGCGGCAGCGCCTGGTTCGACGCGGTCGCCGACGTCTTCGCCCAGATCCCCGAACTCTCCCGTCCGGTCCTGCGGCTGCTGCGCTCCGGCGCGTACGTCTCGCACGACGACGGCCACTACCGCCGGCTGACCCCCTTCAACCGCGTTCCGGAGGAGGGCGCGCTGGAGCCCGCGTTCCGGCTGTGGGCGCAGGTCGTCTCCCGGCCCTCGGCCGAGCAGGCCTTCGTCAACGCCGGCAAGCGGGACGCGGCGCACGACCTGGACCTGCCGGTCGCACAGGTCGTGCGCCGGGACGGCGTCGAGCGCCCGGCGGCCGGCATCGACGTCACCGCGCTGTCCGACCAGCACGCCTGGCTGCGGACGGCGCCGGAGGCGGACCTTGAGGTGGGTGACTGGGTCGGCATGGGCCTGTCCCACCCGTGCACGTCGTTCGACAAGTGGCCGCTGATCCCGCTCGCGCAGGCGGACGGCACGGTGGTCGACTACATCCGCACGTTCTTCTAGGGAGGGCCGGCGTGGAAGAGCTCGTCATCCGTGACGCGGACGTGGTGGACGGCAGCGGCGCGGAGTCCTACCGCGCCGACGTCGTGGTCGACGGCGGCCGGATCGTCTCGATCGTCAAGGAGGCGGCCGCGGCGGGCTGCCAACGCCCCCGGGCCCGGCGGCAGCTGGACGCGGAGGGACTCGTGCTGTCCCCCGGCTTCATCGACATGCACGCCCACAGCGACCTGGCGCTGCTGCGCGACCCCGACCACAGTGCCAAGGCCGCGCAGGGCGTCACCCTGGAGGTCATCGGCCAGGACGGGCTGTCGTACGCGCCCGTCGACGACCGCACGCTCGGCGAGGTGCGCCGGGCGATCGCCGGCTGGAACGGGTACGGCGACGACATCGACTTCGACTGGCGGTCGGTGGGCGAGTACCTGGACCGGCTCGACCGGGGCATCGCCGTGAACGCGGCCTACCTCGTCCCGCAGGGCACGGTGCGCGCGCTCGCCGTCGGCTGGGAGGACCGGGAGGCGACCCCCGAGGAGCTCGACCGGATGCGCCGCTTGGTCGCGGAAGGCCTGGAGCAGGGCGCCGTCGGCATGTCGTCCGGTCTGACGTACACGCCGGGCATGTACGCCAAGGACGCCGAACTGACCGAGCTGTGCCGGGTGGTGGCCCGGTACGGCGGCTACTACTGCCCCCACCACCGCTCGTACGGGGCGGGGGCGCTGGAGGCGTACGAGGAGATGGTCCGGCTGGCCCGGGAGGCGGGCTGCGCGCTCCATCTCGCGCACGCGACGATGAACTTCGGGGTGAACAAGGGCCGGGCGCCCGACCTGCTGGCGCTGCTGGACGAGGCGCTGGCCGCCGGTGCCGACATCAGCCTGGACACCTACCCCTACACGCCCGGCTGCACCACGCTCGTGGCGATGCTGCCGAGCTGGGCGAGCGAGGGCGGCCCGGAGGCGGTCCTCAGGAGGCTGGCCGACGACGAGACCGCCGAACGGATCCGCCACCACCTGGAGGTCGTCGGATCCGACGGCTGTCACGGGGTGCCCATCGAGTGGGACACGATCGAGATCTCCGGCGTGGGCGACCCCGCGCTCGCGCCCTATGTGGGCCGTACGGTGCGGGAGTCGGCGGACCTGCGCGGCGAGACCTGCTGGGCCGTCGCCCGCCGGCTGCTGATCCGGGACCGCCTGGCCCCGTCCATCCTCCAGCACGTCGGCCACGAGGAGAACGTACGGGCGATCATGCGCCACCGCGTCCACACCGGCGGCTCGGACGGCATCCTTCAGGGCAGCAAGCCGCATCCGCGCGCCTACGGCACCTTCCCGCACTATCTCGGCGGGTACGTGAGGGAGTTGGGCGTGCTGTCGCTGGAGGAGTGCGTCGCGCACCTGACCTCGCGCCCGGCGGCCCGGCTGCGACTGCCGGACCGCGGGCTGGTCCGCGAGGGGTACCGGGCCGACCTGGTGCTCTTCGACCCGGGGACGGTGGCCGCGGGCGCCACCTTCGAGGAACCGCGCACCCTCCCGACGGGACTCCCCTACGTGCTGGTCGACGGGCGGTTCGTCATCGAGGACGGGCGGCGTACCGGCGTCCTGGCGGGGCGGGCGGTCCGGCGCACTCCCGTACGACCCGGCTGACCGCCCGCCGACGCGCCCTGCCCTGCCCTACGGCTTGGGCAGGGTGCACCCGCTCGCGCTCAGGTCGAGCTTGTTGTCGACCCCGAAGCAGGCCGCGAACGGGTAGGTCTGCTGGGCGTAGTTGATGCCCTTGCGGACCGTGACGGTGCCGTTCTCGTCGACCTCGCACGGGTTGTTCACCGTGCAGCGCTCGCCGTCCTCGTTGCCGGTGTTGTTGACGGCGACGACCTTGCCGGTGGCGGTGTCGACGACGGGCGAGCCGGAGGTGCCGCCGATGGTGTTGCAGGCGGAGGTGTAACGGACCGAGTCCTTCCAGGTCCAGTCGCCCTCCTTCAGGCGGTACACGAACCCGTCTATGGAGCAGTTGTAGATCCGCTTCCAGTAGCCGGAGACGACGCTGATGGCGGTGCCGGCGGCCGGACGGGTGCCCTGGAGGGTCAGCGCGTCGATGCCGTACGCGCTCTTGATCTGCCCGTAGGTGCGGGTGAGCTGGTAGACGGCCGCGTCGGTGTCGGTCATCGTGGCGTACGCGATCTTGCTGGCGCGCAGGGTCGCGACGCGTGTGCCGGCGGAGTTGAGCAGGCCGAAGGAGCGGCTGGAGGCCTGGTCGACGATGACCTGGCCGGGCCTGGGGAAGCCGCTCTCCAGGCAGTGGCCGTTGGTGAGCACGAGCGCCGGGTCGTCGTCCTGGGAGTTGGACATGCGCACGACGGAACCGGAGCAGTTGCTGAGGGAGACGGTGCCGGCGAAGTTCACCGCCTGGGCCGACGGCGACGCGCTCCGGGCGAGGTTCTCCGTGGTGGACGTGACCACGTCGTGGACCACCGACGTGACCGTGTCCGGGTCCGCGATCGGTTCCGAGCCGCCGGCGACGGGCTCGGCCGCGAGCGCGGGAGCCGCACCCACCCCGGACATCGCCAGGGCCAGGAGTGCGGCGGCGAGAGGTTTTCTCATGTGGGGGGTCCCCTCTTGCGACGGGGGCGGCCGGAGAAGCCGACCGCCCACACATTTGTCATGTGCATTGTGAGCACACGCAGCAAGGGGGATACAAGATCCGGTTCCGGATCATAGGGCTTTCCCTGCCGGGGAACACGCGCGGCCCCCGCCGCCTCACGGTCCGTCAGACAGCGCCCACGGCGGCCGTCACGGACTCCCTGACCCGGTTGCGGTCGACCTTGCCCGTGGACGTCTTGGGCAGCGGATCGGTCCCGAGGTCGAACGAGGTGGGGACGGCAGCGCGTACCGTGTGCCGGGCGCAATGGGCGCGCAGCGCGAGGCTGTTGACCGCGTCCGGTGCCGTCAGCCGCAGACAGGCGTGCAGGCGGTTGCCCGCCACGGGGTCCGGCAGGGCGATCACCGCGGCCTCGGTGACGGCGGGATGGTCCAGGAGGATCTGCTCCACGCTCTGGGTGCTGATCTGGAAGCCGCGCACCTTCACCATGAAGTCGGTACGGCCGAGCACGCTCAGGGTGCCGTCGTCGTGGCGGGTCACGACGTCGCCGCTGCGGTAGTAGACCAGGCCGGGCACGCCGTCCGGATGCGGCCCGAACTTCCGCTCGTCGGGCACGTTGAGGTAACCGGCCGTCTGGAAGGGCGTGTTGACCAGCAGCTCACCCTGGCCGGAACCGGTCACCGCGCGCCCGTCCGCGCCGACGACCAGCCAGGACACCCCCGGCAGCGGACGCCCGATCGGCAGCGGGGCACGCACCGGCCGGTCGCGGTCCACCTCGTGCAGGAAGCTGTTGTTGGTCTCCGTGCAGCCGTAGTTGTTGTACCAGCGCGCCTTCGGGAAGACCGGGGCGAGGCCGTCCAGGATGCGGCCCGGGGTGCTCTCCCCCGCGAAGACGACGTGCTCCACGGTGGTCAGGGGGCCGGTGCCGGCCGTCCCCTCGATGAGCATCTGGAAGAGCAGCGGCACGCCCTGGACCACGGTGACCCGGTGCCGCGCGACCAGGTCGCGCAGGTACGCCGGCGCGGCGCCCCGCTCGGGATCGCTGAGTACCACCGTGCCGCCGTACGCGAGCGTCGTCCACACGTCCAGCATGCACAGGTCGAAGTTGAGCGGCGCGTAGTTGAGCACCCGGGTGCCCGTGGAGATGCCGAAGGTCCTGGCGGCCCACGCCGCGAACCGGGCGACGCCTCCCGACGGCAGCGGCACGATCTTGGGCAGGCCGGTCGAGCCGGAGGTCGTCAGCATGAAGCCGGTCGCGTCGTCGGGCACGGCGGCCGGCGGCCGGACGGGCCCCTTCTCCTCCGCCGGGCCCTGGGCCACGTCCACCACGTGGTCGACCAGCGGGCCGTCGGCCGTTCCCAGGACCGCCGAGCAGCCCGCCTGCCCGTACAGGGTGCGCAGCGGGGCCTCGGGCAGCTCGTGCGAGGGCAGCAGGAAACCGCGCCCGGCCATGAGGCAGCCGAGCACCAGGGCGACCGCCTCCGGCGACTTGCGCACCAGCAGGCCCACCGGCCGCGAGGTGTCGGGCACCAGCGCCTCGATCCGGTCGCGGGCCCGGGCGGACATGGCGTACAACTCGCCGTAGCCGACCGGCCGGTCCTCCCAGATCAGCGCCGGGACCGAGGGCCGGTCGGCCGCGCGGGCCGCGAAGGACTGAACCAGTGACGGACTCATGCCTGCCCGCCCCCGGTCGCCGCGGCCCGCTCGGCGGTGAGGCGGATGGCGCGCACGGTACGGAAGTTGCGGCCCGTCAGCTCCGCGTCCGCCAGCTCGATGCCGTACCGCTGTTCCAGCCAGGCGGCCACGTGCAGCACGGCGAGGCTGTCGATGACGGCGGTGGCCAGCAGGTCGTACTCGGGGTCGAGTTCGCCCGCAGCCACCCCGGGCAGGAACCGCTCGACGACGAAACCGGCGATGTCCCGCTCACTGAGGGAGACGCCCGCCGCTGATGCCGTTCGGGGCTGGGTGGTCATGATGTTTCCTCTCACAGATCCCTGACGCCTGACGGCGGGCCGGGGCAGTCCGGTCCGCTGCGGCCTCACACCTCGATGAGCGTGCAGAGCCAGTGCATGCCCGGTGCCGCCACGCCCGCCAGGGCCACCAGATCGCCCAGCGCGAGCTCCCCGGACTCGATGTGCCGCCACAGGCACACCAGTTGGTCGGCCGCGCCCATGTGGCCCAGTTCCCGGGCGAGCGCGGCGTTGCTGCGCTCGACGGGCAGCCCCACGGCGGTCGCGGCCTCGTGGATCGCCTTCTGGTTGTCGTTGATGAAGATGAGCCGGGCCAGTTCGCCGCGCTTGCGGCCGGCGCGGGCCAGCGCCGTGTCGACCACGTCCGACAGCCGGTCGCGGATCTCCTGCTCGAACGCCTCGAAACGCCACGGGTCCCGGCCGAAGTACTGGTAGACCGCGATCTTCGGGTCGATGTCCAGGTTGCCGCGGCCCTCGGGCGCGACGGGCGCGGCCGAGCCGCCGTACTCGATGCGGAACAGGTCGGCGTACTCGGGGTTGGTGACGTGCGCCGAGGCCAGCCGGCGCAGCCGTGGATGCCCGCGGCGCAGCACGGCCGCGACCGCGCCGTCGCTGGCGATGGTGGCGTTGAAGTCCATGCGGTTGGCGTGCGCCTCGCTGACGGCGTTGACCAGGACCAGCAGCACGGTGTCCGTCTCGGGGGAGAGGGCCATCGCGCCGGCGGCGTGGTCCAGGGCCGGCGACCAGGCGGCGCACGACTGTGTGAACAGCACGGTGGGGGTGGAGCGGGCACCGAGCGCCCGGGCCACGGCGGCCGAGGTGTCCCAGCCCAGGTACTCCTGGACGTCGGAGTGGCCGACCAGGACGAGGTCCACGTCGGCGACGGAGAGGTCGGCGTTCTCCAGGGCCTCGCGGGCCGCGCGCGCCGCGAGATCGGTCGCCGTCTCGCCGTCGCGCAGCCGGTGGTACGACTCGTAGCCCATGCTCAGGGCGACCGCGGGGTCGACCCCGTACTCGCCGGCGGTCTCCGCCACCGCGACCTGCTCGCCGAAGGCCATGCCCACGGCGACGATGCCCATCTCCACTGCGGGTTCCTCCCGTCGTCCTTCCACCTCTCCCCCCTCCACGAGTCCCGGGCCGCTACCGGGTGCGGCGCGTGGCGCCGTGCCGCTACGCCGGCAGCGCGCTCTCCAGGTCCCGCGCCCAGCGCAGCAGGCGCTCGTCCTCGCCCGGGCGGCCCGCGCACTGCAGGCCCAGCGGCAGCCCGGCCGCCGAGCGGCCCGCGGGCAGGGTCAGGCACGGCAGGCCCGCGCCGCTCCACGGCAGGGACATCACCGAGTCGCCCGCGCTGTCGAGGCCGTGCGGGGCCGGCCCGGTGGCCGCGGGCGCGATCCACAGGTCGATGCCGTACCCGGCCGTGGCCCGCGCCAGGCGGTCGCGGAACACCTCCCGTTCGCGCAGCGCGTCGGCGTAGTCGGACTCACGGGCGCCGTGGCCCTGCCGGATCGCGTCGGCGGTACGGGGGTCGTAGCGGTCCTCGTAGCGGGCGAACCAGTCGGCGTGGGCGCGGGCCAGTTCGTAGAGGTTGACGACGAACAGGGCGAAGGCGTCCTGCTCGAAGGTTTCGAACAGGGGCACCTTCTCCACCTCGTAGCCGGCCTCGCGCAGGGCGGTGACCTGCCGGTCGAAGGCGGCCAGGGCCTCCGGTTCGGCGCAGCCGAGGTAGGGGCCGTCGGGGATGCCCAGCACCGGACGGCCGGGCGTGGCCCGCTCGGGCCGCCAGTCGTCGCAGAGGACGGAGGCGGCCAGGGCGGCGTCGGCGGCGGTGGCCGTGAAGGTGCCGAGGGTGTCGTACGTCGGGGAGACGGGGAGCACGCCGTCGGTCGGGATGCGCCCGTGGCTCGGTTTGAAGCCGACGACGCCGCAGTACGCTGCGGGCCGGATGAGCGAGCCGATGGTCTGGGTGCCGATGGCCAGCGGGACCAGGCCGGCCGCCACGGCCGCCGCCGAGCCGCTGCTGGATCCGCCGGGGGTGTGGTCCGGCTGGTGCGGGTTGCGGGTCGGTCCGGGGGCGGCGACGGCGAACTCGGCCGTCACCGTCTTGCCCGCGATCAGCGCGCCGGCCCGCAGCAGCCGGTCCACGACCGTGGCCTGCCCGCCTGCCAGGACCTCGGCGGGCAGCGTCGAACCGGCCCTGGTGGGCAGCCCGTCGACGTGGACGATGTCCTTCACGCCCACGGGCACCCCGTACAGCGGGGGGTGTCCGTCCGGCCCGGGGTCGCGCCGCGCGAGGTCCCGGGCCGCCGTGACCAGACGGTCCGTCCGGCCGGGCTCCGCCACGAACGCCTGGACGACGCGGTCCACCTGGGCGATGCGCTCCAGGGTCCGCGTCACGTTCTCCCGTACCCCGCTCGCCCCGGCGCGCAGTCGTTCGGCCGTGTGCGTCAGAGACGTGGACTGAACAAGATCTCCCATGGCTTCCTTCGTGTCCCGCCCGGCCGGCGGACCGTGTCACGCGGTGGCGCGGCGCGCCACGGCCTGGTCCGCCGGACGGGCCCTAGTGCTGGGGAGGACTCCCCATCGCCTTGGTCTTGGTGACGACACCGCCGAACATGGCGACGCCCTTGATGACGACGCGCGGAGTGCCCGGCTTGCCGATCTTGCGGGCGGCTCGCTTGCCGAAGACGCCGAACAGCCCGAAGCCCTTGACCTCGACCTCGATGTCGTCGGGGATGACGATCTCCGTGCCGCCCCACAGGGCGACGGCCCGGATCACGGTCTCCTGGCTGCTGAAGCGGGCCTCGGACAGGTCGAGCCGGCCGCCGCCCCACATCGACCAGGCGGTGAACTTCGGGGGCACGACCCACTCGCCCTCGCGCTCGAAGCCGCCGAACATGCCCAGCGCGAAGCGGGAGGTCGGGGCGCGGTCCACCACGAGGGCGTCCCTGGCACCGAGCTGCGGCAGACCACGGCCGGCCGCCTCCAGCTCGCCGTGCGTCCTGGCCTCGTACACCTGGGCGAGCCGTGTGTCCAGCTCCCCCAGCTCCAGGCGTCCGTTGGCGACGGCCGCCCGCACGCGCTCGGCGACGCGGTTGCGGTCCTCGTCGGAGGCCAGGAGGTCGTCCGAGGCCGATCGTGCGACCTGCTTGTGTTCGGAATGTCCGGAGTGTTCAGTCATGCGGTCAACCTTTCCACACCCTGCTTCCTCGCCGCGCTCACTCATCGGTGAACTGGCTTCATCTGAACGGTCGTTGACGCTGACGGGCGCCGCGGGAACCGACCCGTGCGGAACCGGCGGGTCCACGGGGACGGGAGTGAGCTCCCGGACCTCGGCCAGCGGGAGTTCCAGGACCCGCAACCGGCGCCGTGCGCCGTGCAGGGCGATCGCCAGGGCGACCATGGCGGCGGCGAGGATCAGGATGGCCTCGCGCACCCCCGCGGCGTCGGCGAGGAAGCCCGCGCCCAGGGGGCCCACCCACTGCACCGCCTGCACGCAGAACCGGTTGGCCGCGGCGACTCTCCCGAGGTAGGCGTCGGGGACGAGCCGGACCTGGTAGGACTCGGTGACCACGTTCAACGGCACCATGCTGGTCATGGCCACCAGCAGCACCAGCCCGATCTGCCACGGCCGCGGCATCCACACGACGGTGGCGAAGCACGCCACGAAAAGCCAGACGGCCAGCAGCATCACCGTCCGGGCACCCAGTCCGCGCATCAGCGCCGGCCCGGCCACGGAGCCGAGCAGGCCGCCGACGAGTGCGAGCGAGGTGGCGGTGCCGACCTCGGTGGGACCGCCGCCGCGGTACTGCACGAGGACGACGAAGAGCAGCGTGAAGCCCTCCGTGACCGCGTTGAGCAGGGCGCCCCAGATGATGGTGAACACCAGGTAGTCGCTGCGCCGGATCACGCGCATGCCGTCGGCCATGTCGGCGAACAGGCCGGGGCGCGGCCCCTGCCCGGCGTGCCGGTCCGGCCCGAGCGGCCTGCGGATCAGGGCCGCGGCGCAGGTGACGAACAGGAAGCTGAGCGCGTCGAACAGGAACGGCAGCCAGCGGGTCATCGAGTACAGCAGGCCGCCGAGGGGGCCGCCGACGAGGTGGGCGACCATGTCGCGCCCCATGCCCTGCGCCGTCGCGGCGGACACCTGCTCCTTGGGCACGATCCGCCGCAGCGCGGACATCGACACACCGCTGCGCAGTCCCGCGGCCAGGCCGCCGACCAGCGCCAGGGCGTCCAGCGCGAGGATCGAGGGCGCACCGCGGAACACCAGGGCGGCCACGAGGCCCATGGCCAACGCCTGCACGAGCGGGGAGACGATCATCAGGGCCCGGCGCGAGACCCGGTCCGCGAGGGCCCCGCCGACCGGCAGCGTGACGAGCGTGCCGATCATGTGGCAGGCGGTGATGCTGCCGGCCTGCGCCACCGAGCCGGTGGTGTTCAGGACCAGCAGCGGGAAGGCGAGCGTGGTGACGCTGGTGCCCAGCGTGGACACGCCGTTCCCGGTCCACCAGTACATGTAGTCGCGGTTGCGCCACAGGGAGCGCGGCGGGTCGGGCGCCGGCCCGGACTCCTCGCCCTCGCGGGGGCGTGGCTGTGCCGTGGTCATGCGCTCTCCCCCCCCTGCCCGTGCTCGCCGTACCGTCGGGAACCCGTGTCGCGTTCTCCTCGACGATGCTGTTCGACGGGGCAGGACCGGGCCAGGCATCACACCGGCAACTCTGACCGGAAATTGCCGCCGGGCGCGGTGATCCGGGTCGGGGGCCGGCGGCCCGGACCCACCACATCCGGCCAGGGCGACCCCTCAGATCCACCCCCGCTTGGCGGCCCGGTAGCCCACCTCGAAGCGGCTCTCCGCGCCGAGGCGGGCCGAGAGGTCTGCCACGACACGGCGGACGGTGCGCAGGGAGACTCCGAGGCGGCGGCGTACCGCCTCGTCGGTGAGGCCGCGCGACAGCAGTCGGAGCAACTCCCGCTCCTGCGGGCTCAGTCCGTGCTCGTCGGCCTCCGTGTCGGTGCCGAGCGCGACCGCGTTCTCCCACACACTCTCGAAGAGCGCCGACAGCGCGGCGAGCACACCGGGCGCCGTGATCTGGGTGACGCTGCGCCAGGGGTCGTCGGGGTCGACGGGCAGCAGCGCGAGTTCACGGTCGACCAGGAACATGTGGACCGGCAGCGACGGCACCGTCCGCACCGGCCCGCCGAGTTTCTCGCAGCGGGCGGCCCGGCGGGAGGCCCGGGCGTCGCCGCGGATGCTGTCGGTGTAGACGGTGCGGCTGTGCACGCCCCGCCGCCGGACCTGCAACTCCAGCGCGGAGGCGGCATCCAGCCAGCTGCCGGTCCTGCCGCCGCCGGGGATGAAGGCCAGCCACTCGGTCTGCGCGGAGCCGGCCAGTTCGCGCAGCCGTTCGGTCACGGCCTCCTGGCCGGTCACGTACGCCTCGTCGGCGCCGAGGCCGCCGGGGTGGCGGTCGGCGAACTGGTCGAGGAGGTCGAGGACGGCGGCGCGGTCCTCCTCGAAGTCCTTGAGGCGGTCCTCTATGCCCGCGATCTGCCGCAACAGCAGGGTCTTGAGCCCCAGATGGGGGTCGACGAGCAGCCCGAGCCCCTCGCCCTGCGGGCGCAGCAGGTCCAGTTTCTCCAACTGGTCCAGCGCCGCCTGCACTTGGGCCAGCGGCAGGCCCAGCTGCTTCGCCAGGTCCTCCACGTCCTGGGGGCTGCCGGTGATCAGCTTTCTGTAGACGGCGTCGGTAAGGTTGTCAAACCCTAGTCTTCCCAATTGTCCGAGTCGTCCCAGCATGGAGAGACGATCCCCCTATCCCCGTTACCTACGGCACACACCTCGCGTGGTCAGTCGCACAGGCGTGCACCCGGATACGAGCTTTTTACCGGACGGGGCTTCCCTCTGACACCGGGGATGTGAAATGAGACGTGCGATCGGGTTCGTGATCGTCCCGTGACGTGGTCTTGTGAGGAGCGTGAAGGTGATCGCCGGTCTGGTCCCCGCCGGGGTATACGCCAAGGACGCCTTCGGCGACCGCGGCCCTCTGGCCGACGTGACACTCTTCCCGGCCGAACTGACCGCGGTCCAGGGGGAGTCGGAGGACCGCCGCAGGGAGTTCACCACCGTCCGGGGCTGCGCCCGCGCCGCCCTGGCGGAACTCGGGGTGGCTCCGGCACCGCTCGTGCCGCGGGCCCTGGGCGCACCGCGCTGGCCGGCCGGCGTCGTCGGCACCATGACGCACTGCCGGGGTTACCGTGCCGCCGCCGTGGCCCGCGCCGCGCGGTTCGCAGCCCTCGGGATCGACGCCGAGCCGCTGGAGCCGCTGCCGCCGGCGGTCGCGGCACGCATCGCCAACGCGCGTGAGTCGGCGTGGCTGCGCGACGACTTCGCCCCGGCCGGACCGCCGCCCGAGCGACTGCTCTTCAGCGCCAAAGAAGCGTCCTACAAGGCGTTCTCACCCTGGCTGGGCGATCGTTTCGGTTTCCGCGACTTCACGGTGCGCATCCGGCCGGACGGCACGTTCCGTGTGACACCGCCGGATTCGGGCACCCCCCTTCCTGCAACGGTGGACAAGGATCTGACCGGTTATTGGATCGCCCGGCACGGATTCGTGGTGACCGTGGTGGCGGTGCCCGGCGGCCGGCCCTCTTGATGACACGTGCACGTGGTATTCCAGCGGGTTCGGATCAGCAGGCCCGGCGTGCCTCGGCCGGGTTTCTGGTCGAAATCCCAGACGGCATTCGGGATACCGGCACCGCTGGCACCATGCTGCCAGGCAGCACTTGCTGCCATTGCCGACGGCCTTTTGGCAGATATCCTGTTCGAGCAGCGTCTGCGACGAAACCGCAGGCGCTGCTCGACCGTTCGGAAAGCGCACCACGATTAACTCGACAAGCGCGCATCCGGGACCACCCATATCCTGCCGCACCGATGGACCTTCCCCCGGGGTCACGGCGCGCCGCCGGACGTTCACCGGCAGGTCGCCGCCGATTCGCGTGCGCGCTGCGCGCGGCATATCGCACGAGATATCCGGAGGGAATTCTTCCACATGCAAATTCCCAGCGAGTCCTTCCCCTTCCACAGAACGGATATGCACAGCCTGCGGGACTTCCTGCTCCACCAGCGCAGGGTGTCCGGCTGGACGCAGGAAGAACTCTCCGAGAGGTCCGGGGTGAGTGTCCGCACCATCCGGAACCTGGAGACGGGGGCCAACACCAATCCGCGCCGCAGCTCGGTGGCCCTGCTGCTGAGCGCGTTCGGCGCCTCGACGGCCGCGCTGACCGAGGTGCCTCCCCTGGAGGGCGGCTGGCCGGCCGGACCCGCACCGCACGCGGACCTGCCCAGGCCCGGCCCCTCCGGACCGCCACCGTGGCGTGGGCCCCGCCCGCTGCCGGACCCCCTGGTGGGACGCCAGGCCGACGTACGCCACGTGCTCGCCGCCGTGCAGCGCAGCAGGCTGGTCGTCCTCACCGGCACCTGCGGTGTGGGCAAGACCCGCCTGGCCCTCGCGGCGGCGGCCCGGCTGCTCCCGCTGTTCTCCGGCGGCGTCGCGGTCGCGGAGCTGCACGACTGCCCGCCCGAGCACGTCGACCCCCACCTCGCGGCCCGCGAGCTCGACAGAATCACGGGGGAACTGACCGATTGGGACGGCTCTACGCGCGATGACCCCAGTGCGCGCAGGCAGCTGCTGGTCCTCGACAGCGCCGAGCACGTCGTACAGCAGACCGCGAGGGTCGCCCGCAGGCTCCTCGACGAGCACCCGGGCCTCCACCTGCTGGTCACCTCGCGCCGCACCCTGGCCGTGGGCGCCGCCGAGACCTGGGAGGTCGAGCCGCTCCGCGCCGACCTCCAGGGCGGCGGGGACGCCTCCGTGCCGAGCGCGGTGGAACTGCTCCTGCGCCGCGTCCAGTCCAGCCTGCCCACGCTCGACCTGAGCAGCCGTCTGCCACTGGTCAGCAGGTTGTGCGGGCTCCTGGACGGCATACCGCTGTCCATCGAGATAGCCGCCCAGCGGCTCCGCTCCCTGCCGCTCACGTCCCTTCTCCACGACGGGACGCTCTTCCACCTGCTCGACCACGTCGACGCCGGCGACCTGTCCCGGCACCGCACACTGTCGGGCAGCGTGCGGTGGAGCTACGAGCTGCTGCCCGCCGCCCACCGCGAGCTGCTGCACCGGCTGGCCGCGCTGCCGGACCCCTTCTCCCTGGACGACGCGCTGACGGTGCGGCAGCCGGCCGGTCCGGCCCGGGCCCCGCACATCGCCCATCTGCTGGCGGAACTCGCGGACGCCTCACTGGTGCAGATCCACCGCGAGAGGCAGTACACGTACCGGATCCCCGCACTCGTACGGCACTTCGTGGCCCAGCTGGACGGGACGCCGAAGAGCTCCGCTCCCCAGCGCGTCCTGATCCCCGAGCGTCACCGGTCCCTCGCAGACGACGGCGCCTGGCGCTCCGCCAGTTGACGGAGCGCCAGGCGAGGGGTCACTCACCGGCCCGCCTCACCCGCCGGCGGCGGCCTTGACGGTCCGGAGCGAGAAGTACTCCGGGCCGTCCAGACCGGCGAGGACCCGCTCCTCCAGCCACGGCAGGAACGTCTCGTCGAGGTCGACGGCGGGGTCCAGGCGCTGCAACAGCCGCTGCAGGACCAGCACCAGCCAGCCGGTGCCGCCCGGCCGGGCGCGCTCCGCCCCGAACGAGTGGAGCCAGGTGTACAGGCAGGAGGCCGCCGCGTGGTGCACGCAGTGCTCCGCCGCCAGGTCCTGGCCCTCGGTGGAGACCGCGTCGAACGCGTCGGTGTCGACGCGGGCGTAGCAGGCCGCCCGGCGGTCGCTCAGCGCGCCGAGGACCTTCATCAGCGCCGCGCCCTCCTCGGCGGGCAGCTCGCGCTCCGCCAGCCGGCCCGCCTCGGCGACCGCCGCGGACCAGCCGCGGGTGATCTCGTCCTCGGCGGCGTTGGTCAGCCGCAGCGCGCGCCCGGAGGGCTCCCACCGCGGAGCCTCCTCGGACCAGTCGAACAGACGGCGCAGCAGCTCGTCGCCGCCGCGGGCCGGACGGTCCGCCACCCGGGCCACGGCCCGCAGCTGCGCCGCGATGCCGTGCAGGTTGACGTGTGTGGTGCCCTCGAAGATGCTCGCGATCGCGTGGTCGCGCTGGAGCTTCTGGAAGGCCCCGTGCGCCACCCCCTCGCGCAGGTAGCTGCGGGCGCCCAGGACGCGGGCGGCCTCCTGCACGACCTCCTCGCCGAGGGTGGGCACGAGGTACTTGACGACCGAGGACCACAGGCTGAGCCGGGACGGTGCCACGGTCAGCGAACGCGCCACCGGCAGCGCCGTGCACTCGGCGATCAGCAGGTCGAGGTAGCCGCGCAGCAGATGCCGCCGGATCACGGGGATCCGGTAGATCTCCTGCCCGTACAGCACCCGCTCCCGGGCGTGGCGCAGGGCGATGCGCAGCACCGAGTCCATCGTGCCGAGGGACAGCGCGCCGATCGCCGTGCGGGTGATCTGCAGGACCTGGAGCACCTCGGCCAGGCCGGCGCCGGGGCGGCCGAGCAGGGCGCCGGCGGGCACCCGGGTGTCCCGGAAGGTGATGCCGCTCAGGTCGTGGCCGCGCAGGCCGACCGTGCGCACGAACGGATGGTTGTCCCAACTGGCCTCGTCCAGGTCCCGCTTGTCGAGCAGCAGCAGCGAGGAGCCTGCCCCTTCGAGGTGCGCGTAGACGGTGACGAAGCGGCCCCGGGTGGCGTTGCCGACGGGCCACTTCTCGCCGTTGAGGACGTAGCCGTCGCCGGCGAGGGCCGCCGTCGTCTCGTTGGTGCCGAGGTCGCTGCCGTGGTCCGGTTCGGAGACGGCGAAGCAGGCGAGGTCGCCGGAGAGCAGACCCTGGGCCACCTCGGCGCGCTGCTCGTCGTCGCCCCACAGCCACACGGAGTTGACCCCGAGCACGGCGGAACCGAACATCACCGCGATCGTCAGGTTGCGGCGGGAGAGCGAGCGGGTCAGCAGGAACAGCTGCTCCAGGTTGCGCAGCCGGCCGCCGAACTCCTCGGGCACCAGGTGTTCGGCGAAGCCCCACTGCCGGACCAGGTCGACCGCGCCCGGCGGCAGGGACCCGTTCTCCTCGTGCTCGACGATCTCGGCGAAGCTGAACGGGCCGCTCGGCGCGTCCGTGTCCCCCAGCGCCCGGTCCAGGTCCGCGGCGAGGGCGAAGGCGGGGCGGTCGAAGGGCTGCCCGGTCATGCCAGCGGGCTTTCGACGCCGTAGCGGGCGAAGACGTCCGAGACGACCTCGTCGTCGGCGAGCTGGGCCCGGCCCTCGGCGATCTCGGTGCGGACCAGCTCGATCACGTCGCTGACGCGCTGGAGCTTCATGGCCTCCTCGGGGTTGAGCGACCTGAGGCCGTACAGCTCCTCCAGGTTGTAGCCGAGTTCGGCGAGCACGAGGGAGTGGAAGCCGAGGTCGCCGATGAGGCGCAGGTCCGGTCCGGCCTGCTCGACCTTGCGCGGTGCGATCAGCTTGACCATACCGCTCACGATGGTGGCGACGGCGTCGGTGCCTATGGCGGCAGGAGTGTTCGTCATGCGCGTCACGCTAGGCGCGGGCGACCTCGCGCCCCAGGCAATCGACCCGGCAGGGACGCGGCAACTCCCGTGCTTGACCCACCGATTCGGACGAAGTTGCCGCGGCGCTGCCTGGTCGGCGCCGACCGCAGTACCGAGGCTGGCCTTCATGAGCCCATCCGACGCCACCACCACGAACGCCGCCTGGATCAGCGCCCGGTACGCCGCCGGGCCGCCCCGGTCGCGGCTGATCTGCCTGCCGCACGCCGGAGGAGGCGCCGGCTCCTTCGGCTCCTGGCGGCCGCACCTGCCCGAGGGGGTCGAGCTGGCGCCGGTCGAGCTGCCCGGCCGCGGCTCCCGTATCGACGAACCGGTGCCGCGGGACTTCGACGCGCTGGTGGACGCCCTCTTCGAGGGGCTGCGGGGCGAGTTCACGCTGCCGTACGCGCTGTTCGGGCACAGCTACGGCGCGGTGCTCGGCTACGAGCTGACCCGGCGGATCGAACGGGAGATAGCGGGGGGCGCGGCCCTGCGGGCACCGCGCGCCCTGCTGGTGTCGGGGTCGCGCGCACCGCACGTGCCGCTGTACCGGGAGCCCGTCGGGGAGGGTGACGACGCGTCGCTGATCGCCTGGCTGCGGCACAGCGGCGGACTGCCGGAGGAACTCCTCGGCTTCCCCGACTTCCTGCGGGAGCTGCTGCGCGCGGTCCGTGCCGACATGCGGTTCGCGGAAGGCTACCTCGTGCCGCGGCCGGTCGCGGTGGGCTGCCCGCTGGTCGCGCTGGCGGGCGCCGAGGACACGGTGTCGCCGGTGGACCGGGTGGAGCCGTGGTCCCGGTACACGACGGCCGCGCACCGGATGCGCGTCCTGCCCGGCGGGCACCACTTCCCGCAGACCCATGCCCGGGCCACGGTGTCCGCGGTGCTGGAGGAACTGGCCGCCCTGGCGCCGCTGTAGGCGGCATGCGCGGCATGCGCGGCACTTGCGGCCCGGACGGCCGTACGGCCCCGCCGGTGGCGCGGCGGGGCCGTACGGGGAGGCGGTCTAGCGTTCCGGTACGAGCGTGACCGGCAGGGACGACAGGCCGCTGAGGAAGTTGGAGTAGACGTACCCCGGCTCGCCCGCCGGCTCCGCCACGGCGACCCGCTCGCACAGGCTCTCCAGCAGGGCCGTCAGCTCGGCCCGGGCCAGGAACGCGCCGAGGCAGAAGTGCGGCCCGTGCGCGAACGTCAGGTGCTTGTTGGGGGTGCGCGCCAGGTCGAACACCTCGGGCCGGTCGAAGAGTCTCTCGTCGCGGTTGGCGGAGGCCATCCAGGCGGTGACGATGTCGCCCTCCTCGACGAACTGGCCGCCGAGGAACACGTCCTGGGTGGCGGTACGGCCGCTGTGCAGGGCGGGCGTCGTCCAGCGCAGCACCTCCTCGACCGCCGAGGCCGTGCTCACCTGCCCGGTCTTGAGCGCCTGCCACTGGCCGGGCCGCTCCATCAGCGCCCGCAGGCCGCCGATCATGGCGAACCGGGTGGTCTCGTGGCCGCCCATGATGATGCTGTAGCAGTTGAAGACGATCTGCTCGTGCGTCAGCGGCCGGCCGTCGATCTCCTTGGTCACCAGGAGGCTGACCACGTCGTCGAGGGGCTTGGCGCGGCGCGCGGCGGCCAGTTCCGAGAAGTAGAACAGCAGGCCGTTGCGCGACGACCAGGTCGCCTCCTCGGTGGGCGCGCCGTCCGCCGAGGACAGGGCGGAGGAGGTGAGGTCGATGATGTGCTGCCGGTCCGACGGCGGCACGCCGAGCAGGTCGCAGATCGCGGCGAGCGGGATGTGCGCGGCGACGTCCGCGGCGAAGTCCACCGTGCCCCGCCGCACCGCCTCCTCGACCAGGCCACGGGTGCCGCGCCGCACGCTGTCGACGACGACGTCGAGCGCGCGCGGCGAGAACGGCTTCAGCAGGGCGCTGCGCAGTGCCTTGTGCGGCCCGCCGTCCGTGACGGCGAGCATCTTCCCGGCGGCCGAGTCGCCGCCGGCGAGCAGCGTGTCCAGCACGTTGCCGCGCTCGGAGGTGAAGGTCGCGGTGTCGTTGAGCACCGCCACGACGTCGTCGTAGCGGCTGACCACCCAGAACCCGGGCTGGTCACCGCGTTCGGGCTGCCAGTGCACGGGCGCTTCGGTGCGCAGGCGGTGCCACAGCGGGCCCAGGTCGTGGCGGGCGTGCAGCAGCGGGTCGGCGAGGTCGACGTCGTCGAGGGCGTCCGGGGCGAGCGCGGGTCGGGTGGTCAGGGCGGTCATGGGCGTCCTCCGGCTGAGGTCCGAACGCGGGCGGGGAGGCGAGGGGCGGGCACGGTCACGACGGCGCCTCCAGGGGGCCGGGGAAGAACGCGGTGGTGGCTCCGGCGGTCTCGGCGCCGTCCACCGTGAACTGCTGCCCGGAGACGAACGACGCCTGCGGGGAGGCCAGGAAGTGGAAGACGTCGGCGATCTCCTCGGGCCGGGCGTGCCGGCGGGCCGGGATGCGCTCGTTGACCTCGTCGAGCATGGCGTCGGTGTACTCGGCGCGCTGCATGGGCGTCAGCACGGCGCCGGGCGCGACGCAGGCGGTGCGGATCAGGGGCGCCAGTTCGATGGCGAAGGTCTGGCACAGCGAGGCCACACCGGCCTTGGAGGCGTTGTAGTCGGCGTACAGCGGGTAGCCGCGCGAGCCGTTGACGGACGCGGTGGCCAGCAGCACGCCCCCGCCCTGGCGCAGCAGGTGCGGAACGCTGTGCCGCCACAGGGCGAGGACGCCCATCAGGTTGACGTCCAGGGTGCGCCGGGCCTCGGCCTCGGTGAGGTCGAGGATGCCGTGCCGCACGCTGATGCCCGCGTTGGCGATGACGACGTCGAGCCGGCCGCGCTCGGCCCGCACCTCGTCGACGGCGGCCCGCACCCCCTCCCAGTCGGCCACGTCCCGCTTGATCCAGCGCAGGTGCCCGCCGCCCTCGCGGGGGCCCTGCACCGTCTCCGGTGGCGGGGGCTGCACGTCGAGGTTGACGACGTGGTCGCCGGAGCGGGCGAAGCGCTCGGCGGTGGCGTGCCCGATTCCGCTGGACGCGCCGGAGACGATGACGGTTCGCACGGGTTGCTGCCTTTCTGCACGGCGGTACGACGGGTCGAGGAGAACGAGGTCGGGCGCGGCTCAGACGATGACGCGGTGGTGGTCGAGGGCATAGCCGCTGAAGTTGCGGCGCAGGTTGCGGCTGACGGTGAGCTTCTTGAGCCAGCGGTCGGTGCCGTCGTAGCGGGCGGTGAAGGGCCGACGGCCGTGCACCGCGCGGTAGTTGTCGACGACCAGCAGTGAGCCGGGGCCCACCACGACGTCCTGCTGGACGCGCTGCAGCTCGGCCATCAGCCGGTCCAGGGCGGCCTCGGCCTCGGTGTCGCCGGGCAGGACGTTCATGAAGGGCCGGTCGATGCGCAGATACGGGTTGAGCCGGTCGCCGGAGAGCACGGCGGTCGGCACGGGCCGGTCCCGCATGCCGCGCAGCCGGGGCAGCGCGGGGTGGCCGGGGGCGTACGTCTCCAGCTGCCGGATGTGCTCGGTGTCCGGCATGATGTGGAACCGGTCCTCGGCGAGGACCGTGCGGTCGCGGGCGTCGAGCCGCACGTCGCGCACGGACGCCACGATGGTCGGCACCCGGTCGGGGTTGCGCAGCCCGAACAGCAGCAGGTAGTCGCAGCGGTTGGGATGGAAGCCGTCCTCGGTGTGGAACTCCAGGAGGGTCTCGCTGCCGTGGCCGCTCTGGCGGTCCTCGTCGCCGCGGATGGGCAGGATGTTCTGGATGATGCGGCCGTCCTGGAGGGTGGCCCAGCCGAACGGGTCGCCGAGCGCCAGACCGCACAGGGCCAGCCACAGCTCCTGGGCGCGGGCGCTCTCGCCCTGGACGGCGTCGCGCCAGTGCCGGGGGGTGGGGCCGATCCGCGCGTCGTCCACCGGGAAGCCGTGCACCAGGCAGGCGGCGGACCGCTCGGTGCGGCGGTACGTGGTCAGAAAGGTGCGCAGCCGGGCGGGGAGCAGTTCCTCGGCGGCCTGCGCCTGGTCGTAGAAGTCCGGCAGGGTGGGCGTCGTGCAGGTCTCGCCGAGCTTGTGCGCGGCGGCTTCCAGTTCGGCCACCTCGTCGGCGTCGAGGTGGAACTCGGCCGGCGCGTCGAGCGGGCCCGGGGTGGCCGCGGCCGGGCGGGACGCGCGGGGGGTCGGAAGGGTCTGGGTCATGTCGGTGTCCTCACCGGTCGGGACCACGAGGGTCGTCATGGGCGTTCGGTCCTGTGCGGTCCGCGCCCGTGGCGGGCCGGATCGCGTGGCGGTACGCGCCGGACCGGCCGAGCAGGGTCCCGGCCTGGGTGTGGTCCAGCGGTGGTGCGGGGTGGTGTGCGTGTGTGGTCGTGCGGGTGTGGTGCGTGGCGGCCGTGCCGTGATGCCTGCACGGTCGCGCGGTGGTGCGTGTGCGGCCGTGCCGTGGTGCCGGTACGGGTGGTGCTGTACGGGTGCGGGTGCGGGCGCGGGCCCGCGTCACCGGGCGGGGCGGTGGGTGTCCCGGGGGCCGGCCGGCCCCCGGGGGGTCCCGCTCAGCCCCGCCAGTCCTCGGCGAACTCGGCGAGTTCGTCCTGGTCGAGGGTGATCAGAGGCTCCTCGGCGTCGACGGCCTCGTCGGCCGGGGCGAGGTCCTTCACGGAAGTGGCGAGCGCGGCCACGGTCTTGTGCGTGAACACGTCCCGGGGCGTCATGTCCAGGCCCTCCGCCCGGGCCAGCGTGACGAGCCTGATGGAGACGATGGAGTCGCCGCCCAGGTCGAAGAAGCTGTCGTCGATGCCGATCCGTTCCGTCCCGAGGGCCTTGCCGAACAGCGCGCACAGTTGCTCCTCGCGCGGGGTGCGCGGGGTGCGGCTGTCCGCGGCGGCGGTGAAGTCCGGCGCGGGCAGGGCGTCCCGGTCGAGCTTGCCGCTCGGCGTGACCGGCAGCCCGTCCAGGGTGACCACGGCCGCGGGCACCATGTACTCGGGCAGTGCGGCCCCGACCCGGCCGCGCAGCGCCGCCGGGTCCGGCCGCTCGCCGTCCACGGGCGCCACGTACGCCACGAGGCGGCGCACGCCGGGCTGGTCCTCGCGGACCACCACGGCCGCCTGCGCGACCGCCGGGTCCTCGGCCAGGACGGCCTCGATCTCCCCGGGTTCGATGCGGAAGCCGCGCACCTTCACCTGCCGGTCGGCCCGGCCCAGGTACTCCAGGGTGCCGTCCGGCCGGCGGCGGGCCAGGTCGCCGGACCGGTACATGCGCGCCCCGGGGTCCCCGTAGGGGTCGGCCACGAAACGCTCGGCGGTCAGCCCGGCCCGGCGCAGGTACCCGCGTGCCAGGCCCTCGCCCGCGAGGTACAGCTCGCCCGGAGCGCCCACCGGTACCGGCCGCAGCGCGCTGTCCAGCAGGTACACCCGGGCGCCGACGACAGGTTCGCCCAGCGGCGGGGCGGCCCGGCCCGCCAGAGGGCGGCTCATCGTCACCATGACGGTGGCCTCGGTCGGGCCGTAGGCGTTGACCATGCGCCGCCCGGCCGACCAGCGTTCGACCAGGTCGGGCGGGCACGCCTCGCCGCCCACCACGAGGGTGACCCCGTCGGGCAGCCCGCCCTCGGGCACGACGGCCAGCGAGGACGGCGGCAGCAGCAGCGTGGTCACGCCGTGCCGGGCCACCGTCGCCGCGAGCGCGGGACCGGGCAGCAGGTCGTCGGCGGGCGCGGTGACCGCGGCGGCCCCGGTGAGCAGCGCGGTGGCCAGCTCCCACACCGAGGCGTCGAAGCTCGGCGAGGCGAACAGCAGGACCCGCTCGTCCGGGCGCAGGGCCAGTCCCCGGCACTGCTGGGCGACGAGGGCCGCGAGGCCAGCGTGGGGCACCAGCACACCCTTGGGCCGGCCGGTGGATCCCGAGGTGTAGATGAGGTACGCGGTGGTGCCGGGCCGCAGCGGCGCGGTGCGCTCCTCGTCGCCCAGGTCGGCGTCGGACCGTCCCGCCGTCAGCTCCGGCGCGATACCGAAAGGTTCGTCCGGGCCGGGGGTGACGCCGCCGTCGCCGTCCAGGCACAGGGCCGCTCCGGCCCCCGCCTCGGTCATCAGCGCGGCGCCCTCGGCGGTGGTCAGGACGAGGTCGGGCCGCGCGTCGGCGAGGACGTACCGCAGCCGTTCCAGCGGATAGCCGAGGTCCAGCGGCAGGTAGGCGGCTCCGCTCTTGAGGACCGCCAGGACGGCCAGGACGGACCGCGCCGACCTGGGCACCGCGACCGCGACGACGCTCTCCGGGCCGATGCCGCGGGCGGCGAGGGCCCGGGCGAGCCGGTTGGCCCGCGCGTTGAGCTCGCCGTAGGTGACCTGGTGCGGGCCGTCGTACACGGCGACGGCGTCCGGCCGTTCCCGCACCCGCTGCTCGAAGAGCGCGGGGAACGTCGTGCGCGACGGCGAGGCCTCGTCCGGTTCGGCGGCGGCCAGGAGGTCGGCGCGTTCGGCCGGGGTGAGCAGTTCCAGGCGGCCTACGGGGGTCGCCGGGTCGTGGACGAAGGTGTCCAGGACCACGCGCACCCGGTCGAGGAGCCGGCGGGCCGTCTCGGCGGTGAACAGGTCGGCGCGGTAGGTCAGTTCGAGACTGAGCCGCTCGCCGGGCACGACGACCAGGCTGAACGGGTAGTGGGACGCGCCGGGCGCGGGCTCGTCGTCGACGGAGATCCGCAGCCCGGGCACCTGCTCCTGGACGGAGTCGCGGTCCACGGGCGTGTTCTCGAAGCCCACCACGGTGTCGAAGAGCTCGCCGAGCCCGGCCACGCGCTGCACCTCGGCGAGCCCGAGGTGCTGGTACGGGCGCAGTCCGGCCTGCTCGGCCTGCAGGGCGGCGAGGGCGTCCTGGAGCGGCCGTGCCGGGTCGAGGGCGACGCGGACGGCGACGGTGTTCATCAGCAGGCCGACCATCTCCTCGGCGCCCGCCAGCTCGGGCGGACGTCCGGCGACGGTCGCGCCGAACACGACGTCGTCACGGCCCAGGAACTGCCCCAGCGCGACCGCCCAGGCGCCCTGGACGAGGGTGTTGAGGGTCAGGCCCGCGGCGCGTGCCGCCGTGGCGAGGGTCTCGGTGGCCCGCGTATCGAGGGCGGTGGCGACCAGCTCCGGCAGGGTGGCGGTGGCCGGCTCGGAGCCGGGCGCCACCAGGGTCGGCTCCTCCAGCCCGGCCAGGGCGTCGCGCCACGCCTGGACGGCCCGTTCCTCGTCCTGGGCGCCGAGCCAGCGCAGGAAGCCGTCGAACGGCACCGGACGGCGGTCCGGCCCGGCCCCGCCGCGGGCGTAGAGGGCGAACAGGTCGCGGAAGACCAGGGGCAGCGACCAGCCGTCGAGGAGCATGTGGTGGTGGGTCACCAGCAGCACGTGCTCCCGCTCCGCGAGCCGGATCAGGGCGACGCGCAGCAGCGGCGGCCGGTCCATGTCGAAGCGCCGCACCCGGTCCTCGGCCAGCAGCTCGGCGAGCCGCGCGCGCCGCGCCTCCTCGTCCAGGCCGGTCAGGTCGATCTCCTGCCAGGGCACGGTGACGTCCTCGTGCACGACCTGCACCGAGCGGCCCGAACCGAGTGACACGAACGAGGCGCGCAGGGCGGGGTGCCGGGCGACCAGGGCGTCGCACGCGGTGCGCAGGACGGCCGGGGACAGCTCCCCGGTGAGCCGCAGCGGCCGCTGGGTGACGTACACGTCGATGGCGTCGGTGGCCATCAGGGCGTGGAAGTGCATGCCCTGCTGGAGCGGGGTGAGCGGCAGGACGTCGGCGATCCGCCGTCCGTCCGGGTCGAGTTCGGCGCGCTCGGCGTCGTCGAGGACGACCAGCGGTCCGGCGGCGGGCGCGGCGGTGCCGTCTTCCGGCCGGTCGGCGTCCGGCACGTCCTGGGCGACCTCGGCGAGGCGGGCGACGGTCCTGTGGACGAAGATGTCCTTGGCGGTCAGCAGCAGCCCGGCCCGGTGGGCGCGGGCGGCCAGCCGCATCGAGGTGATCGAGTCGCCGCCCAGGTCGAAGAAGCTGTCGTCGACGCCGATCTCCTCCCGTCCCAGCACCTCGGCGAACACCTCGTGCAGCAGCCGCTCGCGCGGGCTGCCAGGTGCCCGGTAGGCCTGGGTCCCACCGAAGACGGGGGCGGGCAGGGCCTTGCGGTCGACCTTGCCGTTCGGGGTGAGCGCGAACGCGTCCACCACCATCACCTGGGCCGGGACCATGTACTGCGGCAGCGCCCGCGCCACCCGGGCGCGCAGCTCCTCGGGGTCCGGCCGGGCGTCGGCGGCGGGGCGCACGTAGCCGACGACGTGGCGGGTGCCGGCCTCGTCGGCGGGCGCCGCCACCACAGCCTGGGCGACGCTGTCGTCGGCGGCCAGGACCGCCTCGATCTCACCGAGTTCGATGCGGTGGCCGCGCACCTTCACCTGGAAGTCGGAGCGGCCCCGGTACTCCACCGTGCCGTCCGCGCGCCGCCGCCCCAGGTCCCCGGTGCGGTACATGCGTGCCCCGGGCGGGCCGACCACGTCCGCCACGAACCGTTCGGCGGTCAGCGCCGGACGTCCCAGGTAGCCCCGCGCCACCCCGTCACCGGCGATGTAGATCTCCCCGACCACACCGTCCGGGACCGGGCGCAGGAAGTCGTCCAGTACGTACACCCGGGTGTTGTCGGCCGGGCCGCCCAGGGAGGGCCGGTCCGCTCCGTCGGCGTGGCAGAACATCGCGTCCACGGTGCACTCGGCGGGGCCGTACAGGTTGTAGAGGGACAGCCCGGGGACGGTGCGCAGTTCGGCCCACAAATCGTCGCCGACCTCCTCGCCGCCGAGGGCGAGGGTGGACACCCGGTGCCGTGCGCTGTCGAAGACGCCGGCGGCCAGCAGCTGCCGGGCGACGGAGGGCGTGGTGTCGAGGACGTCGACGGCCGCGTCGGCCACGTAGCCGACGAGGGCCAGGGCGTCCTTGCGCACGGTGTCGTCGACGATGTGCAGTTCGTGACCGGCGACCATCCACAGCAGCTGGCTCCAGGAGGCGTCGAAGCCGAGCGAGTTGGTGAGCGCGGCGCGCAGCCGCCGGCCGCCCGCCCCGGCCCGCTCGGGCTCGAAGTAGTTCGCCCGGTGGCTGTGGAACATGTTGACGAGGTTGCGGTGCTCGACGGCGACGCCCTTGGGGCGGCCGGTGGAGCCGGAAGTGTGGATCACGTAGGCCAGGTCGGTGGGGTGCAGCGGCCTGGTCCGGTCGTCGTCCGTGAGGTCCGAGTCGTCCTCGGGCAGCTCGGCCTCGTCGACGAGGAGCGCCGGGACGCCGTCCGGCAGGGCGTGCGCGGTCGGGGCTGCGGCCAGGACGAGGGTGGGTGCGGCCTCCGCGCAGAGCGCGGCGATCCGCTCGGCGGGGTGGCCGGTGTCGATCGGGAGGTATCCGGCGCCCGCCTTGAGCACCGCGAGGATCGCGGTGACCGTCCCGGTGGTGCGGGGCAGGGCGATGCCGACGAGCCCGCCCGGGCCGGCGCCGTGCGCCCGCAGCAGCCGGGCGAGCCGGTTGGCCTCCGCGTTGAGCCGTCCGAAGGTCAGGCCGGTGGTGCCGTCGACGGCGGCAAGGGCGTCGGGGGTGCTGCGGGCCTGCTCCTCGAACAGGTCGGGCAGCGTCCGCGGCGGGTGGGCCGCGGTGCGGCCGGTGGCCGTGCGCAGGAGGTCGCACAGGCCGTCCTCGGTCCACACGGGCAGCTGCGCGGCGGGCCGTTCGGGCCGTTCGGCGATCTCCACCAGGACGGTGCGCAGCCGGTCGAGGACGGTGGTCGCGGCCTCGGCGGTGTAGACGTCCTCGCGGTAGTTGAGCTCGAAGCGGAGGCGTTCGCCGGGGTAGACGGCCAGGCTGAGCGGATAGTGGGTGCCCTCCGGCGTGTCCTCCACGGCGTCGCGCAGCACGGTGACGGTGAGCCCGGCCACCGAGGCGCCCTGGGCGGCCTGCTCGACGGGGAAGTTCTCGAACGCCAGGGTGGTGTCGAAGAGTTCGCTGACGCCGACGGCCTTGTGGATGTCGGACAGGCCCAGGTA
Organism: Streptomyces bullii; assembly: GCF_042657145.1. Taxonomy (NCBI): domain Bacteria; kingdom Bacillati; phylum Actinomycetota; class Actinomycetes; order Kitasatosporales; family Streptomycetaceae; genus Streptomyces; species Streptomyces bullii. The sequence continues at coordinate 427,027 of NZ_JBHSNY010000005.1, forward strand.
CTGGTGGTCGGCGAGAGCGGTCTGCTCGTCCTGGACACGGGCCAGCAGACGGGTCACCGGTTCGGCCGGGTCCACGCGGACCCGCGCGGGCACGGTGTTGATCAGCAGGCCGACCATGCGGTCACTGCCCGCGAGCTGCGGGGGGCGTCCGGCGACGGTGTTGCCGAACACGACGTCCCGGCGTCCGGTCAGGGAGGTCAGCAGCAGCGCCCAGGCGCCCTGGACGAGGGTGTTGACGGTGAGTTCGCGGGCGCGGGCGGCGGCCGCGATCCGGGCGGTGGCCGCCTCGGGCAGCTCAGCGACGACGCGCCGCTGGCCGCGGTCGGAGGCACCGGTGCCCGCTCCGCCGGCCACCAGGGTGGCGCCCTCCACGCCGGACAGGGCGGTGTGCCAGGCGCGTTCGGCCTCGCCGCGGTCCTGGGCGGAGAGCCAGCCCAGGTAGTCGGCGAACGGCACCGCCGGCTCCAGGTTCCCGGCCGTGCCGCCGTCGCGGTAGATGCGGAACAGGTCGCTGAGGACGAGCGGCACCGACCAGCCGTCGAGCAGGATGTGGTGGTGGGTGAGGACCAGGACGTGCCGGTCGGGCGCCATCCGGACCAGGGTGAACCGCAGCAGCGGCGGCCGGGCCATGTCGAAGCGGCGGGCCCGGTCCTCGGTCAGCAGCCGCGACAGACGCACCTCGCGCTCGGACTCGCCGAAGCCGGAGAGGTCGACCTCCTCCCAGTGCGGCTCCACCGCTCGGGCGACGGCCTGGACGGCCTCGCCCGAGCGGCGCCTGAGGAACCCCGCGCGGAGGCTCCCGTGGCGGTCCAGCAGTGCGGCGCTGGAGCCGCGCAGCACCTCCGTGTCGAGGGCACCGACGAGTTCCAGAGGTGTCTGCACGTTGTAGAAGTCGACGTCGTCGCCATCGACCCGTCCGCCGTCGAAGAGGGCATGGAAGAGCATGCCCTGCTGGAGCGGGGTCAGCGGCAGGACCGCTTCCAGGGACGTCTGTCTCACGGTGTTGTCTCCCACTGGGCTTCGAGCTCGTCGAGTTCGTCCGCGTCGATCCGCACCAGGCCGTCGCCGCTCGGGGCGTCGGCGGCGGGGTCGATGTCCTGGGCGACGCCGGCGAGGCGGGCGATGGTCTTGTGGACGAAGATGTCCTTGGCGGTCAGCAGCAGCCCGGCCTGATGGGCGCGGGCGGCCAGCCGCATCGACACGATCGAGTCGCCGCCCAGGTCGAAGAAGCTGTCGTCGACGCCGATCTCCTCCCGTCCCAGCACCTCGGCGAACACCTCGTGCAGCAGCCGCTCGCGCGGGCTGCCAGGTGCCCGGTAGGCCTGTGCGGCGCGGAAGGACGGGGTGGGCAGGGCCTTGCGGTCGACCTTGCCGTTCGGGGTGAGCGCGAAGGCGTCCACCACCATCACCTGGGCCGGGACCATGTGGTCGGGAAGCGTGCGGGCGACCCGCTCGCGCAGCTCCTCGGCATCCGGCCGGGCTGCGTCGGCGGGGCGTACGTAGCCGACGACGTGGCGGGTGCCGGCCTGGTCGGCGGGCGCCGTCACCACGGCCTGGGCGACGGTGTCGTCGGCGGCCAGGACCGCCTCGATCTCGCCGAGTTCGATGCGGTGGCCGCGGATCTTGACCTGGAAGTCGGAGCGTCCGGAGTACTCCACCACGCCGTCCGCGCGCCGCCGTCCGAGGTCCCCGGTGCGGTACATCCGCGCGCCCGGCGGGCCGGACACGTCCGCCACGAACCGCTCGGCGGTCAGCCCCGGACGCCCCGTGTAGCCCTGGGCCACCTGGGCGCCGGCGATGTAGATCTCCCCCACCACACCGGGCGGCACGGGCCGCAGGAAACCGTCCAGCACGTACACCCGCAGGTTGGCGAGAGGCGTGCCGACCGGTACGGCGGTCAGGTGCTCGTCGGCCGAGGCCGGGCCGGTGGTGGTGTAGACGGACACCTCGGTCGGGCCGTACTGGTTGTGCAGTTCGGCTCCGACCACGGCGTGGAAGCGGTCGGCGAGGGCCCGGGTCAGCTGCTCGCCGCCGACGAAGACCCGGCTGAGGCTGTCGCACCGGTCACTGCCGGGTTCGCGCAGGAAGACCTCCAGGGTGGAGGGCACGAACTGGGCGACGGTGACGCCCTCCTCGCGGATCAGGCCGGGCAGATAGCCCGGGGCGTCCTCGCCGTCGGGCCGCGCCACGACCACGGCGGCGCCGTGCAGCAGCGGCCAGAAGATCTCCCACACCGACGGGTCGAAGCTGAGCGAGGTGCGCTGCAGCACCCGGTCATGCGCCCCGAGCGGGTGGCGTTCCTGCATGCCGGCCAGGTAGTTGGCGACACCGGCGTGGGTGACGACGATGCCCTTGGGCCGGCCCGTCGAGCCCGAGGTGTACACCACGTACGCCGGGTGCTCGGGCAGCAGGCGCGGGGCCGGAGCGGGCGCGTCGGCGACCGGGCCGAGGGAGGCCAGGAAGGCGTCGTCGACGACGAGGACGGGCCGGGCCTGGTCCAGCATGTGCCGGATGCGCTCGGCCGGGTAGTCCGGGTCGAGCGGCAGGTAGGCGGCGCCCGCCCGGTGGATCGCGTGCAGGACGACGACGGTCTCGACGGAGCGGCGCAGCCGGACCGCGACGACCTGGCCCGGGGCCGCGCCCTTGGCCGCCAGGGCGGCGGCCAGATCGCGGGCGCGGGCGTCCAGCTCGGCGTAGCTGACGCGTACGCCGTCGCAGACGACCGCGACGGCGTCCGGGGTGCGGCGGGCCTGCGCGGCGAACAGCTCGGGCAGTGTGGCGGCCGGAACGGGGCGCGCGGTGGCGTGGACGGCGTCCGCCAGGTCGCGCCGCTCGGCGTCGGTGAGCAGCCGCGTCCGGCCGACCGGGCGATCCGGGTCGGCGACGAAGGTCTCCAGGGCGAGGCGGAGCCGGGTGGCGCAGTCCTCGGCGTCGGAGGCATCGAACACCTCGCCCCGGTAGGTGAGTTCGAGGCGCAGCCGCTCGCCGGGCACCACGGAGAGGCTGAGCGGGTAGTGCGTGCCGCCGGTGGGGTCGGACTCCTCGACGGTGATGCGCAGCGCCCTCGCCTGGTGCAGGATGCGCGCCCGGTCGATCGGCGCGTTGCCGAACACCACGGAGGTGTCGAAGAGTTCGCCGTGCCCGGCGAGCCGGTGCAGGTCCGGCAGGCCGAGGTGGTGATGGTCGGCGAGTTCCGCCTGCTCGCCCTGCACCCGGGCCAGCAGCCCGGCCAGGGGTTCCTCGGGCCGCAGCCGGACCCGGACGGGGACGGTGTTCATCAGCAGGCCGACGATCTCGTCCACCCCGGCGAGCCGCGGCGGACGGCCGGAGACGGTACCGCCGAATACGACGTCCTCGCGCCCGGTGAGGGTGTGCAGCAACAGCGCCCAGGCGCCCTGCACCACGGTGTTGAGGGTCAGGCCGCGGGCCCGGGCGGCGCGTTCCACGGCGGCGGTGAGCCCGGCGGGCAGTTCGGTGACCAGCAGGCGCGGCAGGGCGTCGATGCCGCCGGGCCGGGCCGGGGCCACCAGGGTGGGGCCGTCCAGGCCGGCGAGCACGTCGCGCCAGGCCCGCTCGGCCGCGTCCCGGTCCTGCCGCGCGGCCCAGGCGAGGTAGTCGCGGAACGGTACGGGGGCGGGCAGTGCCGCGCCGTCGTCGTGGAGGAAGGCGAGCAGGTCGCGCAGGACGAGCGGCAGCGACCAGCCGTCGAAGAGGATGTGGTGGCTCGACAGGACGAGCAGGTGCCGTTCGTCCTCCAGCCGGACCAGGCTGAAGCGCAGCAGCGGCGGGTCGGCCAGGTCGAAGCGGGTCCGCTTGTCCCGGGCGAGCAGTTCGGCCAGGCGGGCGTCCCGTTCCTCCGCCGCCAGGGCGCGCAGGTCGTGGTGGTGGACGGGCACCGTGACGTGCCGGGCGACGAGCTGGAGCGGTTCGCCCGCCGCGGACTGGGCGAACCCGGCGCGCAGTGCGGTGTGCCGCTCCACCACGGCCTGGCAGGCCCGGGTGAAGGCGTCGGCCGACAGCGGTCCGGCCAGGCCGAAGACCTTCTGCACGGTGTAGGCGTCGGCGCCGTCGGTGAAGCGGGCGTGGAAGAGCATGCCCTGCTGCAGGGGGCTCAGCGGCAGCACGTCCTGGAGGCCGCTGACGCCGTCGGCGCCCGGGGCCCGCCAGGTCCGCTCCAGCCGGGCCCGCTCCTCGGCGGGCAGCGGAACCAACCGCGCGTCGGGCTCGGTCGGTTGGTCCTGTGAGGTCTGCCCCGACGGTTCGGGCGCCTCGGCCGCCGCGTGCTCGGCCAGCGCTGCCACCGTCTTGTGCGCGAACACGGCCTGCGGGGTCAGCGGAAGGCCGGCCCGGGTGGCCCGGGAGGCGAGCTGGGCCGCGACGATGGAGTCGCCGCCGAGTTCGAAGAAGCTGTCGTCGATGCTCACGCCGGTCGCGCCGAGCAGTTCGGCGAACAGCCCGCACAGCAGCGTCTCCCGCTCGTCGCGCGGGGCGCGTCCGGCCGCGGAGCCGGTGTACTCGGGGGCGGGCAGCGCCCGGTGGTCCAGTTTGCCGCTGGGGGTCAGCGGCAGGTCGGGCAGGACCACCACGGCGGCCGGGACCATGTACGAGGGCAGTGCGCGGCCGACGAGGTCCCGCAGGGCAGTTGGGTCGGGCTCGGCGGCACCGGGCGCGGGGACGACGTAGGCGGCCAACTGGCGTACGCCCGGCCGGTCCTCGCGGACCACGACGCTGACCCGGCCGACGGCGGGGGCCTGCGCGAGGACGCTCTCGATCTCGCCGAGCTCGATGCGGAAGCCGCGCACCTTGACCTGGCGGTCGGTGCGGCCGAGGTAGGCCAGCTCGCCGTCCGGGGTCCAGCGGGCCAGGTCGCCCGTACGGTACATGCGGGTGCCGGCCGGACCGTAGGGGTCGGCGACGAACCGCTCGGCGGTCAGGCCCGGGCGGCTCAGATAGCCGCGGGCGAGCCCGTCGCCGCTCAGGTACACCTCGCCGGCGACGCCGGGCGGCACCGGCCGCAGGGCGGGGTCGAGCACCCGGACCCGCGTGCCGGGCACGGTGCGGCCCATGGGCGGGACGGTCCGGCCGGACAGCGGCGGCGTCTGGGTCGCGATGACCGTCGACTCGGTGGGGCCGTACGCGTTGACCATCCGCCGGCCCGGGGACCAGCGGGCCACCAGCTCCGGCGAGCAGGCCTCGGCGCCGACGACCAGCGTGACGCCCTCGGGCAGCCCGTCCGGTGGCATGGCGGACAGCGCGGAGGGCGCCATCAGCAGGCAGTCGACGCCCAGTTCCCGCACCAGGCCGGCCAGCAGCGGCCCGGGGGTGAGCCGGTCCGCCGGGGCGACGACGAGGGCGGCGCCGGTCAGCAGCGCGGTGACCAGCTCCCACACCGAGGCGTCGAAGCCGGGCGACGCGAACTGCAGCACCCGGGTGTCCGGGGTGACGTCCAGCAGCGCCTTCTGGTGGGCGAGCAGCCCGGCCAGGCCGGTGTGTGTGACGACGACGCCCTTGGGGCGGCCCGTCGAACCGGAGGTGTAGATGACGTACGCCGGGTGCGCGGGCCGCAACGGCGCCCGGCGGTCGCCGTCGCCGAGGTCGGTCTCCGGCAGGTCGGGCAGGGGCCTGCCGGTGGGGCTGTCCGCGTCGTCGAGGTACAGCCGCTCGACCCGCGGGGCGAGGTCGGGGTCGTCGGTGGCGCGGGTGGTCAGCAGGATCATCGGTGCCGTGTCGTCGAGCATGGCGGTGACCCGCGACCGCTGGTAGGCCAGGTCGATCGGCAGGTACGCCGCGCCCGACTTCAGCACCGCCACGACGGCCGTGACGGCGGCGATGCCGCGCGGCAGGGCCACGGCCACCACCCGCTCGGGTCCGGCGCCGCGCGCGACGAGCGCGCGGGCCAGCCGGTTGGCGCGGGCGTTGAGCTCGGCGTAGTCGACCGTGCCGGCCGCGCAGACCACCGCGGGACGGTGCGGGGTGGCCCGGACCTGGGCCTCGAACAGCTCGGCGAAGGTGCGGGCGGGCACCGGGGCGGTGTGGCCGGCGAGCTGTCCGGCGGCGAGCACCTCGGTGCGCTCGGCGCCCGTCAGGACGTCGATGCCGGCGAGCGGCATGTCGCCCGGCGCGCCGAGGAAACGGGTCAGGAACGCGGTGAACCGGTCCTGGTGCGCGGCCAGTTCGGCGGCGGTGTAGCGGTCGGGGTTGGCCTCGAACTCGATCCGCATGCCCCGGCCGTCCGGTCCGGGGTGGCAGGTGAGGTTGAGGTCGGTGACCGGGCCGCCGGACAGCGCGGTCAGAGTGGCCTCGCGGCCCGCGAAGTTGCTCTCGGAGCCGGACGGCATGATGTTGACCAGCACACCGAACAGCTGCTCGTTCGATCCGAGCATGCGCAGGTCGCGCCGCAGGTCGTCGTAGGGGTGGCGCTGGTGTGTGAGGAGTTCGCCGAGCCGCCGCGCGACGTGCCGGACCAGCTGGGTGCGGCCTGCGGCGGGGTCGACGCTGAGCCGCAGCGGAAGCGTGTTGGAGAGCATGCCCGGCACGTTCTGGGAGCGCGCGCCGAGCCGCGCCGTGACGGGGACGCCGAGGGTGAGGTCGCCGGCTCCGGTCATGCCGTGCAGATAGGCGGCGACGGCCGCCAGCATCACCACGGTCCACGGGGCGCGGGCGTCGCGTCCGGCGGTGCGCAGCGCCGCCTGGTCGGTCTCGGGCAGTTCGGTGGTCGCGGCCAGCGCGATGGTGGAGGCGCCGGTCGGCACGCCGGCTGCGAGGCTGACGGTCTCGGGCCGGTCGCCGAACCGGCCGGTCCAGTACGCCTTGTCCGTCTCGTACTCCGCGGACGCGCGGTATTCGGCCTCGTCCGCGAGGATGTCCGTGAGCGGGCCGAGCGGACGTCCGGACAGTTCCTCGCCGGCGCTGAGGGCCTCGTACACCTCGGCGATCCGCCGCGAGTGCAGCACCGATCCGAAACCGTCGGACAGGATGTGGTGGCTGCGCTGGTACCAGAGGTAGTGGTCGTCGCCGACGCGCATCAGGACGTGCGCGGACAGCGCGTCGGTGAACAGGTCGTTGGCGGTGCGGCGGTCGCGGTCCATCAGCGCGTGGGCCGCGGCGAACGGGTCAGGTTCGGCGCTGAGGTCGAGCTCCTGCCACGTCGAGCAGCCCGGGGCGACCGGGCGCTGGTAGGGACCGTCGGGCAGTTCGACGAACTCGACGTCGAAGCTGCCGCTCTCCCCCTCGGCCTGGCGGACCGCGCGGGCCAGCAGCGGGCCGTCCACCGGGCCACGGATCTCCATGACGACCACGGTGTTGAAGGCCGGGTTGCCCGGATCGAGCCGCTGGGCGAAGAAGACGCCCCGCTGGGCAGCCGTGAGCGGGAGGAGCCCGCTGCCCGCGGGACGGGGTGAGGTCTCTGCGTCACGTGAAGTCATTCGCGTCGTCAACCGCTCTCTCGTGAACCGCTCTGTCGTGCGCTCGAAGGGCCGGGAGCTGGTAATGCGCGACGATGCTGCCCCGGTCGCGCGGCCCCTCACCAGGCAACCGACCGGCAATCGCGGTGCCCGGTGAAGATGCCGCCCGACGCCGGTCGAGTTACCGGCCGCTTGCCTGGCGGACCGGTCGGCGGCGCGGTGAGGATGCGCGGAGTCCGGTGCGCCCACCACCCCCGACGGGCGCACCGGACCGGCCCTGAAACCCCGGAGAGGACGAGGACGTTGGGAATCCCGGACCGAGGTCTGCTCGAGTGGCTGGATGAGGCGTCCACCGAGCGTGGCCTGTACTACGCGAACAAGGACGACGGCTGGGACTTCTGGTCCTACCGTGATCTGCGCGACCTGGTGCTGCGCACGGCCGCCGCCCTGCGGGCGGACGGTGTCCGAGAGGGCGACGTGGTGGCCTTGGTCCTGCGGTCCAGCCCCGGCTTCGTGGCCGGGTTCTTCGGCGCGCTGGCCGCCGGTGCGACGCCGTGCTCCATCGCGCCGCCGTTCGCCTTCCAGCGGGCGGACGAGTACGAGAAGCACGTGGCCCGCCTGTTCGAGACGGCGAACCCGCGGCTCACCCTCTGCGACGACGAGTCGCTGGAGCGGATCCGCAAGCTCTCCGCGGGCCTGGACCTGCCCGAGCCGGTGGTGTTCGACGACCTCGTCGAGGACGTCGAGCCGCTGGCGGGCCCGCTGCCGCTGCCGGAGACGGCGCTGCTGCAGTTCACGTCCGGGTCGAGCGGGTTCTCGCGCGGTGTGCTGATCTCCGCCGAGGCGCTGCGGGCCAACCTGACCGGGATGCGCCGCTGGATCGGCTGGACGCCGGACCTGCCGGGCATCTGCTGGCTGCCGGTCCACCACGACATGGGCCTGGTGGGGTACCTGCTGAACGTCGTCGTCACGGGCAGCGACGGCTGGATGTTCCAGCCCGACGACTTCATCCGCTCCCCGCTGCGCTACCTGCGCTGCATGAGCGAGAACCGCGCGGCCGTGACGGGCATGCCGAACTTCGGGCTGGCGTACATCCTGCGCCGGGTCCGGCCGGCCCAGCTGGAGGGGCTGCGCTTCGACGCGGTACGAGCCGTGATCATCGGCGCGGAGCGGGTCGATCCGCGGGTGCTCCAGGAGTTCCACGAGCGGTTCGCGCCGCACGGCCTGGACCGGGGTGCCCTGCTGCCCGCGTACGGCGGCGCGGAGGCGACCCTCGCGGTGACCGGGCTGCACCCGGGCCGGGGCTGGACGACCGAGGTGCCGGACGCCGGCGACGCCTCCGCCCTGGCGGGGACGGCGGTGGTCGGCTGCGGCACACCGCTGGAGGGCCGTACGGTGACGATCCGCTCCGAGGACGGGCAGGAGCTGCCGGACGGCCAGGTCGGCGAGATCGTCGTCACCGGCGTCTCGCTCGCCAGCGGCTATGTCGGTGACACGAGTTCCGCCTCCGGCACCAGCATCGGCGAGGAGGGGCTCAGCACCGGTGACGCCGGGTTCGTCCGGGACGGACAGCTGTTCGTGATCGGCCGGCTCGGCGACGGGCTCAAGGTGAGCGGGAAGATGGTCTTCGCCGAGAGCCTGGAGACCCTGCTGCACCAGCGGGGCATACCCGAGCGCCAGGTGGCCGTGCTGCTGGGCGTGCGCGACGGCGTGCCGACGGGCGTGGCCGTCTTCGGCGGCGTGCAGCCCGGTTGGCGCGAGCTGGCCCGCGAGGTGCTGTCCGAGTGGCTGGGCGACGCGCGGCTGCTGGGCGTCGAGGTGCCGCGGGGCGGCATCGCGGTCACGTCGAGCGGCAAGCCGCGCCGCCGTGTCATTTGGAAGGCCCTGTGCGCGGGCCGGTACGAGGACGTCACGGCACCACTGACCGCGGGGTGATCCGGCCAACCCGGCCACCCCGCCCAGGGGACCGGCGCGCGATCCGCGCCGGTCCCCTTTCGCACGCGAGTCGGCGACCGACCGCCCCCTGCGCGTACGAGCCGGACGACCGCCGAACACCACCGAGCACCCCGTCATGACATGCCGGGCCCGCTCCCGACGGACGGGATGGCGACCGGCCCGGCAAGGGGGTACGCGACCGAAGAGGGTGAGCGGGGAGAACGAGCGGAACGGCGAGCGGGAACGGCGAGCGGGCGTGGACACGGGCACGGCAAGCAGGACGGCAAGCGGGCACAACGACCGGCCCCGGTAGCCGGACACGGCAACCAGGTACGGCAAAGGGGCGGCGACCTGGCACAACAACCAGGCGCGGCAAGCGGACGACGCCCAGGCACGGCAAGCAGGACCAGCACATCGAGCAGGCGCGGCAAGGAGGCTCCACCACTCGACCGAGGCGGCGCGGCACGCGGACGGCGACAGGGCGCGGCAAGTGGGCGCCGGCCGGGGCACGGAAACCAGGAACGCCAAGCGGGCAGCGACCGGCCACGGAAGTGGGAAGGGCAACCAGGCGGCAACCGGGCACGGCACGCGGGCGCCGGCCAGGCACCGAAACCAGGAACGCCAAGCGGGCGGCGTCCGGCCACGGCAGGCGGGCGCCGGCCCGGGGGCCCGCGGGGACGTGGTGTCTCCGTCGGGGCGGCCGGGGCGGCGCCCGCTGGGTCAGGGCGGTCGCGGCTCAGCTCAGTTGCATGATTTCCGGGCGCACCAGGTTCTCGTCGAGCAGGAGTTCCTTCACCTTGTCCGACAGCATGCCCAGCTGCCGCAGCACATGGATGATCTGCTGGAACAGCATCTGCCGGTACGCGGCCATCATCGGGTTGTGGCGGGCGAACCGCAGGCCCCGCTCCACGTCCAGGTCCATCCGCTCCCAGATCTCGCGCAGCATGAACCGGCGGGACATCAGCCGGATCGCCTCCAGCAGGAAGTCCTCCCGCTCCCGCAGCTCCGCCGCGGTGACGTCGGCGTACATGCCGTTGAGGGCGGTGACGCCGAACGCGATGTGACGTGCCTCGTCCTGCGCCACCATCTTGGTGATCTGCCGGATGACGGGGTCGCCGAAGCTGCTGCTGGCCAGCCGGAGCGCGGTGATGGCCAGGCCCTCGACGACGACCTGCATGCCGAGGTAGACGATGTCCCAGCGGGACTCCGACAGCAGGTCGTGCAGCAGGGTCCGCAGCCCGGGGTTGATCGGGTAGACGACGCCGAGCTTCTCGTCGACGTAGCGCGCGAACGCCTCGACGTGCCGGGCCTCGTCGGCCACCTGGGACGCCGCGTAGGTCTTGGCGTCGATGTCGGGGACGGTCTCCACGAGGCGGGCCGTGGTGACGAGCGCGCCCTGCTCGCCGTGCAGGAACTGGCTGCACATCCAGGCCTGGTACTCCCAGCGGAAGTCGGTGAGCAGTTCACGCGGCACCGGGCTGTCGTCGCCCACGACGAAGGAGGCCAGCTTGGCGCCGTTCTCTTCCGACAGCTCCGCACCGAACCGTACGTCGTGGTCCCAGTCGATGTCGGTGGTGGCGTTCCACTGCGAGACCTTGTTCTTCTCGTAGAGGCTCCACACACGGCTGTCTCGGTGCCCGTAATTCCAGTTCATGCAGGCCCGGAACACGGCGTCGACTTCCATGAGTTCGGCCGTGACGGAATCCAGAGTGAAGAACGTCGCGTCGGACGCCTCGTCGGGAACAGTGGTCATGGCAGTGAGTGTGCGGGGCGCGTCGTCCCCCTCTCCAGGAACCGGCGGGGCAACTCGGCGGCAGCCCGGTTGCCGGTCCTCGTGCCTGGTCACGTCCCCGTCGCCTGCCCACGATGAGCGGGACGGACGGCCGCGCGGAACGAACGCCGGCCCGGGCGACGAGAGGAAACGGGGAGCCTGATGCGCACGCACGCCGCCGCACAGCTCGCATCGGAGCGGGTCCTGGAGCGCGCCCCGGACCCCGGCCCGCGCGACGTCGCACCACGGACCGAGGGCGCGGCCGTACGGGTCGGGGCCGCGGACCGTCCGTGGATCGTCGGCCGGGTCACCACACCGCACTCCCGGCTGCGGCTGATCTGCCTGCCCCAGGCCGGCGGCAGCGCGGGATCCTTCGCGCCCTGGCGTCTCGCGGCGGAACAGCCCGGCGTCGAACTGGCCACCGTGGAGCTGCCGGGCCGGGGCGTGGGCAGCACCGAGGAGCTCCCGGCCACGCTGGAGGAGCTCGCCGACACGGTGATCGACGGCATCGCCGACGAGTTGGACGGGCCGTACGCGCTGTTCGGCCACAGTTTCGGAGCGCTGCTGGGCTACGAGATCGCGGTGCGTGTCACACGGCGCGGCCTGACCCCGCCGACCGCTCTGGTGGTCTCGGCGTCGCGGGCGCCGCACACGCCGGTGCGCCGGCACGTCTCGCACCTGGAGGACCGGGAGCTGCTGGCGTGGCTGGAGGGCTTCGGCGGGTTCCCGCCCGAGCTGTCGCGCTATCCGGCCTACCTGCACTACGCGTTGCGCACGGTCCGCCGGGACCTCGCCCTCGTCGAGGGCTACCGGGCGGCCGCCGCGGTGCCGGTCGGCTGCCCGCTCCATGTGTTCGGCGGCGCCGGCGACCCGCTGGTGAGCGGGGAACAGCTGGAGCGCTGGCGGGAGTGCGCGGGCGGCGAGTTCACCGCGCGGCTGCTGCCCGGCGGGCACGACTATCTGTTCACCGGGGCGCCGGCCATGCTCGACGCCCTCGCCTCGGCGCTGCGCTGACCGGCCTCGACCGCACGGACGTCCGACCGCGGCGTCGGCCCTGCCGCCCTGTCGCTTGGTTTCCAGGGGAGTTGTGAGAGTTGAACGATCTGACCGGTATCAGCGTGCTCGAGGCGGACGGCGCGGGCCTGGAGCCCTTCACGCGCCGGCACGCCCAGCAGATCGAGGAGGCCGTCGCCGAGAACGGCGCGGTCCTGATCAGGGGGGCCCGCGCCGAGGGCACCGAGGACTTCGGGCGGGCCCTGAAACACCTGGGCTTCGCGCCCCTGGCCTACACGGAGCGCTCCACGCCGCGCAGCGAGGTGGACGACGGGGTGTTCACGTCGACCGAGTACCCGGCGCGTGAGGTGATCCCGCAGCACTGCGAGTCCTCGTACGCGGGTGCCTGGCCCGGACGGCTGGCGTTCTTCTGCGCGGTCCCGGCCCGGACCGGCGGCGCGACCCCGATCACGGACGTCTCGAAGGTGCTCGACGCCGTCCCGGCGGAGGTCGTCGAGTCCGTGGAGCGGCGGGGCCTGCGCTATGTGCGCAACTACGGCAGCGGCGTCGGTCTCGACTGGCGCGACGCCTTCCAGACCGACAGCCGCGACGACGTGAACCGCTTCTGCGCGCAGAGCGGCATGGAGTGGGAGTGGCTGGAGGACGACTGCCTGCGCACCACCCGCCACGCCCCGGCGCTCGCGGTGCACCCGCGCACCGGGCGGCGCCTGTGGTTCAACCACCTGGTGCTGTTCCACCAGTCGTCGCTGCGCCCGGAGGTGCGGGAGGCCCTGGTGGCGGTGCTGGGCGAGGACGGGCTGCCCAACGACGTGCTCTTCGGGGACGGCTCGCCGATCCCCGACGAGACGGTGGCCGCGGTCCGGTCGGCGTTCGACCGCTGTCAGCGGCGCTTCGACTGGGAGCTGCACGACCTCATGGTGATCGACAACATGCGCTGGTCGCACGGCCGGGAGGCGTTCACCGGGGAGCGCCGCGTCCTGGTCTCCATGACGGACCTGATCACCCGGAGCTGATTCCCCGGGCCAGCCTCGGGAGGAAAGTTGCCGGTCCCCTGCCTGGCCCGTGCCCCGGCCGTACGACAGCATCGCTGCGTCGACCGCGTCGGCCTCCCCCCTCCCCCGCCGGCCGACCCACCGTCTTCTGCCCTGCGCGCCCGCGCGCAGCCGACCCCTGCCTGCTTCCGGGGAGGACCCACCAGTGAACGAAGTGACCCAGTCGCCGATCGAGTCCGCGCTGCCCCTCACCCCGCTGCAACAGGGCATGCTCTTCCACGCGCTGTACGACACCGACGCGGTGGACGTCTACACCATCCAGGCGCCCTTCGAACTGCACGGGGAGGTCTCCGCCGAGCGGCTGCGCGCCGCCTGTGACGCCACGCTCGCGCGCCACCCGGTGCTGCGGGCCGGCTTCCGGCTGCGCGCGAACGGGCAGCCGGTGCAGCTGGTCCGGCGCTCGGTGTCGGCCCCGTGGACGGAACTCGACCTGTCCGGGCGGCCCGAGCGGGAGCGTCGGGCGCGGCTGCTGGCCTTCCTGGAGGAGGACCGGCTGCGCCGCTTCGACATGGCGGCGCCTCCGCTGATGCGGTTCGCGCTGGTACGCCTCGCCGAGGACCGGCACGTCCTGGTGCTGACGTACCACCACATCCTGTTGGACGGCTGGTCGTTGCCGCTGGTGCTGCGGGATCTGTGCGTCCTGTACGGCTGTGCGGACCTCGGTGCCGGCGGCGATCCGCAGGCCGGTCTGCCGCCGGTCACCCCCTTCACCGACTTCCTGCGCTGGCTCGGTCGGCAGGACCGCGACGCCGCCCGGCAGGCGTGGCAGGAGGCCCTGCGCGGGCTGGAGGAGCCCACGCTGGTGGCCCCGGGCGCGGTCGCGGCGGGGTTCGACGCGATGCCGGCGATGCTGCCGCTGACGCTGTCGCAGGAGGCGACCGAGGCGCTCACCGCCACCGCCCGGGCCCACGGCCTGACCCTCAACACCGTGGTGCAGGGCGCCTGGGCGCTGCTGCTGTCGGTCCTGACCGGGCGCGACGACGTGGTGTTCGGGCAGACCGTGCACGGTCGGCCGGCGGGGCTCGCGGGCGCCGAGTCCGTGGTCGGCCTGCTGATGAACGCGGTGCCGGTGCGGGTGCGGATCTCCCCCGGGGAGTCGCTGGCCGCGCTGTTCGCCCGTGTCCAGGACGAGCAGCTCGCGCTCGACCCGCACCAGCACCTGGGCCTGGACGAGGTGCAGCGCGTGGCCGGGCTCGGCGCGCTCTACGACACCTCGACCGGTTTCGGGAACGCGCCCTTCGACTGGGGGTCGGTCGAGGAGATCGCGCCCGGCCTGCGGCTGGCTCCGATGACGGAGGACGCCGCCGCGGCCGAGCAGCAGATCAGCGGCTCCACCCACTACCCGCTGAGCGTGGTCGCGGTCCCCGGGCCGCGGCTCAGGCTCGAACTCAACCACCGCACCGACCTGTTCGACTCCGGGCGGATGGAGCTGGTCGCCTCCCTGCTGCGCCTGCTGCTGGACACCTTCACGCACGCCCCCGCCACTCCCGTCGCGGCCGTCGCGCTGCTGACGGACGAGGAGCGCGAGCGGATCGTCGGCGTCTGGGGCCGCCGTCCCGGAGCCGGGGAGACGGCCGGGCGGCGGGCGGTGACGCTCGTCGAGCGGTTCGAGGCGCAGGTGCGCCGGAGCCCGGACGCGCCGGCCGTGGCCGACGCCCGCACCACGCTCGGCTACCGGCGGCTGGACGAGGCCGCGAACCGTCTCGCCCGGCTCATGCTGCACCGCGGGGTGCGGCCCGGGGACCTCGTGGCCGTGGCGCTGCCGCGCGGAGCGGACCTGGTCGTGGCCCTGCTCGCCGCGCTGAAGACGGGCGCCTGCTACGTGCCGGTCGATCCCGACTACCCCGTGGAACGGGTCGCGTTCATGCTGTCGGACGCGGCTCCCAGGCTCGTCGTGTGCGCCGACGCCGCCCATCCGGCGCTCCGGGAGCACCCGTCGACGCTGCCGCTGGGCGACCCCGCCGTCGAGGCCGAGCTGACGCTGTTGCCGGGTCACCCGGTGGACGACGCCGAGCGCGGCAGGCCGCTGCGGCCGGAGGACCTGGCGTACGCCATCTACACCTCGGGGTCGACCGGCCGTCCCAAGGGCGTCGCGGTGGAGCACCGCACGGTCGACGGCTACCTCGCCTTCGCCCGCACGGCCTACCCCGGCCTGGCCGAACAGGCGCTGGTGCACTCGCCGCCGTCCTTCGACCTGACCGTCACCGGGATCTTCGGGCCGCTCACCGCGGGCGGACTGGTCCGTGTCGTCGACCTCCAGGACGGTCCCGACGACGAGGCGGAGGCGGCCGCCGACGCCCCGGCCGACGGCCGGCCGGCGTTCGTGAAGGCCACGCCCAGCCACCTGCCGATCCTGGTGGCGGCCGAGGACTGGCTCTCACCCGTCGGCGAACTGGTGCTGGGCGGCGAGCAGTTGACGGGTGAGGCGCTCGCGGAGTGGCGCTCGCGCCACCCGGACGTGACGGTCGTCAACGAGTACGGCCCGACCGAGGCGACCGTGGGCTGCATGGAGTACCGGCTGGAGCCCGGGGACCCGCTGCCGGGCGGTGCCGTGCCGATCGGCGTGCCGCTCCCCGACGCCCGGATCTACGTCCTGGACGGCTTCCTGCGCCCGGTGCCGGCGGGTGTCCACGGCGAGCTGTACATCGGCGGTGACGTGCTCGCCCGCGGCTATGTCAACCGGCCGGGACTGTCGGCGGCGCGCTTCGTCGCGGACCCGTTCGGCGCGCCGGGCGCCCGGATGTACCGCACCGGGGACATCGCCTGGTGGCGGCCCGACGGGGTGCTGATGTACGGCGGCCGGGTCGACGACCAGGTCAAGGTCCGCGGCTACCGGATCGAGCTGGGCGAGGTGGAGAGCGCGGTCATGGCCGACCCCGCCGTCGCCCAGGCCGCCGTGGCGGTGCGCGAGGACCGGCGTGGGACGCCGCAGTTGGTGGCGTACGTCGTGGCGGCCGCCGGCCAGGAGACCGATCCGCGGGCGCTGGCGGAACGGATCGGGGCACGACTGCCCGCCTACATGGTCCCGGCCGCGTTCGTCCCGCTGCCCGCGCTGCCCGTGACCCGCAACGGCAAGGTGGACCGGGCGGCACTGCCCGCGCCGACAACGGCCCAGGCCCAGGCCCACACGCAGGGCCAAACCCGGACCTCGGCCCAGACCCAAGCCCAGACGCCAGCCCGGACACAGGCACAGCCGCAGGCACCAGCGCAGACGCCGGCCGAAACCCGGACCCCGGCTCAGGCCCGGACACAGGCCCAGGCCCAGGCCCCTGCTCCGCCCCCGTCACAGCAGGGACGGCAGGATCAGCCCGACCACCGCCCGGGCCACGACGACCGACGGCAGCCGAAGCGGGAACAACGGCTGCCTCAGGAACCGGGGGCGGCGGCCCCGGCTGCCGCCGCGCCCGGGCAGGACGGCACCGCGGCGGCCACCGGGCCACGGCCGACCGCCGGGTCCGAGCCCGCCGCAGAGCCCGGACAGGGCGTCGCGGACACCCTCGCCCGCCTGTTCGCTCAGGTGCTGAACCTGGAGGGGTCCGAGGCCGGGGACGACTTCTTCAGCCTCGGCGGGGACTCCATCACCGCCATCCAACTGGTCGCCCGCGCCCGCAAGGCCGGCCTGCGCCTCACCCCGAAGCACATCTTCACCCACCGCACCGCGGGCGCCCTCGCCGACTTCCTCCAGCAGAACGGCAGGCCCGCACCGGAACGCCCCGAGGGCCGGTCCGAGGAGAGACCGGGCGAACGGCAGGCGACCGCGCAGGCCCCGAGCGCCGAGCGCACCGACCACTCCCAGGACGCCGACGCCTCCGACGACGCCACCGACGTCGAGGACGTCATCAGGACCCTGGTCGACCTGTTCGGGCAGGTGCTGAACCTCGACGACGCAGGGGCCGGGGACGACTTCTTCAGCCTCGGCGGGGACTCCATCACCGCCATCCAACTGGTCGCCCGCGCCCGCAAGGCCGGCCTGCGCCTCACCCCGAAGCACATCTTCACCCACCGCACCGCGGGCGCCCTCGCCGACTTCCTCCGGCAGAACGGCGGCGCCGGGAAGGCCAAGGACCGGGACGCCCGGGGGCAGGAGAGCGAGCCCGCCCGCCCCGCGGCCACGGAGCGGGCCGACGGCGGCGCCGAACCGGAGACCGACGCGTCCGCCGCACCGCTGGCCACGCCGATCATGCACTGGCTGCACACGTCCGGCGGCGCCATCGACGCCTTCCACCAGTCGACGCTGCTGCGGGTCCCGCCGGGCCTCGGCACCGTTCCCCTGACCCGCGCCGTCCAAGCCGTGATGGAGCGTCACGAGTCGCTGCGCGGACGGCTCGTCGCCGACGGCGGGCTGGTGCCGGAACCCGTGGACCCGGCCGCCGTACGGGGCGCCGTGCGCCGCGTCGACGTCTCGGGACTCGCGGAGGACGCCCTGCGCGCCCGGATCACCGCGTGCGCCCGGCAGGACGCGGCCGCGCTCGCCCCGCGCGACGGCGCCCTGGTACAGGTCACCTGGTTCGACGCGGGCCCGGACCGGCCGGGCAGGCTGCTGGTCACCGTCCACCACCTGGCCGTCGACGCGGTCTCGTGGCGCATCCTGCTCACCGACCTGTACACCGCGTGGGAGAGCGCGACCACGGGCACCGTGCCGCCGCCGGAGCCGGTGCCGCTCTCCCTGCGGGAGTGGACCGAGCGGCTGCGGGCGGCGGCGCACAGCCCCGAGGTGCTGCGCGAACTCCCGTACTGGACCTCGACGTTGAGCGGGGACAGCATCCGGCTCAGTGAGACCGCGCTCTCCCCCGCCCACGACATCTACGCCACGGCCGGGGAGGTCGTCCTCACGCTCCCCGCCGAGCTGACGTCCCCGCTGCTCACCACGGTCCCCGCCGCGCTCGGCACCCGCACGAACGACGTCCTGCTGACCGGACTGGCGCTCGCGGTCGCCGCCTGGCGGCCCCGGGCGGACGGCGGCACCGCCGTCCTCGTCGACATCGAGGGGCACGGCCGGGAGCAGCTCGACGAGGACGCCGACCTGTCCGGCACCGTCGGCTGGCTGACCTCGCTGTACCCGGTGCGGATCGACGCGGGCGCCCCCGGCTGGACCGCCGACGGCGACCCCGGGGACCCGTGTCTCGGGGAGGCCCTGCGCAGGGTCACGGCCCAGCTCGCCGAGGTGCCGCAGCACGGTCTCGGCTTCGGCCTGCTGCGCCATCTGAACCGGGAGACGGCCGCCGAACTGGCCCCCTGCCCGGCACCGCAGATCGGCTTCAACTACCTGGGCAGGCAGGGCGGTACGCAGGACGAGGACTGGAACGTGGCACCCGAGTCGGACGCCCTGCCGCTCGGCGCGGACCCGCGGATGCCAATGCCGCACGTCGTCGAGGTGAACGCGGCGATCGACGACGGCCCGTCCGGACCACGCCTGGTCGCCCACTGGCTGTGGGCCCGGCTGCACCTGACGGACACCGAGGCCGCCGAACTGGCCCAGCTGTGGTTCGCCGCGCTGCGCGCCCTGGTGGCGCACGCGGCGACCAGGCCGGCGCCCGCCCGGCCGGCGGCGACCGGCGAGGTGGACACCGAGGAGCTGGCCCGGCTCGACGCGCTGACGGGCCTGTCCGTCAGCCGGGTGCTGCCCATGACACCGCTTCAGCAGGGGCTGCTCTTCCACGCCCGGTACGACAGCCGCGACCTGGACGTCTACAACGTGCAGATCGCGCTGGAGGTGCGCGGGCGGCTGGACGTACCGCGGTTGCGGGACGCCTGTGATGCGCTGCTGCGGCGCCATCCCATGCTGCGCGCGGGCTTCGTGCAGCTGCGGTCCGGTGAACCGGTGCAGGTGGTGCCCGAGGAGGCCCGTATGCCGTGGCACACGCACCACCTGGCGGGACTGGGCCCGCGGGAGCGGGAGGAGCGGCTCGCGGCCCTCCTGGACGCCGACCGGCACCGCCGCTTCGACCCGGCGCGGCCCCCGCTGCTGCGCTGCGCCTGGATCGGACTCGGCCCGGACCACCAGCAGGTGGTGCTGACCATGCACCACCTGCTGGTGGACGGCTGGACCACGTCGCTGCTGCTGCGCGACCTGCTCGCACTGTACGACCACGGCGACGACAGCGCCCTGCCGGCGCCGCCCGACTACCGCGCCTACCTGACCTGGCGGGCCGCGCAGGACGAGGGCGAGGCGCGGCAGGCGTGGTTCGGCGCGCTGGCCGGTCTCAAGGAGCCGACGCTGCTCAGCGCGGACGAGGACACCGCGCGGGTGCGGGCGCTGCCGCGGAGCCTGGTCATCGAGCTGTCCGAGGCGGAGACGACGGCGCTGCACGAGGCGGCACGCCGGCAGGGCGTCACGTCCAACACGCTCGTCCGGGCGGCGTGGGCGCTGTGTCTGCACCGGCGCACGGGGCAGCGCGACCTCGTGTTCGGCGCCACGGTGTCCGGCAGGCCGGCCGAGCTGCCGGGCGTGGAGGACATGGTGGGGCTGTTCATCAACACCGTTCCGGTGCGGGTGCGGCTGCATCCGGCGGAGCCGGTGGCGGACCTGCTCGCCCGGATCCAGGACGAGCACGCCGAGCTGCTGCCCTACCACCACCTGCCGTTGACGGACATCCAGCGGGTGGCGGGACTGGGGACGCTGTTCGACAGCTGCGTGGTCTTCGAGAACTTCCCGACGGCACAGGCCCTGCCGAGCGGCCCGGACGACGGTCTGCGGCTGGTGGAGGTGACGGGGTACGACGGCTACCACTACCCGCTGAAGCTGATGGTCGCCCCCGGCCCGCAGCTGCGCCTGGAGGTCAGCCACCGGCCCGACCTGCTCGACGCGGGGTTCGCCCGGCAGGTGGGCGCGGGGCTGCGGGAGCTGCTCACCGAGCTGCCCGCGGCGATGGACGCCCCGACGGAACGCTTCCTGGTGCCCGAACCGGCCGCCGCGCGCGGTCTGCGCCGGCAGCTGTGCGAACTGATCGCGCAGGTGCTCGGCCGGGACTTCGTCAGCGCGGACGACGACGTCTTCGCCCTGGGCTGCGACTCGTTGACGGCGCTGCGCCTGGCGGGCCGGCTGGAGACGGCCCTGGGCCGTCCCGTCGACGTCGAGACCGTCTTCCGCTGCCGCACCGCGCGCGCCCTGGGCAACGCCCTGGCCTGAGGCGTCCCGAGGGGGCGCGCCCTTCGGTTCCGCAGGGACCGAGACACGACCGAGACACCGACAACCGAGACACCGAGACACCGAGACACCGAGACACCGAGACACCGAGACACCGACACACCGAGGACGGATCCCCATGACCAACCCCTTCGACAACGAGGACGGCACGTTCCTGGTGCTCGTCAACGAGGAGCGCCAGCACTGCCTGTGGCCCGCGTTCGCCGCGGTGCCGCAGGGCTGGGAGGTCGTCGTGACCGAGACCGACCGGCAGAGCTGCCTGGATTACATCGAGCAGAACTGGACGGACATGCGTCCGGCGAGTCTCGTCGACGCGGTCTCCGCCGCCTGACCGTCCTGCCCCGCACACCCAAGAGGAGTCACGTGCCATGCAACGGATCATGCTCAAGTCGAAGATTCACCGGGCCACCGTCACCGAGGCCAACCTGCACTACATCGGTTCCGTGACGGTCGACCGCGACCTCATGGACGCGGCGGACCTGCTGGTCGGCGAGCAGGTGCACATCGTGAACGTCAACAACGGGGCCCGGCTGGAGACGTACGTCATCGAGGGCGAGCGCGGCTCGGGCGTCATCTGCCTCAACGGCGCGGCGGCCCGGCTGGTGGCCCCGGGCGACATCGTCATCGTCATCGGTTACGCCGCCGTGGACGACGCCGAGGCCGCGGCGCTGGAGCCGAAGGTGGTCTTCGTCGACGAGCGCAACCAGGTCGTGAAGCTGGGCACGGACCCGGCCTCCTGACCCCGCGCAGGGTCCCCGACACACAGCCGACCACCAACAGACAGGGACATCACATGCAGCACAGCGCCCCGGTCGTCAATTCGTGGAACGAGTGGGATCAGCTCCAGGAGATCGTGGTCGGCTCCGCCGACAACGCCTGTTTCGAGCCCACCGAACCCGGTAGCCGCCCCTCGATCCGCAACCACCCCGACACCCCGTTCCCGACCGGCCCGAAGTCCAAGGAGGCCATCGACCTGGCCAACGAGGAACTCGCCGGTCTGACCCGGCTGCTGGAGTCCCAGGGCGTCACCGTGCGCCGGCCGGAAACCCACGACTTCTCGGCGCCCGTCCGCACCCCGGACTTCGAGGTCGAGAACCAGTACTGCGCGGTCTGCCCCCGCGACGTGATGATCACGCTGGGCAACGAGATCATCGAGGCCACCATGTCCCGCCGGGCGCGGTACTTCGAGTACCAGCCCTACCGCAAGCTGGTGTACGAGTACTGGAACGCCGATCCGCGCACCCAGTGGACCACCGCGCCCAAGCCGTCGATGTCCGACGGCATGTACCGCGAGGAGTTCTGGGAGTGGCCGCTGGAGCAGCGGCACGAGCGCATGCACTCCTTCGAGTTCTGCATCAACCAGGACGAGGTGGTCTTCGACGCCGCCGACATGAGCCGGCTCGGGCGCGACATCCTGGTGCAGGAGTCGATGACCACCAACCGGGCCGGGATCCACTGGCTCAAGCGCCACCTGGAGCCCAAGGGCTTCCGGGTCCACCCGGTGCACTTCCCGCTGGACTTCTTCCCCTCGCACATCGACTGCACCTTCGTGCCGCTGCGTCCGGGTCTGATCCTCACCAACCCGGACCGGCCGCTGCGCGAGGGCGAGGAGAAGATGTTCCTCGACAACGACTGGCGGCTGGTCGAGGTCCCGCAGCCGGTGCTGACCAACGAGGAGATGCCGCCGTACTGCCAGTCGTCGAAGTGGCTGTCGATGAACGTGCTCAGCATCTCGCCGACCAAGGTGATCTGCGAGGCCCAGGAGAAGCCCTTGCAGGACATGCTGGCGGACCTCGGCTTCGAGGTCTTCCCCGTCCCGTTCCGCAATGTGTTCGAGTACGGCGGGTCCCTGCACTGCGCCACCTGGGACGTCCGCCGCGACGGACAGCGGGAGGACTACTTCGGCAACCTGGACTACCGGCCCCTGGCCTGAGTCCCGCCGCTCCGTCCTCCCCCACCGCGCCCCTGCCGGGGCGCGGTTCTATTTGGGGCCCTTGGTGCCGCCCTGACCGTGTCCGGGCCTGCCCTTGCCGGGAGCCGACTCGGTGGGGGCGGTCGGTGCGGCCGGGGCGGTGGCGGAGGTCGGGGCGCCGGTGGTGACGGTGGCGGTGACCGGGGGCTCGGTCGTCGCCTGCTCGGAGGCGGCGGGGCTCTCAGAGGCGGACGGGCTCGCGGACGCCGCACGGGACGGCCCGTCGCTGTCCGAGGTCAGGGCCTCCGCCGCCGGGCCTGCGGAGGACGCGGGCGCCGAGGGCGCGGGCGTGGTGGGCGGCACCGGGTCCGCCGCCGTGGACCCCGTGCGGTCGGTCCCGCCCGGCGTCCCGTCCGCCGGCGCGTCCGAGAAGGAGAAGCCGGCGATCAGCGCGGCCGCCGACACCGCCCCGACCGCTGCGGCGGCCACGGTGACGCGGCGCGAGCGCCAGGGGCCGGGCGCGTGGCGCCCGTGCCGGCGCCGGCCGGGCCCCGCCCCGGCGCCGTCCTCGCCACCGGCCCACACCCCGTCCGTCCGCGCGGGCGGCTGCTCGTAGGGGCCGTCGGTGATCCGGGGCAGCTCGGCCGTCCGGTCGTAGGCGTTCTGCCAGCCGTGTGCCGCCGCCGGGTCGGCGTAGGCGTCGTACGCCGGGGGTGGAGCGGCCTGCGGGTGGTACACGTTCGGCGGCACCGGGCCGCGGCCGTCCCCCGGGTGCGCGCCGCCGGCGTCGTACGTCCCGGACACGCCGGTCGCGTCGTCTGCGCCGTACGCCCCGTTCTCGTACTGAGGTGGCCTCGACATGGCGGCGCATTGTAGAGACGGGAGGGCCCCCTGGGACAGCGCTCGGCGATATCCACCCAAACCGCCGCGTCTCACGTGGCGGAAAACACGGCCCGCCCGGCGTCAGGCGGCCGTAAGCTCCCAGACATGCAGGTGATCCAGTCGACCAAGCTCGCCAACGTCTGTTACGAGATCCGGGGTCCGGTGCTCGAGGAGGCGATGCGGCTGGAAGCGGCCGGTCACCGCATCCTCAAGCTGAACACCGGCAACCCGGCGGCGTTCGGCTTCGAGTGTCCGCCCGAGATCCTGGAGGACATCCTCCGCAACGTCTCGACGGCGCACGGCTACGGCGACGCCAAGGGCCTGCTGGCCGCGCGCCGGGCGGTCGTCATGCACAACCAGACCATCGGCATCGAGACCGACGTCGAGCACGTCTTCATCGGCAACGGCGTCTCCGAGCTGATCGTGATGGCGATGCAGGGCCTGCTGGACGACGGCGACGAGGTCCTCGTACCGGCCCCGGACTACCCGCTGTGGACGGCGGCCGTCTCGCTCTCCGGCGGCACGGCGGTCCACTACCGCTGCGACGAGCAGTCCGACTGGATGCCGGACCTGGCGGACGTCGAGCGCAGGATCACCGACCGCACCAAGGCGCTCGTCATCATCAACCCGAACAACCCGACCGGCGCGGTCTACGACGAGGCGGTGCTCAAGGGCCTGACCGACATCGCCCGCCGCCACAACCTGCTGGTCTGCTCCGACGAGATCTACGACAAGATCCTCTACGACGGCGCCGCCCACACGCCGACCGCGGCGGTCGCCCCGGACCTGCTGACGCTGACCTTCAACGGGATGTCGAAGGCGTACCGGGCGGCCGGCTACCGGGTGGGCTGGCTGTCGATCTCCGGCCCGCGCGCCCACGCCGACTCCTACATCGAGGGCCTGACGATCCTGGCGAACATGCGGCTGTGCGCGAACATGCCGGGCCAGCACGGCGTGGTCGCCGCGCTCACCGGACGGCAGTCGATCAACGACCTGGTGCTGCCGGGCGGCCGGCTGCGCGAGCAGCGGGACGTGGCGTACGAGCTGCTGACCCAGATCCCCGGCGTGAGCTGCGTGAAGCCGAAGGGGGCGCTGTACCTCTTCCCGCGCCTCGACCCCAAGGTCTTCAAGATCAGGGACGATCGCCGGATGGTCCTGGACCTGCTGCGGCGCGAGAAGATCATGGTGGTCCAGGGCACCGGCTTCAACTGGCCCGAGCCGGACCACTTCCGGGTGGTCACCCTGCCGACGGTGACGGACCTCAGGGACGCGGTCGGCAGGATCGCCCGCTTCCTGGACGGCTACGGCCAGTCGTAGCCGCGCGCCGCTCACGCTGTGTGTACACGGCGTCCGGTCTTGTGAGCAGCTCAACTTTAGACGAAATCTAAGCTAGGATGGCTTCCTGTAGAACTCAGGAGGCCATCTCATGTACGAGCCGATCCGCACCAAGTCGGTCCACAGCACGATGGCCGGCGAGTCCACCGACTTCCCCCACCGTTCCCGTGAGGAAGAGCTGGACATCCAGCTCGCGGGCCATCTCGCCGCGCTGCTCGCCGTCACGGACGAGTTGCGGGCGCTGCAGCCGTCGGCCGACCTGGACGCGGCCGCCGAGCGGCTCGCCGAGCAGGTGGCCAGGCTGAGGGGCGGACGCTCGCCGGCCCGCGCGGCGGTGAGCGGTACCCGGCGTGAGCCGAGCGTGCCGGCACTGCACCGGCGCGCCCACACACTGGCGGGCCGGGCGCTGGTCGTCGCCGCCTCCCGCGCCGACACGGCGGCCGCGATCCTGGCCGCCGAGCGGATGGACGCGCACACCGCGGCCCTGGAACCCCGCGAACTCGCGTCCCGCTGAGCCCTCTCACCCCAGGGCCCCTCGACGGCCCCGGTCCGCGTGCACCGCAGCGACGCGCGGACCGGGCGCCACACACCACCGCGCCCCGGGCCGTGCCCCGGGGTGCCCCTTCTCCCCCCTGCGGGCACCCCGGGGCACGCCCGTCTCCGGTGACCACCGCCGGACGTACACCGTCGCCTCCGCCGACGACCCGGTGCGCAGGTCGTCGCCCGGCCGGCTGACCGAGTGGGTCACATCGCGCCGCACGCGCGGGATGTCGTCGACGGTGAGCGTGCGCCGCCGCGCGGGGCCGGCCGCCGGGGCCGTGGTCGTCGCGCGACGGCGCGCCCCGGCGACCCGGCCGCCGAGGACCGGAGGCTTCGCGGCGACGCGGCCGACGACAGCACCCGGCGCCTAGGCTGTCGGTCCGCCGCGCCCTGAGCACCGCCCGGTCCGGCAGCGCCCTGCGCGGTGAACGTGCCGGCGATCCCGACGCCCGTGCTCAAGACGCTGTGGAGGGCGCGATAACCGGCGTGCAGATCCCCCGGGCAGGGGGGCGCGCAAGACCGGGCCCCGCACGCCGTTGTGCGGGGCCCGGTCTGCACCTGGTGCTGGCACCGCGGCCGGCCGTGACGATGTAGCTGGTCAGGGCACTGTCGGTAGACCGGCCGCGGAGTATTCGGCGGGCTGTCTCAGCCCAGGCGCTCCACCAGAGCGCGGTACTGGTCCCACAGCTCCTTGGGCGTGTGGTCGCCGAAGGTGTTCAGGTGCTCGGGGATCAGGGCGGCCTCCTCGCGCCACACCTCCTTGTCCACCGTCAGCAGGAACTCCAGGTCGGAGTCGGCCAGTTCGAGGCCGTCGGTGTCCAGGGCACCCTTGGCCGGCAGGACCCCGATCGGGGTCTCGACGCCCTCGGCCTTGCCCTCCAGGCGCTCCACGATCCACTTCAGGACGCGGGAGTTCTCGCCGAAGCCGGGCCAGACGAACTTGCCGTCGTCGCTCTTGCGGAACCAGTTGACGTAGTAGATCTTCGGCAGCTTGGACTGGTCCTTGTCCTTGGCCACGTCGATCCAGTGGGCCATGTAGTCGCCCATGTTGTAGCCGCAGAACGGCAGCATCGCGAACGGGTCGCGGCGCAGCTCGCCGACCTTGCCCTCGGCGGCGGCGGTCTTCTCGGAGGCCACGTTGGCGCCGAGGAAGACGCCGTGGTTCCAGTCGAAGGACTCGGTGACCAGCGGTACGGCGGTGGCGCGGCGGCCGCCGAAGAGGATCGCCGAGATCGGCACGCCGCTGGGGTCCTCCCACTCGGGCGCGATGATCGGGCACTGCGAGGCCGGCACGGTGAAGCGGGCGTTGGGGTGGGCGGCCGGGGTCGGCGACTGGGGCGTCCAGTCGTTGCCCTTCCAGTCCGTCAGGTGGGCCGGGGCCTCCTCGGTCATGCCCTCCCACCACACGTCGTTGTCGTCCGTCAGCGCCACGTTGGTGAAGACGGAGTTGCCCCACAGCGTCTTCATGGCGTTGGCGTTGGTGTGCTCGCCGGTGCCGGGCGCGACGCCGAAGAAGCCGGCCTCGGGGTTGATGGCGTACAGGCGGCCGTCCTCGCCGAAGCGCATCCAGGCGATGTCGTCGCCGATGGTCTCGACCGTCCAGCCGGGGATGGTCGGCTCCAGCATGGCGAGGTTGGTCTTGCCGCAGGCGCTCGGGAAGGCGGCAGCGACGTACTTGGACTCGCCGCGCGGCGGGGTCAGCTTGAGGATCAGCATGTGCTCGGCCAGCCAGCCCTCGTCACGGGCCATGACCGAGGCGATGCGCAGGGCGTAGCACTTCTTGCCGAGCAGGGCGTTGCCGCCGTAGCCGGAGCCGTAGGACCAGATCTCGCGGCTCTCCGGGAAGTGGGAGATGTACTTGGTCTGGTTGCAGGGCCAGGGCACGTCCTCCTGGCCGGGCTCCAGCGGGGCGCCGAGGGAGTGCACGGCCTTCACGAAGAAGCCCTCGGAGCCGAGCTCGTCGAGGACCGCCTGTCCCATGCGGGTCATGGTGCGCATGGAGACGGCGACGTACGCCGAGTCGGTGATCTCGACGCCGATCGCGGACAGCGGCGAGCCGAGGGGGCCCATGCAGAAGGGCACGACGTACATGGTCCGGCCGCGCATCGAGCCGCGGAAGAGGCCCTGGTCACCGGCGAAGATCTCCCGCATCTCGGCGGGGTCCTTCCAGTGGTTGGTGGGACCGGCGTCCTCCTCCTTCTCGGAGCAGATGAAGGTGCGGTCCTCGACGCGGGCGACGTCGGTGGGGTCGGAGGCGGCGTAGTAGGAGTTGGGGCGCTTGATCGGGTCGAGTTTCCGGAAGGTGCCCTTGTGGACGAGCTCCTCGCACAGTCGCTCGTACTCGGCTTCGGATCCGTCACACCAGACCACGTTGTCCGGCTGCGTCAGTTCTGCGATCTCGTTGACCCACGAAATCAGTCCCTGGTGGGCGGTGGGGACGGTGGGAGCCGCGATGTCGCGCGCCACGATTGCTCCTAAATGAGGGATTTTTTGGTTTGGAGGCCCCGTGGGGGCTGCGACCCGGATGCTTCACGGTTGGATCTTCGGCGCTCATCCGGTGCCGACCGCACTCATTTGATCATCCGACGATAGCGCCCATCTGTCCAGAGCGCCTCACAAGTGAGCGACGTGATGATGGCCACGGTTTCCTCCGTGACTTTGCGAGCACGTTGAGTACACCTGACCGTCTCTTTGCGTGACGACACGCCGGGGGAGCCATGAGATGTGGACCACATCCGCGCCGGGCAATTCGCCGCATTGATCCGTGACTTACGCTTCCGTAGCTACCATCGACACATGACTGCGTTCGCCCCCGACGCGCCCACGGACACGCCGGCCGACGGCCGCGGTCCGCAGGCGCTCCACCTGCCGCATCCGGCCAAGCCCAAACTCCGCGGCTGGCTCCACCTCGGCATGTTCCCCGCCGTCCTGGTCGGCGGCCTGGTGCTCACCGCCCTCGCCGACTCGCCCCGGGGGCGCCTGGCCTGCGGGATCTACGCACTGACGGCGTGCCTGCTGTTCGGCGTGAGCGCGCTGTACCACCGGGGCGACTGGAGCCCGCGCATGGACGGCATCCTGCGCCGCCTCGACCACTCGAACATCTTTCTGATCATCGCGGGCACCTACACGCCGCTCACGATGCTGCTGCTGCCGAGCGACAAGGGCCAGTGGCTGCTGTGGGGCATCTGGGCCGCCGCGGCGGCCGGCATCGTCTTCCGGGTCTTCTGGGTCGGCGCCCCGCGCTGGCTCTACACGCCCTGCTACATCGCGATGGGCTGGGCGGCCGTGTTCTTCCTGCCCGACTTCATGCGCACCGGCGGCATCGCCGTCCTGGTCCTGGTGATCGTCGGCGGCTTGCTCTACAGCGCGGGCGGGGTGGTCTACGGCATCAAACGCCCCAACCCCTCACCGCGCTGGTTCGGCTTCCACGAGGTGTTCCACTCCCTCACGCTGGCCGCGTTCATCGCGCACTACGTCGGGATCTCCCTGGTGGCCTACCAGCACGGCTGATCCCCGATCTCCCTCCAGGGCCGCGGGCCTCGACGCCGCGGCCCTTTCGCACGCCCCGGACAGCCACCACCGACTGACACCGACTCCTTTTCGAGAGCCACTCTCACCTC
Organism: Streptomyces bullii; assembly: GCF_042657145.1. NCBI lineage: Bacteria > Bacillati > Actinomycetota > Actinomycetes > Kitasatosporales > Streptomycetaceae > Streptomyces > Streptomyces bullii. The sequence continues at coordinate 455,638 of NZ_JBHSNY010000005.1, forward strand.
CCACTCGGCCGGGCGCCGTGGGCCACGAGCCCCGCGACGCCGGCCCACGGCCCCGCAGCCGCCCGGCCCGTGCTCCGGCCCGGACATGGCCGCCCAGAAGGCCGTATGACCGACAATGAACGGCATGACCACGGCACGGACCCCTCTTCCCGAGGCCGCACGCCACCTCGGCCTGCGGGAACGGAAGAAGATCAAGACCCGGATCGCGATCAGGGAGGCCACCTACGCCCTGATCAGGGAGCAGGGGTACGAGGCCACCACCGTCGAGCAGATCGCCGACCGCGCCGAGGTCTCGCCGAGCACCGTCTTCCGCTACTTCCCCACCAAAGAGGACATCGTCCTCACGGACGAGTACGACCCCCTGGTGGAGGACCTGCTGCGGGAGCGCCCCGCCGACGAGCCGGTGCTGGAGTCGCTGCGCCGGGCGTTGCGCAAGGCGATGACCCTGGCGCTCGCCGACGACCCGCGCCCCGAGCAGGACGAGATGATCCCGCGGGTCCGGCTGATGGTCGAGGTCCCCGCGCTGCGCGCCCGGATGATGGAGAGCATGTCCGTGACGGGCCGCACCCTGTGCCGGACCCTGGCCGAGCGCACCGGGCGGGACGAGAACGACCTGGAGGTGCGGGTCTACGCCGCCGGGCTGATGGGCGCCCTGCTGGAGACGATGGTCTTCTGGGTCGAGGGGGACTGCCAGGAGGACGTCCTGGAGCTCGTCGACCGCACCCTGACCACCTTCAAGGAGCTGCCGCGACGCTGAGACCCGCCCGGCAGGAGCCGCGGAAAGCACCGGCCGCACGTGCGGCCACCGTGACATCCTGACCGGGTGAACGGTCCCGAGATCCACGTCGAGTTCGCCCCCGAGCTGCACCTCTTCGTCCCGCAGGCCCGGCGTACCGGCGCGGTACGGGCCGCCACCGACGGCGTCTCCAGCCTCGGGCACGTCATCGAGTCGCTCGGCGTCCCGCTCACCGAGGTCGGGACGCTGCTCGTGGACGGCCGCGAGGTGCCGGTCTCGCACGTCCCGGCGGCCGGCGAGTCGGTGCGCGTAGGGACCGTCACCCGCCCGCAGAGGGTGCCCGGCGCTCCCCTGCGGTTCCTCCTCGACGTCCATCTCGGCACGCTGGCCCGGCGGCTGCGGCTGCTCGGCGTGGACACCGCCTACGAGTCGACGGACATCGGCGACCCGGCGCTGGCCGCCCGCTCGGCGGCCGATAAGCGGGTGATGCTCAGCCGTGACCGGGGCCTGCTGCGCCGCCGCGAGCTGTGGGCGGGCGCGTTCGTCTACAGCACCCGGCCCGAGGACCAACTCCGCGACGTGCTCGACAGGTTCCGTCCCGAGCTGCACCCCTGGACGCGGTGCACCGCCTGCAACGGGCTGCTGAAGGAGGCCTCCAAGGAGGAGGTCGCCGACCAGCTGAAGCACGGCACGCACCGCACGTACGACGTGTTCGCGCAGTGCCGGGACTGCCGTCGCGCCTACTGGAAGGGCGCGCACCACGAGCAGCTGGTGGCCATCGTGGAGCGCGCCCTCGCCGAGTACGCACAGCGCGACTAGCGCTTGCGCGCATCGCCCTTCCCGCAGGCGACGCCGTCCCTGTCACGGTCCAGGCCGAGCGGGTCGTCCTTGCCGTTGACCTTCAGGCGGCCGTAGTCGTGCCGCTTCAGCCAGGTGCAGCGCGCTGCCGTCGTGGGCTTGACCTCCGCCGGGAAGGCGGTGGGAACGCACACGTTGATCGAGCCGTAGTGCCGGTCGCAACCGGAGACGGTGGGGCCGACCTTGTGCGCCGTCCGCTTCTTGCCGGGCCCCGCGGCCTTGCCCTTCAGGTCGTCGGCGAAGTCGTGGACGTGCGCCGAGGCGTCCGTGGTGGCGAGCGCCTTCGGGCCCGTCAGATGCACCCACTTCGCCACCGAGGGCACGCCGTTGGCGTCGACCGCGAAGAGCATGTACCAGCCGGGCGGCGCCAGGTCGGGGTTGCTCGTCACGTTCAGGTCGACGTTGTCGCCGTCGACGGACAGCGGCAGGTCCACGAACCGCTGGTTCGGGTCGGAGGAGTGGGTGACGGCGGCCGGGCGGATCAGCTCGGCCTTGGCGATGGGCCGGTCGACGGTGATCCGCTGGGTGTCGCCGTAGGTCCACTCGGTGTCGATGACCGAGGTGATCGCCGGACGCGGGCCCTTGAACAGGTACGGCGGGCTGTAGACCGACACGTCGTGGTTCCAGGTGCCGTTGCCCGGGTTGTCGCCGGTGGCCATGACCCGGCCGTCCGGCAGCAGGAACGCCGAGGAGTGGTAGCCGTGGGCCTCGGGGTCGGCGGCCACCGGGTCGAAGGTCTCCGTCTGCGGGTCGAAGACCGACGTCTCGTGGACGGGGTCGGCCCGGTTGTGCAGGGCGCCGCCCGTCTCCAGCACCTTCCCGTCGGGCAGCAGCACGGCGGAGACGTACATCTTGCCCTGGTCGCCGGTCTGCGGCACCGGGCCGTTGCCCAGGTCGACGGTGCCCTGCGGGATCGGTGGCCCGGCGACGTAGGCGGGGTTCGGCTGCTTGAGGTCGATGATGTCGGCCAGGCGGTTGGCCTCCGGGTTGGAGTCGATGTTGCCGCCGCCGAGGGTGAGGACCTTCTGGTCCTGCGCCGGGGGCAGCAGCACGCTCGCCGACTGGTCGCGCTCGTCCTTCTTCCGCAGGCCCGGGACCTGGGTGATCGTGTTGGCGTCGTAGTCGTAGATCGCCGCGCCCGTGCCGGGGATGTTGTTGCCGAAGACATGGCTGCCCGAGTAGAAGAGGCGGCCGTCCTGCATCAGGATCATCGACGGGTACAGGCCCCAGTAGGACCAGGTCTGGTTGACCTTCCACAGCGGCTGCCACCGCTGCTCGGCCTCGGAGAACAGCTCGGCGGCCACCGAACCGGTGGAGTCCTCCTTCAGTCCGCCGAAGGAGATGACGTCACCGTTGCCGAGGATCGTCGCCGACGGGTACCAGTGGCCGTCGTTCATGTCGTTGGTCCTGGTGTAGGTCTCGGTAACCGGGTCGAAGACGTACGAGTCCTTGTAGCCCTGGTAGCCGACCCGGCCGTCCGCCGTCGGGTAGCCCTTGTTGCCGCTCATCACCAGCACGCGCCCGTCCTGGAGCTGCACGTGCCCGGCGCAGAACATGTCCTTCGGCGTCGGAATGATCTTGTACGAGCCGTTGGCGGGGTCGTACACGGCGCTCGTGAACGTGCCCGCCTCGAACATCGATTCGTCGTTGCCGGAGCCCGCGATCAGCAGCACCTTGCCGTTGTGCAGGACGACGGAGTGCATGGAGCGGACAGGGTTCCGCGTGGGCAGCACGTCCCACTCGCCGTTCGCGCACTGCGCCGCCGTGCCGGTGCACTGCGGCGGCGGGACCGGGTCGGCGACCTGGTCCATCGTGTAGTCGTCGGTGGTGGCCGAGCCGGTGCCGTAGACGGAGACGCCCCAGCTGATGCGGTCGGTGCCGGCCGGGACCTCCGGGGTGCGGACCGTGGCCCAGGTCCAGTCCCCGGCCATGTCGAGGGTCTTGAGGTCGGTCCAGTACTGCCAGCCGGCCGTCGTGTCGTGGCGGAAGAGCGTGACGGCCGCGTCCGGTGTCGTCGTCTTGTACCAGAGGCCGAGGTCGTACTGCCTGCCCGGCGACACCACCGGCGCGCACTCGGCGGACTCCGTGATCAGGGCCTTGCGGTCGCCGTCCACACGGCGGGTCAGCTCCACCTTCATGGCCTTGCCGCCGCTGTGCGCGTCGGAGGTGGTGGTGAAGGTGAAGTCGTTGTCGCCCCAGCCGGACTTCTTCCAGCAGTACGGCATGCCGTCGCCGCCGGCGGTCTCGAAGCCGGGGTTCTTGATGAGGTTGGCGGCGGAGGCGGTCTCGGGCGAGGTCAGGAGCAGGCCCCCGGTGAGGCCCGCCACGGCCAGCAGTGCGGTTCTTCTGCGACGTCTGTTCACTCGGCTCTCCTTGCGGTGCGGCTCCCACGCGGCGCGGCACGGCCCCTGCGCGGCAGATAGACCAGCGCTTCGGTGGCCGCGAAGCGCAGGACGAACGTCGTCACCAGCGCGAGCGCGGTGGCGGACAGCGGCCCCATCCCGGACCGGTGCACGAACAGCGCGATCAGCGGGATGCGCAGCACCAGGTCGGCGTTGGCGAGCAGCGCGAACCGGCCGGCCCGGTCCCACCAGGTGCGGTGGCGCCGCCGTTCGCGGAACAGCAGGTGCTCGATGAGCAGGAAGTTCCAGGCGACGCCGAGCTGGTTGGCGAGGATCTCGGCCGGTACGTAGTGCATGCCGAGCGCGGTCAGCGCCCACAGGCCGAGCAGGTTCGGCACGAAGCCGGACAGCCCGATCAGACCGAAGCCGACCATGCGCGCGACGGGCGAGGCGGTGCGCAGCCCGGCCAGGTGGCGCAGGAAGCGCAGGCCCTCCTGGGCGGTCGACTTGGACTCCCCGGCGAACCGGTCCTGGAAGACGAAGGGGACCTCGGTCACACCGCGCGGGCGGCTGCGGACGGCCAGCTCCAGCAGGATCTTGTAGCCGAGCGGCTTGAGGACGTCGGCCGTCACCGCGCTGCGGCGGATGGCGAAGAAGCCGCTCATCGGGTCGCTGATGCCGTGCAGCCGGCGCGGGAACAGCGCCTTGGTCAGCCAGGTCGCGGCCCGGGAGACGGCCACGCGGTAACTGCCCGCGAGCCCGGCCCGGCTGCCGCCCTTGATGTACCGGGAGGCGACGACGAGCCCGGCGTTCGCCCGCTCCCCCGTGGCGACCAGCTCCGGCACCAGGGAGGGCGGGTGCTGGCAGTCGCCGTCCATGACGACGATCCAGTCGGACGAGGCCGCCTTCATGCCCTCCACGACCGCGCCGCCGAGCCCGCCGACCGGCTCGTCCCGGTGCAGCACGGTCACCGGGAACGGGCAGTCCTTGGCCGCCTCCAAGACGACCTCCGGCGTGTCGTCGGTGGAGTCGTCCACGAAGACGACCTCACAGGGCAGCCGCGACGGCACCGACTCGGTGATCTGGCGCAGCAACTGCCGCACGTTTCCCGCCTCGTTGTAGGTCGGGACGACGATGGTGACGGCCCCCGGCTCCGGAACGGCGCCGTCCTGCGCGGTTCGCCTCAGGGGTGCCGCGGCCGGTGTCGGGAGGACGATCGTGCTCAGCCCGTCGGTCCTCCGCGCGTGCGTCCTGTCGCCTCCGGCGCGCCCCTTCGGCTCACTCGCGGTGGCCGTCTCCCCGGTCGGACCCCCCAGCTCGCCGGGGACGGTGGACTCCTGGCTCATCGCGTGCCTCCGGCGATCGGCTGGTTCTCGGGCTGGATCCGGCGGATCTCGACGCGGTCCGCTCCGGTGCCGAAGACGGCGACCGGTTCGGAGTGTTCGATGGCTGCCTTGACGTTGGGCAGGTCCACCGCGTCGCGCCGCACGGTCGGCGAGGCGACGACGTAGTCGATGTCCCGCCAGCCGCCCGGCATGGTCCGGGTGACGGCCGGGTCGAGGTCGGCCTTGTAGAACCAGATGACGCCGAGCCCGGGCCGGTACCCGGCGTGCACCAGGTCCAGCCACAGCGCGTCGTCGACCAGCACCCGGGTCTCGCGCGGTTCCTCCACCTCGGTGGCCAGCCACCGGGAGGCGGCCCGGTAGGGGGCGTTGGCGTCGGCGGTGACGGCGGTGCGGTCGCCCTCGTACCAGCGGGGCACGGTGTAGGCGCCGGCGGCGAGGGCCAGCACGGCGGCGAGGGCGTACCGGGCCGCGCCGACCGATCGTCTCTCGGCCTCGGAGCGCCACCGGTGCAGCACGGCGTGGGCGACGGAGGCGCAGCCGCCCGCGAGGACCAGGGCGAGGAAGGGCAGGGCCTGGATGACGTACATCGCGGGCAGGTAGCCGTTGGGGCGCAGGGCGAGCGCGGCGAAGACCGCCACCGCGAGAGCCGGTCCGGCCAGGGCGCGGGCGGTGACCGACCAGCGCCAGGTGGCGAGCAGCAGCAGCGCGCCGGCGAGCCCGCCGAGGGGCAGGACGCGGTCGTAGTACAGCCACGACTGGAAGACGCCCCAGGAGCCGGAGCCCTGGTCGAGGATGAAACCCGAACCGGGCCTGGTCATCTGGTACCTGACGCCGTCCCAGAGCGAGACGTGGCCGCCGCCCGGCAGCAACTCGCCCTTGAGAAGGGCGAACAGCGGGTACGAGAAGCCGATCAGGGCGCAGGCGGTGACGGCGCCGGTGAGGGCGAACTTGCGGGTGTCGCGGTGGCTGTGCCGCCACATGGTGAGGAACAGGGCGGGCAGGACGACGAGCATCGTCTCCTTGGTGAGGACGGCCGTGGCGGCCGCGATGCCCGCTCCGAAGTGGTGCCACAGGTGCCGGCTCGGTGAGGCGGCGAGGGTGAACGCCAGCAGCGTCCACATCACCGCCAGGTTGTCGAGGAAGATCTCGCGCTGGAGCACGACCGACAACGGCGAGAGACCGAACAGGACCATGCCGAGGCCGGCCGCCCAGCGGGGCAGGGCGAGCCGGCGGCCCAGCACGAAGACGAGGACCGCGCTGACGCCGCTGACCACCAGCATCGCGGCGCGCATGGTGCCGACCGTCATCGACTCGGGGCTGATCAGCGCGGGTATCCAGGTCAGCAGGGCTATCTGGATCCAGCCCAGCGGCGGGTGGTCGTACCAGTAGGTGTAGTGGGCGAGGCCCTGGCCCTGCTGGACGGCCCAGGCCTGGGCGAGGTAGGTGCCCTCGTCGTCGCTGAGGGCCGGGTAGTCGGCGATGTTCCAGCCCTGCACGGTGAGGATCGCCACCAGGAGCACACCGCACAGCACCAGGTCGGGCCGGGAGGAGCGCAGCCGGCTCGGCGGCACCGGGCGACGGTGGGAGCCGGTGCGGGGCGCGGGCTGCCGCTGCGCGGGGACCTTCACCGTGGTCACCGCGGGAAGAGTGGAGGTCACGCGTGAACGTCCTCTCGGTTCACGGGGGCGAGGTGCGCGCCGACGTGGCTCGTCAGCTCCCAGTCGTTGCGGCCGCGGTGCTCGCGCCAGACGGCGCGGACGGCGGCCCCGGCGAGGAGCACCTGGTAGAAGGGGCCGCCCACGATGAGCTTGAGGTAGTGCGCGAAGCGGACGCGCAGCCCGTACTGCTTGCCGAAGTCGTGCAGTCCGACGACCTCGAAGACGAAGGTGACCAGGGCGGTGACGGCCGGCAGGAAGGTGATGAAGGCGATGCCGACGGGCACGTCGAGGAAGAGCGCGATCGCCACGTTCAGCGGGATGATCAGGCCGGTGAAGGCCTGCATGAACGGCGTCATCAGGGTGTAGCGGGCCAGCAGCCGCTGCCCGAAGGTGGGCAGTTGCTTCCAGTCCTTCTTCCGGTACACCTGGAGGAAGCCCTGGTTCCAGCGGGTGCGCTGCTTCAGCAGCGACATCAGCGAACCGGGGGTCTCCTCCCGGGTCACCATGTCGGAGTCGTAGGCGACGACGACCTTCTTGCCGACGCTGGACAGCCGTACGCCCAGGTCACAGTCCTCGGCGAGGCAGTCCGGGTCCCAGCCGTGCGCTTCCCGCAGGACGTCGGTGCGGACGAAGACGGTGTTGCCGCCCAGCGGGATGAACCCTTTCTGCGCGTGCAGGTGCAGCCGGGAGCGGAACCAGAAGAAGTACTCCAGGCAGTTGCGCAGGCTGTACCAGCTGGAGTGGAAGTTGATCAGCTGCACACCGCCCTGGACGACGTCCGCGCCGGTGGTGCGGAAGGCGTGGTCGACGTGGGCGAGGAGTTCGGGATGAACCTGGTCCTCGGCGTCGAAGACCCCGACGACGTCGCCGCGGCAGTGCGGCAGCGCCGTGTTCATGGCCTTCGGCTTGTTCTTCTTCTGGTGCGTGTCGACGACGACCCGCACCCGTGGGTCACGCGCGGCGGCCGCCTCGGCCACCTCGGTGGTCTCCGGGTCGTCGTGCCCGACGATCACGATGATCTCGAAGTCGGTGTGGCTCGACTCCAGCAGTCGCTGGATGGTGTGGTCGAGCACGGCCTGCTCGTGCCGGGCCGGTAACAGCAGCGAGAACGACAGGTGCTCGCCGCCGTCCGGTCTGCCGAACCGGGTGGAGGCGAGCACCTCGGGCGTACGCCAGGCGTGCATCTGCCACCACAGAGTGAACGCCGCCATCCAGAACAGAGCCAGTGAAACAGCAGCGATGAAGACAGACGTCAGCAAACAGATCCCCCCAGATCCCAAAGCCCCCTGTCGCAACGGGCGGTTCACGTCCGTCGCGTCAACGTGAAGAGATTAGGGGGGAACTGTGAAGCGCGGGGGCTGTTCCGATAAAGAGCGTGTTTCCGTTTATTCGCGACTTCAGGTGCTCAATACCGCGCGCAACCGGTCAGGATCGGTCGTCGGGGCGTCGCAAGTGAAGTTACGGCAGACGTACGCGGCCGGTTCACCGCGCACCAGCGGCCGGTCCGCGAGCAGCGGGAACTCGTCGCTGTCCGGAGTGCCGACGGCGACGACCGCACCGGGGGCCGTGCCCAGAACCGCCGTACGGTGCAGCCTCCTCGTCCCCTCGTCCTCCAGCGACGGCCCCACCACCGCGACCTCGCGGGGACCGTCCAGCAGCGCCTCGGCGACCGCGAGCCCCCAGCCGATGAAACGGGGCACGCGCGGACCGAGCGCCTTGACCACGCCGAGGGCCTTCTCGGCAGCGGCGCGGTGCGGCTCCGAACCGGTGTGGGCGGCATAGCCCAGCAGGGCTCCGGCGGCGGCACTCCAGCCGGACGGCGCCGCGTTGTCGGTCGGGTCCTGCGGGCGCCGGATCAGCTTCTCGGCGTCGGCGGCGGTGTCGTAGAGCGCGCCGGACTCCGGGTCGGCGAAGCGGGCGAGGACGTGGCCCAGGAGCAGCCCCGCGAAGTCCAGCCACACCCCCTCCCCCGTGACGGACGCGAGCGCGAGGAAGCCCTCGGCCACGTCGGCGTAGTCCTCCAGCACACCCGCGTTGGCCCCGGCCCGGCCGTCCTTGCTGGTGCGGGCCAGCTGGGCGTGCTCATCGAGATGCAGCCGTACGAGGAGGTCGGCGGCGGCCACGGCGGCCTCGACGAGGTCGGGCCGGTCGAAGTAGGCGCCGGTCTCGGCGAGCGCGGCGATCGCGAGGCCGTTCCAGGCGGCGACCACCTTGTCGTCCCGGCCGGGGGCGGGGCGGCCGGAGCGGGCCGCGAGCAGCCGCTCCTTGACCGACTCGATCCTCCCGGCGTCGAACACACCTTCCTGCTGCGGCAGTTGGAGCACGGACTGACCGTGCTCGAAGGTGCCCTCCACGGTGACGCCGAAGTAGCGGGCGGCGAGCTCGGCGTCCTCGTCGCCGAGCACCTCGCGCAGCTGCTGAGGCGTCCACACGTAGTAGGCGCCCTCGACGTGCCTGCCCGTGCCGTCGTCGCTGTCGGCGTCGAGCGCGGAGGCGAACCCGCCCTCGTCGGTGCGCAGTTCCCGCACCATGAAGTCGGCGGTCTCCAGCGCGACCCGGCGGGCGAGCTCCGAGCCGGTGGCCCGCCACAGGTGCGCGTACACCCGGCACAGCAAGGCGTTGTCGTACAGCATCTTCTCGAAGTGCGGCACGACCCAGTCACGGTCGACGGAGTACCGGGCGAACCCGCCCCCGAGCTGGTCGTAGATCCCGCCGCGCGCCATGCGCTCGCAGGTGTCCCGGGCCATCTCCAGGGCGCCCTCGGAGCCGGTGCGCGCGTGGTGCCGCAGCAGGAACTCCAGCACCATGGACGGCGGGAACTTCGGCGCCCCGCCGAACCCGCCGCGCTGCGGGTCGTACTCCCGGGTCAGCCCGAGCAGCGCCTGCGCGAGCTCCTGCTCACCGGGGGCCTTGGTGTCGCCGTAGGCGATCTCCCGCCCGGCCAGATCGCGCACGATCTTCCCGGCGACCTCGGTGACCTCCTCCCGCCGGTCGGCCCAGGCCGCGCGCACCCCCTCCAGCACCTGCCGGAAGGAGGGCATGCCGTGCCGGGGCGCGGGCGGGAAGTAGGTCCCGAAGTAGAACGGCTCGGCGTCCGGGGTGAGAAACACCGTCATGGGCCAGCCACCGTGTCCGGTCGCCGCCTGCACCGCCTCCATGTAGACGGCGTCGACGTCGGGGCGTTCTTCGCGGTCGACCTTGATGTTGACGAAGTGGGCGTTGAGGTAGTCGGCGGTCTCCCGGTCCTCGAAGGACTCGTGTGCCATCACATGACACCAGTGGCAGCTGCTGTAGCCGACGCTCAGCAACACGGGAGCGTTCCGCCTGCGCGCCTCCTCGAATGCCTCCGGCGACCAGGGCCACCAGTCGACGGGGTTGTCGGCGTGCTGCAGGAGGTAGGGGGACGTCTCGTGCGCCAGTCGGTTCGGCATGGTGTCCATCCTGCCGCAGTACCCCTTCCGGTGCCGGACGGCACACAGCCGCGCGATCCGGCCCTCTCCCCAGGGCGCCCGGTCCGCAGCACACTTGATGACCAAGGAGACGAGCGGCGAGAGCCGTTGCCGCCGGAGGGGGACGTGACATGCGGGACAGTCATCGGGCGGAGGCCGAGCGGCTGCTGGTGCGGGCCGTGGAGGAGGAGGTGCGCCGGTCGGGCGGGCGCACGGACGGGAAGGTGCTGCTGGCGCGGGCGCGCGGGGCGCTGGACGGGATGGCGGCGACGGCCGCCGAGGAGTACGAGACGTACGTCCGCGCCCTGGACGAGGCGGAGGCCGGGCAGCTCACCTTCCGGCAGCGGTACGCCCGGGACGCGGCCGGAACGCCGTTGCTGGTGGCCGCTGTCGCGGCGGTCGCGGCCACCGTCGCCGACCTGGCCCTCGGCACGGGCGCGGGCACGGCGCTCGGCGCGGGCGTCGCGGTGGGCGTCGTCGGTGCCGCCGCGACCGTCGTGAAGGTCGTCGGCTCGCATCTGCCCGCCGCGCATCACCGGGCCGGTGCGGCGAGCCAGCCGGGCGGACCGGAGCAGCTGAGACTGCAGTGGCTCACGGCGCTGGAGGTGCGGGGCATCCGGCCCTTCCTCGATCAGCAGCGGGTGCTGGCCGCGTCCACCGGGCCCAAGAAGACGGGGCCGCGCCTGAAGGGTGTGGACAAGAGCGCGGCGGCCCGCGGGCGCAGTGTGCTGGAGCAGTCCTTCGGGCAGCTCCCGGAGCCGGCGGACCCGTTCGCGGGACGGCGCCAGGAGATGGCACGGATCCGGCAGTGGGTGCAGGCGGCCCGCGCCAGTACGGAGACCCGGCCGACGGTGGTCGTGCTGCACGGGGCGCCCGGCAGCGGCCGTACGACGCTCGCGGTCCGCGCCGCCCACGACCTGCGGGACCACTTCCGCGGGGCCTGCGTCGTCGACCTGCGCGCCGACAGCCCGGGCGAGCCGCCGCTGTCCACCCGCGACGCACTGCTCCATCTCCTCAACCGGCTCGGCGCGCCCCGTGAGCAGTTGCTGTTCCGCGAGCGGTCCTCCCCCGACCAGCAGGTCAAGCGGCTGAGCGAGCTGTATCACCAGCATCTGACCGGCCTGCCGGTCACGGTCGTCCTCGACGACGCCTCGGACCCCGAGCAGGTGCGCACCCTGACCCCCGAGCGCTCCGACAGTCTCGTCCTGGTCACCGCGCGCACGCCGCTGGCCCTGGGGGACGACGTGCCGGCGCGTGTGCACCAGCTGCCCGTCGCACCGCTGGACGCGGCGGGCGCGGAGGAGCTGCTGGCCGCGACCACGCAGGACCCCTCCGAGCCGTACGACGCCGAATCCGCCGACCGCGTCCGGGAGCTGTGCGGCGGGCTGCCCCTCGCCCTGCGCGTCGCGGGCTCTTCGCTGGGCGCGCGCTCCCCGCGCGCCCTGGCCACGGACCTGGGCGCGTACGGCCCCGTCGAGCCCGTCGAACGCGCCCTGTGGCTGCGCTACACCGACCAGCCGGAGACGGTACGGCGGCTGCTGCGCCGCCTGGCCCTGGCGGGCCGCGCGTCGCTGGGCGCGGCAGCGGCGGCGGCGCTCCTGGCCACCGACGAGGCGGAGGCCACCCGCCATCTGGTGGCCCTGTCCCGCGCGGGCCTGATCGACCACGTCCGCAACAACCGCTACCGCCTGCACGACCTGGTGCGCGGCTTCGCCCAGGCCCGTCTCCTCGACGAGGAGGACCCGGCCGAGCGCACCGCGGCGCAGGAACGGCTGATCGTGGCCTACGCCGAGCTGGCCGACTCGGTGCTGCGCCTGGTCGACGGCAACGTGTCGACCCGCTCGGACCGCTTCAGCCCGCACGGCTTCACGTCCCTGGACGAGGCGCTGCGCTGGCTGGACGACGAGTCGAGCTTCATCACGGCGACGCTGCGGCAGGCCGAGGGCGTGAACCAGGGGGCCGTACTGAACCTCCTGGGCGCCCTGTGCGACTACTGCCTGCTGCGCGGCGACCTGTACCGGCTGGGCGAGATCAGCGAACTGGCCCAGTCCGTGGACCAGGGCCTGCTGGTCCGCTCCGTGCAGTGGCGCACGGGCATCGCGGCCCGGCAGCTCGGCGAGCTGGACAAGGCCCGTACGACACTGACGTCCGTGGTGGACCTGTACCGGGAGGCCCACCACGACGCCGGCGCGGCCCGCGCGCTGTGCTCGCTCGGCATCACGCTGCACCACCAGGGCAACCTGACAGAGGCGGCGGCCAAGCTCCGGGAGGCCCTGGCGCTGCAGGCGCCGCCGGAACTGGCCACGGACCGGGCCTGGACGCTGCACGCGCTGGCGGCCGTCGAGCGGGACCGCGCCCATGTGGCCGAGGCGTTGGACCTGCTCACCGAGTCCCTGGTCCTGCACCGGCGGGGGGAGTCGCTGCACGGGCAGGCCTGGGCCCACTTCCAGCTGGGCCAGCTGAACCTGCGCAGGGGCGACGTCCCGCGCGCCGAGTCCGAACTGCGCACGGCCCTGGACCTGTACGGCCGCACCCGCGACGCCCGCGGCGAGGCCTGGGCGCTGACCCAGCTGGCGCGGGCCCGGCTGGTCGCCGGCGACGCGTCACCGGCCGTCGACGAGCTGCGCCGGGCGGCGGCCCGCCACCGCGACAACGAGGACGCGCGCGGCGAGGCCTGGTCCCTGTACTACCTGGGCCAGGCCCTGGAGGAGACGGGCGACCTCGACCAGGCGGTGCGTGAGCTGGAGCGGGCGCGCACGATGTTCTCCCGCATGCGCGACGTGTACGGCCTGGCCTGCGCCCGCCACCACTCGGCCCGGGTGACCCGCGACCAGCGCGCGGCCCAGACGGGCTCGCTGCGCAACTCGGGCTTCGCCCGTCAGCTGCTGGTCGACGCCCGCGCCGACTTCCAGCGCATCGGGGTGGCGCACGGGGAGGCGTGGACCTGCCTGGAGCTCGCGGTCGTCGACGCGGGCAACGCCCGTACGCAGCAGGCACTGGCCCTGTGCGACGAGGCGATCGGCCTGTTCACCTCGTACGGCGACCGCCGCGGCGAGGACTGGGCCCGCTTCCTGCGCTGCACCCTGCTGCCCTACGCGGCCCCGGGCGGCGTGGAGGTCGGTACGGCGGTGGCGCAGGAGGAGCTGGCGCAGCTGGCCCGCGCGCGGCATCCGCTGCGGGACGAGAAGCTGGACGACTACGTCGACGCGTACCAGCTGCTGCTGGAACGGGGGGTGCGGCTGGAGGACGGCTGGCAGGGCTGGCGGCTGCGGATGGTGCCGGACCGGCATGCCCGGGAGGTGATGGGGGTGCCGGTGGCCGCCCAGCACTGAGGGCGCGTGCCGCCGCCTCACGGTCTGCGGCCCGCAGCCCTTCCTGTCGCCCCTGTCGTCCCGTGGCCGTACGCCTCTGTGACTCTGTGCCTCTGTGGCTCTGCGGCCGGGAGCGTCAGTCCTGCTGCGGTCCGCCCCGGCCGGAGGCCTCCGCGGAGGTCTTCGCGGCGTCCTTGGGTCCGGCGGAGTCCGCCGGTTCCGCCCTCGGGTCCGGGACCTCGGTGAAGTCGACCCTGCTCATGTGCCGGTTCATCGACTTCATCAGGCCCCACACCGCCAGGGCCATCACCGCGAAGACGATGAAACCGAGGACGCCGGGGGTGACCTTGTCCTCGTCGACCTCCTTGGCGAAGGTGACGAGGTGCGTCATTGCCAGGCTCGCGCTTGCGCTCATGTCAGGCATTGTCGCGGATACCCGCAAAGAGGTCGTCCTCGGGGAGGGAGGTATCGACGAGGGACTTCGCCAGCTCGTACTCCTCCGTCGGCCAGACCTCCCGCTGGAGGTCCATCGGGACCCGGAACCAGCCGCCGTCGGGGTCGATCTGCGTGGCGTGCGCGATCAGCGCCTTGTCACGGATCTCGAAGAAGTCGGCGCAGGGGATGTGCGTGGTCAGCGTGCGGTCCTTGTGACCCGAGTCGTCCCACCGCTTGAGCCACTCCCCGTACGGCGACTCCAGGCCGCGTTCGATCATCGCCCGGTGCAGTGCCTCGGTGCGAGGACGGTTGAAGCCCTGGTTGTAGTAGAGCTTCAGCGGCTGGTACGCCGGGCCGAACTCGGCCTCGGGGTACTTCTCGGTGTCCGCCGCGCCCTCGAAGGCCACCATCGAGATCTTGTGCGTCATGATGTGGTCGGGGTGCGGATAGCCGCCGTTCTCGTCGTAGGTGGTGATCACCTGGGGACGGAAGGAGCGGATCTTCTTCACCAGCTCGCCGGCCGCCTTGTCGACGTCCTCCAGGGCGAAGCAGCCCTCCGGGAGCGGCGGCAGCGGGTCGCCCTCGGGCAGGCCGGAGTCGACGAAGCCTAGCCACTCCTGCTTGACGCCGAGGATCTCGCGCGCCTCGTCCATCTCCTTCTTGCGCACCTCGTGGATGTGCTCCTCGATGTACGCGTCCCCTTGCAGCTTCGGGTTGAGGATGGAGCCGCGTTCCCCGCCCGTGCAGGTCACCACCAGCACGTCCACCCCCTCGGACACGTACTTCGCCATGGTGGCCGCGCCCTTGCTCGACTCGTCGTCGGGGTGGGCGTGGACGGCCATCAGTCGCAGTTGGTCAGTCAAGACTCAATCCTCAAGTCAGTAGGCGCCCGGTGTGCGTCGGCGCGATCCAACAGGTGTCGTCCCGCAGGACGTCGTTCAGGGGTGGCGGTCGGGTGGCGGGAGGGAGGCTTCTATAGTGACCGAATCGGGGGGCGAATAATTCCGGAGTCCGGCTCCGGCGCCCTTTTCGGGACACCCGTCCCGAACCGGTCGAGAGGACGATCATGAGCACGGTGAGCACGCGGCCGCCCGAGGGCCGTTACGGCCGCTCCTCGGACGAGCGCGCCGACCGCACGCTCCGGGTCGTCGGCGCCGCGCTGGCGGTGGCGCTGCTCGGCGTGATCGGCTGGTTCGGCTACCACTACGTGGGCCAGAACAAGATCAGCGCCGAGGTGATCAGCTTCGATCTCTCCAAGGACGCCGTGTGGGTGCACCTGGAGGTCCGCAAGGACGCCGGCGCCGAGGGCTACTGCACGCTGCGCTCCCAGGCCGAGGACGGCGCCGAGGTGGGCCGGGCAGACTTCCGCTTCGACGGCGACGCCACGCGCATCGACAAGGTCGTCACGCTCCGCACGACCTCGCCGGGCACGACGGCCGAGCTGCTGGGCTGCCACGCCGACTGACGCGATCCGGACATCAGTGGGAATACGTAGCCGCTGACCTGCGTTGATGTGATTCTGATGGCTTATGTCCTCCCCCTTCAGGCCGTGAATTGTTAGGCTCGTGGTTTCGCCCATCCCTGAAGGAACATGCTTCTGGGTAGGGCGATGCTTTGTATTCCCAGTACCTACGAGGAGCACCTGTGACCCAGACCAGCGAGAACGTCACCTGGCTGACCCAGGAGGCGTACAACAAGCTCAAGGCTGAGCTTGAGTACCTTACTGGTCCCGCGCGCGCGGAGATCTCCGCGAAGATCGCCGCCGCGCGCGAGGAGGGCGACCTGCGTGAGAACGGCGGGTACCACGCGGCCAAGGAGGAGCAGGGCAAGCAGGAGCTCCGAGTGCGCCAGCTCACCCAGCTCCTCGAGACCGCCAAGGTCGGCGAGCCGCCGGCGGCCGACGGTGCCGTGGCGCCGGGCATGGTCGTGACGATCGCCTTCGACGGCGACGAGGACGACACGCTCACCTTCCTGCTCGCCTCGCGCGAGTACGCGAGCGCCGACATCGAGACCTACTCGCCGCAGTCTCCGCTGGGTTCCGGCGTGATCGGCCACAAGGTCGGCGAGGACGCTGAGTACGAGCTGCCGAACGGCAAGAAGGCGTCCGTGCGCATCCTCAAGGCCGAGCCCTACAACGGCTGATCCGGCCCCCACGTCCCCGACGGGCCCCCGGCGTCCAGCGCGGCGCCGGGGGCCCGTCGTCATTCCGCCGCACGGCTCGGTCAGGCCGTGGCCGAGCGGTACTTGCGCACCGCGAGGGTGCGGAATACGGCGATGATCAGGACCGAGTAGATCAGCGACGCCCACACCGGGTGCTGCATCGGCCAGGCGTCCGAGGGCGAGACCCCGGGGTTGCCGAAGAGTTCCCGGCAGGCCTGGACGGTGGCGCTGAAGGGGTTCCACTCGGCGACGTGGCGCAGCCAGGGCGTCATCTGCTCGGTGTCCACGAACGCGTTCGAGATGAAGGTGACCGGGAAGAGCCAGATCAGTCCGCCCGAGGTGGCCGCCTCGGGGGTGCGGACGGACAGGCCGATCACCGCGCCGATCCAGGTGAAGGCGTAGCCGGTCAGCAGCAGCAGGGCGAACGCGGCGAGCACTTCGCCGATGTTGGTGTGGGTGCGCCAGCCGACCAGCAGGGCGACCACGGCCAGGACGAACAGGGTGAGCGCCGTCTGCACCAGGTCGGCGAGTGTCCGGCCGGTCAGCACCGCGCCGCGCGCCATGGGCAGGGAGCGGAAGCGGTCGATGAGCCCCTTGTGCATGTCGTCGGCGATGCCCGCGCCCGCTCCGGCGGTGGCGAAGGTGACGGTCTGGGCGAAGATGCCGGCCATCAGGAACTCGCGGTAGACCGAGGACTCCGTGGTGCCGCCGATGTTCATGGAGCCGCCGAACACATAGCTGAACAGCACCACGAACATGATGGGCTGGATCAGCCCGAAAATGACCATTTCAGGAATGCGGGACATTCTGATCAGATTGCGTTTGGCGACGACCAGCGAGTCCCGGATCGACTGGCTGACGGCGTTGCCGGATGCCGTGCTCGGCACGGCGTCGGTGACGGCACTCACTGGGCGGCCTCCTCGTCCTTGTTCTCCGCCAGATGTCCCGTGAGGGACAGGAAGACGTCGTCGAGCGTGGGGCGGCGCAGCCCGATGTCGTCGATCTCGATACCGCGGGCGTCCAGCTCGCGGATGACCTCGGCGAGCAGCTTGGCGCCGCCCGTCACGGGCACGGTGAGTTTGCGCATGTGCTCCTCGACCGTGGTGTCGCCCTTGCCGAAGCCGCGCAGGACCTCGGAGGCGGGCCGGAGGTGCTCGCGCTCGTGCACCACGACCTCGACGCGCTCGCCGCCGGTGCGGGCCTTGAGCTGGTCGGAGGTGCCCTGGGCGATGACCCGGCCGTGGTCGACGACCGCGATGTCGTGCGCCAGGTGGTCGGCCTCCTCCAGGTACTGGGTGGTCAGCAGCAGCGTCGTACCGCCGGAGACCAGTTGCTTGATGACCTCCCACAGCTGCTGGCGGTTGCGCGGGTCCAGGCCGGTCGTCGGCTCGTCCATGAACATCACGGGCGGCGAGACGACGAGGGCCGCGGCGAGGTCCAGCCGGCGGCGCATACCGCCCGAGTAGGTCTTGGTGGGCCGGTCGGCGGCGTCGGTCAGGTTGAACTGCTCCAGCAGTTCGGCCGCGCGCTCCTTCGCCGCCCTGGCCCTCATCTGGTACAGCTGGCCGACCATCTGCAGGTTCTCACGTCCGGTCAGGTACTCGTCGACCGCCGCGAACTGGCCGGACAGGCCGATGGAGCGGCGGACGGCGTCGGGCTGCTTGAGCACGTCGAGGCCGGCGACGACCGCCCTGCCGCTGTCGGGCCGCAGCAGGGTGGTCAGGCAGCGGACCGTGGTCGTCTTGCCCGCGCCGTTCGGCCCGAGCAGGCCGAGGACCGTGCCCTCGGGGACATCGAGGTCGACGCCGTCCAGAGCCCTTACGTCACCGAAGGTCTTCACCAGACCTTCGGCATAGATGGCGCCTGGCATATGAATCTCCACGTCGTCGGGGATCGCTGGGCATGGAACTGGGATGCGAGCCACACCATAAACGCGATGTATCGCGTCTCTCAATCGGTTTTCCCGGACGGAGCGAGGAGCGACGAGGGACGAGCAGGTACGGGCGCCGGTACTGTCAGTCCATGACCGTGTAGCCCGCGTCGCGCAGGGCCTGGTTGACCTCCGCGCAGTGGGCCGGACCCTTCGTCTCCAGGTGCAGCTCGACCTCCGCCTCGGTGAGCCCGAGCCGTGGATCGGTCCGTACGTGGCTCACATCGAGGACGTTAGCGTCGACCACTGACAACACCCCGAGAAGTGTGGCCAGGGCGCCCGGCCGGTCCGTCAGGCGCAGCCGAACGGCCAGGTAGCGGCCCTGCGCGGCCATGCCGTGCCGCAGCACCCGCTGCATCAGCACCGGGTCGACGTTGCCGCCGGACAGCACCGCCACGACCGGCCCCTCGAAGGTTCCGGGCGCGCTCAGCAGCGCCGCGACCGGACTCGCCCCGGCCGGTTCCACGACCAGCTTGGCCCGCTCCAGCATCAGCAGCAGCGCGGCGGACAGCTCGTCCTCGCTGACCGTGCGGACCTCGTCCACCAGGTCGCCGACGATCCCGAACGGCACGTCGCCGGGCCGGCCGACCTTGATGCCGTCGGCCATCGTCGCCGGGTTGTCCACGGACACCGGGCGCCCGGCCGCCAGCGACGGCGGATACGCCGCCGCGCCCTCCGCCTGCACGCCCACGATCCGCACGTCCGGCCGCAGGGCCTTGACGGCGACGGCGATCCCGGCCGCCAGCCCGCCGCCGCCGATGCCGACGACGATCGTGCGGACCTCCGGGCACTGCTCCAGGATCTCCAGGCCCACCGTGCCCTGGCCCGCGATGATGTCGGGGTGGTCGAAGGGGTGGATGAACACCGCACCCGTCCGGGCCGCGTACTCCTTGGCGGCGGCCAGCGTCTCGTCGACCACCTGGCCGTGCAGGCGCACCTCGGCGCCGTAGTCCCTCGTCGCACTGATCTTCGGCAGCGGGGCGCCCTTCGGCATGAACACCGTGGAGCGCACGCCGAGCAGCGAGGACGCCAGGGCGACGCCCTGCGCGTGGTTGCCGGCGCTGGCGGCGACGACCCCGGCCGCGCGCTCCTCGGGCAGCAGCCCGGCGATCCGCACGTACGCGCCGCGCAGCTTGAACGAACCCGTGCGCTGGAGGTTCTCGCACTTCAGGTGCACCGGCGCGCCCACCAGCTGGGACAGGAGCCTGCTGCCCTCCATCGCGGTCACCCGCGCCACGCCCGAGAGCATCTTCTGGGCGCCGCGCACGTCGTCGAGGGTGACGGGCAGCAAGGAGTCAGCCGTGCTGTAGCTCATGACTCCAGCATCGCAGTTCACGGGCGGGAAGGACGGCTGTGACCAACCTCCGAGACCCGCTTTGCGCAGCGCCGGTACGACCCGCGTGCGGGCCGCGTACTCTGTCCCCCAATTAGCAGCCCTCCACGAAGTGAGCCCCCGGCCATGCCCACAACACCTGAAATGTCGATGGACATGACGACCGTCGGTGACACCGGTCTTCTCGACACGCTGCAGCACGAGGTGGCGGTGTTCGCCCGACGTGCCGAACAGACCCGGCTCGGCGGGGTCGGGCAGGTGCGCAACTCCATGGACCGCGCCGCGTATCTGCTGCTCAACCGTCTCGACAAGGAAGGCCCGATGGGCGTCAAGGCGCTCGCCGCGAGCATGGGGATCGACTCCTCGACGGTCACCCGGCAGGTGGCTCCGCTCGTCGACACCGGCCTGGTCAAGCGCACCTCGCACCCCGAGGACGGCCGGGCGGTGGTGCTCCAGCTGTCCCCGCGCGGGCAGACACGGCTGGAGGAAGTGCGCTCCTCGCGGCGCCAGTTGATGGCCGAGCTGACCCAGGACTGGGCACCGGAGGAGCGCGAGGCGTTCTGCACGCTCCTCACCCGCTTCAACAGCGCGCTGTCGGCCCGGATGTCGGCCCACGGGGTACCGGGACCGGAGGCGCAGTCGCCGGCCGAGTCGAGCACGCCGTCCTGAACCGGGCTCACCGCGCCGGGGCCCGTATCCGGCCCTGAGCTGCCCCTCCCCGGGGCCGCCACGCCCGGGTGACAGATTTATCCGCGCACGCGCGCGCGTGCGCGGGGCCGACTCTCACGCCGGACTCTTGACCGGGCGGCCACCACTGGCCTCAGATGAGACCGGGTCCCCACGAACGTACGCGGCCGTCGTCTCCGTACGCGGCCGGGGCCCGCATCCTCAGGGTCGCCCTCAGGGGGAGGCGCGGTGCGAGAACGGCAAGTGTCCCGGGGCGCCCGCCGGGACCGCGAGTTCGAGGCGTTCGTCGCCGGCGCGGCCGGACGGCTGCTGCACACCGCCACGCTGCTCACCGCGGAGTCCCCGGCCGACAACCCGCGCGCGCGGCGCCTGCTGACCCGGGCGCTGGCCCACACGTACGCGTGCTGGGACCGGCTGCGCGGCGAGGACCCGTACGACCATGCGCGCCAGTACCTGGCCACCCGCTTCGCGCGCGGCGCGTGGCACCACTACGGCGGTCTCGGCCGGGCCCGCCCGCACCCCGCGAGCGTCCTGGCCCGCCTCAGTCCGCACGAACGACTGATCCTCGTCCTACGGCTCCACGAGGGCGTCGCCGAGGAACAGACGGCCGCCCTCCTCGGCCTGTCCGCCGACCGCGTCCGGGCCGTGTGCCACCGGGCGGCGACGACCCTGCTGCATCCGCCGCGCGGCCCGGCACCGGCGGAGCAGCCGGCGAAGGCGGTGCCGTCATGAGGCGGTCGTACGGGCAGGGTTCGTGCGCGTGCGGTGCCGTCATCGCGCCCGGTGCCGTCGTCGCGCGCAGAGTGGCAGTGGGGCGGCCCTGCGGGTCTGGCGCCCGCGTCCGGGCGGTCGGGCGGAGGCTGATGTGAGGGGCCCGGACCGTGAGGCCGTCGTGCGGCGGATGTTGGGGCAGGCGCCGCCGCCCGTGCCGCCCGAGCTGTACGCGGATGCGGTGCGCCGCGGTGGCCGCATGCTGCGGCGCAGGACGCGCGTCCGCCGCCTGATGTGGCTGCTGCTGTGCGCGGCGTCCGTCGCGTTCGTGGTGTGGGCACTGACCGCCCGCCCCTGGGTGGAGCCGCCGTCGGACACGACTCCACCCCTGACCGGCTGGTGAACCCTCCCAAAGGAGGGCCCGCAGGCGTCTAGCCGAGCGCCTGCTGGAGGTCTTCGAGCAGGTCGTCGACGTTCTCGATGCCCACCGAGAGGCGCACCAGGTCGGCGGGGACCTCGAGGGCCGAGCCGGCCGCGGAGGCGTGCGTCATGCGCCCCGGGTGCTCGATCAGCGACTCGACACCGCCCAGGGACTCGCCGAGCGTGAACACCTTGGCGCGGTTGCAGACCTCCACGGCCGCCTCCTCGCCGCCCGCGACGCGGAAGGAGACCATGCCGCCGAACGCCTTCATCTGCTTGGCGGCGACCTCGTGACCGGGGTGCTCGGGCAGACCCGGGTACAGCACGCTCGTCACCCGCGCGTGGCGGGTGAGCATGTCGGCGACCTTTGTGGCGTTCTCGCTGTGCCGGTCCATGCGCACCGCCAGGGTCTTGGTGCCGCGCAGCACCAGCCAGGAGTCGAAGGGTCCGGCGACCGCGCCCATCGCGTTCTGGTGGTAGGCGAGCTCCTCGCCCAGATCGGGGTCGCTGGTGATCAGCGCGCCGCCGACGACGTCGGAGTGGCCGCCCATGTACTTGGTCAGGGAGTGCACGACGACGTCCGCGCCGAGCGAGAGCGGCTGCTGGAGGTAGGGCGTGGCGAAGGTGTTGTCGACGACGAGGCGGGCGCCCGCGTCCCGGGCGACCTGGGCGACGGCGGCGATGTCGGTGATGCCGAGCAGCGGGTTGGAGGGGGTCTCCACCCACACGATCTTGGTCTTGGGGGTGAGGGCCGCGCGTACGGCGGCGGGGTCGCCGGTGTCGGCCACCGACCACTCCACGCCCCATCGCGAGACGACCTTGGCGAAGAGGCGGAACGTGCCGCCGTAGGCGTCGTTGGGGATCACCACGTGGTCGCCGGGGGTGAGCAGCGTACGCAACAGGCAGTCCTCGGCCGCCAGCCCGGACGCGAAGGCGAGGCCGCGGCGGCCGCCCTCCAGGGCGGCGAGGTTCTCCTCCAGCGCGGTGCGGGTCGGGTTGGCGCTGCGGCTGTACTCGTAGCCGCCGCGCAGACCGCCGACGCCGTCCTGCTTGTAGGTCGAGACCTGGTAGATCGGCGGGACGACCGCGCCGGTCAAGGGGTCGGCGGTGTTGCCCGCGTGGATCGCGAGCGTCTCGAAGTGCTGACTGATGTGCCTGTCGCTCATGGGCACCGAGGGTAGTGCGCCGGTGGACCGTATGACGGACGACGGGAACCGGCGAAGGGGCCCGGCCGTCGTGCGGGCGGGACGGAAGAGGTGTGTCCGACGGTCCGCGGGGGCTCCCGGGGGCGGTCCGCGAGGGTTCCCCGGGACGGTCCGCGGGGGTCCCCGAGAACGGTCGGCGGAAGTTTTTCCACAGGCCTCCCACCCAGGTTGGCCAATTGTCGGCGTGGTCTGGTTCGCTTGTGACATGGAGATTCTCTGGGTCCTGATGGCATTGGTCATGCTGGGCTTCGTGCTGCTGCCGTTTCTGCGCCGCAGGCGCGGAGCGATCGGGCTGGTCTCGCCCGACCATCCGGACGCCGCGGACCCGGCGAACTACGGCTTCGTCCGCGAGGAGGAGCTCGACATCCGGATGCCCGGCCCCGACCAGGACCTGCTGGACGTCCTGGACCTGGTGCAGCGCACCCAGGACTACCGCGCGGCCCAGCAGCTCCTGGCCGGCACGGAGACGGAGGGCGAGCTGCGCTGGCAGCGCGTGCAGGCCTTCGCCGGTGCCGCCTCGCTGGAGCTGCGGCAGCGGCCGGGCGGGGTGAGCGAGACGCCGGGCGGGCAGTGGCTGCGGGTGTGGCGCACCGAGCAGCCCAAGGACGCGGGCGGCGCGGCCGTGCACGCCGAGTTCCTGGTGCAGCAGGCGTGGCGGACGGCGGTGCCCGGGACGGACGAGTTCCGGATCATCATGGAGGAGGCGAAGGCGGCGTGCGGCGAGGCGGCGCTGCTGGCTCCCGGCGACCCGATCCCGTACATCGTCGAGCTGTCCGTGGCCCGCGGACTGGCGTACTCGCAGAAGGACTTCGAGCAGCTCTGGCTGAAGATCCTGGACCGCGCCCCGACCCACATGGGAGCGCATCTGGCGGCGCTGCACTACTGGTGCGAGAAATGGCACGGCTCGCGTGAGCTGGCGTACCAGTTCGCGGAGGCCGCGGCGGCCCGCGCCCCGCAGGGCTCGCTGTTGGCGGCCATGCCGCTCTTCGCGGTCTTCGAGCACCTGCCCGAGGTGACGCTGGTCAGCAGCTTCTGGCAGAGCGAGGTCGTCACCAAGGCGATCCACGGCGCGCTGCACGCGGTGCACTCGGCCCGTCCCGACGACCCGATGCTGGCGCATGTGCGTCACATGCTGGTGTTCTTCCTGGTGCGCGGCGAGCGGTGGACGGAGGCCATGCACCAGCTGATGCACGTCGACGGCCACGTCGGCGCCCTGCCCTGGACTCTCTCCACCGACCCGGCCGCGGAGTTCGCGGTGTACCGGGCGCTCGCGGTGGCCGGCTTCGAGGCGAACGGCGGCAGCCCGGCGAGCCTGCCGCGCTGACGCGGGGCGCGGCGCGGCCGTACCGGAATTCCCGGCGGTCTTCGCACGTTGGAAGGAGCGTCGCCCCGAGGTCGGCGCCACCCCGATTGGAGTCCGCATGTTCCTGTACAGCCGTACGCCCCAGCTGCCGACCCCCGAGCAGGCGCTGCCCGGCCGCCCGGAGCCGGCGTTCACGGTCCCCGACCGCCACACCGTCCTCGGCAACCCGCTCCTCGGCCCCTACCCCGAGGGCCTGGAGATCGCCGACTTCGGGCTTGGCTGTTTCTGGGGCGCCGAGCGCACGTTCTGGCAGCTCCCGGCCGGTGTCTGGACGACGCTGGTGGGCTACCAGGGCGGCTACACCGAGAACCCCACGTACGAGGAGGTCTGCTCGGGCCTGACCGGCCACACGGAGGTGGTGCGCGTGGTCTACGACCCCGAGGTGATCTCGTACGACAGGCTGCTGAAGACCTTCTGGGAGTCCCACGACCCCACGCAGGGCTTCCGCCAGGGCAACGACGTAGGCACGCAGTACCGCTCGGCGATCTACACCCACACCCCCGAGCAGACCGCCGCCGCCCGCTCCTCCCGCGAGGCCTACCAGAAGGTCCTCACGTCCTCCGGCTACGACAAGATCACCACAGAGATCCTCCCGGCACAGGACCGCCCCTTCTACCCGGCGGAGGCCTACCACCAGCAGTACCTCGACAAGAACCCGGCGGGGTACTGCGGGCTGGGCGGGACGGGGGTCACCTGCCCGACGGGCCTCACGCCGGCTCCCACGGACGACTGACCGCCCGCCGCTGTCCGTCCGTCGTCCGCGACGGGGGTCGCTCCGTCTCCCGGAGGGGTCCCCGCGCGTCAGCGACGCGCCTTCCGGCCCTGGCCCTGGAATCTCCTCGGGCACGACGGGACGTGGGCGACAAGTGGCTCCCCGCGCGCCCGAGTTGCCGCGCAGCGGCGCGGACGGCGATACCCCTGTGACCGCGGTGGCGATAGCGTGCCCACGTGACTGCCACGTTGAGTGCTACGAAGACCCGCACCGCGCTGCGCACATCGGCGCGCGTCTCCGGGGAGTTGCTGCTGGTGTCGGCCATGGCGGCGGTGAGCCTGTGGCTGCTGGGGCGGATGTGGTCGGTCGTGTGGCCGCTCGTGGTCGGTCTGCTGCTGACCACGCTGACCTGGCCCCCGGCTCGCTACTTGCGTCGTCACGGGTGGAGGCCCGCCCTCGCCGCGTCGGTCGTGACCGTGCTGTTCCTGCTGGTGGCCGCCGGTGTCGTGGCGCTGATCGCGGTGCCGGTGGCGTCCCAGTCGGGTCAGCTGACCGACGGTGTGGTCGAGGGCATCCAGAGGCTGCGCGAGTGGGCCGCCGGGCCACCGCTGAACATCGGTGACGCCCAGATCAACAAGGCCTTCGACACCGCGGTCGCCCGCGCGCAGGAAGGCCTCGGCAGCATGGTGACCGCCGTCGTCACGGGCGTGAGCACCGTGGTCAACGGCGTGGTCACCGCCGTCCTGGCGCTGTTCCTGATGTTCTTCTTCCTCAAGGACGGCCCTCGGTTCCTGCCGTGGCTCGCCCGTCAGCTGCCCGGCAGGCTCGCCACCGACGTCCCGACCGTGGCCGCGCGCGGCTGGGACACCCTGGGCTCGTTCGTGCGCTCCCAGGCGGCCGTCGGCCTGCTCGACGCCGTCCTGATCGGACTGGGCCTGTGGATCCTCGGGGTGCCGCTGGTGCTCCCGCTGGCGGTGCTGACCTTCGTCTCCGCGTTCGTGCCGATCATCGGTGCGCTGTTCGCCGGTTTCGTCGCGGTCCTCATCGCGCTGGTCTCCAACGGCCTGACGGACGCGCTGATCGTGCTGGCCATCATCGTCGTGGTGCAGCAGCTCGAGGGCAACGTGTTCCAGCCCATGATCCAGAGTCGTGGCCTCGGCCTCCACGCGGCCGTCGTGCTGCTCGCGGTGACGTTGGGCGGCAGTCTGGCCGGCATTGTGGGCAGTCTGCTCGCCGTACCGGCCGCCGCGCTGATCGCCGTGGTCTGGAACTATGTGCGCGAGCAGCTCAGCGAGCCGTCACGGGGGCCGGGGACGGGCAGGTCGGACACCGGCGCCGTCGTCCCGTCGTAGCGTTCGGGGATCGCGTCAACCGCCGCTGCCGTACGGCCTGGTGAGGATCTCCAGGCGGTGGCCGTCGGGGTCGTCGAAGTACGTGCCGCGTCCGCCGTCGTTGCGGTTGATCTCGCCCGGGCGGGTGTGGAACGGGTCCGCCCAGTAGGTCAGTCCCGCCTCCCGGATGCGGGCGAAGATCTGGTCGAACTCGTCCTCCGATACCAGGAACGCGTAGTGCTGCGGAGTGATGTCGCCGGGCGTGTCCAGGTAGTCGAGGGTCACGCCGTTGGGGATCTGCACCGGCACGAACGGGCCGTACGGCGGGCTCACTTCCAGCCCGAGGATGCCGGCGAGGAACCGGGCCGAGGCGTGCTTGTCGTGCGCGGCGACGATGGTGTGGTTCAGCTGCACGGTCATGGTGGGCCTCCCCTCCCGACCAGCGTATGACGGGAGCGGGGGCACGCTCGGGGCCCGGCGGTGGCGCCGCCGGGGCCCTCGTCGCGTCCTGTCCGGATCGTCACGCCCTGTCCGGTCATCGCGTTCCGTCCGGATCGTCGTCTGCCGAGCTCAGATCGTCGCGGTGTCGATCACGAAGCGGTACCGGACATCGCTGCTGATCACCCGCTCGTAGGCGGTGTTGATCTCGGACGCCTCGATCAGCTCTATCTCGGCGCCGATGCCGTGCTCGGCGCAGAAGTCCAGCATCTCCTGGGTCTCGGCGATCCCGCCGATCATGGAGCCGGCGAGGGTCTTGCCGCCCCCGATCACCGAGAAGAGGTTGAGGGAGACCGGCTCCTCCGGGGCACCGACGTTCACCAGCGCGCCCCGCGTCTTCAGCAGCGTCAGGTAGGCGTTGAAGTCCAGCGGAGCCGACACCGTCGACACGATCAGGTCGAAGGTGCCCCGCAGCTCCTCGAAGGTCTTCGGGTCGCTGGTGGCGTAGTAGTGGTCGGCGCCCAGTCGCAGGCCGTCGTCCTTCTTGCGCAGGGACTGCGACAGCACGGTCACCTCGGCGCCCAGCGCGTGCGCGATCTTCACGCCCATGTGGCCGAGGCCGCCCATGCCGAGGATCGCGACCTTCTTGCCGGGGCCGGCGTTCCAGCGCTTCAGCGGGGAGTACAGGGTGATGCCGGCGCACAGCAGCGGGGCTGCCACGTCGAGCGACAGCCCGTCCGGGATGCGTACGACGTAGTTCTCGTCGACGACGATCTTCTGGGAGTAGCCGCCGTAGGTGGGCTCGCCGTTCTTGTCGAGGGCGTTGTACGTGCCGACCATGCCGCGGGTGCAGTACTGCTCCAGACCGGCCTCGCAGTTGTCGCACTCCCGGCACGAGTCGACCATGCAGCCGACGCCCACCCGGTCGCCGACCTGGAACTTCGTCACACCCGGACCGACCTCGGACACCACACCGGCGATCTCGTGCCCGGGGACCATCGGGAAGATCGCCTCGCCCCAGCCCTCCTGGGCCTGGTGGATGTCGGAGTGGCAGATGCCCGCGAACTTGATGTCGATCAGGACGTCGAACTCGCCGACCGCGCGCCGCTCGATGGTCGTGCGCTCCAGCGGAGCCTTGGCGGCGGGGGCGGCGTACGCAGCAACAGTGGTCATGCCAGGGTTCTCCTCAGGGTCACGCGCCCGGCTGCCTTCCGACCGGGCACGACGTCCAGCCTGCCGGGCCGGAGAGGGTTCACCCAGGTCACGGCTTTGCGTACGTCCGCTGTTCCTACTACTGGCGGGGTCAGGTTCGTTTGCGTACGACCGTGAATACTGGACGGCATGGACGTACAGCCCGAGACCCCGCGGGAGCCCGGCGGTGGGCTCGACCGCCGTGCCGAGCTCAGCGAGTTCCTGCGCACCCGGCGTGCCCGGCTGAAGCCGGAGGACGTGGGGCTGCCGGACTTCGGGCGGCACCGGCGGGTGCCCGGGCTGCGCCGCGAGGAGCTGGCGCAGTTGGCCGGAGTCTCGGTGGCGTACTACACGCGCCTGGAGCAGGGCAACGGGCGCAATGTGTCGGCGGAGGTGCTCGACTCGATCGCCCGCGCCCTGCGGCTGACGGACGCCGAGCACGCGCACCTGACGCATCTGGCGAAGCCCAAGCAGCACAAGAAGAAGCCGGTGGCGCGCACCCAGCAGGTGCGCCCGGCGCTGCGGCACCTGCTGGACTCGATCGACAGCGTCCCGGCGTACGTCGTCGGGCGGCGCTCGGACATCCTGGCCTGGAACCGGATGGCCGCGGCCCTCTTCGGCGACTGGGCGGAGCTGCCGGCGCAGGAGCGGAACTGGGCGCGGCTGGTGTTCCTGAAGCCCGAGTACCGCGAGCTGTACGTGGACTGGGACCGGAAGGCGGCCGACATGGTCGCCTACCTGCGCATGGACGCCGGCTGCCATCCGGACGACCCGCGGCTGTCCGCCCTGGTGGGTGAACTCTCCGTGAAGAGCGAGACGTTCCGGCGGCTGTGGGCCACGCACGACGTCAAGGAGAAGAGCTACGGCGTCAAGCACATGCGGCATCCGCTGGTCGGTGACCTGACCCTGTCCTTCGAGACGTTCCGGCTGGTCGACGACGGCGAGCAGTCGCTGATCACGTACCACGCGGAGCCGGGGTCCCCGTCGGCGGAGGCGCTGCGCCTGCTGGCGAGCTGGGGCGTGGACGCGACACGGTCGGGGACACAGACGCCGACGGCCTGAAGCCCGCGCCGCGTCCAACGGCTCACCGATCGCCCCCCGGTCAGTCGGCCAGTCGCACGGCCGGTCAGCCGGTCAGCCGGTCAACCAGTCAGCGGTCAGCGGTCAGCCTTGGTAGGGCGGTGCCGCGCCCCCCGTCCAGCGCGGCATCGGCTGCTCCTCCCTCGCCTGCGTGGAGCGGGGCACACGGCCGGCGGTGCGCCTCTCCGGCCCGGACGCCCCGGCCCCCGGCAACAGGAACGGCCCGCCGGAAGCCGCGCTTCCGACGGGCCGTCCGCTGACGGCTCGATCGATCAGTCTCGGATCACTTGCCGTAGTAGGCGTTGTAGATCGAGATCGTCGACTTGTTGCCCTTCTTGTCGGCGATCTTGGCGTGGAAGGAGATGGCCTTCCCCTTCGCCGGGTTCTTGACGCTGATCTTGCCGTCCTTGACGGTGACCTTCTTCCAGGTCTGGCCGTAGTCGTACGACACGTACACCGACAGCGACTTGAGGTTGCTGCCCTTGGCCGAGCCCTGGACCTCGACCGGGATGCTGACCTTCTTGTCGGCCGGGACCTTGCTGTCCAGACCGGTCTTGGCGTTGAAGCGAACCGTGGAGGCGGGAAGCTTCGCGAAGTCGGTCTTCTTGGAGCGGAACGTGAAGCTCGCGTCGATGCGGGTGGAGGCCGCCGCGACCTTGACGCTGCGCTTGACCGACGTCGTCAGCTTGTACTCGGCGTCGCCGGACGGGACCTTGAACTCCTTCTCGCCGAACAGCGGGTCGTCGTTCGAGCCGACCTTGGTGCCGTTGCGGTAGAGGGTCGTGTTCACCGAGGAGAACAGCGAGGAGCCCGCGTGCTTGTGCCCGTCGGCGAACAGCGGCAGGAGACCGAAGATGGCGTTGCCGTCACGGTAGAGGCCGAAGTCCGCGTTCAGGTGCGGCCCGAAGACGGCGGTGTTGAAGGTCTTCGAGTAGGTCTGGCCGGCCTTGAAGGTCTGGGCCCCGCCGAGCGTGTAGTACGCCTCGGTGATCGGCCAGCCCTCCGCGTCGACTCCGCCGTACTGCTGGAAGTCCAGCTCCCACTTCACACCGCTGACGGTGGACAGGTGCAGGGTCCGGGTGCCGGGCAGGGTCTGCTGGATGCCGATGGAGGAGGCGCCGGTGCTCTCGGGCAGCCAGCCCACCGCGGAGACCGCGCCCTTCTTGCCGCTGGCGGCGGCGCCCAGGTTGGCCTTCACCGTGGCCAGCTCGCTCGCCTTGTAGTGGCGGGTGTAGCCGGTGGCGAGCTGCTTGACCTTGCCGCCGATCGTGGTGTCGTACTCCTCCTTGTCACCCTTGCTCCAGTGGCCGTCCCACTGCTGGGTCAGCGAACCGTCGGTGACCTGCGGGCCCAGGTGGCCGCTGCGGAAGTTGTCGTACGAGTCCAGCCACCAGCCGAAGCCATAGCTCGAGTTGCCGGACTCCACCGTGAAGTCGGCGGAGGCGAACTCGGACTTGGCGGCCGCGTCCGGCACCGTGATGGTGACCGGCTTGGCCTTGCGGGCGTCCACCGTGATGGTGGTGTTCTTGGTGACGCTCAGCTTCGGCTGGGCGAGCCAGTCGGCGCCCTCGTACTTCTCCGGGTCGTCACTGACGTAGACGGCCGAGTTGAGGACGTAGCTGCCCTTGGGCACGCGGGCGGTGACGGTGCCGTCGGCGTCGTACGGGGAGAACCACTTCTCCTTGGCCAGGCCGGACAGACCGACCAGGCTGGTGTCGTAGTTCTTCGTGGCGCTGCCGGCCCGGTCGAGGAACTTCAGGGTGACGTCGTACGACTCCACCTCACGCTGCACCGCGGCCGCCGTGCGGACGGTCTGGCCGCCGCCCGTCGCCGTGACGTACGCCGAGTAGGCGCCGTCGACCGTGCCGCCCAGCTTGGTGTTGACGGTGACGTCGACGGCGGCCTTGCCGCCGGCCGGGACGGTCACCTTGGTGGCGCCGAGCTTGAAGAAGCCCGCCGGAGCCGCCTGGCCCTTGGGGTTGGTGGCGGTGGCCGACAGCGCGAGCGTGACGTCCTTCGTACCGAGGTTGCGGTACGTCAGCTGCTTGGTGACCGGCTTGTCGTCGGTGTGCGGCCACTGCTGCACGCCGAAGCTCACCGACACCGGGTCGGCGATCACGGTCTGCTTGACGGCCTTGTCGACCTGGACGCGGCCCGAACCCTGCTGGAAGGGGGTGTACTTGCCGCCCTTGGTGGAGCCCGTCAGGGCGCCCTTCAGCTCGGTGTACTTCCACTCCGGGTGCTGCTGCTTGAGGATCGCCGCCGCGCCCGCGACATGCGGGGTCGCCATCGACGTACCGGAGATCGACATGTAGCCGGCCGGCTTCTCACCGACCTCCTTGGCGATGTCGTTGCCCTTGGCGGAGGCCGCGGTGATGTCCACGCCGGGCGCGGTCACGTCGGGCTTGAGAGCGCCGTCCATGCCCGGGCCGCGGCTGGAGAAGCTCGCCAGCTTGTCCTTGTCGTCGACCGCGCCGACGGTCAGGGCGGCGGCCGCGCTGCCCGGGGAGCCGATGGTCTGCTCGCCGAAGTCGCCCTCGTTGCCGGCGGCGATGGCGAACAGGACGCCCTTGTCCTCGGAGAGCTTGTTCACCGCCGCTTCCAGCGGGTCGATCTCGGCGGAGTCGCCGCCGCCGAGGCTCATGTTGATGACGTCGGCGCCCTCAGCGACGGCCCACTCCATGCCGGCGAGGATCTCGGAGTCGTTGCCGAAGCCCTCGTCGCTGAGCACCTTGCCGTTGAGGATCTTCGCGCCCGGCGCGACACCCTTGTACTTGCCGCCCGACTTGGCGCCGGTGCCGGCCGCGATGGACGCGACGTGCGTGCCGTGGCCGACCTTGTCGTTGGTGCCCGGCGACGGGGAGAAGTTCTTCTCCGCGACGACCTGGCCCTTGAGGTCGGGGTGGGTGGCGTCGACGCCGGTGTCCAGGACGGCGATCTTGACGCCCTTGCCGTCGTAGCCGGCCGCCCACGCCTTGGGGGCGCCGATCTGCGCGACGGACTTGTCGAGGCTGGCCTTGCGGACGCCGTCGAGCCAGACGTGCGCGATGCCGGAGGCGGTCCTGTCGCCGTTGGTGACCGCGTCCCACAGCTCGGGCGCGTCCTCCTGCGGCGTCTGCACCGCGTCGGCGTTCAGGGACTTCAGGCTCGCCCGGAGCTTGCCCGCGTCGCGGACCTCGGCCTTGGCGTTCGCCGCGGTGCCCTTGTAGCCGACGATGACCTTCAGGCCCTGCTTCTGGGACTTGCGGGTGGCGGCCTTGTTGAGTTCGGTGACGTCGAACAGCCGCTGGTCGAGCTTGCCGGTGGCGATCAGCCGGGCGACGTCCGCCGGGATCACCAGCGTGTGGCCGTCGATCTTGCGGATCTGGACGGGTATGCCCTCGCGGCCCTTCGCCCGCTCCAGGCCGACGACCCGGCCCTTGGCGTCGACGGCGACCCGGTCACCCGTGATGAGCGTGATGCGGTGCTTCGCCGAGAGCGACGAGGCCTGCGAGACGCCACCGGCCGGCTCCCCCTTCGCCGACGCGGGGCTGGTCATCCCTGCCGCCAGCGCCACCGCGGCCGCCGTGGCCACCGTGGCCGCGCATGCTCTTTTCACTTGTCTGCGCAAATTTCCCCCTAGCAGAAGAACCGGGCGAATTCCCTGTTCACCCGGCCGGGGGTGGTCTCGTACGCATGCTCGTACACCCCCCGGAATACGCAGTATGCCGGGGGGTGATCAGCCGCTCAATAGATGAGAGGACGATGAGAGATCTGTCGATGTTCTGTTACGGGACTGCCGGAACGCCGTTACAGGTTCGACGGTTGGTCTCCGGGATTCTCGTGACGGTGTTGTGCCCCTCGCGGACCGCCGACCGCCGACCGGCGCGGCGCCCTCCTCGCGACCGGCAAGCGAGGCTGACCCGACGAAGGCCGGCGCCGCGGCGGCCCGTTGGCGCCGCCCGGTGGTGTCGCCTGCCCGGAAGGCCGCTCGGGCGCCGGTGAAAAGGACGATGCCGCCAACCCGCCCCGAGGGACGGACGGCGGCATCGGACGATGTCCTGCCGCGGGGGCGTCAGACGGCCGAACCCGCCTTCCACTGGGCCCAGTCCATGTTCCAGCCGTTGAGGCCGTTGTCCGGGGCGACGGTCTTGTCGCCGGTGTTCTGGACGACGACCACGTCACCGATCAGCGTGTGCTCGTAGAACCAGGCACCCGGCATGTTGGGGTCGTTGGCGCCCTTCTTGTCCTGCAGGCCGACGCAGCCGTGGCTGGTGTTGACGTTGCCGAAGACCGAGGGGGAGCCCCAGTAGTTGCCGTGGATGAAGGTGCCGGAGGTGGTCAGGCGCATGGCGTGCGGCACGTCCTTGATGTCGTACTCGCCCTTGCCGTCGTCGTCGGTGAATCCGACGGTCGCGCCGTTCATCCGGGTCTCCTTGAACTTCTCGGAGATCACCATCTGGCCCTCGTACGTCTTGTTCTCGGGCGCGCCGGCGGATATCGGGATGGTGCGGATGGTCTTGCCGTCCTGCGTGACCTTCATCTGCTTGGTCTTCGCGTCGACGTAGGAGACCTGGTTGCGGCCGATCTTGAAGGTGACCGTCTTCTGCTGGACGCCGTAGACACCGGAGGCGCCCTCGACACCGTCGAGCGCCAGCTTCAGCGTGACGGTGGAGCCTTCCTTCCAGTACTCCTCGGGCCGGCAGTCCATACGGTTGGCGTTGAACCAGTGACAGGCCACTTCCTGGCCGCTGGTGGTGGAGACCGTGATGCCCTTCTGGACGGCGGCCTTGTTGGTGATCGCCTTGTCGAAGGTGATCGAGACCGGCATGCCGACGCCGACCGTGGTGCCGTCGTCGGGGGTGAAGGTGCCGATGAAGCTGTTGGCCGGGGAGACGGTGGTGAACGAGGCGTTCTCGTGGGCGGCGCGTCCCTCGGCGTCCTTGGCTGTGGCCGTCAGCTTGTAGGTCGTGGCGCGCTCCAGCTGCACGCTGGGCTTCCAGGTCTTCTTGTCGGCGGATATCTCACCGGAGACGGCGGTGCCGTCGGAGGTGGTCATCTTCACGTCCGTGAGGGTGCCCTTGGTCACGGTCACGGCGGCGGAGTTGTTGATGGAGGCGTTGGTCGAGCCGTCCTTCGGCGTGATCTTGATCTGGGCCTCGGACGTCTTCTCGGCTGCCGCCTCGTCCACCTTGGCCTGCGAGGTGCCGTCGCCTCCCTCGTCCCCGTTGGCGTTGTCGCCGCCGCCGGAACAGGCCGAGAGCACCAGCACTCCGCCGAGCAGTGCGGACGCGACCGTCAGGCCCCTGCGCCGCTTGCTGTCCGTCATCACACGCTTCTCCATCATTGCCGATTTCCCCAGAACCCCGAGAGTTCCCCCGTCACGACACGAGAGTCCCCCGCAAGACTTTCAACGCTACGACCGGCTCATCCCGTTCCCCGCCGTGCGGTGGTGTGGGGATCACCACGTCCGCGGGCCGACGGGACGGGTGTCGGTCAGTGCGCCGCTTGAGACGTCGAAACCCCGGGCGGCGGTTGCCGCCCGGGGTCACCTTTTCCCCAAGGCGCCTCAGCCGGCGTCCTCTTCCTCGTCGGTCCGGTCGTCTGCGCCGTAGTCGTCCGCGGTGTCGTCCTCGTCGACATCATCCTCGTCGAGGTCCCAGTCCTGCGCATCGGGGTCGTACTCGATGCGTTCGCTGCTCCATGAGGCCTGGTGGAGTTCCACCCCGGGAACCTCGCTGACCAGGTCGAACGGGTCGACGAGATAGGCGAGGGCCTCGGCCGTGTCGTCCCTGACGGCCCCTTCGGCGTGCACCCGTTCCGCGTCCGGCATGTCACTGTCGCCGGCGATCCGGCGCAGCGCCGCCCGGGTGACCGCGCCCTCGTCGTCGACCTCGAGAACGAGTTCCGCGCGAAGGCGGACAAAACGTGATGTCTCTGGAGTAGTCATAGCCGGAGCGTACGGCCCCGCGCTCCTGTGACTTTCCCGTGACCCGCGCCGTTCACTAACATCGCCCCACACGGCCAATTCGCCAGCACCACAAGGGGATCGATATTCCGTGTCATCCGCTCGCCGTCCGCTGCTGACCGCCACCGCCGCGGGCACCCTGCTGTGCGCCCTGTGGTTCGTTCCGTCCGCGAACGCGACGGCGGAGCACCCGGCCAGAACGGCACCTGGGGCGACCCCGTCTCCCCAGGTCACCGCGCAGGCCCGGGCCGTGTCGACGGTCACGCAGAGCGCCGCCGTCGAGGCCCGCCTCGCCGACACCGGCAGCTTCGACAGCACGCCGTACGTCGTTGGCGGCACCGTCTTCCTCACCGTGGGGGCGGGTTTCGTCGCGTATGCGGTTCGCCGGGAACGTCTGGGTTTTTGACCTCACTTGACGTTGCTTTGGCAGTCCCTTCATAGTCCGCCCATGAAGAGATCATCGGGCGCGCGACTGGGCGCCACGGTTGCCGTGAGCGCGCTGTCGCTCGCCCTCATCACGGGCTGCTCCGACTCCGGGTCGGACTCCAAGGGGTCGAAGGACCCCGGTTCCCCCTCCTCGGCGTCGTCGGCTCCGGCCGCCAAGGCGCTGACCAAGGCGGAGCTGGAGAAGCTGCTCCTCGCGCAGGGCGAGGTCAAGGGCTACAAGGTCGGCTCGGGCGACGACACCCTCCCGAAGTCCAAGACCGAGGTGAAGACCGACAAGCCGCAGTGCGACCCGCTCGCCTGGTCCACGGCCGCTCTCGCCCCTGGTGACACGGACGCGAACGCCAGCAACTCCGTAGCGGAGGACAAGGCGTCGACCGCCACGGCGCAGCCGGAGAACGTCGAGGACGCCTTCGACATCAACATGACCTTCGTGGGCCTGTCCTCGTACGAGGGCGACGGCGCGGAGAAGGCCATGAAGGCCGTCTCCGACGGCGTGACGGCCTGCTCCGGCGGGTACGGCCTCGCCGCCGGCGGCGAGAACTCGAAGGTCACCAAGGTCGCCCCGTCGAAGGGCTCCGGCCTGGGTGACGAGTCCGTCGCGTTCTCCGAGGACGTCGACATGGACGGCGAGGGCTCGGCCACCTTCCACACCGAGGTGGTGCGCAAGGGCAACACCATCGCCACGTTCTACACGGTGAACTTCGCCGCGCTCGGCTCCGGCAAGGCCGCCGAGATCCCGGCAGCCGTGATCGAGGCGCAGGTCGCCAAGCTGAAGTAACCCCTCGGGGCCCTGCCGTACGCCACGCGTACGGCAGGGCCCCGATACGTCACCGCCGTGGCGGCCTCCTGTGACGCCGACCCGTCCCGCCGCGCACCAGATCCCCTGGCAGGGCCGGGCTCCGCCCCCACCACCACGCCCGGGGCCGCCCCCGCGCACGTGAGCGACCGCCGCGACCGGATGACACACCGGGGCCGGGCCCTTCCCGCCCAACTCGGCGGCACGGCCCGCTCCCCCTCAACCCCCTTCCAGGCCCTGCCCATCACTCGCGCACACGCGCCGCAGGGCCCCGCCGAGCGGCACGCTCACCGCAACGGGCCGGTCACCGTCTCCACCGCCGCCACCAGGCGGCCCTCGCGCACGAACGTGTCCGCCGCGGCCAGGTCGGGCGCCAGGAAACGGTCCGGCCCCGGGCCGGCGACACCCGCCTTCCGTACGGCCTCGATGACCGCCTGGGTGGCGGGCGCCGGGGTCAGGCCCTCGCGCAGTTCGACGGCGCGCGTGGCGGCGTACAGCTCGATGGCGATGATCCGTGTGAGGTTGTCGACGGCCGTGCGCAGCTTGCGCGCCGCCGACCAGCCCATCGAGACGTGGTCCTCCTGCATCGCGGAGGACGGGATCGAGTCCGCCGAGGCCGGTACGGCCAGCCGCTTCATCTCACTGACCAGCGCGGCCTGCGTGTACTGGGCGATCATGAGACCCGAGTCGACACCGGCGTCGTCGGCGAGGAACGGCGGCAGCCCGTGGCTGCGGTTCTTGTCGAGCAGCCGGTCGGTACGGCGCTCGGCGATGGAGCCGAGGTCGGCGGCGGCGACGGCGAGGAAGTCCAGGACGTAGGCGACCGGCGCGCCGTGGAAGTTGCCGTTGGACTCCACACGGCCGTCGGGCAGGACGACGGGGTTGTCCACCGCCGACGCCAGTTCGCGGTCGGCGACCAGACGGGCGTGGGCCATGGTGTCCCGGCCGGCTCCGGCGACCTGCGGGGCGCAGCGCACGGAGTAGGCGTCCTGGACGCGGGGGGCGTCGTCCTGGTGGTGCCCGGTCAGGCCGGAACCTTTCAGCACGGCCAGCATGTTGGCGGCGCTGGCGGCCTGCCCCGGGTGCGGCCGGATGGTGTGCAGTTCGGGGGCGAGCACCCGGTCGGTGCCGAGGAGGGCCTCCAGCGACAGGGCGGCCGTGACGTCGGCGGACTTGTACAGCGTCTCCAGGTCGGCGAGGGCCATGATCAGCATGCCGAGCATGCCGTCCGTGCCGTTGAGCAGGGCCAGGCCCTCCTTCTCGCGCAGCTCGACGGGCCGGATCCCGTGCTCGGCGAGCAGGTCACCGGCGGGCCGTACGACGCCGTCCGGGCCTTCGGCGTCCCCCTCGCCCATGAGGGTGAGGGCGCAGTGGGACAGCGGGGCGAGGTCGCCGGAGCAGCCGAGGGAGCCGTACTCGTGCACGACCGGGGTGATCCCGGCGTTCAGCACGTCGGCCATGGTCTGCGCGACCTCGGGCCGGACGCCGGTGTGTCCCGAGCAGACGGTCTTCAGCCGCAGGAACATCAGGGCGCGTACGACCTCCCGCTCGACGCGCGGCCCCATGCCGGCGGCGTGCGAGCGGACGATGTTGCGCTGCAGCTGGGCGCGCAGCTCGGGGCTGATGTGCCGGGTCGCCAGGGCGCCGAAACCGGTGCTGACGCCGTAGACCGGGTCCGGCTTGGCCGCCAGCGCGTCCACGATCTGGCGGGCCGCGGCGAGCGCGGCCACCGCCTCCTCGGAGAGCTCGACCCGGGCGCCGCCGCGCGCCACGGCGAGGACGTCGGACGCGGTGACCCCGGACGTCCCCACCACCACAGTGTGCATATCCATATTCAGGAGCGTACGCAGTGAATTCGACAATGTCACCAGTGGGGGTGGGGTTCGCCCCTTACCCGGCGTCCGGAGCTACGGCGAGTGCCGCCCCCGGAACCGGCGGCGCTCGCCGTCCGCCTGCCGGGACGGCTCGTCCGCGAGCCGTACGACGGGATCGTCCGGCCCTTCGCGGCCGGCGACGACCGGCTGGGCGGCCCCTTCGGCCTTGGCGCGGTACTGGGCCGCGTCGGCGAGCCGGAAGAGCCGGCGGGCGTCGCGCACCGGCCCGATGGGGTGCTCGGTGGAGGCGACCCCGCAGGCCACGCCATCGCCGAGCTCCAATTCTGCGGCCCGGCGGCACAGTTCTTCGGCCGCCTTGACGACCTGGTCGGCGGGCGGGCCCACCGCGAGCAGACAGAATTCGTCACCGCCGAGCCGGGCGGCCAGCGCGCCCGGCAGCATGGCCCCGCACAGCGACAGCACGGAGCCGAAGCGCTCCAGGAGCCGGTCGCCGACGGCGTGCCCGCGGGTGTCGTTGACCCGCTTGAGCCCGTTCAGATCACACACGACGAGGCTGACGACGGCGCCGTCCCGGCGGTGCCGCTCGATGGCCTGCTCCAGGCGTACGTCGACGGCCCGGCGGTTGGCCAGGCCGGTGAGCGCGTCCGTGAACGCCAGCCGCCGCGCCTCCTCCAGCCGCTCGGTCTGCGCGATCCCCGCGGCGACGACGGCCGCCAGTACGGTGGCGAAGTCGGCGTCGGACCGGGCGAAGACCGGGGCACCGGCCTGGCGGGCCACGTACAGCTCGCCCCAGGCGCGGCCGTGCAGCACGATCGGGGCGACCACGCAGCAGCCGCGCCCCCTGCGCCGCAGCGCGGCGACGCGCTGGTGACAGTAGCCGGGACGCCGCCCGGCCGCCGGTCCCTCGGCGGTCTCCACCCACGCCCCGGGCTGTCCGCCGCCGGCCCACTGCTCGTGCAGGAACTCGGTGATCTCGGCGAACTGGTGGACGGGGTAGGCCTCGTCGTCCGGGAACTCCACCTCACCCTCGGCGAGCTCACCGACGTTGACGAGGACCCTGAGCCGCCCGAGGTCCCGCTCCCACACCGACAGCGCGGCGAAGTTCCCGCGCAGCGCCCGGCACGCCCCGAGGGCCGCCGCCCGCCACGCCTCCCGCGAACCGTGCGCGGCCGCCATGCCCTGCGCCAGCGCCACCACGTCCGCCAGCCGGCTGTCCTCACCCATCACTCCAGGCTAGGGATGTTCCGGACGAATAGGGACATTGACCGGGCGAACGGGGAGAGGAGCGCGGTGCGGCCGCCGCGCACCGACGGCCCGGCTACTCCCCGGGCCACTCCGGCCTGCGCTTCTCGTTGAACGCCGCCACCCCCTCCGCCCGGTCACCCGAGAACGCCACCGCCCGCCAGGCCGCGTCCTCGACCTCCAGGCCGGCCCGCAGATCCATCCCGTGCCCGAGCCGCAGCGCCCGCTTCGCCGCCCGCAGCCCCACCGGTGAGTTCGCCGCCATCCGGGCCGCCAGGGCGAGCGCCTCCTCCCGGTCCCGCCCCTCCTCCACCAACTGGTCGACGAGCCCCAACTCCCGCGCCTCGACCGCCTCCACACGGCGCGCCGTGAAGATCAGCTCAGCCGCCCGCGCCACCCCGACCCGGCGCGGCAGCAGCTGCGTACCGCCGCCGCCGGGGATCACCCCCACCGAGACCTCCGGCAGCCCCACCACGGCCGTACGGTCGGCGACGATCACATCGCACGACAGCGCCAGCTCGAACCCACCCCCGAGCGCGAACCCGTGCACCGCGGCGACCGTCGGCACCGGCAGCTCCAGCACGCCCGTGTACGCCCCGCGCGCCACGGGCCGCTGCCGCACCAGATCGGCGTCGGTGAACGAGTTCCGCTCCTTGAGGTCCGCCCCCACACAGAACGCCCGCTCGTGCGTCGAGGTCAGGACGACCACCCGTACGCTCCGGTCCTCCCCCAGCGCCGCGCACGCCCCGGCGATGGACCGGGCCATCTCGGTGGACACGGCGTTCATGGCCTTGGGCCGGTCGAGGGCGAGCTCCGCGACATGCCCCTCCTCGTGCCGCCGCACCAGCACGAACTCCCCGAACCGTTCCTCACTCATGACACCCTCCGGTTAACGCGGGTTAACACCACTCGCCCCGATCATCGCAGCAGGCCCGCTCCGGGAAAAGGCCGGACGCGACCGGTTCCCGGCATCACCGCCCGGCCACCCGTTCGAGTGACATACCTGCGAACTCGGGCCGCATCACACACGGAAACGCATAGCGTGCGCAGCGCCACGGCGCATCGACGGCGGGTGCGCGGGGGGAGGGATCGGGATGACGACGGACACGCCGGGGAAGCCGCGGCGAGAGACACCGCCCGCGGCGGCCGCGGCACCCGGGCCGAACGGCGCGGTCGGCCCCGACCCCCGACCGTTCACCTCCCGCGTCCGGGGCCGCCACCGCAAGCCCCGCCCCCGCAAGGTCGCCCTCGCCGCGGGCGGCCTCGCGCTGGCCGCCGGCGCCCTGAGCCTCGTACGCCTGACCTCCGGCCCGGGCGGCGGCGCCACCGGAACCGCCGAGGCCCAGCCGCACCCGGACCGGGTCACCGGCACGGACCGGGCCACCGACACCGCCGCGAGCACCGCCGCCCCCGAGGTCAGCCCCTCGACGCCCACCGCCCTCGGCGGCCTGAGCCCGACACCGCTGTCCCCGGGCAGCAGCACACCCCGCACCTCGCCGACGGCGACCCCGCCACCGGTCACCGAGCCCGACGCGACGACCATCCCCCAGGAGACGAACCCCGCCCCCGCTCCCCCGACGACCAGCACCCCGCACAAGCCGGCTCCGAGCCCGACCCCGGCCCCGAGCCGGACCACTCCGGCCCAGGATCCGGAACCGCACGAGCCGCAGGAGCCGGACCGGCCCGGCCTGTGCGTGCCGCTCGTCGGCCTGTGCGTCGACGCCGGACCGGAGCACGGCGGCTGACGTCAGGACGGGCGGGAACGGCTACGGTGCCCCGTTCCGCCGGGTGAGCAGCCACGGCTCCACGACGCCCAGCCCGCGCACCGGCCGCTGCCACATCGGCTGGAGCCCGAACCGGTACACCGGCGGCTCCTCGCCCTCCTTCTCCGCCGTGGCCGCGTCCTCGGCGGCCTGCGCCTCGGAGGCCGGGGCGTCCTGGGTGCGGATCAGCTCCTCGGCGAAGGCGCTGTCGACGAGGACGGCGTCCTTCGGCGCTATGGAGGTGAGGCGGGAGGCCAGGTTCACCGTCGTCCCGAAGACATCACCCATACGGGTGGTCACCGTGCCGAACGCCATGCCGACCCGCAGCTCCGGCATGGTCTCGTCGTGCGCCATCGTCTCGATGAGCCGCAGGGCGATCTCGGCGGCCGTGCCCGCGTCGTCGGCGGCGTACAGCACCTCGTCGCCGAGCGTCTTGACCAACCGCCCGCCGTGCGCGGCGATCAGGTCCGCGGCGGTGGTCTCGAAGGCCTCGACGAGCTCGCCGAGCTCCTCCTCCTCCATGCGGCGGGTCAGCCGCGTGAACCCGACGAGGTCGGCGAAGCCGACGGCGAGCCGCCGGTCGACCATCTCCTCGTCGTCGGCGGCCTGCACGACCCGGCCGGTCGCGGCGGCCAGCTGGCGCCGCCAGACGTACACCAGGAATTCCTCCAGCTCGGGCAGGAGCAGCTCGACCAGGGGATACGTCACCTCGGTACGCGTCATGCCCGGCTCGGGCGGCTCGGTCAGCCCCTCCAGGAAGGAGTCGATCTGCCACTCGGCGAGTCGGGCCGTGGTCTGCCCGGTGGACCGGGCCACCTGCACCGCCATGGCCTCACTGAGCAGCCCCGCCTCGACGAGACCTGCCAGCCGCCGCAGCGCCAGTACGTCCGCCTCCGTCAGCGCCTTGGCCTGCCCGATGTCGGCGAAGCCCATGGCCCGCCAGAACCGGGAGGCCAGCTCCATGGAGACGCCGGCGCTGCGGGCCGCCTGGAAGGGGGTGTAACGACGCTCCGCGCCCAGGATGAGCTGTTCGAGGCGCAGGGCGAGGGGGTCCTCGCCGGGGTCGTCGGGCTGGGGAGGGTCCACCCGGCCTTGCGCGTCCGTGCCGGAACCCGAGTCGTCGACGGTCACGCCTGTTGCCCTTCCGATCTGTCACGGTCATGTATCGACCGGCCTCAACTCTACGGCAGGTGTGCGCCAGCTCACTCCGTCAGGTTCAGCCGGGTGTACCCACAGGTGCGGTTACGGGTGCTCGGCGTCGCGCTGAGGCGCGGGGCGTTGCGCAACCCGGCGCAGCGCGGTGCCGTCCGCGCCTACCCGTGCCGTAGGCCCTGCGGCACGGGGGAGGTACGGCTGCCCGCAGCTGAGGCGACTGCACGGCGAGGTCGGCGCGCCCGCAGTCGCCCGTGCGCGGAAGGGGACGTGTCGCTGATGTCCGCCCGCAGCGGCTGCCGGACACGACCGGCACCCCTCCGAGGCACCGTGCGGCAGACGAGGACGGACACCCCCGGCGCGGGCCCCGACCCACGACGCACGAACGGCGCCACGGCAAGCCACAGCGGGGCCGCGCAGGCCGCCGCGGGCATCCGCACCCCCACCCGCACACCACCAGCCCGTACACCCTCCCGCGCCCGCACGGCACCCACACCCCGCCGGCACCGCACGGCACCCCACCTGTCAAGCCATCCGCAGATGCACGATGTCCCCCGCCCCCACCGGCTCCTGCACCCCCTCCTCCGTGGCCAGGACCAACCGCCCGTCCCCGTCCACGGCGACCGCCTCCCCCACCACCGACCGGTCCCCGGGCAACTCCGCCCGCACCACCCGCCCGAGCGTCGCGCACCCCGCCGCGTACGCCTCCTGGAGCCCGCACGCGGCCGGGTCGCCGCCGGCGTCCCGCCACCGCACGTACCACTGCTCCAGCGCCCGCAGCATCCCGCGCAGCAGCGGGTCCCGATCCGTGCTCACCGCCCCGGCCAGCGCCAGCGACCCCGCCGTGGGCACCGGCAGCTCGTTCTCCTTCAGGGTGACGTTCACCCCCACCCCGACGACCACCCCGTCGCCTCCCGCCCGCTCCGCGAGGATCCCCCCGGCCTTGCGCTCCTCGCCGCCGACGGTCACCAGCAGGTCGTTCGGCCACTTCAGCGCCGTGTCCACGCCCGCCGCCCGCGCCAGCCCGCTCGCCACCGCGACCCCGGTGAGCAGCGGCAGCCACCCCCACCGCGCCACCGGCACCTCGACCGGGTTCAGCAGCACCGAGAAGAACAGTCCCGACCGCGCCGGCGCCGTCCACTGCCGGTCCAGCCGCCCCCGCCCGGCGGTCTGCTCCTCGGCGACGAGGACCGCGCCCTCCCCGGCCCTGCCCTCAGCGGCCCGGGCCACCAGATCGGAGTTCGTGGAGCCCGTACGCTGCACCACCTCCACCTCCGACCACAGCCCTCCCTCGCGCACCAGCCCCCGGCGCAGGGCGGTCGCGTTGAGAGGGGGCCGGTCAAGGTCCGACCACCGGCTTCCGTTTCCTCCGAGGCCCTCCGGTCCCTCCGACCTTTCAGGCCCCTCGGAGTCCTCTGGCTTCTCTGATGCATCTCGCGGCGTCATGCAAGCCACCCTAGGTGTGGTAAACGCCGCACTGCCGACCCGAAGACACCCCACTACGCTACGGATGAGTAACCGTCCCCCCTTTTGAGCAGGCAGGGAGCCCGATCCCGATGTCCGAGCCGGAAGAGCAGCAGCCTGACATTCACACGACCGCGGGCAAGCTCGCGGATCTGCAGCGCCGTATCCACGAGGCGACGCACGCCGGCTCGGAACGCGCCGTCGAAAAACAGCACGCCAAGGGCAAGTTGACAGCCCGTGAGCGCATCGAGCTCCTCCTCGACGAAGGCTCCTTCGTCGAGCTCGACGAGTTCGCCCGCCACCGCTCCACCAACTTCGGCCTGGACAGGAACCGCCCCTACGGGGACGGCGTCGTCACCGGCTACGGCACGGTCGACGGCCGTCCGGTCGCCGTGTTCTCGCAGGACTTCACCGTCTTCGGCGGGGCGCTCGGCGAGGTCTACGGCCAGAAGATCGTCAAGGTCATGGACTTCGCGCTGAAGACCGGCTGCCCGGTCATCGGC
This sequence comes from Streptomyces bullii, assembly GCF_042657145.1. Lineage (NCBI taxonomy): Bacteria > Bacillati > Actinomycetota > Actinomycetes > Kitasatosporales > Streptomycetaceae > Streptomyces > Streptomyces bullii. Next base: position 499,483 of record NZ_JBHSNY010000005.1, read on the forward strand.
ATCAACGACTCGGGCGGTGCCCGCATCCAGGAGGGTGTCGCCTCCCTCGGCGCGTACGGCGAGATCTTCCGCCGCAACACCCACGCCTCCGGCGTGATCCCGCAGATCAGCCTGGTCGTGGGCCCGTGTGCCGGCGGCGCGGTCTACTCCCCGGCCATCACCGACTTCACGGTCATGGTCGACCAGACCTCGCACATGTTCATCACCGGCCCGGACGTCATCAAGACCGTCACCGGCGAGGACGTCGGCTTCGAGGAGCTCGGCGGCGCCCGGACCCACAACTCCACCTCGGGCGTGGCGCACCACATGGCCGGGGACGAGAAGGACGCCATCGAGTACGTCAAGCAGTTGCTGTCGTACCTGCCGTCCAACAACCTCTCCGAGCCCCCGGCGTTCCCGGAGGAGGCGGACCTCACCGTCACCGACGACGACGTGGAGCTGGACACGATCGTCCCGGACAGCGCGAACCAGCCGTACGACATGCACACGGTGATCGAGCACGTCGTGGATGACGGCGAGTTCTTCGAGACGCAGCCGCTGTTCGCACCGAACATCCTCACCGGCTTCGGCCGGGTCGAGGGCCACCCCGTCGGTGTCGTCGCCAACCAGCCGATGCAGTTCGCCGGATGCCTGGACATCAAGGCGAGCGAGAAGGCTGCCCGCTTCGTCCGCACCTGCGACGCCTTCAACATCCCGGTGCTGACCTTCGTCGACGTCCCCGGCTTCCTGCCCGGCGTCGACCAGGAGCACGACGGCATCATCCGGCGCGGCGCCAAGCTGATCTACGCCTACGCCGAGGCGACCGTCCCGCTCATCACGGTCATCACCCGCAAGGCCTTCGGCGGGGCGTACGACGTCATGGGCTCCAAGCACCTGGGCGCCGACCTCAACCTCGCCTGGCCGACCGCCCAGATCGCCGTGATGGGCGCGCAGGGCGCCGTCAACATCCTGCACCGCCGCACCATCGCCGAGGCGGACGATCCGGAGGCCACCCGCGCCCGGCTGATGCAGGAGTACGAGGACACGCTCCTCAACCCCTACGTCGCGGCGGAGCGCGGCTACGTCGACGCGGTGATCATGCCGTCCGACACCCGCCGCCATGTCGTACGCGGCCTGCGTCAGCTGCGGACGAAGCGGGAATCCCTGCCTCCGAAGAAGCACGGCAACATCCCCCTCTAGCCCCCAGGAGTGGCTGTGACGATCAAGGTCGTACGGGGCAACCCGACCCCGGAGGAGCTGGCCGCCGCACTGGCGGTGGTCCGGGCGCGCGCCGCGGCGGCGGCCGCCACGCCGTCCGGCGCGCCCGGCCCCCGCGACGCGTGGTCCGACCCGTCCCGTATCGCCGCCCACCGCCTGCCCCAGCCGGGCCGGGCGGCCTGGGCACGCACGTACTGGCCGGGCTCCTGACCCGCTAGAGCACCGCCGCGACGGCTTCGGCCATCACCGCGTACCCGGCGTCGTTCGGGTGCAGGTGGTCGCCGAAGTCGTACGACGGGCGCAGCCGGTCCGGATCCGCCGGATCGGCCAGGGCGCGGTGCAGGTCGGCGACCGCGTCGTACTCCCCCGTCCCTCCCGCGCGGCGGATCCACGCGTTCAGCTCGTGGCTCACCTCGGCCGCGTGCTCGCCCCAGTGGTCCGAGCCGCCGAACGGCAGCAGCGTCGCGCCGATCACCCGCAGCCCGCTGCCGCGGGCCTGATGTATCAACTCCCGGTGGCCCGCGATCAGTTCGGCCGCCTCGACGACCGGGGCCGGCCGGTACGTCGGCTGCTCGTCCGTCTCGCTGAAGCCGATGTCGTTCAGGCCGAGCAGCACGACCAGCGTGTCCACGCCCGGGTGGGCGAGCACGTCCCGGGCCAGCCGGTGGACGGCCTTCTCGCCGTACCAGGACGAGTCGTTGAGCAGCAGGTTCCCGCCGATGCCGGCGTTCAGCACGGGCCGCCCGGTGCGCTCGGCGAGCGCGTCGGACCAGCGGCGGTCGGCGCCGGGCGTGGAGCCGAATCCGTCGGTGAGGGAGTCGCCGAACAGGGCGATGCCATCCGTGCGGCCCGCGTCGGTCTCGACGGCCGACAGGAAGTACCAGGACTGGGTCGTCGCGCCGAAGCCCGACCCGTCGGCGTCCGTCAGCAGGTCGCCCGCGCCCCGGTGGCTGTTCGTGAAGGCCTGGGCGTGGAAGGTGGCCGGGCCGGTCGTGGTGGGGAAGTGCAGGGTGACGGTGACCGACTCCCGTGCGGCGACGACGAGTTCGGCCGGGTCGCTCAGCAGATCCCCGCGCGGGGGGATCGCGGCGCCGTGCGCGCCCTGGAAGGTGAGCCGCCGCAGTGAGCCGGGCACCACGGCCGCCCCCTCGGCCGTGCGGGCCACGGTGGCGCCCGCGATCCGCACCGGAGAGGTGCCGTAGGCGTTCGTCAGCCGGACACGCACCCGTCCCCCGCCCGCCGTCAGGCGGACGACCTGACGCACCGACTGACGCCAGAAGCCCTCGCGGGACCAGTTGGGCGTGAAGCCCTCGCCGGGCAGCTGCGGTGACGCGGTCCAGGCTGTGGTGAACATGGCACACCCTCCTTTAAGGGAACCAGAGTCCCTTTAGCTTAACGGAACGACAGGCCCCTTTGTGGAAGTTGAGTACGCGTACTCAGGTGCCGCGCGCGGCCCCCGTCCGACGATGGAAGGCATGCTGTGGTCCGACCCCGAGAACGAGCCGCCGAAAGAACTGCGGGACACGCAGGAGATGTTGCGGCGGCTGGGCGTTCTCATGGCGCTGGCCATGGTGCTCGCGATGCTCGTGATCGGCGTGAGGTGAGGCCACGGGGTCACGCCGATACGCTGATCGCATGACAGATCAGCCGCGCCGCCGACTCGTCCTCGCCTCCCAGTCCCCCGCCCGGCTCGGGCTGCTCCGCCAGGCCGGCCTCGACCCCGAGGTGATCGTGAGCGGAGTCGACGAAGACGCCGTCACCGCCCCCACCCCGGCCGAGCTGGCCCTCGCCCTCGCCGAGGCCAAGGCCTCCGTCGTCGCCGCGAAGCCCGAGGTCAAAGGCGCCCGCGTGATCGGCTGCGACTCGGTGCTGGACCTGGACGGCCAGGCCCTCGGCAAGCCCGCGGACGCCGAGGAGGCCACCGCCCGCTGGAAGGCCATGCGCGGGCGCGCCGGCACCCTCCAGACCGGCCACTGCGTCTACGACACGCTCACCGGCCGCTACGTCTCCGCCACCGCTTCCACCATCGTCCACTTCGGCGAGCCCACCGACGAGGAGATCGCCGCGTACGTCGCCTCGGGCGAACCGCTCCACGTCGCCGGCGCCTTCACCCTCGACGGCCGCTCGGCCCCCTTCATCGACGGCATCGACGGCGACCACGGCAACGTCATCGGCATCAGCCTTCCGCTGGTACGCCGCCTGCTCGCCGAACTCGGCGTCGGCATCACGGAGTTGTGGGCGCCGGCGGAGAAGTGACCGGAGAACCGCCGTCGCCGCCGCCCTGCCCGGGCGCGGCGTCGGCGGGCCCCTGCGGACGGTCGTACGTCATCAGCAGCAGGACGACCAGGCCGAGCACCAGCACCATGAACAGGAACGCGGGCCAGCCCACCAGCCCCCAGACGAACGCGCCGAGGACGCCGTGCACGACGGCGGCGCTGATCAGCAGCACACGCCCGAGGCCCGCCGGCGCCCGGTCCCGCAGGGCGACCAGCAGCGCCACCAGGCCGCACAGCGCGAAGTAGAGGCCGAAGACGACCCCGCCGGCCTTCGAGGACACCGCCATCATGTGCGGGTCGAGGCCGGCCAGGGACATGTCCTGACGGTCCACGACGACGCCGAGGAACCAGTTCAGCGCCGCCACGCCCAGCGCCTCCGCGAACAGCACGACCGCCACGACCCACGCCACCGGCCTGCGCACCACCGGCCCCACCCACTCTCCGAGCACACGTCCAGCCGGGATCCAGTTACCCCGGGTAGGTTCGAGACATCGCGAACGCTACTAACCGGTAAACACCGGGGCAAGGGTCCTACGGGCGGCAAAGAATCATTGGGCCATTCGTAGGGATTCCACAAAGAAACAGAGTGGCCCGCAGCACGTGATGACAGAGACCTTGACCACAGGGGACGGCTAGGGTTTCCCGGAGGAGTCCTGCGTAGTGCGGTGCGACAAGGGATTTCGCGGGTCGAGCGAGCCTCGTATCACGCTCCGTGTGGGCAAGCTCACCACTGGGGACGGGTCGAAGTGCCGTGTCGGCAGTCCCTAAACTCGGCTTGTTTCAAGGAGGGAGCCTCAATCGTGCGCAAGGTGCTCATCGCCAACCGTGGCGAAATCGCTGTCCGCGTGGCCCGGGCCTGCCGGGACGCCGGGATCGCGAGCGTGGCCGTCTACGCCGACCCGGACCGGGACGCTCTGCATGTCCGCGCCGCGGATGAGGCGTTCGCCCTGGGTGGTGACACTCCGACCACCAGCTACCTCGACATCGCGAAGGTCCTGAAGGCCGCGCGCGAGTCCGGGGCGGACGCGGTCCACCCCGGCTACGGCTTCCTCTCCGAGAACGCGGAGTTCGCGCAGGCCGTGCTCGACGCGGGCCTGATCTGGATCGGCCCGCCGCCGCAGGCCATCCGCGACCTCGGTGACAAGGTCGCCGCCCGGCACATCGCCCAGCGCGCGGGCGCCCCGCTGGTGGCCGGCACGCCGGACCCGGTGAGCGGTGCGGAGGAGGTCGTCGCCTTCGCCGAGGAGCACGGGCTGCCGATCGCGATCAAGGCCGCGTTCGGTGGTGGCGGTCGCGGTCTGAAGGTGGCGCGCACGCTCGAAGAGGTTCCCGAGCTGTACGACTCCGCCGTCCGTGAGGCCGTCGCCGCCTTCGGCCGCGGTGAGTGCTTCGTGGAGCGCTACCTGGACAGGCCGCGGCACGTCGAGACGCAGTGCCTCGCCGACCAGCACGGCAACGTGGTCGTCGTCTCCACCCGTGACTGCTCGCTCCAGCGCCGGCACCAGAAGCTCGTCGAGGAGGCCCCGGCGCCGTTCCTGTCCGAGCAGCAGGTGGCCGAGCTGTACCGCGCCTCCAAGGCCATCCTGAAGGAGGCCGGCTACGTCGGCGCCGGCACGGTGGAGTTCCTGGTCGGCAACGACGGCACGATCTCCTTCCTGGAGGTCAACACCCGCCTGCAGGTGGAGCACCCGGTCACCGAGGAGGTCGCCGGCATCGACCTGGTGCGGGAGATGTTCCGCATCGCCGACGGCGAGGAGCTCGGCTACGACGACCCGCCGCTGCGCGGCCACTCCTTCGAGTTCCGCATCAACGGCGAGGACCCGGGCCGCAACTTCCTGCCCGCGCCGGGCACGGTGACGACGTTCGCCCCGCCGTCCGGGCCGGGTGTGCGCCTGGACGCGGGCGTGGAGTCCGGCAGCGTGATCGGCCCGGCCTGGGACTCCCTGCTGGCCAAGCTGATCGTCACCGGCCGCACCCGTAAGGAGGCCCTGCAGCGCGCGGCCCGCGCCCTGGAGGAGTTCGAGGTGGAGGGCATGGCCACGGCCATCCCGTTCCACCGTGCGGTGGTCAAGGACCCGGCGTTCGCGCCCGAGGTGCATGGGCAGGACGGGCCGTTCACGGTCCACACCCGCTGGATCGAGACGGAGTTCGTCAACGAGATCAAGCCGTTCGCCGCGCCCGCCGACGCGACCGAGGCGGACGAGGAGCCGGGCCGCGAGACGGTCGTCGTCGAGGTCGGCGGCAAGCGCCTGGAGGTCTCCCTGCCGGCCTCGCTGGGCATGTCCCTGGCCCGTACGGGCCTGGCGGCGGGCGCCAAGCCCAAGCGCCGCGCGGCGAAGAAGTCCGGACCCGTGGCCTCGGGCGACACGCTGACCTCTCCCATGCAGGGCACCATCGTCAAGATCGCGGTGGAGGAGGGCCAGGAGGTGCAGGAGGGCGACCTGGTCGTCGTCCTGGAGGCCATGAAGATGGAGCAGCCCCTCAACGCGCACAAGGCCGGCACGATCAAGGGCCTGGCGGCCGAGGTCGGCGCGTCGGTGACGTCCGGGGCGGCGATCTGCGAGATCAAGGACTGAGACCGGCACAGTCGCATTGCCACAGAACCCGGTGGACCGAAGCAGTCGGTCCACCGGGTTCTTCGTGTCCGCGCGGTTCGACGGGGATGCCTGCGGCGGCCCGCGCGGCTCCGGTGGGGCTCGATGGGGCGCCTGCGGCTTCGTCGTGGGTCGGGGCCGCGCCCGGGGGATGTCGTCCGTCCTCGGTCTGCCGCATAGTGTCTTACGGGGTGCTGGGCCGTGTCCGGCAGCCGCTGCGGGCGGATACCCCCCGGCACGTCCCCTGCCCGCCGTGGGCGACCGCGGGCCCTCCACCGCGCCGGGGGCACCCACCCTGACCACGGGCGCCATCCCGCCCACCGCCAGCACCCGGCCGACCCGCGCCACGGGCACCCGTTCCACCAGCCGCGGCTCCGCGTCGGGCGAGTGCGGCGCGGAGCCGCGGGCACCCAGCCGCACCCAGCCGCGGGCACTCGCCGCATCCGCCGCGGACACCCGTCCCACGCGCCGCAGGCACCCGCCCCCACCCGCCGCGGGCGAGTACGGCCCGAGCCGCGGGCATGCGTGCCCCCGTGCCTCGAGGAGCTGGGAGGTACCGCCAGGGCGGCACGGGTGGGCGCGGGCGCCACGCCCGTCGCGCCGGGTTGCGCAGCCCCGCCCCCGGCACGTGCGCCGAGCGCCTGTCAGCAAGGGCTGTGGGGCAGATGTACGAGCCCGGCGCCGACGTGACTACCGGCGTCGCAGATCAGCGACGCGCCCCCGTTCCGTCCCGGGCGTCTGCTCGCCGAGGACCGCGGCCGTCCGCAGGCCGGGACCCGCCCCGGGGACCTGACGACGCGGCCCGGGCAGAGACACGTCCCGGCGCTGCTGACGCGCCGGGACCGAGTCACCCCCCGCGCCCACGGACCCGGAAGGACCCGCGGAACCCGCCGAGGCCCCCGGCACACCCGCCACCGCGATCTGCACGCCCTGGTCGGCCAGCGCCTGCAACTCCGTGGCCGCGCGGTCGTCGTGCGCGGGCGGCTCGTCCGTCACCAGCCGGGTGATCAGATCCGTCGGCACGGTCTGGAACATCGTGTCCGTGCCGAGCTTGGTGTGGTCGGCGAGGACGACGACCTCCGCCGCGGCCTGTACGAGCGCCCGGTCGACGGACGCCGACAGCATGTTGGAGGTGGACAGTCCTCGCTCGGCGGTCAGGCCGCTCCCGGAGAGGAAGGCCTTGGACACCCGCAGCCCCTGGAGCGACTGCTCGGCCCCGGACCCCACGAGCGCGTAGTTCGAGCCGCGGAGCGTGCCGCCGGTCATCACGACCTCCACGCGGTTGGCATGGGCCAGCGCCTGTGCCACCAGGAGGGAGTTCGTGACCACGGTCAGTCCGGGCACCCGGGCGAGCCGGCGCGCCAGCTCCTGTGTGGTGGTGCCCGCCCCGACCACGATGGCCTCGCCCTCTTCCACGAAGTTGGCGGCGAGGTCGGCGATGGCGGTCTTCTCGGCGGTCGCGAGATGGGACTTCTGCGGAAAGCCGGACTCCCGCGTGAAACCGCCCGGCAGTACCGCACCGCCGTGCCGGCGGTCGAGGAGTCCTTCTGCCTCCAGCGCGCGCACGTCCCGCCGTACGGTCACTTCGGAGGTCTGGACGACGCGGGCGAGCTCACGGAGCGACACGGCCCCGTTCGCCCGCACCATTTCGAGGATCAATTGGCGACGTTCTGCAGCGAACACGAAACTGACAGTAACGCCAGCGACCGTCTGCTTTCAGCAGTTTGCGCTGAATAGCAGAAGATGTTCGCACGGGGCAGCGGGAAGTGGTATAGGACCTATTCCCGCCGCCTATGCCGCACGCATGCTCGACAACTGCCCGTGACCAGCCAGGAGTCGGATCCGGCCGTCAGGCGTCGCCCGCCTTGCGGGTGTGGAGCTGCCGGGCGACCTCCGCGATCGAGCCGGACAGGGACGGGTACACGGTGAAGGCGTTCGCGATCTGCTCGACCGTCAGATTGTTGTCGACCGCGATCGAGATGGGGTGGATGAGTTCCGAGGCGCGCGGCGCCACGACGACACCGCCCACGACGATGCCCGTGCCCGGCCGGCAGAAGATCTTGACGAAGCCGTCGCGGATGCCCTGCATCTTCGCGCGCGGGTTGCGCAGCAGCGGCAGCTTCACCACGCGGGCGTCGATCTTGCCGGCGTCGACGTCGGCCTGGGTGTAGCCGACGGTGGCGATCTCGGGGTCGGTGAAGACGTTCGAGGAGACCGTCTTGAGGTTCAGCGGGGCCACGGCGTCGCCGAGGAAGTGGTACATGGCGATACGGCCCTGCATGGCGGCGACGGACGCGAGGGCGAACACTCCGGTCACGTCACCGGCCGCGTACACGCCCGGAGCGGTCGTACGGGACACCTTGTCGGTCCAGATGTGGCCGGACTCGCGCAGCTTGACCCCGGCCTCCTCCAGGCCCAGGTTCGCGCTGTTCGGGACGGCGCCGACGGCCATCAGGCAGTGGGAGCCGGTGATGACCCGGCCGTCGGCCAGCGTCACCTCGACCCGGTCGCCGACCCGCTTGGCGGACTGCGCGCGGGAGCGCGCCATGACGTTCATGCCGCGCCGGCGGAAGACCTCTTCCAGCACGGCGGCGGCGTCCGGGTCCTCGCCGGGCAGGACACGGTCGCGGGACGACACGAGCGTCACCTTCGAGCCGAGTGCCTGGTAGGCGCCGGCGAACTCGGCACCGGTCACGCCCGACCCGACCACGATGAGCTCCTCGGGCAGCTCGGTGAGGTCGTACACCTGGGTCCAGTTCAGGATCCGCTCGCCGTCCGGGCGGGCGTCGGGCAGCTCGCGCGGGTGCCCGCCGGTCGCTATCAGCACCGCGTCCGCCGCCAGCGTCTCCTCGCTCCCGTCGGCCGCGGTGACGACGACCTTGCGCGACCCGTCGAGGGCCTGCATGCCGTCCAGCCGGCCGCGCCCGCGCATGACCCGCGCGCCCGCACGGGTGACGGAGGCGGTGATGTCGTGCGACTGGGCGAGGGCCAGCCGCTTCACGCGCCGGTTGACCTTGCCGAGGTCCACCCCGATGATCCGGGCGGCCTGCTCCAGGGGCGGGGTGTCGTCGGCGACGATGATGCCCAGCTCCTCGTACGAGGAGTCGAAGGTGGTCATCACCTCGGCCGTGGCGATGAGGGTCTTGGACGGCACGCAGTCGGTGAGCACCGACGCCCCGCCCAGACCGTCGCAGTCGACGACGGTCACCTCCGCACCGAGTTGCGCGGCCACCAGCGCCGCTTCGTATCCGCCGGGTCCGCCACCGATGATCACGATCCGAGTCACGTACTCCATTGTCCCGCACCCTTCAACGTGCGACCGCCCGGGGCCCCGGCCGATGCGGCTCTGTTACGGGAGTGACCCCGGTGCCGCTGCCGTACCCTCTCCCCATGTCGCTCTACGCCGCGTACGCCGGCAACCTCGACGCGCGGCTGATGTCCCGCCGCGCCCCGCACTCGCCGCTGCGCGCCACCGGCTGGCTGAACGGGTGGCGGCTGACCTTCGGCGGCGAGCACATGGGCTGGGACGGAGCCCTCGCGACGATCGTCGAGGATCCCCTGGCCCAGGTCTTCGTCGCGCTGTACGACATCGCCCCCATGGACGAGGAGTCACTGGACCGCTGGGAGGGCGTCGGGATGGACATATACCGCCGGATGCGGATCCGGGTGCACACGCTCGACGGCGAGGAGCCGGCCTGGGTGTACGTCCTCAACGCCTACGAGGGCGGCCTGCCCTCCGCCCGCTACCTCGGGGAGATCGCGGACGCGGCGGAGTCGGCGGGAGCGCCCCACGACTACGTCATGGAACTCCGCAAGCGCCCCTGCTGAGCCCCCGCACCCCCTTCTCGTCGGAAACGACAAGACAACGATCGCCATCTCATCAGCTCTGTCATCTACGCGCGTAGGCCGATACCGGCTACCCTCGTCGGCGTGAACGCATCTCTTCTTCCGGACGACATCCAGGGCGACCCCTACACGGCCGCCGACGCCGCCGCCGCTCGCCTGCGCGAACTCACGGGCGCCGAGACCCACGACGTCGCCCTCGTGATGGGCTCCGGCTGGGCTCCGGCCGTGGGCGCCCTGGGCGACCCCGAGGCCGAGTTCCAGGTCACCGAGCTGCCCGGTTTCCCGCCGCCGGTGGTCGAGGGGCACGGAGGCAAGATCCGCTCGTACCGGATCGGCGACAAGCGCGCGCTGCTCTTCCTGGGCCGTACGCACTACTACGAGGGCCGCGGGGTGGCCGCCGTCGCCCACGGTGTGCGCACCGCCGTGTCGGCCGGCTGCAAGACCGTCGTCCTCACCAACGGCTGCGGCGGCCTGCGCGAGGGCATGCGCCCCGGCCAGCCGGTGCTGATCAGCGACCACATCAACCTCACGGCGACGTCCCCCATCGTCGGCGCGAACTTCGTGGATCTCACGGACCTGTACTCGCCGCGCCTGCGCGCGCTGTGCAAGGAGATCGACCCCACCCTGGAGGAGGGCGTCTACGCGCAGTTCCCCGGCCCGCACTACGAGACCCCGGCCGAGATCCGCATGGCCCGCGTCATCGGGGCGGACCTGGTGGGCATGTCGACGGTCCTGGAGGCGATCGCCGCCCGCGAGGCGGGCGCGGAGGTCCTGGGCATCTCCCTCGTCACCAACCTGGCCGCCGGGATGACGGGCGAACCCCTCAACCACGAGGAGGTCCTCCAGGCCGGACGCGATTCGGCGACGCGGATGGGTTCGCTGCTGGCTCAGGTTCTGGGCCGGCTGTAGGACCCGGCTCTGCCGGCTGGGGCTCGCTCGGCGTCGGTGCTGGGGGCGGGCGCCTGCGGGGGTTGCGCACCCCGGCGCCCCGGGGGTGCCGCCGTGCCCACCCGTGCCGGAAGCACCGGGCGAGGCGCGCACGCCCGCAGCTCGCGCCACACTCGCCCGCGGCGGGGCGGGACGGCCGCCCGTGGCCGGGCGTGTACGTGCGTCCGCGCGCTGGGTGCACTCGTCCACGGCGGGAAGGGACGTGTCGGGAGTGTCCGCCCGCAGCGGCTGCCGGACACGGCCCAGCACCCCCGTAAGACACCACGCGGCAGACCGAGGACGGACACCCCCCGGCGCGGCCCCCGACCCACGACGCACCACCAGGCGCTACGGCAATCCCCACAGAGGCGGCACAGGCCGCCGCAGGCATCCGCACCACCCGCACACCCCACACAACGAGAGGCTGACCGACCGTGCAGGACGTGCAAGACGGACTCATCGCACAGGCCCGCGCATGGCTCGCCGAGGACCCCGACGCGGAGACCCGCGCCGAACTCGCCGGGCTCATCGACGCCGAGGACCACGCCGAGCTCACCGCACGCTTCAGCGGCACCCTCCAGTTCGGCACCGCCGGCCTCCGCGGCGAACTCGGCGCCGGCCCCACGCGCATGAACCGCTCGGTCGTCATCCGCGCCGCCGCCGGGCTGGCCGCGTACCTGAAGAAGAACGGCCACGAGAACGGCCTGGTCGTCATCGGCTACGACGCCCGCCACAAGTCGGAGGAGTTCGCCCGCGACACCGCCTCCGTCATGACGGGCGCCGGTCTCGACGCCGCCGTGCTCCCCCGCCCCCTCCCCACCCCGGTTCTGGCCTTCGCCATAAGGCACCTCGGCGCGGTCGCCGGCGTGGAGGTCACCGCCAGCCACAACCCGCCCCGCGACAACGGCTACAAGGTCTACCTCGGCGACGGCTCCCAGATCGTCCCGCCCGCCGACGCGGAGATCGCCGCCGAGATCGCGGCCGTCCCGTCCCTCACGGTGGTCCCGCGCCCCACCGAGGGCTGGCAGATCCTCGACGACGCCGTGGTCGACGCCTACCTCGCCCGCACCGACGCCGTCCTGGCCCCCGGTTCCCCCCGTACCGCACGGACCGTCTACACGGCGATGCACGGCGTCGGCAAGGACGTCCTCCTCGCCGCCTTCGCCCGCGCCGGCTTCCCCGAGCCGGCCCTCGTCACCGAGCAGGCCGACCCCGACCCGGACTTCCCGACCGTCGCCTTCCCCAACCCCGAAGAGCCCGGCGCGATGGACCTGGCCTTCGCCAAGGCCCGCGAGACCGACCCGGACCTGGTCATCGCGAACGACCCGGACGCCGATCGCTGCGCGGTGGCCGTGCGGGACGGCGACGACTGGCGCATGCTCCGGGGCGACGAGGTCGGCGCCCTCCTGGCCGCGCACCTGGTACGCCGCGGCGCCACCGGCACCTTCGCGGAGTCGATCGTGTCGTCCTCCCTGCTCGGCCGCATCGCCGACAAGGCGGGCCTGCGCCACGTCGAGACCCTCACCGGCTTCAAGTGGATCGCCCGCGCGGAGGGCCTGCGCTACGGCTACGAGGAGGCCCTCGGCTACTGCGTCGACCCCGAGGGCGTACGCGACAAGGACGGCATCACGGCCGCCCTCCTGATCACGGAACTCGCCTCGGTCCTCAAGGCGGAGAACCGCACGCTCCTCGACCTCCTCGACGACCTCGCCGTCGAGCACGGCCTGCACGCCACCGACCAGCTCTCGGTCCGCGTCCAGGACCTGTCCCTCATCGCGGCCGCCATGCGCCGTCTGCGCGAGCAGCCCCCGACCCACCTCGGCGGCCTGCCGATCACGCGCTCGGAGGACCTCACCCAGGGCACGGACACCCTCCCGCCCACGGACGGCCTGCGCTACACGCTCGAAGGCGCCCGCGTGATCGTCCGCCCCAGCGGCACGGAGCCCAAGCTGAAGTGCTACCTGGAGGTCGTGGTCCCGGTCGCCGGGCACGCCGACCTCCCCTCAGCCCGCGCGAAGGCGACGGCCCTGCTGACGTCGATCAAGCGGGACCTGTCGACGGCGGCCGGCATCTGACCGGCCCGCACGGCACGACGGGGTGCCACTCCGCCGAAGGACTCGGAGGGCTCGGAGCACTCGGAGGGCTCGGAGGGCTCGGAGGGCACCCCATCGGGTGATGTCCCGGCACGGGCTCGCAGCACGGGCTGACAGCCACCCCCACGCCCCCGCACCGTCTACAGCCTCCGCCGACGCCAACGCCCACGCGCCGCCGACGCCCACGCAGCGTCTACGCCCACCACCGCGCGGCGAGCACGACCGCCGTCCACACCCCGCCCAGCACCACGGCCAGGGGCCACAACGCCCGCCCCCGCTCCCGCTTGCGGCTCTCACCGCCGGGACGCAGGGCCGGGTCGAGGTGCAGGGTGGTGAGTTCGGCGGCCAGCGCGTCGTACGGGTGGGTGAGCCCTAGCCGCCGTTGCAGCCAGGCCCAGCGGGGCGCGGCGACGGACCAGGACTCGCCCCGGCGTCGACGCAGCTTCAGCTCGAAGGAGTCGCGGCGTATCGAGCGCAGGTCGTCCCACGGGATGAGGACGGGCCCGCGCAGACCGCCGTTCAGCCACAGCCCGGCGCGGTCGGCGGTGATGCGCCAGCGGAGCTTGACCGCAAGCCGGCCCGCCACGAACAGGATCGCGGCGAAGGCGAGGATCTGCTGCCAGAGCGGGAAGCCCGCGTCGGTGGTGGGGCTCCAGAAGATCCAGCCCGCGCACAGCGTCATCAACGCGCTCGCCAGCCAGTCCACCGGCCCCGCACGCCAGCTGCGTACCGGCACCGGCACGGCGTCCTCGCCGGCCGTCCGCGCGCGGACGGCCGCCACCGCCTCCAAGGCGGCGACCTGCCTCTCCTCCTCGGCCCGCCGCCGCGCCTCCCGCTCCGAGAACGGCCGCACCGGCCCGGTCGACCACTCCACCACGGGCGGTGCGTCCGGCTCCTCGGCGGCACTGAGGATCAGGACCTCGGCCCCGTCACAGGGCGCTCCGTACAGCACGGCCTCCCGCAGCGGCCCTGGCTGCTCGTCCTCGTCGGGGAGGTCTTCGTCCGACTCGCCCTCGTCGTCAGCGTCATCGTCCTCATCGTCGTCCTCGTCGTCGCTCCATTCCGAGACAGAGACGGTGAACAGCGGCCGCAGCACCTCCGCGTCGTCCGCGGCGAACACCTCGGTGTCCCCCTCGGCGTCGTCACGCATCAGGACGCGCAGCACGGGGGCCGGCGCCGCGCGCAACCGGGTGGCGCGGCACCGGCCCAACGCCGCGGAGACCAGCACCGTGAGCCCGAGACCGACGACGAGACAGCCGAAGGCGGCGGCAGCCCGCCGGTCCTCCGCCGCGTCCCAGAACCGCTGCGCCGCCACCAGCGCGCCACCGACCAGCAGCAGGACCACCCCGGCCACGGCGAGGCCCCGCCCACGCCGGACGGGACCGCCCGCCTTCGGCAGCGGAGCCGTCACTCCCCCGGCCGCTGCCAGGGCCGTCGCCCGCTGCGCCGACCGCGCCCGCACCCGCAGCTCGGCGAGCACGAGAGCGACGAACGCGACCAGGGCCGCGCACACGGTCACCGGCCACGGCAACCGCTGTACGACGACCACGACGACGAGGGCGGGCGCCGAGAACCGCACCACCTCGGGCCGCGTCACCAGCCACAGCAGGTGGAGCGGCAGCAGCGCCGCGACGTGCGGGGGCAGCCCGGCGAACGCCAGCGCCGGGGTCGTCGCCAGGACGCTCAGCCACACCACGTCGAGGTGCCGCGACCGCAACCGCACCGGCACCCAGCGCGGCGGCAGCGCCTCGGCCCAGCGGCGCGCCTGTTCCGTGTCCCAGGAGGGGCAGCCGTCGGGCAGGGCGGTGGCGGGCAGCCGCAGGGGCTGGGGGAGATTCGTAGTCATCGCTTCCCAGACGCTCGGCCCGCGTCAGGGGTTGCGGTGCCAGCCCCGGCACCGCGTCCGGCCACTTCACCGTAGGACCCTGTGCCACCGTGGCCGCAACAGCCCCTCACGCCCCCCTGAAAGGCCCTGCCGAGCCCCTCGGTCAGAGCCCCGCCGAGCCCGGCACTGACAGCCCCGCCAGGCCCCGCACTCGAAGAAAGAGCCGCGGCGGACCCCGCACTCGAAGAGCCCCGTCAAGTCGCCCCCGTCAGCCGCCCGCCAGCAGAATCACCAGCAGCACCGCCCCCGCAGCCGCCGGTCCCGCGATCTCGTAGGCCCACCGCACGGTGACCTCGCCCTGGGCGGACGCCGCGTCCCGCCGGTTGGCGTGCAGCTCGCGCAGGTCGTCCATGATCCGGTCGGTCTCCGCCCGCACCGGTCCCTCGGCCGGCACGGAAACACCGCCGAGGCCTCCGCCCAGTCCGAGCCCCGCGCCGCGGCCGCTCCGGCCGCCCCGTGGCTCCTCGCCCGCCGCACGGATCAGCATTTCCCGCCGCGCGGCCCTCTTACGGGAGCGCAGCGACACGGGCAGCGCCCACAGCTGGTACTTCGTGCCGGACTTGGTCACGACCTCGTTCGAGTACCCGGACCGGAGCGAGGCGACCTCGCCCCACGGCAGCACGATGATCCGGAACGGGTTGCGGATACGCAGCCGGTCGTCGTTGACGTGGACGGCGGGGCGCAGGGTGAACGCGACGACCAGCGGTACGCCGAGGAGCAGCGCGGCGAGCGCCCGCCACGGGGTGCCGCCCTGCCCGGAGACCACGGCGTCGATGCCGAACCATCCGGCGACGGCGAGCAGCAGCACGCCGCCGACGATGGCCGCGGGCGACCGATGGACCCGGTCCTTGCGGTCGGGCTCCGGGGGCTGCGGCGCGGATGACGGGTGATCCGGGGTCGTCATGGTCCCGATTCTGCCCGACGGCCCCGGGGGCGCTGCTAGGCGGTGCCCCAGCACCCCCACAGCCGACTCCGACCGCCCCCGCCTCACCGGCCGCTGATCCGCCCGGCACCCACAAGCCGCTCATCCCCCGGCACCCAGAGGCCGCTCCCGCGCCCCGACCCCCACAAGCCCTCGTCGGCGCGGCGCCCACAAGAAGAAACCGCGCCGCCCCCACACAGGCCGCGTACCCGCGCCGCCGCACGCGCGAGCCGCTCGTCCGCCGAAGCCAAGTGCTTGTCCGCGCAATCCCCGAATCAGACGCTCCGCTCAACCGCCGAAGCGAAGCGCTCGGCCGCGCACCCCCCAACAAGACGCCCAACGCCCCAAGACGCCCAACACGCCGCCCCGCACGAGACGCCCAAAACGCTCCGCCCCCCAGGAGTCGCGCACCCGCGCCGCTCCCGCACGAGCCGCTCATCCGCGCCGCCCCCGCACAAGACGAGCGCGGGGGCCTGTACAGCCGCTACGCGCGTAGATATGCTCGTCTGGTGACCATGCCCACCACTGCACTCCCGCACTCGCTCTCAGACGTCACCGCGTCCGACAGCACGCTGCGCCGCTTCCTCCACGGGCTGCCCGGCGTCGACGCGGTCGGCCTGGAGGCGCGTGCCGCCTCCCTCGGCACCCGTTCGATCAAGACGACCGCGAAGGCGTACGCCATCGACCTCGCCATCTCGATGGTCGACCTGACGACGCTGGAAGGCGCGGACACCCCGGGCAAGGTCCGGGCGCTCGGCGCCAAGGCGGTCCACCCCGACCCGACCGACCGCAGCACTCCCGCCACGGCCGCGGTCTGCGTCTACCCCGACATGGTGGCCGTCGCCAAGGAGGCCGTGGCCGGCTCGGGCGTGAAGGTCGCCTCGGTCGCCACCGCCTTCCCGGCGGGCCGCGCCCCGATCGCCGTCAAGCTCGCCGACGTCCGGGAGGCCGTCGCCGCCGGCGCCGACGAGATCGACATGGTCATCGACCGCGGCGCGTTCCTCGCGGGCCGATACTTGAAGGTGTACGACGAGATCACCGCCGTGAAGGAGGCCTGCGGCACGAGCGCCCGCCTGAAGGTCATCTTCGAGACGGGGGAGCTGTCGACGTACGACAACATCCGCCGCGCGAGCTGGCTCGGCATGCTGGCCGGGGCGGACTTCATCAAGACCTCGACCGGCAAGGTGGCGGTGAACGCGACCCCGGCGAACACACTGCTGATGCTGGAGGCGGTCCGCGACTTCCGTGCGCAGACCGGTGTCCAGGTCGGTGTGAAGCCGGCCGGCGGCATCCGCACCAGCAAGGACGCGATCAAGTTCCTCGTCCTGGTCAACGAGACCGCCGGCGAGGACTGGCTGGACAACCACTGGTTCCGCTTCGGCGCCTCATCGCTCCTGAACGATCTGCTGATGCAGCGTCAGAAGCTGGCCACCGGCCGCTACTCCGGCCCCGACTACGTGACGGTGGACTGATCACCATGACCGAAATGACCCCGGAACTGACCCCGGACAAGCGGTCGTCCGCGTTCGCGTACGCTCCCGCCCCCGAGTCCCGCGCGATCGTCGACATCGCTTCCTCGTACGGCCTGTACATCGACGGCGAGTTCACCGACGCGGCCGACGGCAAGGTCTTCAAGACGGTCAGCCCGTCGACCGAGGAGGTCCTCTCCGAGGTCGCCCAGGCCGGCGAGGCCGACGTCGACCGCGCGGTGAAGGCCGCTCGCAGGGCCTTCGAGAAGTGGTCGGCGCTGCCCGGTTCCGAGCGCGCCAAGTACCTCTTCCGCATCGCCCGGATCGTCCAGGAGCGCTCCCGCGAGCTGGCCGTCCTGGAGACCCTCGACAACGGCAAGCCGATCAAGGAGACGCGGGACGTCGACCTGCCGCTGGTCGCCGCCCACTTCTTCTACTACGCGGGCTGGGCCGACAAGCTGGAGCACGCGGGCTTCGGCCCGAGCCCGCAGCCGCTGGGCGTCGCGGGCCAGGTCATCCCCTGGAACTTCCCGCTGCTGATGCTGGCGTGGAAGATCGCCCCGGCGCTCGCCACCGGCAACACGGTCGTCCTGAAGCCTGCGGAGACCACCCCCCTCTCGGCGCTGTTCTTCGCGGACATCTGCCGCCAGGCGGGCCTGCCCAAGGGCGTCGTCAACATCCTTCCGGGCTACGGCGACACGGGCGCCGCGCTCGTCGCGCACCCCGACGTCGACAAGGTGGCCTTCACCGGCTCCACCGCCGTCGGCAAGGAGATCGCGAGGACCGTCGCGGGCAGCCGCAAGAAGCTCACGCTCGAACTCGGCGGCAAGGGCGCCAACATCGTCTTCGACGACGCCCCGATCGACCAGGCCGTCGAGGGCATCGTGAACGGCATCTTCTTCAACCAGGGCCAGGTGTGCTGCGCGGGCAGCCGTCTGCTGGTGCAGGAGTCGGTCCAGGAGGAGCTGCTGGACTCGCTCAAGCGCCGTCTGTCCACTCTCCGTCTGGGCGACCCCCTCGACAAGAACACGGACATCGGCGCGATCAACTCCGAGGAACAGCTCACGCGCATCACGTCGCTGGTGGCGCAGGGCGAGGCGGAGGGCGCCGAGCGCTGGTCGCCGGCCTGCGAGCTGCCGGAGAACGGCTACTGGTTCGCCCCGACGCTCTTCACGAACGTCACCCAGGCGCACACCATCGCCCGCGACGAGATCTTCGGCCCGGTGCTGTCGGTCCTCACCTTCCGCACCCCGGACGAGGCCGTCGCCAAGGCCAACAACACGCCGTACGGCCTGTCCGCCGGTGTCTGGACGGAGAAGGGCTCCCGCATCCTGGCGGTCGCGAACAAGCTCCGCGCGGGCGTCGTCTGGTCCAACACGTTCAACAAGTTCGACCCGACCTCGCCGTTCGGCGGCTACAAGGAGTCGGGCTTCGGCCGCGAGGGCGGCCGCCACGGTCTGGAGGCGTACCTCGATGTCTGACAAGCCCGAGAAGACCGAGCGACTCTCCGTCTTCAAGACCTACAAGCTGTACGTCGGCGGGAAGTTCCCGCGTTCCGAGAGCGGCCGGGTGTACGAGGTGACGGACCCCAAGGGCAATTGGCTGGCCAACGCGCCTCTCTCCTCCCGCAAGGACGCCCGTGACGCGGTCGTGGCCGCGCGCAAGGCCTTCCCGGCCTGGTCGGGCGCTACGGCGTACAACCGCGGCCAGATCCTCTACCGCGTCGCGGAGATGCTGGAGGGCCGCCGCGAGCAGTTCGTCCGCGAGGTCGCGGACGCGGAGGGCCTGTCGAAGTCGAAGGCCGCGGCCGTCGTCGACGCGACGATCGACCGCTGGGTCTGGTACGCGGGCTGGACCGACAAGATCGCCCAGGTGGTCGGCGGCGCCAACCCGGTCGCCGGCCCGTACTTCAACCTGTCCTCCCCGGAGCCGACCGGAGTGGTCGCGGTCGTCGCACCGCAGGAGTCGTCCTTCCTGGGCCTGGTCTCGGTGGTCGCCCCGGTGATCGCGACCGGCAACACGGCGGTCGTGGTGGCGAGCGAGAGGTCCCCGCTCCCGGCCCTGTCCCTGGGCGAGGTGCTGGCCACCTCGGACGTCCCCGGCGGCACGGTCAACGTCCTCTCCGGCCGTACGGCGGAGATCGCCGCGCCGCTGGCCGCGCACCAGGACGTCAACGCCATCGACCTGGCCGGCGCCGACGAGGTGCTGGCGAAGGAGCTGGAGATCGCGGCGGCGGACAACCTCAAGCGGGTGCTGCGTCCACAGCCTGTGGATTACCTGGCGACTCCCGGCCTGGACCGCATGACGGCGTTCCTGGAGACCAAGACGGTCTGGCACCCGACCGGGTCGCTGGGCGCGTCCGGTTCCTCGTACTGACCGAAGGACCGGCCACGGAACCAGCCGAAGGACCGGCCGCAGCACCGGGCTCGGGATCAGCGCGGCGCCCCGCGCACCGGAGCCGCACAGGCCGGCAGCCCCGCCCTCCTCCGTCCGGGAGGGCGGGGCTGCCGTTCGGTGTCGCTCGGCCGCGGACGGTGACCGGTGGGACGCGAGGCGTGGTCGCGGTGTGATGCGCGCTGCAAAGCCGACCCGCGGGGTCGTACGGTGGCCGATCGATGCCTCACACTGGTGTCCCGTGAGTTCCCATCCGCCCATACCGACGCGAGTCGTGCTGCTCTGCGGCCCCTCCGGCTCCGGCAAGTCCCTCCTCGCGGCCCACTCCGGTCTTCCGGTGCTGCGGCTCGACGACTTCTACAAGGAGGGCGACGACCCGACACTTCCGCAGGTGGCGGGGAGCTCCGACATCGACTGGGACCACCCGGACTCCTGGGACGCGGACACGGCCGTCGCCGCGATCGCGGAGCTGTGCCGCACGGGCCGGACGAACGTCCCCGTCTACGACATCGCGCTGAGCGCCCGCACCGGCCAGGAGACGATCGACATCGGGCGGACCCCGCTGTTCATCGCGGAGGGCATCTTCGCCGCGGAGATCGTCACGCGCTGCCGGGACCTGGGCGTCCTGGCCGACGCGCTGTGCCTGAGCCGCGGCCCGGTGAAGACGTTCCGCCGCCGGTTCCTGCGGGACTTGAAGGAGGGCCGCAAGTCGGTGCCGTTCCTGCTGCGCCGCGGCTGGCGGCTGATGCGCCAGGAGCGCACGATCATCGCCCGCCAGACGGCACTCGGCGCCCACGCCTGCGACCGGGACGAGGCGATGGGCCGCCTGGCCGCCGCCGCGGCGGGCCGCTGCGCGACGGCGCGCACGGCGGTCTGACCGACCGTCCCGCCCCGCAGGAGACCACGGCGGCCTGACCGCCCCTCCCGCCCCGGGCAGAAAAAGCGGGACTGGACGGACCCCCCGGCCCTCCAGTCCCGCTCCCCCGTGGTTCCCCCGTGTCCCCCCGGTTTCCCCCGTGGTGCTCCCCCGTGGTGGTGCTTCCCCCGTGATCCCCCCGGGCCCCGGAGACCGGGACCCTGTCATGCAGACTCCGGTGTCTCTCCCCTGATACACCCGGAGCCCGTTTTTCTTTCGCTCCCCCCGAACCTTCAGGCGACGAGCTCGCCGAAGGCGTTCTCCTCGTCACGGCCGAAGCTGAGGACCTCGTCCTCGCGCAGCCGGCGGAGCGACCGCCAGATGCTGGACTTCACCGTGCCGACGCTGATGTCGAGGATCTCCGCGATCTCCGGGTCCGTGCGGCCCTCGTAGTAGCGCAGGACCAGCATGGTGCGCTGGAGCTCGGGCAGCCGGGCCAGCGCCTGCCACAGGACCGCGCGCAGCTCGGTGCCGCGCATCGCGTCCGTGTCGCCGGGCGTCTCCGGCAGTTCCTCGGTCGGGTACTCGTTGAGCTTGCGGCGCCGCCAGGCGCTGATGTGCAGGTTGGTCATGGTGCGGCGGAGGTATCCGCCGACCGCGGCCTTGTCACTGATCCGGTCCCACGCCTTGTACGTCGAGAACAGCGCGCTCTGCAGCAGGTCCTCGGCCTCGAAGCGGTCGCCGGTGAGGTGGTAGGCGGTGGCGTACAGGGAGGCGCGGCGCTCCTGGACGTAGGCGGTGAACGCGGCTTCGGCGTCCACCGTCGCCGGCAGGGAGCGGCGCTCCCCCGATTCCTCCCTGTACGCGGCTCCCCCGTGAGCCTCCCCCGTGTGCGCGTCAACCACCGTCATGTACGCGGTGTGCTGACGCCCGGCGCCGCGAGCGCACCCCCGCCCGCTCACGGCACCGGACTTCTCGTTACCTCGGTGCACGTCGTGCAGACGCGTGACCACAGCGCTGGTGCTGGTGCCGTGCAGCGTGTTCATCTCGCGCCCCCCGTCGTGGACTTCCGGTGTGCGGCCCGCCCGGTTTCGGCGAGCCTTCCTGCCTGTGCCGAAAAGCTTGCCGTCGCACTTTCATGGCCGTGTCCGCCGACTGTCACAGACCTGTCACAGGGGTCGGTGACAGTACCGCCACAGCTCCTTCCCGGGCGTCGGTGCCGCCGAAGACGACCATCTCCGCCCACAGGTCGAACAGCGCGCCCTCCATGGGCCAGAATGAGCCCGTGCCTTCCCTGTTGCTGATCGAGGACGACGACGCCATCCGGACGGCCCTGGAGCTCTCTCTCACGCGCCAGGGACACCGCGTGGCGACCGCTGCCAGCGGTGAGGACGGTCTGAAGCTGCTGCGCGAGCAGCGGCCGGATCTGATCGTGCTGGACGTGATGCTGCCCGGCATCGACGGGTTCGAGGTGTGCCGGCGCATCCGGCGCACCGACCAGCTGCCGATCATCCTGCTGACCGCGCGCAGCGACGACATCGACGTCGTCGTCGGTCTGGAGTCCGGCGCCGACGACTACGTCGTCAAACCGGTGCAGGGGCGGGTGCTGGACGCCCGGATCCGGGCGGTGCTGCGGCGCGGGGAGCGGGAGTCCAGCGACTCGGCGACCTTCGGCAGCCTCGTCATCGACCGTTCGGCGATGACCGTGACCAAGAACGGCCAGGACCTCCAGCTCACGCCGACCGAGCTGCGGCTGCTGCTGGAGCTGAGCCGGCGGCCGGGGCAGGCGCTGTCACGGCAGCAGCTGCTGCGGCTGGTGTGGGAGCACGACTACCTCGGTGACTCGCGGCTGGTGGACGCCTGCGTCCAGCGGCTGCGCGCCAAGGTCGAGGACGTCCCGTCGTCTCCGACGCTGATCCGTACCGTGCGCGGTGTCGGCTACCGGCTGGATCCGCCTCAGTGACACAGCACCACCCAGGGGGAAGCCGCGCCTGGGCCGCGGCGCGCAAGAAGGTCCTGTCGCGGCTGCGTTTCACCAGCCTGCGCCTCAGGCTGGTCGTCGTGTTCGGACTGGTGGCCCTGACGGCCGCCGTGTCCGCGTCCGCCATCGCGTACTGGCTCAACCGCGAGGCCGTGCTCACCCGTACCCAGGACGCGGTGCTGCGCGACTTCGAGCAGGAGATGCGCAACCGGGCGGGCGCGCTGCCCGAGCGTCCGACGCAGGACGAGTTGCAGAACACCGCGGGGCTGATGGCCACCAGCAGTCAGCGGTTCAGCGTGCTGCTGGTCGCCGAGGACGCCGAGGGCAGGACGGTGTACGGCAGCTCCGGCGGTCTGAGCGGTTTCTCGTTGCAGGACGTGCCCGTCTCGCTGCGCGAGGCGGTGAACGAGCGGCAGAAGGACACCTCGGCCGACAAGTCGGCGTACCACCTGTACTGGCAGCGGATCGTCGAGGGCGACACGCCGTACCTGGTGGCCGGCAGCAAGGTGAACGGCGGCGGCCCGACCGGCTACATGCTCAAGTCGCTGGAGCCGGAGGCCAAGGACCTCAACTCGCTGGCCTGGTCGCTGGGGATCGCCACCGGGCTCGCGCTGATCGGCTCGGCGCTGCTCGCGCAGGCCGCCGCGACGACGGTGCTGAAGCCGGTGCAGCGGCTCGGGGCGGCCGCCCGGCGGCTCGGCGAGGGCAAGCTGGACACCCGGCTCAGGGTGTCGGGGACGGACGAACTGGCCGACCTGTCACGGACGTTCAACAACGCGGCCGAGGCGCTGGAGAAGCGGGTGGCCGACATGGCCGCGCGCGACGAGGCGTCCCGTCGCTTCGTGGCGGACATGAGCCATGAGCTGCGTACGCCGCTGACCGCGATCACCGCCGTGACCGAGGTGCTGGAGGAGGAGCTGGACTCCGAGAGCGGCGGCATCGACCCGATGATCGAGCCCGCCGTACGGCTCGTCGTCAGCGAGACGCGGCGGCTGAACGACCTGGTCGAGAACCTGATGGAGGTCACCCGCTTCGACGCGGGCACCGCCCGGCTGGTCCTCGACGACGTCGACATCGCCGACCAGATCACCGCCTGCATCGACGCGCGTGCCTGGCTGGACGCGGTCGAGCTGGACGCCGAGCGCGGCATCCACGCCCGCCTCGATCCGCGCCGTCTGGACGTGATCCTGGCCAACCTCGTGGGCAACGCGCTCAAGCACGGCGGTTCGCCGGTGCGGGTGTCCGTCCGCGAGGCGGACGACTCGATCGTCATCGAGGTGCGCGACCACGGGCCCGGCATCCCCGAGGACGTCCTGCCGCACGTCTTCGACCGCTTCTACAAGGCCAGCGCCTCCCGGCCGCGTTCCGAGGGCAGCGGCCTCGGCCTGTCCATCGCCCTGGAGAACGCCCACATCCACGGCGGCGGGATCACCGCGGCCAACTCTCCGGAGGGCGGCGCGGTGTTCACCCTGCGGCTGCCCCGGGACGCGTCCGCGCTGACCGGGGGCGCGGAGGGCGCAGGGAAGGACCGTGCCGACGGCGACCAGAGCAAGGGCGAGGGCGCGAAGGGGAACGCCTGATGACCATACGACGCCTGCCGACCACACCCTCCGCCGACGGCCCCGGCGCCCCCCACCAGGACAGTCCGCCCACCGCACGCCACCCGTCGACGGGCGGCGACGGCGCCGCCCGGCAGAGCCACACGACACCCGCACCCGGCCCGGCGACCACCTCTCCCGGGGACGCCCAGCACAGCACCCGGGACACGGACCGCCTGCCTCCGGCTGCACGCAGCCCGCGGCCCACACCCTCCGACAGCGCCGCCCGGCAAGGCCGTCCGACACCCGCACCACGCCCGGCAACGGCCCCTCCCGAGGACGCCCAGCACAGCACCCGGCGCGCGAACCACCGGCCTGCTGCACGTAGCCCGCGGGCCACGCCCCCCGACGGCGCCGCCGGGCAGAACCAGCCGACACCCGCACCACGCCCGGCGACCACCTCTCCCGGGGACGCCCAGCACAGCACCCGGGACACGGACCGCCTGCCTCCGGCTGCACGCAGCCCGCGGCCCACACCCTCCGACAGCGCCGCCCGGCAAGGCCGTCCGACACCCGCACCACGCCCGGCAACGGCCCCTCCCGAGGACACGCGCCCCAGCGGCCGGAAAGGCCGCCCGGCAGCCGGGCCGCGGCCCGGCACGGCCTTGCCGCAGCACCCGCGCCGCGGCGGCGGTCGGGGGCGCCCGGCGGCCCTGTGGCGGTTGCTCGCCGTGTCCGGGCTCGCCGTGGTGCTCGCCGGGTGCGGGATCCGGGCCACGGAGGTGCCGACGGACTTCGGGACGGCGCCCTCACGGGTGCGCTGCTCGCTCACCGAGCCGGAGGTGTCGGCGCAGGCCACGCGCGGTGTGCCGGTGCGGGTGTTCCTGCTGTGCCGCTCCTCGCTGGTGGCCGTCGACCGCACCGTGCGGGTCCCGGACGGCGCCGCGGACTCCGAGCGGCGCGTGCTGGTGGCCCAGGGGCTGCTCGACCAGCTGTCGGCGCCGCCGTCGGCCGCCGAGAAGGAGGCCGGGTACACCTCGAACGTACGCGGCGGCATGACCGTCGGCGGGCCGCGGCCCGGCGACCCGAAGGACGCGCTGCGGCTGAGCACCGCGCCCGCCGGCCTCACCTCCTACGCCCTCGCCCAGATCGTCTGCACGTTCTCCGACTCGGCGGCGGCCGAGGGCGACGGCTCGGTGATCCTCGGCGGCCCGGGCACCGAACCGCCGCGCCGCTACGAGTGCACCGACGAGGTCCGCGCCCGGCCCGGCGCCGAGGAACCGCCGTCGACGGAGGTCACCGAGGGCTGACGGGCCGCCGGTGGGGGTTGTGGCGCATGCCTCACCCCGGTACCGGGTGACATCCCGGAACCGATCGTGCCGAAGGCCGCGTCTAGGGGTTCGTGCAGCGTCAAGGCTCCATCGGCGGCAGCGCCGCGATCCGCATCCGTGTGACAGGAGGTGTCCTCCTTGTCGCACACCTCGCGTTCGTCGCCTGGCTCACGCTGCGACCGCTGGACGTCCCCTGGGTGATGCCCGCCAATCTGCGTCCGTTCGCCGGGATCCGCGCCGACCTCGCGCTGGGGTGGCCTGAGGCGGCCCGGCGGATCGGTGAGGGCCTCGCCCTGCTGGCGCCGCTGGGTGTCCTGCTGCCGATGGCGGGCGGGCGGCTGGCCGTGTCGCGGCTGGGGTCGCTGCTGCGCACCGTCGCCGCGGGCGCCCTGCTGTCGCTGGGCATCGAACTGCTGCAGACCGGTGTGCCCGGCCAGGTCGTGGACGTCGACTCGCTGTTCCTCAACACCGCGGGCGTGGCGCTCGTCCATCTCGCCGTCGTCCCGGCCGGCCGCTGCTGGCTGCGCCGCCGGGCCGGGTACCGGTCTCCCGCGGCCCTCCTGCAGGAGGAGCCGGTTCAGGGTCGGACCCCGACGATTCCCAGGGTCGGGATCGCCCCGTGGAGTGACGCTTTGCCCCCTTCGTCTCCGTAACGTGGAGAGCAGCTGAGGCCGCTGGAGGACAGGCCTCACACCCGCTGCTACGAAGGAGCCGCACATGTCCCGCCTCGCCCGCCCCACCGACGGCCGCATGATCGGCGGAGTGTGTGCCGCGCTCGCACGGCGCTTCGGCACCTCCGCCACGACGATGCGCGTCATCTTCCTGCTGTCGTGCCTGCTGCCGGGCCCGCAGTTCCTGCTGTACATCGCGCTGTGGATCTTCCTGCCGTCGGAGGACAAGGCGCGCACGGCCTGGTGAGTGCCCGACGTACGTACGCCGATGGGGCGCACCCGTGAGTGGGTGCGCCCCATCGGCGCGTGTGTCCGCCTGAGCGGGGTCAGCCGAGCTGGTTCGCCGGCGCGCCCTGCGTGGGCAGCTCCTGCACCGGCAGACCCCCGAGCAGTCCGGAGACCGGCTCGGTCGGGGTCTGGGACAGCTGCTCGGCGTTCGGCTGCGCGGTCTCCAGACCGGCGCCGGCGGCGTGCTGCCCCTGCTCCAGCGCCTGACCCGCGCCCGGCAGCGCCTGGTCGGCCGGAAGGGTCGTGTCCACGGTCTCCAGCGTCTGGCCGGTGTCCGGGAGCTCGGGCGCCGCGCTGGCGGCACCGGCACCGGCGAAGGCGAAGGCGGCACCGAGGGCGGCGACACCGAGGGTCTTGGCAGCAGACTGCTTCATGAAATGCGTCCTCGACTGACTTGAAATGGGATCACGGGGTGTGAGCGGTCCAGCGACCGTAAACACGCGGGGTCACCCGCCGCAAACATCGAAATGCGGACGGTTTGTGAACGCCGCCCGCATTTCCCGTGCCCATATCGAGCCCTCTCAGCTGCCCGAATCCGCGGATCCGCTGGTGGAGGCGGTCTGCTGGAACAGCCATTCGGACTTCAGCTCGGCATATCCGGGCTTGATGACGTCATTGATCATGGCCAGTCGTTCATCGAAAGGAATGAATGCTGATTTCATCGCATTGACGGAGAACCACTGCATGTCGTCGAGTGTGTAACCGAAAGCCTCGACAAGGTGCTCGAATTCCCGGCTCATGCTGGTGTGGGACATCAGACGGTTGTCCGTGTTGACGGTGGCCCGGAAGTGCAGCCGGCGCAGCAGACCGATGGGGTGCTCGGCGTAGGAGGAGGCCGCGCCGGTCTGCAGGTTGGAGCTCGGGCACAGCTCCAGCGGGATGCGCTTGTCCCGGACGTACGACGCCAGCCGCCCCAGCTTGACCGTGCCGTCCTCGTGGACCTGGATGTCGTCGATGATGCGCACCCCGTGCCCCAGCCGGTCGGCGCCGCACCACTGGAGGGCCTGCCAGATGGACGGCAGGCCGAAGGCCTCGCCCGCGTGGATCGTGAAGTGGTTGTTCTCCCGCTTCAGGTACTCGAAGGCGTCCAGGTGCCGGGTGGGCGGGTAGCCGGCCTCGGCGCCCGCGATGTCGAAGCCGACGACGCCCAGGTCGCGGTAGCGGTTGGCGAGTTCGGCGATCTCCAGGGCGCGGGCGGCGTGCCGCATGGCGGTGAGCAGGGCGCCGACGCGGATGCGGTGGCCGTTGGCCCTGGCGCGCCGCTCGCCTTCCCGGAAGCCCTCGTTGACGGCCTCGACGACCTCTTCGAGGCTCAGCCCGCCGTCGAGGTGCTGTTCGGGGGCGTACCGCACCTCGGCGTAGACGACGCCGTCCTGCGCGAGGTCCTCGGCGCACTCGGCGGCGACCCGCACCAAGGCGTCACGGGTCTGCATGACGCCGACGGTGTGCGAGAAGGTCTCCAGGTACCGCTCCAGGGACCCGGAGTCGGCGGCCTCGCGGAACCAGACGGCGAGCTTGTCGGGGTCGGTCTCGGGGAGCTGGGAGTAGCCCGTGGCGTGGGCGAGTTCGACGATCGTGCCGGGGCGCAGCCCGCCGTCGAGGTGGTCGTGCAGCAGAACCTTCGGCGCCCGGCGGATCTGGTCCGGCGTCGGGGTCTTCGCGGTGGTCTGGCTCGTCATCTCGGCACTCTAACTCCTACGCGCGTAGATCGCGCTGTGCGGGAAACCGTCGATACGTAACGGTGACCCCACGGACGGGTGGAGTACACCCGCGCTTCTGACACTGTTCTGTCATGGCACAGCAAGCGACGCCGGTTCGCACGGCCCGGCTGGGGAGGACGCTCGGCCCGGAGCCGGCGCCGGTCAGCGGAGCGGTGCTGCTGCTCCCCGGTGGCGAGGAGGTGTCCAGCCGCAGACCGTCCCCGATGTGGGCGGCCGCGTCCGTCCGCGCGTTGGGGCGCCGGCTGGCCCGCGCGGGCAGGGACGAGGGTCTCGCCGTCCACGTGGTGCACTACCGCTACCGCGGCTGGAACGGCACCGAGGCGCATCTGGCCGGTGATGCCGCCTGGGCGGCGGACGAGGTCGTACGGCGCTACGGGGATGTGCCCGTCTGTCTCGCGGGCATCGGCATGGGCGGCCGGGCCGCGCTGCGCGCGGGCGGACACGAGGCCGTCAACTCCGTACTGGCGCTCGCCCCCTGGCTGCCCGAGGAGGACGTGGCCGCACCACCCGAACCGGTGAAGCAGCTCGCCGGGCGCCGGGTGCTGATCGTGCACGGCACGAACGACGAACGGACCGATCCCGAGCTGTCGTTCCGGCTGGCGGCGCGGGCGAAGAAGGCGAACCGGGAGGTGTGCCGGTTCGAAGTCCACACCGACGGGCACGGGTTGCACCAGTACCGGGACGAAGTCATCGCGCTGGCCGAGGACTTCGTGATGGGCGTGCTGTTCGGGCGGGCGTTGTCGCGGCCCGTGCAGGACGCGTTCGCCGCGCCGCCTCCGCTGGGGTTGCGGATGCCGTTGGCCGCGGGGTTCGGGTCCTCCTGGAGGCGGTAGCGCCGTCGGGCTTCCTGTTGTCCGGCGGGCGGGCGGGTCGTCCGGGGCCGCTCACGCGGTTCCCCACGTCCCTTCAGGTCGGCAGCAGGCTGCCCCTTCGTGACAGCAGGAACTTCTTGAAGGCGGCCACCGGGGGTGTGTCCGGGTGGCCCGCCAGCCAGGCCACGCCGATTTCGCGGACCGCGCGCGGGGCCGTGACCGTCAGCTCCACGACTCCCGGCCGGGGGACGGTCGGCGGGGGCAGCAGGGCGACGCCGAGGCCCGCCGCCACCAGGCCGCGCAGGGTCTCGGCCTCCTCGCCCTCGAAGGCGACGCGGGGTTTGAAGCCGGCCTCCTTGCAGAGGTCGTCGGTGATGCGGCGCAATCCGTAGCCGGGTTCCAGGGTGACGAAGGTCTCGTCGGCCGCCTCCGCGAGGCGGACGCGTCTGCGGGTGGCGAGGCGGTGGTCGGCCGGGACGACGAGGCGGAGCTTCTGTTCGTCGAGGCGGCGGGCCACCAGGTCGGGGGCGTCCGGGACGGGCGAGGTCAGGCAGAGGTCGAGTTCGCCCGCGCGCAGGCGCTCGATCATCGCCTCGCCGTAGTTCTGGACGAGGCTGAAGCGGACCCTGGGGTGGTCGGCGCGGAAGGCCTGGAGCAGGCCGGGGACGGTCTCGGCGCCCATGGTGTGCAGGAACCCGAAGGCGACCTTGCCGGTGGCCGGGTCGGCGTCGGCGCGCACCTCCTCGGCGGCCCGACCGATCTCGGCGAGGGCGCGTTCGACGGAGGCCAGGAAGGTGCGGCCGGCGGGGGTCAGGGACACCGTACGGCCGTGACGGGCGAAGAGGTCGACGCCCAGGTCCTGCTCCAGCCGGGCCAGGGCGCGCGAGAGCGTGGACTGCGGGACGTTCATCTCCTGCGCGGCGCGCGTGACGTGCTCGGTGCGGGCGACGCCGGCGAAGTACGCGAGGCGCGGCGCGAGCAGCATCGTCATCGCCGCCCTGTCTTCTGTGTCACTGGACGGTGACAGCCGCGCCGGTGAGCTTGGTTGATGCACCATGGGAACGATTATGGCTGTTCCATGCATTGGACGGATGAGTGGGGGCGTCCGTAGTTTCGAGGCATGTCTCCCGCCAGTACCGGGGCGTCCACCACCGTGGGCGCCGTCACGTCCGTTTCCCCTTCGCTCTCCTCCGGCTCCCGGATGGCCCCCGGCGGTCCCGGATACCGCCGGATGAGCCTGGCCCTCTTCCTCGCGGGGGTTGCGACCTTCGCGCTGCTGTACTCCACACAGGCCCTGCTGCCGCTGATCTCCGGCGAGTTCGGGGTGACGGCGAGCGACGCGAGCTGGACGGTGGCGGCCGCGACGGGCGGCCTGGCGGTGTTCGTCCTGCCGATGAGCGCGCTGTCGGAGCGTTTCGGGCGGCGTACGGTCATGACGGCGTCGCTGGCCGTCGCGGTGACCGTCGGGCTGCTGGTGCCCCTCGCCCCGTCGCTGGGCGCCCTGGTGGTGCTGCGGGCGCTGCAGGGCGCGGCCCTGGCCGGGCTGCCCGCGTCCGCGACCGCGTACCTCGCGGAGGAGGTCACGCCGAAGGCGCTGGTCACCGCGATCGGACTGTTCGTCGCGGGCAACAGCGTCGGCGGGATGAGCGGCCGGGTCATCACCGGGTGGGTCGCGCAGGAGTGGGGCTGGCGGGTCGCCGTCGGCACGATCGGCGTGATCGCGGTGGCGTGTGCGGTGGCCTTCCGGCTGCTGCTGCCGGCGCCGCGGCACTTCAGGGCGGGGTCGCTGCGCCCGCGGGTGCTGGCCCGTACGGTCCGCCGCCACCTCTCCGACCCGCTGCTGTGCCGGCTGTACGCGATCGGCGCGCTGTTCATGACGGTGTTCGGCGGCGTCTACACCGTCATCGGCTACCGGCTGACCGAGGCCCCGTTCTCGCTGCCCCAGGGCATCGTCGGCTCGATCTTCCTGGTGTACCTGGTCGGTACGGTGTCGGCGTCGACGGCGGGCCGGCTGGTCGGGCGCCTGGGCCGGCGCGGCGCCCTGTACGCGGCGGGCGGCACCACGGCGACGGGTCTGCTGCTGTCCCTGGCGGGCTCGCTCCCGCTGGTGCTGCTGGGCCTGGTCCTGATCACGGCGGGCTTCTTCGCGGGCCACGCGGTGGCGTCCTCGGCGGTCAGCAAGACGGCCACGCGCGGCCGCGCGCAGGCCTCGGCGCTGTACCAGTCGGCGTACTACGTCGGCTCCAGCGCGGGCAGCACGGTCGGGGCGATCGCATTCCACGCGGGCGGCTGGGCCGGGACGGTCGGGGTCGGGCTGCTGGCCGTGGCCGGCGTCGTGACCATCACGCTGTTCGGTACCCGCGCGGCGCGGGTCCGGCGCCTCGCGGCGGTCTGAGCCACCGGTACCTTCCCCCTGGCCGGAGCCGGTTGTCGGTTGACGCGGACGGCGTCCGCGCGACAACCGGTCCGGGCAGGGGAATCTTTCATGGAGCTCCGGGTCGGCCTGCGGACTTCGCCGGGGTCTGTCCGCTCGCTGCCCTCGTTCGACACGCCACCGCGTGCGGCTGGAGCCGCCGGGGGACGGGGCAGCGGGTGCTGCCGCCCGCCGTCGCCGACGACCGCGCGCCCGCCGGGTACCGACATCTGCTCATGTCCCTGCGGCAACTGGCCTGACCTGCGCATTCTCCCGCTCGGGGAGCCATTGTCAGTGGGCTGCGGTAGCTTCCGAAGTGCTGGGGCGCGATGGTGCGCGACAGAAAGGCCGCAGGGGTGGGTGGACGATGACGAACGGCACGGCGACTTCGACGGACCTGGACGCCAGGCTGGAGGCGCACCGGGTCGAACTGACCGGGTACTGCTACCGCATGCTCGGTTCCTCCTTCGAGGCGGAGGACGCGGTGCAGGACACGATGGTCCGCGCCTGGCGCAGCTACGACAAGTTCGAGGGCCGCTCCAGCCTCCGCTCCTGGCTGTACCGCATCGCGACGAACGTCTGCCTGGACATGCTGAACGCGGGCAACAAGCGCGCCCGGCCGATGGACCTGACCGAGTCGACCCCGCTCGCCCAGGCCGCCCTCACCCCCCGCCCGGACAACACCTGGCTGGAGCCGATGCCCGACGCCCGTGTGCTGCCCACCACCGACGACCCGGCGGAGGCGGCGGTCGCCAAGGAGTCCGTGCGGCTCGCGTTCATGGCCGCGCTGCAGAAGCTGCCGGCCAAGCAGCGGGCGGTGCTGATCCTGCGCGAGGTGCTGGCCTGGAAGGCGAGCGAGGTCGCCGAGCTGCTCGGCACCTCGGTCGCGTCGGTCAACAGCGCCCTCCAGCGGGCCCGGGCGACGCTGGCCGAGCGGCAGGAGCCGGGCGCCGAGGCGGCCGTCGCCGACCCCTTGGACGAGGAGCAGCAGAAGCTGCTGGAGCGGTACGTCGCGGCCTTCGAGGGCTACGACATGACGGCGCTGACCGCGCTGCTGCACGAGGACGCCGTCATGACGATGCCGCCGTTCGACCTGTGGCTGACCGGCCCCGAGGACATCACCGGGTTCATGACGACGCTGGGCGCGCCCTGCGCGGGGTCCCGTCTGGTGCCGGTGCAGGTCAACGGGCTGCCGGGCTTCGCCCAGTACAAGCCGGACCCGGAGGCGGGCGGCTTCGCCCCGTGGGCGGTGCAGGTGCTGGAGATCTCAGACGGCCGGATCACCGGGTTCCATTGCTTCCTCGACACCAAGCGCTGGTTCCCGCTGTTCGGTCTGCCCCTCCATCTCGAAGCGGAGACCGACCAGGTGCAGCAGGGCGGCTAGCGCGGGATCGGGGTCGCGCAGCCGGATGCGGCCCCCGGCCCGCCGGGCCGCGAGCTGGAGCCGCGCCAGCAGATCGACGGCAGCGAGCCCGGGCGGCCCCAGCCCTGCGACGTCGCACACGACGACCCCGACACCGCTGCTGTGCAGCAGTGCCCGCGCCTGGTCAGCCAGTTCCCTCACCTCGTCCCGGGTGACAGGGCCGGCCAGCACGAGCACGGGGGGTGTCGTCGCGTCCACGATCGGTAGACCGGGCGGGCGGGCGTAACTCATCGCGGCGGTCCGGCCGCTCCGCGAAGATCACATTGACCTGAGCCTGGCCTTCCGCACAGGGTTGGCTGCATGCCCCACCCATCTGCTCCTCCCGTGCCGGCTGCCGGCCTCTTCGCCGGTCAGGAGCCGCCGTGCAGGGGGTGCTGAGCGGCTTCGCGGTGATCGCCGTCGTGATCGCGGTGGGCTATGCGATCGGCCGCGGCGGCCACCTCGGCGACCAGGGGCGCGAGGTTCTGACCCGGCTGGCCTTCCATGTGGCCTCTCCGGCGCTGCTCTTCACCACGCTGGCGCGGGCCGACCTGTCGGTGATCTTCTCCAGCCGTCTCCTGGTCACGGCACTGAGCACGGCAGCGGCGGCCGGAGTCTTCGTGGCGGTGGGTGTCGTGCGCCGCTGGGGCGTGGGCCGGACGACGATCGGCGCGCTGTGCTCCAGCTACGTCAACTCCGGCAACCTCGGCATCCCGATCGCCGTGTACGTCCTGGGCGACGCCTCGCTGGTCGCGCCGGTGCTGCTGTTCCAGCTGGTCGGGGTCACTCCCGTGGCGCTGACGATCCTGGACCTCGCGAGTGGCGGGGGGAAACGGCCCCTGTGGCAGCGTCTGCTCACGCCGCTGCGCAATCCGGTGGCGGTGGGGTCGCTGGCCGGGGTGGCGGCGTCGGCGTCGGGCGTCCACGTCCCGGGCCCGCTGATGGACCCGCTGACTCTGATCGGCAACATGTCCGTGCCGGCCGTCCTGCTGGCCTTCGGCATCTCCCTGCGCGGCGGCACGCTCCCGCTGCGCGGTGCCGAACGCACTCCCGTGCTGCTCGCCGTGTTCCTGAAGTCGTTCGTCCAGCCCGCCGTCGCCTGGGTGCTGGCGGCGGGGGCCTTCGGGCTGCGGGGCGCGGCCCTGCTGGACGTGGTGGTGACGTCGTCCCTGCCGGCCGCGCAGAACCTGTTCACCTACGCGAGCAGTTACCGGGTGGGCGAGGTGCTGGCCCGGGAGGCCATCCTGTTGTCGACGGTGGTGTCGGTGCCGGTTCTGGTGGTGGTGGCGGCGCTGCTGGGGTGAGGTCCCCGGGCCCCCGCAGACCTTGCGGTTCGGCCATCGGTGCGGCCCCGGTCCCGGCACGCCGAACGGGACCGGCGGCGGTCCACCGATCCCGTTCGCCCCGAAGGGGAGCTCGCTGCTCAGGCGATGCGTTCCAGCACCACCGGCGCCGGCGTGAAGACCGTGCCGGGGGCCGCGATGTCGTACGAGTCCCGCACCGCCTGGAGGGCGTACTCGAAGCGCTCCGGGGTGTCGGTGTGGAGGGTCAGCAGGGGCTGGCCCTCGGTCACCGTGTCGCCCGGCTTGGCGTGCAGCTCCACGCCCGCAGCCGCCTGCACCGGGTCCTCCTTGCGGGCCCGGCCCGCGCCCAGACGCCACGCGGCGATGCCGATGGCGTAGGCGTCGAGGCGGGTCAGCACGCCGGAGGACGGGGCCTTGACCACGTGCTGCTCGCGCGAGGTGGGCAGCGGTGCGTCCGGGTCGCCGCCCTGCGCGGCGATCATGCGGCGCCAGACGTCCATCGCGGACCCGTCCGCCAGGGCCTTCGCCGGGTCGGCGTCCTTGATCCCGGCCGTGTCCAGCATCTCGCGGGCCAGCGCGATCGTCAGCTCCACGACGTCCGACGGGCCGCCGCCCGCCAGGACCTCCACCGACTCACGGACCTCCAGGGCGTTGCCCGCCGTCAGGCCGAGGGGGGTGGACATGTCGGTGAGCAGGGCGACCGTCTTCACGCCGTGGTCGGTGCCGAGGCCGACCATGGTCGAGGCCAGTTCCCGGGCGTCCTCGATCGTCTTCATGAAGGCGCCCGTGCCCACCTTCACGTCCAGGACCAGCGAGCCCGTGCCCTCGGCGATCTTCTTCGACATGATCGAGGAGGCGATGAGCGGGATCGCCTCGACCGTGCCGGTGACGTCACGCAGGGCGTACAGCTTCTTGTCGGCGGGGGCCAGGCCGTCGCCCGCCGCGCAGATCACCGCGCCGACGTCGTCCAGCACGGAGAGCATCTCGTCGTTGGAGAGCAGGGCGCGCCAGCCGGGGATCGACTCCAGCTTGTCGAGGGTGCCGCCGGTGTGGCCGAGGCCGCGACCGGACAGCTGGGGGACGGCGGCCCCGCACGCCGCGACCAGCGGCGCGAGAGGCAGCGTGATCTTGTCGCCCACGCCGCCCGTGGAGTGCTTGTCGGCGGTCGGGCGGGACAGGGACGAGAAGTCCATGCGCTCGCCCGAGGCGATCATCGCCGCCGTCCAGCGGGCGATCTCGCGGCGGTTCATGCCGTTGAGCAGGATGGCCATCGCGAGGGCCGACATCTGCTCGTCGGCCACCTCCCCGCGGGTGTACGCGTCGATGACCCAGTCGATCTGCTCGTCGCTGAGCTCGCCGCGGTCCCGCTTGGTGCGGATGACGGAGATGGCATCCGCCGACAGAAGCGTCATGGCTTTCCTTCCGAGGTTCAAGGAAGTGCGCGGCCCCTCCGGTTCGTGGTCGACTCGGAGGGGCCGCGTGGAGTCACTTGGTGAGATGGCCCGGGCCGAAGGCCTGGGGCAGCATCTCCGACAGCGGCAGGATCCCCGCCGGGGTCTCCAGCAGCAGGTCCGGGCCGCCGAACTCGTACAGCAGCTGCCGGCAGCGGCCGCACGGCACGAGCGTGTCGCCGTTGCCGTCGACGCACGTGAAGTGCGTCAGCCGGCCGCCGCCGGTGTTCTGCAGTTCCGAGACGAGCCCGCACTCGGCGCACAGTCCGAGTCCGTAACTGGCGTTCTCGACGTTGCAGCCGGACACGATCCGGCCGTCGTCGACCAGCGCCGCCACGCCGACCGGGTAGCCGGAGTACGGGGCGTACGCCCGGGACATCGCGTCCCGGGCCGCCTCGCGCAGCCGCTCCCAGTCGACCGCCGCGGTCACTTGCCCTGTCCCTTCCGGTACGGCATACCGTCCGCCTTCGGCATGCGCAGCCGCTGGGCGGACAGGGTCAGCACGACCAGCGTGACGACGTACGGCGTGGCGGAGACGACCTGGTTGGGGACCTCGTTGGTGCCGGCGTACCAGGCGAACACCAGGGCGCCGACGACCAGGGTGATCACGGCCGGGACGTACTTCTTGCGGATCGCCATCCAGATCGCGCCGATGATCAGCAGCAGCGCGCCGAGCAGCAGCAGCGCGTGGACGTTCTCGGAGCCGCCGCGCAGGTTGAGGCTGTCGGTGTAGCCGAACAGGCCCGCGCCGAGGGCGAGGCCGCCCGGCATCCAGTTGCCGAAGATCATCGCGGCGAGGCCGATGAAGCCGCGGCCGCTGACCTGGCCCTCCAGGTAGAAGGGGTTGGCGACGATGGAGAGGAAGACGCCACCGAGGCCGGCCAGGCCGCCGGAGATGATCACGGCGAGGTACTTGTACTTGTAGACGTTGACGCCGAGGGACTCGGCGGCGACCGGGTTCTCGCCGCAGGAGCGCAGGCGCAGGCCGAACGCGGTGCGCCACAGGACCCACCAGGTGGCCGGGATCAGCGCCACGGCGATCAGGGTCAGCCAGGAGACGTTGGTGACCAGGCCGCCGAGCAGGCCGGCGATGTCGGAGACGAAGAACCAGCCCTTGGCGTTGAGGTCGCGCAGCGCGTCGGACAGGCCCGGGATGGTGAAGCTGCCGAGGGACTCCACCGCCGGGGACTGCTTGGCGGAGCCGCCCTGGTGGCCCTCGAAGGCCAGCGGGGCGAGGTAGCGGGTGGCGCCCAGGGCGAGGATGTTGATGGCCACACCCGAGACGATGTGGTTGACGTTGAAGGTGACGGTGACGAAGGCGTGCAGCAGGCCGCCGATCGCGCCGCCGAGGATGCCGACGACGACACCGGTCCACGGGCCCCACTGGAATCCGGCCCAGGCGCCGAACCAGGTGCCGAGGATCATCATGCCTTCGAGGCCGATGTTGACCACGCCCGCGCGCTCCGCCCACAGGCCGCCGAGACCGGCCAGGCCGATCGGCACGGCGAGCTGGAGGGCGGTGGACATCTGGCTGACGTTGGTGATGCCGTCGGCGCCGGTGATGATGCGGACGACGGAGGTCAGCGCCAGGGCTCCGGCGATGACCAGCAGCAGGGTCTGCAGCGACAGGCGGCGGCCGGTGGGCGCCGCGGGCTGCAGCGTGGGCTGGTTGACGTCAGTCGCCGAGAGGGGGGTCGTCATCGGCCAGCCACCTCCTTCGTGGTGTTGTTGTTGCCGAGGACGTGCCCCGCGGCGAGTTCGGCGCCGACGCGGCGCTGCTGGCGGCGCAGGCCCCACTCGCGGACGGCCTCGTAGGAGACGACGACCGAGAGGACGATCAGGCCCTGCATGATGACCGCGATCTCCTTGTCGTAGCCGTGGAAGTCCAGCTCGGGCGAGGCCTTGTCGAGCCAGGCCCACAGCAGGGCGGCGAAGGCGATGCCGACCGGGCTGTTGCGGCCGAGCAGGGCGATGCCGATGCCGAGGAAGCCGATGCCGGTGGGGAAGTTCAGGCTGTAGGTGTGGGTGTCGCCCAGCAGGATCGGCAGGCCCGCCAGGCCCGCGATGCCGCCGGAGATCAGCATGGCGGTGAGCACCATGCGCTTGGGGTCGACGCCGCTGGCCGCCGCCGCGGTCTCCGAGGCGCCCGAGGCGCGCAGGTCGAAGCCGAAGCGGGTGCGGTTGAGGACGACCCAGTAGGCGATGCCGAGCAGCGCGGCGAGGAGCACCAGGCCGTAGATCTCACCGGCCGCGCCCATGCCGATGCCGGGGATCCAACCCGACTCGTGCATCTCGCCGGTGGTGTTGTTGTTGCCGACCTTCACACCGAAGACGTTCGGCAGCCACAGGTAGGCGATGACGGAGGTGGCGATCGCGTTGAGCATGATCGTCGCGACGACCTCGCTGACGCCGCGGGTGACCTTGAGGACACCGGCGATGCCGGCCCAGAAGGCGCCGGTGCACACGGCGGTCAGGAGCAGCAGCGGAACCTGGAGGAACGCCGGCAGGTTCATGTGGGCGCCGACGATGGCGGCCAGCATCGCGCCGAGCTGGTACTGGCCGTCGACGCCGATGTTGAACAGGTTCATCCGGAAGCCGATGGCCACGGCGAGCGCGGCGATGTAGTACATCGAGGCCTGGTTGATGATCAGGACCTGGATGTCGGAGAACGACGCCTGCTCGAACATCACGGCGAACGGCTCGACGGGGCTCTTGCCCGACGCGATCAGCACGATCGCGCTCAGCACGAAGGCCACGGCGAGCGCGATGACCGGTCCGGCCACCGCGAGGAGCACGCGCTCCTTGTCGAACTTCTTCATCAGCGGGCCTCGTCTTCCGGAGACTCGGGGGTGTCTGCCGAAGTCCCGGGGGTCTCCTCGGGGGTCTCTTCGTGCTCGAGGTGGCCGGTCGCGGCACCGGTCATGGCCGAGCCGAGCTCCTCGGGAGTGATGGTGGCCGGGTCGGCGTCCGCGACCAGCCTGCCGTTGTAGATCACGCGGAGCGTGTCGGACAGGCCGATCAGCTCGTCCAGGTCGGCGGAGATCAGCAGCACGGCCAGGCCCTCGCGGCGGGCCTCACGGATGTGGTCCCAGATGGCGGCCTGCGCGCCGACGTCCACACCGCGGGTGGGGTGGGCGGCGATCAGGAAGCGCGGCTTGTGGCTCATCTCGCGGCCGACGATCAGCTTCTGCTGGTTGCCGCCGGACAGCGAGGCGGCGGTGACGTCGATGCCGGGGGTGCGCACGTCGTAGGCCTCGACGATGCGGCGCGTGTCCTCCTGGGCCGCCTTCGGGTCCAGCCAGACGCCCTTGGCGAGGGGCTCCTCGGTGACGTGGCCGAGGATGCGGTTCTCCCAGAGGGGGGCCTCCAGCAGCAGGCCGTGGCGGTGGCGGTCCTCGGGGATGTAGCCGACGCCCTGCTCGCGGCGCCTGCGGGTGGGCCAGGCGGTGATCTCCTCGTCGGCCAGGGCGATGGTGCCGGAGTCGGCGTGCCGCAGGCCGATGAGCGCGTCGACCAGTTCGGTCTGGCCGTTGCCCTCGACGCCGGCGATGCCGAGGACCTCGCCCGCGTGGATGGTGAAGGTGATGTCGTCGAGGAGGGCCTTGCCGCCGGGCGCGGTCAGACGCAGCTTGTCGACGGTGATGACCGGGCGGTCGGTGACCGTCGACTCGGCCGTCTCGGGCGTGGGCAACTCGCTGCCGACCATCATCTCGGCGAGCTGGCGCGGGGTGGTCTCGGCGGGGACGGCCGTGCCGACCGTCGTGCCGCGGCGGATGACGGTGATCTCGTCGGCGACGGAGAGGACCTCGCCCAGCTTGTGGGAGATGAAGATGACGGAGAGGCCCTCGGACCGCAGCTCGCGCAGGTTCGCGAAGAGCGCGTCGACCTCCTGCGGCACGAGCACGGCGGTCGGCTCGTCCAGGATCAGGGTGCGGGCACCGCGGTAGAGGACCTTGAGGATCTCCACGCGCTGGCGGGCGGCGACGCCGAGCTCCTCGACCAGGACGTCGGGGCGTACGCCGAGGCCGTAGCGGTCGGAGATCTCCTTGATCTTGCGGCGGGCCTTGGCGCCGATGCCGTACAGCTTCTCGCTGCCGAGCACCACGTTCTCCAGCACCGTGAGGTTGTCGGCCAGCATGAAGTGCTGGTGCACCATGCCGATGCCTCGGGAGATGGCGTCCGCCGGGGACGAGAGGCTGACCTGCTCGCCGTCGATCGCGATGGTGCCCTCGTCCGGCTTCTGCATGCCGTAGAGGATCTTCATCAGGGTCGACTTGCCGGCGCCGTTCTCACCGACGAGGGCGTGGACGGTGCCCTTGCGGACCGTGAGGTGGATGTCGTGGTTGGCCACGACACCGGGGAAACGCTTCGTGATCCCGGCGAGTTCGACGGCGGTCACCTGACCGTTGACCGCCGCTCCGGCCGGAGGGCTGCTGGACGCGTTGATGGCGCACTCTCCTGGGGACGGGGGTCGTCTACGCGCGTAGCGCCCCTACGGCATACAAAGGGGCCGACGCACCGCGACAACGGGGTACGGGGAGCCGACCTCCCCGTACCCCGTTGAGCGGGCGTAACCCCGCGGTTACACGCTGCTCGAGGTGGTGCTGGGGCTCAGCTGCTCTTCACCTTGATCTCGCCGCTGATGATCTTCTCCTTGGCCGTCTCGATGGCTTTCTGGAGCTCGGCGTTGGCCGCGAACTTCGGGTTGGAGTTCGACAGGCTCACCTCGCCCGTCTTCAGATCGCCCCTGACGATACCGGTCTCCGGCTTGCCGTCCTCGACCGACTTCGCCAGGTTGTACACCGCCTTGGCGACGTCCTTCATCGCCGAGGTGAGGATCGCGTCCTTGTACTTGGCGAGGGCTTCCTGCTTGTACTGGTCGGAGTCGACGCCGATCGCCCACACCTTGTTGGCGGAGGCGGCCTCGATCACGCCCTGACCGGACAGGCCGGCGGCCGCGTACACGACGTCGGCCTTCTTCTCGATCTGGCCCTCGGCGGCGGTCTTGCCCTTGTCGGGGCTGGAGAAGCCGCCCTCCTCGGCCGTCTGGGTCAGGTACTGGGAGAGGACCTTGACCTTCGGGTCGGTGTCCTTGACGCCCTGCGCGAAGCCCGCCTGGAACTTGTGGATCAGCGGGATGTCGACACCGCCGACGAAGCCGACCACCTTGCTCTTGGTGCTCTTGGCGGCGGCGACACCGGCCAGGTAGGAGGCCTGCTCCTCGGAGAAGACCAGGTCGGCGACGTTCTTGGCGTTGATCGTCGAGTCGTCCACGATGCCGAACGTCGTGTCCGGGAACTTCTCGGCGGCGCCCTTGACGGCGGAGGCGTACGCGTAGCCGACGCCGATGACCGGGTTGTAGCCCTGCTTGGCCAGGGACTCCAGGCGCTGCTGCTTGTCGGCGTCGGTCTCGCCCTCGGTGGGCTCGATGTCGGCGGTCTTGTAGCCGAACTCCTTCTGCGCCTTCTCCAGACCCGCGTACGCGGCGTCGTTGAAGGACTGGTCGCCCTTGCCGCCGACGTCGTACGCGATGGCGAGGCCCTTGTCACCCTTCGAGTCCGACGAACCGGACGTGGAGGTGGAACCGCAGGCGGCGAGGGCGAGGGCCAGGGATGCGGTCGCTGCGCCTGCGACCGTGATCCGGGAAATCCGGCGCATGTGTGGTGCTCCTAGTCGGGGTACAAGCGCCGGACGGTTCAGCATCGGCGCTGGCTTCGCCGCAGATTAACGCGCGTAGACCTGCCTGAAAACCCCTTCTGTCCACCTTGTTATGCGCCCGTGGCCAACGCCTCACGTGTCCTTGGCCGGGGCATTGCCGACTGCGAACGGAGGGTGGCGGTGGGTGACGCGGGGGTGCGGTGGGTGAGGGCCGGGGCGCGGGCTGATTCCGTGCCGGGGAGGTCCGCGGCTCGGCTTCCGGGCCGGGGGTTCGCGGCTCGGCCGCCCTGCCGGGAGGGTCGCTGCTCGGCCGCCCTGCCGGGAGGTTCGCTGCTCGGCCTCTGTGCCAGGGACGTGCCACGCGGCTCGCTGCTCGGCCTCTGTGCCAGGGACGTGCCACGCGGCTCGCTGCTCGGCCTCTGTGCCAGGGACGTGCCACGCGGCTCGGCTTCCGTGCCAGGAGGTGGCGCGCGGCTCGGCTTCCGGGCCGGGGAGGTGCGCAGCCGGCTGGTTGTGCTCGCGCTGCGGCACCGCCAGCGCCCCGTGGGTGAACGGGGAAGCGGGCGGGCCCCGTCGGGGACCGCCCGCTTCCTGTGTTCACGTGGTCGGCCGCCCCGGAGGGTGTACCTGTTGCGTCCTACTCGGTCTTGACCTTGATGGAGCCGTCGACGATGCCTTGCTTGGCCTTGTCCACGGCCTCCTTGAGGCCGGCGATCTTGGCGGACTCGGGGTTGCTCTCGGACAGGCCCACACCGTTCACCTTGAGGTCGAAGGTCTGGGTGCCGGTGAGGGGCTTGTCGTCGTGGACCGACTTGGCCAGTGCGTACACCGCGCCACCGACGTCCTTGAGGGCGGACGTGAGGATGTAGTTCTTGTACTGGGCGAGGGCGGCCTGCTTGTACTGGTCGGAGTCGACGCCGATCGCCCAGACCTTCGCCTTGGCGGCGGCCTCGATCACGCCCTGGCCGGACAGGCCGGCCGCCTGGTAGACGACGTCGGCCTTCTTCTCGATCTGGCCCTCGGCGGCGGCCTTGCCCTTGTCCGGGCTGGAGAAACCGCCCTCCTCGGCCGTCTGGGTCAGGTACTGCGAGATCACCTTCACCTTGGGGTTGGTGTCCTGCACGCCCTGCTTGTAGCCGGCCTCGAACTTGTGGATCAGGGGGATGTCGACACCGCCCACGAAGCCGACGGTGTTCGTCTTGGTGGCCTTGGCGGCGGCGACGCCGGCGAGGTACGAGGCCTGCTCCTCGGCGAAGACGAGGGAGGCGACGTTCTTGCCCTCGACCACGGAGTCGACGATGCCGAAGGTCGTGTCGGGGTACTTCGCGGCCACGGCCTTCATCGCCGGGCCGTAGGCGAACCCGACGCCGATGACCGGGTTGTAGCCCTGCTTCGCCAGCGAGGCCAGGCGCTGTTCCTTGTCGGCGTCGGTCTCGCCCTCGGTGGGCTCGATGTCGGCGGTCTTGTAGCCGAACTCGTCCTTGGCCTTCGTGAGGCCGGCGTAGGCGGCGTCGTTGAAGGACTGGTCACCCTTGCCGCCGATGTCGTAGGCGATGGCGAGGCCCATGTCCTCCTTGCCGCCGCTGCCACCGTTCTCACTGCTGGTGCCGCCGCAGGCCGTGGCGGCGAGTGCGAGCGACGCGACCCCCACCGCGACGCGGGTCAGTTTGGATATCCGACGCATCTGAAGTTCCCCATTCTCCAAAGCCCCGCAGCGGGTGCTCAGTGCGGCGCACATTAACGCGCGTAGACACTCCTGGGAACGGGGTTCCGCGGGGCCGTTATCCATTCGTGCCGATGGCCGGTTACGTGCTTGTGAACCACACGGAGGAAAGGTGTGGTCGGGACATGGTGCGCACGCCTGGTCGGCACGGGCACCACGTTGCCTCCGGCCCGCCCCGGCCGCAACCGGAGGGGGCGGATGCCTGAAGGGGGGCGGATGCAGTGGCGGACAGGGGCCGGGGTTGATCGGGCGGCGGACCGGACACGGTGGTGGGCAGAGGCCGGGAGCCGAAGTGGCCTCGGGGTCCTCGTCGATGAGCCGCGCGACCATCACCAGGTTCTTGGCGACGTCGTCCGCGAGCGTGTCACCGGGCCCGGCGCGGCGGCGGCTGCCCAAGGACCCGCACGGCGGCGGCTACGGCACCATGCTGCCGCAGCGGCTGCGGAACCGCATGCGGCAGCGGCTGGGGAAGCGCGTGCGGCTGTGGCTGCCGGGTCGGGTGAGGGAGCAGCTGTCGCTGTACCGCAGCCGTTACCGGACCGCGTGCAGCAACGCCGCCGCCGTGAACAGTTCCACGCCGACGGTGATCGCCGACTCGTCGACGTCGAAGTCGCCCTGGTGCAGGTCCCGGACGATCCGTTCGCCGGGGGTGCGGACGCCGAGTCGGGCCATGGCGCCGGGCACGTGCTCCAGGTACCAGGAGAAGTCCTCGCCGCCGAGGCTCTGTTCCGTGCTTTCGACGGACTCGACGCCCCGGCGGGCGATCATGGCGTCGCGCAGCAGCTCGGTGACGCCCGGCTCGTTCACGACGGGCGGCACGCCGCGCACGTAGTTGATCTCCGACTTGGCGCGGTGCAGGTTGGCGATCTCGTCGATCGCCGCGACCACGACGTCGGGAGCCTGGCGCCACGCGTCGAGGTCGAGGCAGCGCACCGTGCCCGAGAGCTCGGCGTGCTGCGGGATGACGTTCGGGGCGTGCCCCGACTCGACCCGGCCCCAGGTCACGGCGAGTCCGCTGCGGCTGTCGAAGCGCCGGGCCACCAGCGCGGGTACGTCGGTGACGACGCGTGCGGCGGCGGTGACCAGGTCGGTGGTCAGATGGGGACGGGCGGTGTGGCCGCCGGGTCCGTCCAGGGCGATCTCCAGGCGGTCGCAGGCGGAGGTGATGGGGCCCTCGCGCAGCCCGATCCTGCCCGCGTCCACCCGGGGGTCGCAGTGCAGGGCGATGATCGCGCCGA
This sequence comes from Streptomyces bullii, assembly GCF_042657145.1. NCBI lineage: Bacteria > Bacillati > Actinomycetota > Actinomycetes > Kitasatosporales > Streptomycetaceae > Streptomyces > Streptomyces bullii. The sequence continues at coordinate 543,473 of NZ_JBHSNY010000005.1, forward strand.
CCCCGTCCAGCGCGCCGCACGCGATGGCGTCGGCGGCGCCGCCGGGCAGCACCTCCTCGGCGGGCTGGAAGATCAGCCGTACGGGGCGGGGCAGCCGGCCCTGCCGGTGCAGTTCCGCGAGGAGCAGTCCGGCGCCCAGGACGACGGTGGTGTGCACGTCGTGGCCGCAGGCGTGGGCGCGGTCGGGCACGGTGGACCGGTAGGGGCACTCGGTCTTCATGTCCGGGATGGGCAGGCCGTCGATGTCGGCCCGCATGGCGAGCACGGCCGGCTCGCCGTCCACGCGGCCGTCCGGTACGCCGATGTCACAGACGAGTCCGGTTCCCACGGGGAGCACGCGGGGCTTCAGGCCCGCCTTCTCGAGGCGTTCCTTGATCGCGGCTGTCGTGCGGAACTCCTGGTTGCCGAGCTCTGGGTGCATGTGCAGATCGCGGCGGAACGCGATGAGCTCGGCGCGCAGCGCATCGGGCAGCGCGCCGGGAAGCACGGCTCCCTGGGGCAGATCGACCTCGGACTCCAGTGACATCAGTTGCTTCACCCTTTGAAGGGTAGGGCGCCGGGGCGGCCGGCTGACCGGCGATCAACAAAATTTCAGCCCCTCAGGGGAAGAAAAGCTGACCGCGCGACGCATGCCTATCGACTGAGATGGGTAAACTCGCCCGCCTTTACGGACGAGCGGGCGGCCGCCTGCCGTCGAATGTGAGATCGGCCACACCGGGCGTCCGGCCCGGTATCCATCCCTCCTTCCACGCATACCACGCCCCGCGCGGGGCAGGCTCGTTTGTTCACCTGGCGGACGGTGCGGACGCCCACCGTGCGGCGCTGCGGCTGGTGCCCCGCCGCCAGGGAGCGCCGGTGCCCGCCGATACCCCGGACTTCCTTCACGCGACCCGGACCTGGTACGACGCCGTGGCCGAGGCGTACACCGAACGTTTTCCCGACCGTCCACTCGACAGTCCCGTCGGCAGACCTCTGCAAGGCGCCCTGCGCACGGCCTTCGCCGGTCTGGCCCGCATCACGCGGTCCCGCCGCGCCCGTCCGCGCCTCGTCGGCCGTGTGGCCCTTACACCGCGGTCGCGGGTTCCGTGGTCACCGCTGTCAGGCGGTGCACGTCCCGGGCCGCGCCCGTGACCCCGGACAGGAATCCCTGGGCCCGCGGTGAGGCGTTCTCCGTCAGCCACTCGGGGTCGATGTCGCACACCGCGACCCGTACCTCCGTGCCGGACAGCGCGAGCGGCAGCGTGTGGACGACCGTCGACGGAAAACTGAGCACCGTTCGGCCGATCGGGCCACGGCGGGCTATCAGTTCCAGGGGGAGGTCGGGACGGACGATCTCCAGGCCGGTCTCGACGGCGAGGCGGTGGAGTTTCTCCGTGCTCTCGCGGCGGTGGGCGAAGTAGCGGGTGGCGCCGTGGGTCCTGGCCAGGGCGCGGACGGCATCCAGGTACCGGTCGCCGTCCACGACACCCGTCTCCACCAGGGACGTGCCGACCATGTCGGCGCCCTTGGTGATGCGGGGCGGGCCGAAGCGGGCGCGGGTCCAGGCGAAGGTGTTCGCGGACACCGTGACGCCCTCGGGCATGTCCTCCATCGGCATGGAGGAGAAGATCTGCACCCGCCGCCGGTCACCGGGCGTCAGGCGGCGCCGGGCCGAGGAGGACACCGGCGCGAAGAGCAGGTCACGCGGGCCCGGGCGGCCGCCCTTGCGGTGCCAGCGCACCAGGCGCTCGCCCCGGGCCAGTTGGCCGACGAACTCCATCGTCGCCGTACCGTCGTCGACGACGACCACGTCGCGGGCCCGCGTGATGGTCAGCAGCAGCTGCACGTAGCGCGAGAAGGGGTCCCCCAAGACCACCCGCCGCGCCCGGCGCAGCAGGCCGGCGAGTCCGCCGATGGTGTGGAACGGCGCCGCCGCACCGCCCCGCGCCTCCTCCCAGCGGACCTGGTAGCCCTCTTCGCGGGCCAGCTCGGACATGCGCCGCAGCTGGCCGCGCGTCATCGGGTCGATCGGGGACAGCACCACCAGGGTGAGCCCCGTTCCGGGCGGGGTGTCCGCCCCGCCCGGTTCCCCGTCACGGGACGGCGCACGTCCGCTGCCGGGCCGCCCGCCGCCGGGCGCGTGCTCGTGCGCCCACTCCAGCACGTTCAGCAGCTGTACCGGACTCTCGACGAACGCGAGAGTGTGGGGGCCGGCATTCCCGGCGCGGGGGCTCATCGGCGTACGACCGTCCCGTCGGAAGGGGCTAGGGAGTCGGGGTGGTTCAGACGGTCACCGGCTCGCCCGCCGCCGTGGCGATCTCCGCCTCGGCGACCACGCCGGTGACACGGCGCAGCTTCTTCATCGGGCCGAGCTCGGACTCGTAGACCTTCTTCACGCCGTCACCGAGGGAGGCCTCGATGGTGCGGATGTCGCGGACCAGGCGCGTCAGACCCTGCGGCTCGACGGACGCGGCCTGGTCAGAGCCCCACATGGCGCGGTCGAGGGTGATGTGGCGCTCGACGAAGACGGCGCCGAGGGCGACGGCGGCCAGGGTGGTCTGCAGGCCGGTCTCGTGGCCGGAGTAGCCGATCGGGACGTTCGGGTACTCCTTCTCCAGCGTGTTGATCACGCGGAGGTTCAGCTCCTCGGCCTTCGCCGGGTAGGTGGAGGTGGCGTGGCAGAGGAGGATGTTCTCCGAGCCGAGGACCTCGACGGCGTGGCGGATCTGCTTCGGCGTCGACATGCCGGTGGAGAGGATGATCGTGCGGCCGGTGGCGCGCAGGGCCCGCAGCAGCTCGTCGTCGGTCAGGGAGGCGGAGGCCACCTTGTGGGCGGGGACGTCGAACTTCTCCAGGAAGGCGACGGCCTCGGTGTCCCACGGGGAGGCGAACCAGTCGATGTTCTTGGTCTTGCAGTACTCGTCGATCTGGCGGTACTCGTCCTCACCGAACTCCACGCGGTGGCGGTAGTCGATGTACGTCATCCGGCCCCAGGGCGTGTCGCGCTCGATGTCCCACTGGTCGCGCGGAGTGCAGATCTCCGGCGTGCGCTTCTGGAACTTGACCGCGTCGCAGCCGGCCTCGGCGGCGGCGTCGATCAGCTTGAAGGCGTTCTCGATGTCGCCGTTGTGGTTGATGCCGATCTCGCCGGTGACGTAGACGGGGCGGCCGGGGCCGACCTCGCGGGTACCGAGCTGACGGATGCGGGAGTTGGTGCTCATGGCAGGAGGTGTCCTTACTTGGTGAGGGGGTCGAGAGAGTCGAGCGAGGGTCCGAGAATCCAGCCGGCGATCTCTCGGATCGCGCCGTCGCCACCGGGGACGGTGGTGACCGCGCGTGCGGCGCCGCGTACGACGTCGTGGGCGCTCGCGACCGCCACGGGCCAGCCGACGAGGGCGAAGCACGGGAGGTCGTTGACGTCGTTGCCGACGTAGAGCACGCGCTCCGGCGCGATGCCCTGCTCCTCGCACCACTGCTTCAGCGCGAGGTCTTTCCGGTCGACGCCGTGCAGCACCGGGAGCTTGAGCTTCCGGGCCCGGGCGGCGACGACCGGGTTCACTTCCGTGGACAGGATCAGCATCTTCAGCCCCGACGTGCGCAGGGCCGCGATGCCGAGGCCGTCCCCGCGGTGCACGGAGACGAACTCCCGTCCATCGGCGTCGATCAGCACCCGGTCGTCGGTCTGGGTGCCGTCGAAGTCCAGTACGACCGCGTCGATGTCGTCGGCGGTCGGCAGCGAACCGGGCCGGTCCGCGTCGAAGAGGGGTGCGAGGGCCCGGGCCCGGGCGAGGTCGTGCGGGTCGTCGACCTCCAGCACGCGCGCGGGGTCGGTGCGCACGAGCTCGGTGCGGCCGAAGAAGCGGTGCTGGTGCTTGCGGAAGCCGGGCGCGTCCATCGCGTAGGCGGCGCCGGTCTCCAGGAAGTCCTGGGGGCGGTCCTGGCGGCGCGGGCGGTAGGACTTGTCGTGGTTGACGCCGTAGCCGCCCTCCGGCCGGGCGCCGGGCGAGGCCGCCGGGGTTGCGTCGGCCTCCTGCGCCCCGTCGACGGCTCGGGCCTCGTCGTCGGCGTTGCGCCAGACGAAGCCGTGGAACGGCGCCACGGTCACGGCGGTGTCGGCGCCGTTCTCGGCGACGGCCGCGGCGACCCCGTCGACGTCCTCCCGGACCAGGAAGGGGCTGGTGCACTGCACGAGCAGCACCACGTCCACCGGCGCGCCGTGCAGCGCCTCGTGGGCGTCCAGGGCGTGCAGCACGGCCGCCTCGGAGGTGGCGGTGTCGCCTGCGATGGCGGCGGGCCGCAGCACGACCTCGGCGCCGGCCTGCCGGGCGGCGGCCGCGATGGCCTGGTCGTCGGTGGAGACGACGACGTCCGTGACGAGCCGGGCGGCCCGGCACTCGCGCACCGCGCGCGCCACCAGGGGCACTCCGCCGACGGACGCGAGGTTCTTGGCGGGCACGCCCTTGGAGCCGCCGCGCGCGGGGATCACCGCGAGCACCCGGCGCACCGTCGCGCCGTGGCCCGCTTCCGGGTGGGACGCTTCCGCGTGGGACATGGGATCTACTCCTTGGGCAGGTGTGGGCCGGCGGCGGGCAGGGGCGGCGGTCACAGCTCGCCCATCCGCCGGATCACCGGCGCCACCCGCTGCACGCCGTGCCGGTAGGCGCCGCGCGCCGCCCGGCGCACGATCTGCCGGACCGGTCCGGGCTCCTTGTCGGCGGCGGGTGCGCCGGGCAGCGGCGTGCCGTCCGGGCCGAGGTGGTGGCGGGCGAGGATGCCGGGCAGGTAGCCGGGCGCGGTGCCGGGTGTGTAGTACGGGGTCAGCGGGGGCAGGCCGCCGGGCCGCCGGAGCAGCTTGCCGATGCGTTCGCGGGCCGCGTCGAAGGCGGTCGCGTACGAACCGTCCGCGGCGACGCCCTGCCGCGACACCCACTCCTCGTCGGGCACCGGCCGGTGGCCGGCGTCGAGCTGGTCCCAGGAGGCGAGGCAGCCGGAGCCGACGAAGTGGTGGTTGCCGAGCGCCTCGCGGATGCCGAGGTCGGTGAGGACGACGGTGGGGACGCGGCGGTGCAGGGCCTCCAGCGCGGCCGTGGAGCTGACCGTCACCAGCAGGTCGGTGCGGTCGAGGACCTCGCCCATGTGCCCGTACACCAGGCGGAAGTTGGACGGCAGGTCCAACTTCTGCGCCAGCTTCTGGTAGGGCAGCTCCTCGATGTGGGTGGTGTGTTCGCCGGGCTTGGAGCGCAGCTTGAGCAGCACCTCGCGCTCGGGGTGCCTGCGGGCGTGCTGCACGAGCCGGTTCAGCAGGTACGCACGGTCCCTGCGGTTCTCCGGGACGGAGGGCTGGGCGGCGAAGACCACCGTGTAGGGGTCGTGTTCGCCGGTGTAGGGGGCGCCGCCCAGGAACGGCAGCGCCACCTCGGTCACCGCCGAGGCGTCGGCGCCGACCCCCTCGTACACGGCGCGGAAACGCTCCGCGTCCTGGCGGGAGTTGGCGAGGACGAGGTCGGCGCCGTGCCGCAGCAGCAGGCCGTCGGCGAGCTTCTCGTAGACGACACCGACGTAGCCGGTGACGACGACGGGACGCTCGCTTTGGTCCTCCCAGACCCGCTTGAGGCCGTGCAGCATCGCCTGCACTCCGCCGCCGACCAGGGCGAGGACCAGGATGTCGTACGTCTCCTGCGCCATGGTCCGCAGGAACTCGACGGCGGTCACCTCGCGGAGCGAGTCCGCCTGGACGCCGACTTCCTGGAGCTGACGGGGGGTGGGGGTCGCGCGGCCGCGCAGCAGATAGCCGTCCAGGTGGATGCCCGAATGTTCCGGGGCAATGCGGTTCGCGGTGAGCGCGCCCCATTTCCACCGGGTGTCGGAATCCGCGAGAACGGCGACTCGCAGGGCCTTCGTTGCACTTGCTGGCACGTCGAAGACGCTAGGAAGCCATTTCTAGGTTCCGCCCAACCCGAATGCAACAAACGGTTAACAGCACACCGCCGAACGGCGAATCCGGCCGTGTGACGTCCGAAAAGGCTTTCACTTCACGGCATCGCCACGCGGCGTTCACCGCGGCTCAAACCACAGGTAAAGACGCGGGCCGGGCCGCCGCCTAACGTCGTTGACGTGCTCAAGCTCTCCGTCATCGTGCCGTTCTACAACGTGCAGCAATACGTCCCCGACACCCTGAGGAGTCTGCGTGCGAACGCGCGTGACGACTTTGAATTCATTCTCGTCGACGACTGCTCGACCGACGGGACACCGGACATTCTCGCGCGCGCGGAGCGTGAGCTGCCCGGCGCGGTGCTGGTCAGACACGAGCAGAACGGCGGTCTGGCGACCGCGCGCAACACCGGCATCGACCGGGCGCGCGGCGAGTACCTGACGTTCCTGGACGGCGACGACTGGCTCGCCCCCGGCTACTACCCGAAGCTGGTCGACACGATAGAGCGGCTGGGCTGCGACTTCGTGCGCGTCGACCATGTGCAGTGCACCGCACGGGCCCGCTCGGTGCACCGGGTGCCGCACGGCCGCCGGGGCACCGTGCTGAACCCGCGCGAGGCGATCCTGCCCGCCCACCGCTCGACGTCCGTCGACTACGCCTACGCCTGGGCCGGCATCTACCACCGCCGGCTGGTCGACCGCGGCCTGCTGCACTTCACCGACGGGCTGCGCACCGCCGAAGACCGGCCGTGGATCTGGAAACTGCACCGTGAGGCGGAGTCCTTCGCGGTGTCCGGGCTGCTCGGTGTGTTCTACCGGCGCGGGGTGGCCTCGTCGCTGACGCAGATCGGCGACGCCCGGCAACTCGATTTCATCCGCGCGTTCGACCAGGTCGTGAGGGAAACGGCCGAGGACGCGGATGCCAAGAATCTGCTGCCGAAGGCCGTGCGCACCTATTGCGCCATCATTTCGCACCACCTTGGATCCATCGAAAGGTTCGAGCCTCCCGTGGCCCGGAAACTGAAGCAGATGAGCGCCGCCGCGCTGCGGCGCATGCCGCAGGACGCGCTCGACGAGGTCCTCGGCTCGATGGACACCGAACGCGCCACGCGTCTGCGCCGGCTGCGGCGCCGTCCGGTGCCGGCCGCGGAGGTGGCGGCGTGACCACCCAGATCTTCATGGCGTCCACGCTGTACGGCACGGCCACGCTGGCCGCCGCCCTGGACGCCGGCTGCTTCGACGCGGCCGACCGGCGGATCCTGCTGGTCTCCAACAACGCGGCGACCCCCGAGACCGCGCCCTCCGTGGACCGGATGCCCGGATTCGAGCGGCTGCGGGGCCGGTTCGACGACGTGGTCTCGTGGAACGAGGCCATCTCCCCCTTCCACCCGGGCGGTTGGGCGCCCCGCACGGACGACGTGCCCCTGTGGGAGCGTTACCTGCGGCTGGCCTGGGGCCTCGGTGACGACGACCTGGCGCTAGCGGTCGAGTCCATCCAGGTCAACCCGGCGCTCGGCGTGGCGCAGATCTTCGCCGACGCGCCCGTCACCGTGTACGCCGACGGCCTGATGAGCTACGGCCCCACCCGCAACAAGATCGACCCGCTGGTCGGCACGCGCGTGGAACGGCTGCTGCACCTGGACCTGGTGCCGGGGCTCAGGCCGCTGCTGCTCACCGAGTTCGGCGTGGAGCCCGAGGTCGTGCCCACGGCGGCCTTCACCAAGGTTCTCGCGGAACTCGTCGACACCGGCGCCGAGTTGCCCGAGGTGGAAGAGCCCGCGCTGCTGCTCGGGCAGTACCTGTCGGCCCTGAACATCCTCTCCGCCGAGCAGGAGGAGAAGCTGCACGTACGGATGCTGAAGGGCGCCGTCGACCTCGGGCACACCCGGGTCGTGTTCAAGCCGCACCCCTCGGCCCCGGCCCGCTTCACCCGCGTCCTGGAGACGGAGGCCGAGCAGCTCGGCGTCGACCTCACCGTGCTGGACACGCCGGTGCTGGCGGAGGTGCTGTACCAGCGGATGCGTCCGGCGCTGGTCGTGGGCTGCTTCTCCACGGGCCTGCTCACCGCGTCCGCGCTGTACGGCCTGCCGGTCGCCCGGACCGGCACGGACACCCTGCTGGAGCGGCTGACGCCGTACGAGAACAGCAACCGGGTGCCCGTCACGATCGTCGACGCGCTGCTGCCCGAACTGACCGACCGCGCCGCCGTCCACGAGCAGCGCGCCTCGATGGACGCCGAGGCGCTCGGCGACCTCGTACGGGCCGTCGGATTCGCGATGCAGCCGAAGATCCTGCCGCAGCTGCGTCCGGAGGCCGAGCGGTATCTGGCGCGCCATCTCGATGCGCGCACCTGGCGGTACTTCAAGAAGAAGCGCCTCACCTCGCTGGGCCTGCCCGGCGGGGTGCCCGCCCAGTTGTCGTTCCTGCCGCGCAACGCGACCGTACGGCGGTTCGCGCGCAAGGCGCGCAGCCTGAAGCGGGTGGTACGCCGCTGAGGGCGGCGGGCGCGGCGAAGGGACAGAGGGAGGACGGCATTCCGACGCGGGGCGTTCGGCCGGGGTTCACGGAACCTCCATAGCGTCCTCCAATGCTTCGAGCAGCGTTCTCCCGAGTACCGTCCGGCCGCACACCGCTCGACTCCGCGGGCGGACCGAGATGACCCAGCAGGACATCCGCCGGCCCGCTCCCGCCCCGGCTCCGGTCCGGCTCGCGCCGCCGGAGCCGAGGCCGCTGATCTCGTACGTGCTGCCGGTCTACAACGAGCAGGACGGCATCGCCGCCTTCCACGCCGAGCTGACCGCCGCGCTCGCCGGGCGCCCGGAGTTCGACTACGAGCTGGTGTACGTCAACGACGGCTCCTGCGACGGGTCGCTGGCGATCCTCAGGGACGTCGCGGAACGGGACCGGCGGGTCCGCGTCGTCGACTTCGCCCGCAACTTCGGCCACCAGCTCGCCATCACCGCGGGCCTCGACCTCGCCACCGGCGACGCGGTGATCGTCATGGACACCGACCTCCAGGACCCGCCGCGCGTCAGCCTGGAGCTGATCGACGCCTGGCGGGCCGGCGCCGAGATCGTGCACGCCCGGCGGCGCACCCGGCAGGACTCCGCGTTCAAACGCGCCACCGCGCACCTGTACTACCGCGCCCTGCGCTCCGCCGCCGAGGTCGACATCCCCCTGGACACGGGGGACTTCCGGCTCCTGGACCGGCGGGTCGCCGACGAGCTGCGCAGGTACCGCGAGCGCAGCCGCTTCGTGCGCGGCATCGTCGCCTCGATGGGCTTCCGCCAGACCGAGGTGGCCTTCGACCGCGACGAACGGTTCACGGGCGAGACCAAGTACCCGCTGCGCAAGATGGCCCGCCTCGCGGTCGACGGGGTGACCGGCTTCTCCACGGTGCCGCTGCGGCTGATCACCCGGCTCGGCTTCGTGGTGCTGCTGCTGTCCCTGCTCGGCATCGCCTACGCGCTGTTCATGAAGTTTTTCCGGCCCGAGATCACCGTTTCCGGCTGGACGATGCTGATGGTCGTGGTGCTGTTCCTGGGCGGCACCCAGATGCTGTCGCTCGGGGTGATCGGCGCGTACGTGGGGCGCATCCACCGCGAGGCACAGGGGCGGCCGCTGTACCTGGTGCGCGAGGTGATCGGCGCGGACCGGGGGGACGCGTCCCGTGACGACGACTGAGCATCCGGCCGGGGCGGTCCCCTCGCGGACGGTGCGCCAGCTGGCCCGTTACACCCTGATCGGCGGCAGCGGTGTGGCGCTGGATCTCCTGGTCTTCCTGTTCCTGCACAACGCGGCGGGGCTGCACGAGCAGCTCGCCAACGTCATCGGCACCACCCTCGGCACCACCAACAACTTCGTGCTCAACGCGCTGTTCACCTTCGACCGGCGGGACCGGATCGTCGTGCGGCTCCTGCGTTTCCACGCCGTCGGGCTGACCGGACTCGCCCTGACTTTCCTGCTGTTCCTCGTCTTCACCGACGCGCTGGGGATCGACGCCGACCTCGTCAAGGCGGCCTCGCTGCCGCCGGTCCTGGCGCTGCAGTTCGCGCTCAACAGAAAGTGGAGTTTCGGATGAACCTCGGCATCGTCGGCGCGGGTGCCACGGGCCTGACCGCCGCCTGGGACGCCGTACGCGCCGGCCACCAGGTCACCGTCCTGGAGGCGGCACGCGAACTGGGCGGTCTCGCCGCATCACTGGAGGTGGGGGGCGTACCGCTGGAGCGCTACTACCACCACGTCTTCCGCAGCGACCGGGACATGATCGCGCTGATCGAGGAGCTGGGGCTCGGGCACGCGCTGCGGTTCCACCGGCCGACGACGGGCATCTTCCGCGGCGGCAGACTGATCGACTTCACCACGCCGGCGGACATGCTGCGCTTCCCTGAGTTCTCGCCGCTGGACGCGGTGCGGTTCGCGGGGTCGTCGGCGGTGCTCAAGGCGGTGCGGAACGGGGAGCGGTTCAGCGACCGTACGGCGCTGGCGTGGCTGCGCCGCTGGGCAGGCCGGAGGGCGACGGCGGCGATCTGGGAGCCGCTGCTGCGCGGCAAGTTCGGCGAGCGGGCCGAGCAGGTGTCGATGGCGTGGCTGTGGGCGCGGATCCACTGCCGTACGTTCGAACTGGGTTATGTGGACGGTGGGTTCGAGCGGGTGTACGCGGCGCTGCGGGACGGTGTGCAGGAGCGCGGCGGCAAGGTGGAGTTCGGCAAGGCGGTGGAGTCCGTCCGGCAGGACGGCACCGTCCTGGTGCGGTGCGCCGACGGTTCGTCCTACGCGTTCGACCGGCTGATCGTCACCACCCCGCAGCCGGTCTTCGCGCGGGCCGCCGGGCTGCCCGCCGACGACACGGTGTGGAAGAACCAGTACCTGGGGGCCACCTGCTTCGTACTGGAGCTGGACCGCAGTGTGATCCCGTACTACTGGCTCAACATCAACGAGCCGGACTTCCCGTTCCTGGCGGTGGTCGAGCACACCCGCATGATCGACCCGTCCGTGTACGGCGGCCGGCACATCCTCTACGTGGGCAACTACGTGGAGCGCGACGACTGGCGGTTCACGACGGAGCCCGCCGAGCTGCTGACGGCGTTCCTGCCGTATCTGCGGCGGATCAACCCGGCCTTCGACGAGTCCTGGATCGACAACTGGCACTTCTCGAAGGCCGGGTTCGCCCAGCCGGTGGTGACGCCCGGCTACCGCTCGCTGATCCCCGGCCACGAGACGCCGATGAGCCGGGTCACGCTGGCGACGATGGCGCAGATCTATCCGCAGGACCGGGGCCAGAACTACGCCGTGGCGCTGGCACGCGAGGTCACCGCATCGCTCGGGCTGCGCGGCTGACGCACAGGACCGTCTTCCACCCGGCGCTCGCGGCCGGGCAGTCGTACACCGCCGTGATCCTCCGCCACAGCGCCGGGTCGACCCTGCCCGGTCGGAACCAGGCCCGGTCCAGGATCGCGTACGGGGCCGGGTCGTGGTCGACGCAGTCGGCGTTCTCCCGGAAGGACGGCAGCCCGGCGACGTCCGGGAGGAAGCGGCTGCGCTGGAGGAACGTGGCGATCGGGTAGCGGCAGCGCGCCGGGTGGCCGACGTAGTACGTCGTGTCGCCGAAGGCGAGGTAGAGGACCGGCGCGCCGTCGGGCATCCTCGCCCGCAGCCGCTCGGCGTCCTCCTGGGTGCGGCGCATGCCGTCCAGGTAGCCGGCGCCGGTCATCGTGACCGTGCCGCGCTGCACCAGATGCGGGGAGCCGGGCCACATGCCGCCGGACAGGCACACCACCCCCGCCAGGGCGATCAGCGTGGCCGGCCACGCCCGGCGCGGGCCGCGCGGCGGACGGGTCTCGGTCAGGGCGTCCACGAGCGCCGCGAACGTCACCACGGCCCCCGTCGCCCAGACCAGGCCCGGCCGCTGGACGTCCCCCGGCGCTCGGGCGTACAGCACCGGCAGCACACCGCACAGCGCCGAGGCCGTCCCGAAGCACCACGGCGGTCGGCGGCGCGCGCCGCCGACCGCGAGCCCCCACACGGCGGCGGCGAGCACCGGCAGCTGGGCTCCGTGATACAGGAACCAGTTGCCCTGGACGATCACGACGGCCAGCGCGCCGAGCCCCACGGCCGCCGCGACGAACAGCAGTTCGGCGCGCCTCGCCCACCCCCGCACGCGGGCGACCACCAGCAGCAGCGCGCCCGGCAGGAGCAGCAGCACCGCACTGAGCACGGCCCGGTCGGCCAGGAAGTCCACGGAGCGGTCGAGGGCGGCCGGCACGTCCAGCCCGGTGCGGCCGAGCGCCGACTGGTTGATCCGCGGCATGTCCTCGGTCCACTGCCACTCGTGGGACCCGGCCAGCACGCTCAGCCCGAACAGGGCCACCGCCCCGAGAACCGCCGGCAGCGCGAGCCGTACGGCGCGGCCCCGGTCGACGGCGTACACGAACAGCACACCGATCACGGCCGTGGCCGCGGTGGAGTACTTCATCATCACCGCGAACGCCAGCGGCAGCGCGCCGAGCAGGGCCGCCGGCCACGGCCGGGACACGCCGAGCGCCGCAGCCACACCGAGCACCGTCAGCAGCACCGCCGCCCACTCCGGCTGGAGGAAGTCGGTGCGCGGGGCCAGGGCGAGCGCGAGTCCGACCGCGCCCGCCGTGAGGGCAGCCTCCCGGCCGGTGGTCCGGCGCAGCAGGGCGGCGTACAGCGCGTAGGCCGCGGCGGCGGCGAGCAGCGCGCCCGCCGCCTCCAGCACCGTCTCCCGTACGACGGTCCCGCCGAAGGACAGCGCGTCCAGACCGGCCAGGAACCACCGGTAGAAGAACGGGCGGTGGGTGAAGACCTCCGACGGCGAGTACCCGGCGGCCCCGCCCGTGCGCAGGGCGCCGAGGACGTAGTGCAGGTCCCCGGTCAGCCGCCGGGTGAGCACGGCGTACGCCACGGCCGCCGCCGCGGGCAGGGCGACAACCGGCCACCACAGCGGTGACCGGCGTCCGCCCGTGCGGGGCCGAGCGGCGGGCGGTCCGTCGGCGCGGAGGGCGGCCATGGATCAGCCGCCCAGCAGCGCCCGCAGTTCGGCCGCGTTCGTCTCCGTCACCTTCCACAGCAGCCGCTGCCGGTCGTGGACGTCCGCGACCGTCTCCGCGTGCCGGTCCAGCATGGCGACCGCCTTCTCCGTGAGTACCGCGCCGAGGTTGCGGTCGTGCACCGAGACACCCCACTCGGGGCGTTCGATGTCGTTCAGGAAGTACGCCATCTTCGGGTGCGAGATCAGGCTGACGATGGGCGTGCCGACGCCGAAGGGGATCATGCCGGCGTGGCCGCGCATGCCGATGACCAGCCGGGTCTTGGCGTAGGTCTCCCGGATCGCGTCGTTGTCGAAGTCGTACATCGGGATCACGGGCAGCGACACGCCGTGCTCGCGGCGCAGGTCGAAGGCGAGGCGCTCGTCGTCCAGGGAGTGCGCTGCGCACCGGACCTCGGTGTGCGCGCCGATCGCCCGGACGGCCTTGGCGATCTCGGCGAGGAAGTGGCCGTAGTCGTGCCCGAAGCGCAGGCCCGCCCGGTCGTAGGCCGCGTTGAGCAGCACGGTGTCCTCGCGGTACGCCGGGTCGCTCCAGCCGGGGAGCAGCTGGCGGGTGACCGTGGTGGGGCAGGGCTGGAAGCGGACCTTGTCGCGCAGCCGCGGCGGCAGCAGCGCGCGGACCTTCTCGATGGAGCCGTGGTTGCGCAGCCCGAAGAACGCGGACTTCTCCACCAGCAGCCGCAGGCTGGAGTTGAACCTCTCCGCGCGGTACGACTGCCCGTCGAAGGCGTTGAAGCCGACCGCGTACACCATGATCGGCACGTCGACGGCGCGCAGGTGCTCGTCGGGGACGTTCCACTGCCAGGCGCTGTTGCCGTTGGGCATGGTGTCCGGGATGAACAGTCCGCCACCGCCGATGACCAGGCCGCGCCGGGCGTTGACCCGCTCCAGGGCGGCCCGGTCGAAGAGGCGGTGGGCGTGGACGGAGTGCCAGCGGCGGCTGGTGGTGTCCGCGCCGAAGCCGAGCCGCACGGTCTCCGGGAGCAGTTTGTCGCCCGCGTTGCCCTGCCGGTCCATGTAGAAGGCGACGTGCGCGAGCTGGTCGTCGGGGCTGCCCTGTTCCTGGGCGGGGACGGCGGCGGCGCGCTGCGCCCACAGGCGGCTCGCCCGGTGGGTGGGGTCGACGGACAGGCCGGCCGTGGCGTACCTGAGGGCCTCGGTGTTGTCGCCGTGCACCCAGGAGATCTGGGCGAGCCGGGCGTAGGCGGTGGCGGCCCGGTTGGGGGCGGCCGTGGCCAGCAGTAGCTGCGCCCTGGCCTCCTCGTAGCGGGAGACGCTCATCAGGGCGTGGCCGAGCACCTCGTGCGGCCAGGCCTCGTCGAGCGGGATGCGCACCGCGGACAGCAGGTCGACGGCCTGCTGGTACTCGCCGGCCGCGATGTGCGCGGCGGCCACCTTGCGGGCGCTCTCGACGTCGCCGGTGCGCTTCACGTGCGGGGTGCCGTAGTGCACGAGCAGGTCGTGGTGGAGGGTGCCGCCGAGGGCCAGGTACGCGGCGTGGAAGTCCGCGTCGGACATCTCGTACGCCCGCCAGCGCTCCTCTGCCTGGCTGTACCCTGCCTCGCCGCCCTGCCAGGGCTTGTGGCGGCCGGTGAAGTGCAGGATCGCGGTGTCCTCGGGGACCGGCAGGTCGCCGGACAGGCGCCGCTTGACGAAGTTGTAGCGGGCGTCGAGCCGGACGAAGTCGCCGTCCAGGACGGCGTTGAGGATGCCCTGGTCGTGCTTGTCGAGCTCGTAGTCGCCGCTGCGGCCGGTCGCGTCGAGCCTGGCGCAGAACGCGTCGGTGAGGTACTCGCGCTGGATGACCAGCAGCCCGGAGTTGAGTTTGTGCCGGCCGTAGAAGAACTGCGGCACGGCCGCCAGCCCCTCGCGCAGCTTGAGCAGTTCGCCCAGGTCTCCGAGGACGACCATGTCCGTGTCGAGGGTGACGACGGTGTCGTACTCGCGCAGCCGGAACACGTCGAGGATGAAGTACGCCTTGCGGACCAGGTAGTTGTCCTGGTCGCCCTTGACGTAGGAGTCGTAGTGCCCGGCGTTCACGCGGCGCAGCACGATGCGCGGGTGCAGGGCGCGGATCCGGGCGACGGAGGCGGGGCGCAGGTCGTCGTACAGGACGACGAAGTCCTCGCACACGCCCGGGTTGGACAGGGCGAGGCTGCGCAGCAGGACGAGGAAGCCGGGCAGGTAGTTCTCGTCGACGTAACTCGCGAAGGCGATGCGGCGCTTGCCGGTCAGCGCGTGCGCGGAGGCCGCCGCCGGGTGCTGCGCGGAGGCGCTCCCGGCCGGGAAGGTGGTGGTCATCGCAGGGATATCCTCATGTCGGTCACGCGCTGGGCCCGCTGCATGACCCAGTCCTTCTCGCTGGTGTATTCGTGCACGGACGTGACGGGCATCTTCATGGCTTCCTGGACGCGGTAGGCGCCGGACTCGTAGAAGTCGAAGCCGATCAGGTCGAGGGTGGGGCTGACGTCCAGGAAGTCCAGCAGCCACAGCATGTTGAAACCGGTGGTCGGAATGCCCGACCAGGCGTCCGTGCCGAGTCTGCCGATGGCGCGGACGGGCCAGCGCAGCGACTCGTCGCCCAGGTTCTGCTGGGCGCCGGGGACGAGGCGGGTGCGCAGCGACCACTTCCAGTCGCCGGAGACGCCGCCGAAGACGAGCCGGGTGGTGACGGGCTTGTCCCAGTTGAAGCCGTGCTTGTGGATGGTGGCGTGGATGTCGGTACGGCTGCCGGTGTGCCGCGGGTCGATCCGGTACGAGTTGAAGCGCACCACGAGGTCGTAGGCGTCGATCTCGGCGCCCATCGAACTGGCGCCGACCCGCCCGGAGTTGGCGACCAGGCAGATCGACTTGCCGGCGATCTGGTTGCGGAACTCGCCGAGGCTGATCCACCGCACGCCGCCGATCGTCGGGTCGGCGACGGGCCCGCGCATACGGGCACGGCGCTGCTCGGCGTAGAGGGCGAGGGCCTCGGTGAGGGCCGGCAGGTCCACACCGGGCACGGCGGTGCGCAGGTCGAGGTACTGGCTGAGGAGTTCCTGCCGGTCGGCGACCGGCGCGTCCTGCCCGGCCAGGTGGAGAAGCGCACCCACCAGGCGCGGTTCGGCCTCGGCCCAGTCGCCGACGGCGTGCGCGGCGAGGCCCTCGGCCCACACGTCGGTGGCGGGACCGCCGGCGAACTCGGCGGCGCGCGGGCACTGCCGCTCCAGCAGGGCCAGCAGGTCGCGCTCCTTCTCGGCCGCGTGGCGCAGTCCGGCGACCCGGGCGCGCACACCGAAGCCGTCGTCGTCGGTGAGGCCGAGGTAGCGCTCGTACGCCTCCACGGCCCCGGCCTCGTCGCCCACGGCCTCCAGCAGGCGGGCGCGCAGCCGCCAGCCGGCGCGGGAGTTCCTGCGCTGCGCGAGGACGGTGTCACTGATGACGAGGGCGAGGTTCAGCTCGTCGTCGTAGCCGCACTCCAGGGCCTTGTTGGCGACGGCGAGGAGCGCGTCGAGCAGCTCGTTGGAGAGGGCCGGGGCGGGCGCCGCGGCGCCCTTGACGGCACGCTTGAGCAGGGCGGCCGCTCCACCGGCCGGGGCGGGCGCCGCAGTGGCCGTGCCCGCGGTGGTGCTGCACACCACCAGCAACTTGCGCAACTGCTCGGCGAGTTCGGTGCGCCGCCGGTCGAGACTGCCGACGAGTTTGCCGCTGTGCACCGCACAGGCCCGCACACACTCGTCCAGTTCCCCCCCGCCCGCGCGTGCCCGTCTGTTCTGGACCGTCGTCATGACACTCCTGGTCTTGTGCCGAAGGCATGCTGATGTTGCGGCTGCTACGGCCGCGTTTACCGCACCGTGGGGGGATGTTGGGAAAATCTAGAAACCGAAAACGACGCCCCGGTGAACTCGTCGGGACCAGGCGGCGAATCGTTGGGCCGTCAACCAAGCCCCCTCCGTGGCGCGGATTAACGTGTGTTGCGCCCACAGACACGCACCGCCGCGCCCACAGGAATGTGCTGCCGCGTCCACCGGAAGAGCAGCACCGCAGGACCACCCGCGAGGGGATTCTCCGTGACCAGCACGACCGTCCGCCCGGCTCCCGACGTCATCGTGCCGACGCGGCCCGTACGGCCACGCCGTGAGACGCGGCTGCGCGCCCTGGACGGGCTGCGGCTGGTCGCCGCGCTGATGGTGGCGGCGTACCACTACGGCGGGCGCGGCGGCGAGGTCACCGAGGCGTGGGGCAGCTCCCCCAAGGACCAGTTCCCGACGCTGCACCAGTTCTTCGCCTACGGCTGCCTCGGCGTCCAGGTGTTCTTCGTCATCAGCGGGTTCGTGATCTGCATGAGCGGCTGGGGCCGGCCCCTGCGGTCGTTCTTCGCCTCCCGCGCCTCCCGCCTGCTGCCGGCGTACTGGGTGGCGGTGATCCTGGTGACGGCGGTGTTCGCGCTGCCGGTGGTCGCCTACGAGGCGGTGTCGCCCAGCGACGCGCTGGTGAACCTGACGATGCTGCAGATGCCGCTGGGCGTGGACCGGGTGCTCGGGGTGTGCTGGACGCTGTGGGCGGAGATCCGCTTCTACGCGCTGTTCGCGCTGTGCGTCGTGCTGCCGGGTGCGAGCAGGCAGCGCGTGGTCATGTTCTGCGCGGGCTGGACGCTGGCGGCCGTGATCGCCGAGGCCGCGAACGAGCCGCTGCTCGACCTGGTGCTGATGCCCGAGTACGCGCCGTTCTTCATCGGCGGCATCGGCCTGTACCTCGTCCACCGCGACCGCAGGGACGCCCACGCCTGGGGCATCGTGGCGGTGAGCTGGCTGATCGGGCAGCACTACGCGGTCAAGGGGCTGTGGCACGCGCCGGACGCGGGCGGCTTCTCCTACCGCTCCTCGTTCGGGATCGTCCTCGTGGTGACGTTCGGGTTCGTGGCGGTCGCGGCGATCGCGCTGGGTTGGCTGAACCGGGCGAACTGGCGCTGGCTGACGGTGGCGGGCGCGCTGACGTACCCGTTCTACCTAGTGCACGAGCACCTCGGCTGGGTGGTGATCCACGCGCTGCACATCGGGCTGGGTCTGCCGTCGGCGGCGGTGTTCGTCCTGACGGTCGCGTCGATGCTGGCGCTGGCCTGGCTGCTGCACCGGTACGTGGAGACGCCGCTGACGCCGCGGCTGCGGTCGGCGCTGTCGAAGCCGCGCTGACACCCGTTCGCGCGGGCATCTTCACGACACGTTCAGTCCGATGACAGTTTTTTCGGGCCGCGCCGAGCAGGCTCCCCTCATGGCCAACGCACAAGCCACCGACACGTACCCGGGCACCCTCGCCGACGTCCCCGGCTGGTTCCCGCCGCTCGACCAGGTGCTGTTCACCTGGTTCCTCGAACGGCAGGAGGCGAACGGGCTGCGCGGCGATCTGCTGGAACTCGGCGCCTACCTCGGCAAGAGCGCGATCCTGATGGGCCGCCACCTGCGCGACGGCGAGACGTTCACGGTCTGCGACCTGTTCGAGAGCGAGGCCCCGGACGACGCCAACAAGGCCGAGACCTCCAAGTCGTACGCCTCCCTCACCCGGCAGGCGTTCGAACGCAACTACCTGTCCTTCCACGACACCCTGCCGACGGTGATCCAGGGCCCGAGCTCCGTGATCTCCTCGCACGTCGCCCCCCGCACCTGCCGCTTCGTCCACATCGACGCCTCGCACCTGTACGAGCACGTGCACGGCGACATCGGCGCGACCCGCGACATCCTGCTGCCCGAGGGCGTGGTCGTCCTCGACGACTTCCGCTCCGAGCACACCCCGGGCGTCTCCGTCGCCGTGTGGGAGGCCGTGCTCAACCGGGGCCTGCGCCCGCTCTGCCTCAGCACGCAGAAGCTGTACGGAACCTGGGGCGACCCCGAACCGATCCAGGAAGAGCTGCTCACCATGCTCGAGGGGCGCGACGACTGCGGCCTGAGCGTCCAGTGGGCCGCCGGCCACCGTCTGATCCGCACCCACGCCAGGCGTGTGCAGCCCCCGCCCTTCCCCCGCTCCCGCCATTACACCGCACCGGCGCCGCAGCCGGTCCCGGTGCCCCGGCCGTCCGCCCGCCCGGAGCGCTCCCGGGCCCGCCGCCTCGCCACGGACCTGCTGCCGCCGGTGGTGACGCGGGCGGTACGGCGGGCACGCGCGGGCCGACCGTAGCCGCACGAGCCGGCCCGGCCCGCGGGCCGGGCCTTCGCCGTCGCTCAGAAGGCGTCGCTCGGCACGTACGTCCCCCAGACCTCCCGCAGCGCGTTGCACACCTCGCCGACGGTGGCCCGGGCGCGCAGGGCGTCCTTCATCGGGTACAGGACGTTGTCCTCGCCCTCGGCGGCCTTCCGCAGCGCGTCCAGGGCGGCGTCCACGGCCGCCTGGTCGCGCTCGGCGCGCAGCTTGGCCAGGCGTTCGGCCTGCTGGGCCTCGATGGCCGGGTCGACGCGCAGCGGCTCGTACGGCTCCTCCTCGTCGAGCTGGAAGCGGTTGACGCCGACCACGACCCGCTCGCCGGAGTCGGTCTCCTGGGCGATGCGGTAGGCGCTGCGCTCGATCTCCTGCTTCTGGAAGCCGTGCTCGATGGCGTTGACGGCGCCGCCGAGGTCCTCGACCTTCTCCATCAGCTCCCGCGCGGCCGCCTCGACCTCGTCGGTCATCTTCTCGATGACGTAGGAGCCCGCGAAGGGGTCGACGGTCGCCGTCACATCGGTCTCGTAGGCCAGCACCTGCTGGGTGCGCAGCGCCAGGCGCGCGGACTTGTCGGTGGGCAGCGCGATGGCCTCGTCGAAGGAGTTGGTGTGCAGCGACTGGGTGCCGCCCAGCACCGCCGCGAGCGCCTGGACCGCCACCCGGACCAGGTTCACCTCGGGCTGCTGCGCGGTCAGCTGCACCCCGGCCGTCTGCGTGTGGAACCGCAGCATCCACGACTTGGGGTTCTTCGCCCCGAACTCCTCGCGCATCACCCTGGCCCAGATCCGGCGGGCCGCGCGGAACTTGGCGACCTCCTCCAGGATCGTCGTACGGGCGACGAAGAAGAACGACAGGCGGGGGGCGAAGTCGTCGACGTCCATGCCGGCCGCCACCGCCGTGCGCACGTACTCGATGCCGTCCGCCAGCGTGAACGCGATCTCCTGCGCCGGTGAGGCGCCCGCCTCGGCCATGTGGTAGCCGGAGATCGAGATCGTGTTCCACTTCGGGATCTCGGCCTTGCAGTACTTGAAGATGTCGGCGATCAGGCGCAGGGACGGCTTGGGCGGGAAGATGTAGGTGCCGCGGGCGATGTACTCCTTGAGCACGTCGTTCTGGATCGTGCCGGTCAGCTTGTCGGCGCTGACGCCCTGCTCCTCGGCCACCAGTTGGTACAGGAGCAGCAGGAGGGCGGCGGGCGCGTTGATCGTCATCGACGTGGAGACCTTGTCCAGCGGGATCCCGTCGAACAGCACCCGCATGTCGTCGATCGAGTCGATGGCGACGCCGACCTTGCCGACCTCGCCGTGCGCGATCGGGGCGTCGGAGTCGTGGCCCATCTGGGTGGGCAGGTCGAAGGCGACCGACAGGCCCATCGTGCCGTTGGCGATCAGCTGCTTGTAGCGGGCGTTGGACTCCACCGCCGTGCCGAAACCGGCGTACTGGCGCATCGTCCAGGGCCGGCCGGTGTACATCGTCGGGTACACACCGCGGGTGTACGGGTACTGCCCGGGCTCACCCAGCTTCTCGGCCGGGTCCCAGCCCTCCAGCACCTCCGGCCCGTAGACCGGCTCGATGGGCAGACCGGACTCCGACTCGCGCGCCATGGTGTGATGCCTCCCGCTGAGCAGTTGCTCGAGTTACTCGCCAGTTACTCGCCAGTACAGACCGACCCTTCGACGGACTGTAGCGGTGGCCGTGCACCCGGTGGAGGGGCGCACGCTGGGAGCTTGCTCACAGCCGCGATGGGACCTCGCTCACAGCCTCCACCGTGGCAGCGGCCACCGCAATGCCGCCGGGTTCGCGGGCGGGCCCGTCCGGGGTAGATGTCCGGTGACACCCGGGCGCACCGGCGAGATGGTGGGGGCTGTATGCGGACCACGGGCATGGGCAGGGCGTTGGCCGCCTCAGTGGCGCTGGCCGCGGTGACCGGCTGCACGGTGCAGACCGCCGGCGGGGACGGCGAGCGCCGGTCGCCGGTGCGCATCGAGATCCCGAGCGGTACGCCGACACCGCCCGGGGCCCGTTACGACGGCCGGCCCTCCGAGGGCAGCCGTGGCTCCGACGGCGGCCGGCCCTCCGCGGGCGGGCCGAAGTTGGCGCCGCCGCCGGCACCGGCCCGCGTCCTGTGGTCCCGTGGCGACACCGGCCGCGACGTCCGTGAACTCCAGGCCCGGCTGCGCCAGGTCGCCTGGCTCCTCCACGGGCCCACGGGGACGTACGACGAGCGGACGCAGGAGGCGGTCCGGGGGTTCCAGGGCAAGCGCGGGCTGCCGCGGACCGGTGAGGCCGACACCGTCACCTGGCAGCGGCTGGTGGGGATGACGCGCGAGCCGGGCAGGTGGGAGCTGTACCTGATGGGCGGCCAGCCGGCCGACCGGCCGGACCCGCGCTGCCTGACCGGCCGGGTGCTGTGCGTCAGCAAGTCGAGCCGGACGCTGCGCTGGATGGTGGACGGGCGGACCCTGTCGACGATGGCGGTGCGCTTCGGCTCGGAGTACACCCCGACCCGTGAGGGGGTGTTCCGGGTCTACTGGAAGTCCCGCGACCACTGGTCGACGCTGTACGACTCGCCCATGCCGTACGCGATGTTCTTCAGCGGCGGCCAGGCGGTGCACTTCAGCCCCGACTTCGCCGCCCGCGGCTACGCCGGCGCCTCGCACGGCTGCGTCAACGTCGGGGACGAGGCGGCGATCGCGGATCTCTACGCGCAGGTGAGGAACGGCGACAAGGTCGTCGTCCACTGGTGAGACCGGGCGGTGGGATGCGGGGCGCGGGCGGGACCGGGGGAACGTGTCCCGCCCGCGCCAAGTGCACGAGCCGTGGGTACGGGGGGAACCCCGGCTCCGTGCGACAGCCGATGACCAGTCGGCTCACTCATTACTGCGCCGCGGCGGCCGAAAACGTCACACCCTCGCCGAAGAAATTTCTAAGGAACAAGAAACTGCCGGTCAGAGGGCATATCGAGGGCGTTCGGGGTGGCCCGGCGGGGTCAGAGCGCGCTGTACGTGGGGCTGGGCGACGTCTCGGTGAGCGTCGTGGCGTTCTTCGGCAGAGCAGGCTCGGGCTGTGTCGCGGGGGCGAGGGCGCCGTCGCGGTGGCCGCGTCCCCGGCCCGAGTGGCCCTCGCCGTCACCGGCCTTGCCGCCCTGCTCTCCCTGGTTGCCCCGGCCTCCGCCGGTGCCGGCCCCGTTGTCGCCGCCGCTGGTGCTCGGGGCCTCGCCGTCCGCGGAGCCGCCGTCGGCCGCGGCCAGGACACCCTCGCAGTAGGTCCCGATCCGGGAGGGGCCGCCCGCCGCCCGGTCCAGGGCGCGCTTGCGGCCGGCGTCCAGGTCCTTGCCGTCGCGGAGGTCACGGCAGGCCGACGCGAGGCCCTTCGCCCGGTCGCCGGAGGACGACCCGTGATCACCGCCACCGTTGCCGGGCTTCGTGGTCGCGCCGCCGCTCGGCTCGTCCCGGCCCGAGCCCCCGGCGATCCCGCTGGAGGGGCCGTCCGGCGAGCCGCCGGGCCTGGGCTCGCCCTGCGCCGAGTCGTGCGGGGACGGCGACACCAGCGGAGGCTCGGAGGGTGTCACCGCGACCGAGACGGAGGCGGCGGGCTCCGGCTCCTCACCGCCGAACGGAGCCGGCAGAACTCCGGTTCCGGCCGCGACCGCTACACCGCCGACCATGCCGACGGCCAGCGCGGCGGCCAGCCCGAGACGCGCCGGGCGGCCCCAGCGGGAGCGCGGGGCGGCGCCGGAGGAACCGCCGATCCGGACCAGTCCGGGCTCAAAAGCCCGGCCACCGGAGCGCCGGCCGGCCGTCGCCTCGACGTCGCCGCGTTCCGCGCGGGCCTTGCGGAAGGCCGCCAGCGCGGCGGCCTCACCGGGAAGTTCCTCGCTGGTCAGCGGGGATGGCGTGGGCGGCGGGGAGAGCGCGCCGAGCGTCTTGGCGAGCCGTTCGGCCTGCTCGCGGGCGGCGGGGTCGACAGCTTCCAGTGACTCGCCGCTCAGCAAACGCTCCGCCGTTTCGCGGTCCAGCCACCTGTACTGCTCGTCGGCCATCACATGTCCTTCTGCGTCCGCGCGCGCGTATGCGTCACACTCGCGGACGTCACCGCGCGGCGGCGCGGTTCTCGCTGGGGCGGCACGGCATCGAGCACTCCGGCCGATTCCGGATCGGCCTCCGGATTCTCACCGAGTAGTTCGGCAAGCCGCTTCAGACCCCGGTGGGCCGCCGTGCGTACGGCCCCCGGCCGCTTGCCGAGGGTTTCGGCCGCGGTCTTCGCGTCCAGGCCCACCACCACGCGCAGCACGACGGCCTCGGCCTGGTCCTGGGGCAGCCGGGAGATGAGGGAGAACGTGCTGTCGGTGGCCAGCGCCTCGATGGCCTCGCCGGCGGTGTCGGACTCGGCGGCCCGGCCGGTCAGCTCGTCCTCGTCGCCACCGATCGCGGGGCGGCGTCCGCGCATCCGTATGTGGTCCAGCGCGCGGTTGCGGGCGATGCGGGCGGCCCAGCCGCGGAACCGGTCGGCGTCACCGCTGAACCGCTCCAGGTCACGGGCGATCTGCAGCCACGCCTCGGAGGTCACGTCCTCGGCGTCCGGATCACCGACGAGCGTCCGTACGTACCCGAGCAGCCGCGGGTGCACAGCGCGGTACACAGTCCGGAACGCGGTCTCGTCCCCGTCCTGTGCCGCACGCACCGCGGCGGTCAGCTCCGCGTCGTCCCCCAGCACCGCGCGCGCCCTTCTGCGCCTAAGCCCGCGCCGCTCTCGCGGACCGGGTTGCTCGCCGTCGTGGTTCCTCAATGCCTGGTTGCGGTCTCAGGACCGCGGGTGGTCGCTCTGGTCATCTGTCCTCCGCGGTCTGGCGCGAAAGGCACGTTACGACCTGAAACCGCTCTTCGTCCATGTGGGTACAGGATGCAACCAAGCCGTGACTCGGCGGGTGTGACACAAAACGCCCTCCGGGCGCTGTAGGGAGTACGGGCCGCCGCGCGGCCCGTGCCGCGCGACGGCCGGGGCCTCTCCTGTGGGGGGTGGCGGCCCCGGCCGTTGCCTCGGCAGCGAGACCTCGGGGCCGTGGACGGGTGCGGAGCACAGGCACCGCCGGCCCGGGTGCGCAGGGGCGTCTACGGCTTTCCGCCGGTGGCCCTGTCGTTGCCGTTCTGTTCCTGACCGTTGCCGGCGGCCCCGCCGGGGTCGGTGCCGTTGCCCGCGCCGGACGCGCCGCCCACGCCGGCGGTGGTGCCCGGGTCGGGCGTGTTCCCGGCGGCGGCGCCGTTGCCCGGTTCGGGTGTCCTCCCCGCGTCCGCGCTGTTGCCGGCGGCCGGGGTGCCGTTCGCCTTGTCCGCGCCGCTGTCCGCCCCGGGACCGCCGGCCGCCGCCTCCTCCAGGGCGCGGGCGCAGTACGCGGCGACACGGCGTTCACCGCCCGCCGCCGCGACGAGCCGCTCCCAGGCCGTCGCGTCCAGGGCCTTGCCGCGCCCCTCGACCTGCTCGTAGGCGCGGCAGTGCGCCTCGGTGTCCTGTGCGGTGCCCGGGCGGTCCGCGGGGGCCGTACC
Source organism: Streptomyces bullii (assembly GCF_042657145.1). NCBI lineage: Bacteria > Bacillati > Actinomycetota > Actinomycetes > Kitasatosporales > Streptomycetaceae > Streptomyces > Streptomyces bullii. The sequence goes on from NZ_JBHSNY010000005.1 coordinate 568,169, forward strand.
GGCGACGGACGGTGCCGCGGAGGCCCCGGCCTGCGGCTGCTCCGGGGCACCGGCCGACGGGCGGGTGCCCTGCCGGTCGTCACGGGCTCCCTCGTCGCCCGAGCCGACCGCGCCGATCCCCGCGACCGCCACACCGCCCAGAGCGAGGCTCGCCAGCGCCACGGACAGGGCGGTCTTCATCGACCGCCCTGCGCGCCACCGGGTCCGGGGGCGCCAGTCGTCCCGGCGACGGGTCCGCGTCCGGTGCGTCCCCGCGGCCCGGGCCGCCCGGAACGCCGCCACGGCCCGCTGCTCACCCTGGGCGTCGACAGCGCCGCCGCGCAGGGTCGCCGCGAGCAGCGCCTCCAGCGCCGCGCCGTCGAGGGCCGTGCCCCGGGCGGCGGAGGCGGGAGCCCCGGGGCCCGCCGCGCTCCGCTGTCCGGACGCCGGGCCGCCAGGGTGCACACGCCGACGGCCAGGAAGCCCGCCGCCGCTCTGCCGTTCACCCATGTCCGTTCCCGTCCCTGCTCGCTCTGTGCCGCTTGCGTGCCCCGAGGGGGCCGTGCGGTTCTTCCTCGTCCACGCGGTCCGTCCGTCCCGCGGCCGCACCGGCCGACCGGGGCCTTCCGACCACCGTTCCATCCGCCCCGCGGCCGCGCCGACCGACAGGGCCGACGCGGCCACGCGACCTGCCGACCCGTACGACGTGCCGGCCTGCACGCCTGCCGGCCCGCACGACGTGCCGACCCGTACGCCTGCCGGCCCGCGCACGGTGCGTGCCGCTCCGTACGGCCGGCTGGTCCGTACGGCCCGACTACTGCGTACGGCCTGGCTGATCCGTACGGCCCGACCGCTTCGTACCGTCCGACCGCTCCGTACCGTCCGCTCGGCCGTGCGGCCGGTCCGACCGTCCGGTCCGTCAGACTCCGGTGCTCCAGACCTGGGGGCCCATCGGCGCCGGGCGGTTCGTCCGACGCCGGTGGTCCTTCCGGACCTGGGGGTCCTCCCAGACCCGGTGTTGCGTCCGGACCCGGAAACCCGGGGGTGACACGCTGGTCCGTCCGACACCGCCGACCCGTCCAGGTCGGGTGGCCCGTCCGGCCCTGCTGGGCCATCCGGAACCGGCGGCCCGTGCGAAACCGCCCGCCCCGTTCAGGCCCGGCGGCCCGTCCAGGGCTGGTGGTTCGACCGACCCACTGGCCCGTTCGGGCCCGCGGCCCGTCCCAACCCGCCGAGTCGTCCGGACCCGGTGATCGGTCCGAACCCGTCGACCCGTCCGAACCCACCGGCCCGACCGACCCACTGGGTCGTCCGGACCAGCCCGAACCATCCGGGCCCGGGACCCGCACGGCCCTGGGCCATTGGGCCCTGCTGGACCACCCGGACCTTCCGGCCCGTCCGGCCCTGCTGGACCACCTGGACCTTCCGGCCCGTCGGGCCGTCCTGGACCATCCGGAACCGGCGGACCGTCCCAACCCGCCGACCCGTCCGGACCCGGCGGACCGTCCGGCCCGTGCGGACCCGGCGGACCGTCCGGCCCGTGCGGACCCGGCGGGTCCGTCCTCCGGTCCGGCCAGGCCCACTGGTCCGTACGGCTCGTGCGGCCCGTGCGGTTCATCGGCCCGTGCGGCTCGCCCGGTCCGGTCGGGCCTTGCGATCCGTACGGCCCGTGCAGCAGTCCGTACGGCCCGTACAGTTCTCGCCGTTCACTCGGTTCGTACGGCTGGACCGGGGCAACCGGTTCAGCCGGTTCGTCCAGGGCGCCCGGCGCACCACCGGGCGCGCCCGGCTGTCCGCCGATAAGTTCGGCCCGTTCGTTCCGCCCGGCCCGGAGGGTGGGACCACCGCCGCGGCCGGGACGGCCGGGTCGGCCGGCCGGCCATCCCGGTGGGTCCGGTCGCTCCGGTCCGTGCGGTCCGCCCAAGGCCGGACTTCCGTGGCGTTCATTTCGACTCACCCAGCGTCCTGGACGCCTCATCCGTCACACTTTCGGCGCCCAGCTGTCTGGCCAGGCGTTTCAGACCCCGGTACGCGGCCGTCCGCACCGCGCCCGGCCGCTTGCCGAGGACGCGCGCGGCGGCGGGACCGTCGAGGCCGACGACGACCCGCAGCAGCACCGCCTCCGCCTGGTCGCGGGGCAGCCCGCGGACCAGTTCGAGGGCGTACTCGGTGGAGATGGATTCCAGCGCCTGCTCGTGCGTGCTCTGCGGCCCGGGCAGCTCCAGGACGTCCTGTTCCAGCGTCGCGGCCCGGGGCCGTACCCGCTGGCGGCGCAGATGGTCGAGCGCCCGGTGCCGGGCGATGGTCGCCGTCCAGCCCCGGAAGCCCGCGCCGTCGCCCCGGAACCGCCCCAGGTCCCGGGCTATCTCCAGCCACGCGTCGGACGCCACGTCCTCCGCGTCGTCCCCGACCAGCCCGCGCAGATAGCCGAGCAGTCCGGGCTGAACGAGCCGGTAGGCGACCGCGAAGGCGGCCTCGTCACCTTCCTGGGCCCGCGCGACGGCCGCGCCCAATTCCCCGTCGTACGCCTGTACGCGGCGGGGTTCCCCTCCGTGGCCCAAGAACTGTCCTCGTCCGTACCGAGTCTGTGGCGAATCCGCGTCGTGCGGCACGGTCGGCCGTGCCCACGCCTCCACGGTCCTCAGCGTCGGGGTTCACCGAAGTGTCACAGCGCCCCTCAGGCCAGGGCGCGCCGCGCCCTGCCGTGAAGGGTCAGGTAGAAGGTCTGCAGAGACTCCTCCGGGCCGCCGGACTCGAAGCGGTTGCCGACCTTGCCGAGGGGGTTCCAGACCCGTCCGTCCGGCATGCGGACGCCCACGGGCTGGCCGAAGTAGGCGCGTTGGTCGGCGTCGAGGTCCACCCACACCGCGCCCGCCCGGCGCACGAGCACCTCACCGACGTACGCCCCGAGCGCGAGGAGCGTGCCGCGCGCGTCTTCACGGTCCGAGCCGCCCTTGCGCAGCCCGTCGATCAGGAAGTCGACGACGCGCAGACTGGCCACGGAGTAGTCGAGCGGAAGCCGGTTGCGGGCGGTCACACGGGCGACGAACGCCCTGGCGCACGGACGCATCTCACTCGCACGGGGCACACGCCGCCCCTCGGCTCCGTCCATTGGGACCCCCACCCCTTCACTCGGCCCTGGGGGACCCCTGTAACCTCCCCCGGCTGAACAAGCGGCCGACACCTCGGGAACATCACTCGTCCCGACTGTGTCTCTTCGCACACCGACACCCCACAGCCCCGGTACAACCTTTTCCGATCTCGTACGTCATGCGTGGCAATTGCGAACTACCGAGTGATGTTTGGCCATCCCCTGGCGCTGTGTGAGTGTCGCCTGTGTGACGGTGATGCGACCGTGGTCACTTTCTAGGGGTGGGGTAGTTGAGTCCACGCAGGACCCATGCGTACAAACCGCTCAGTCTCAAAAGGCGGGCCTGGCTGACGATCGGAGCCGTCGTCCTGAGCGGCGCGGGTGTCGTCACCTACGCGATGGCCGATCCGGCCACGCCGTCGGACGACAGGGCCGAGGGCCGCGAGCCCGCCGTCCACACGCTGAAGCTCAAGGACCGGGGCGCGGGCCGCAAGGGCCTCGCGAAGCGGGACACGCAGCAGTTCAGCGCGGTGGTGCTCACCTGGAACGACCCGGAGGCGAAGGCCAAGGGCACGCCCGAGGTGCGCACCCGGGACATCGAGACCGGCAAGTGGTCCGGCTGGCAGAAGCTCGCCGTGGAGCCGGTCCAGGCCGACGGCGCCGAGGGTGAGCGGGCCGCCCTGCGCGGTGGTACCGAGTCGATGTGGACCGGCGCGTCCGACGGCGTCGAGGTGCGCGTCGTGAACGCCGACGGCACCGAGGCGTCCGGCCAGCCCGCCGGAATGGACATCAAGCTGCTCGACCCGGGCACCGACCCGCAGGAGCCGCTGGAGCCGGCGGCGTTCGCGGTCGAAACGACGGAGCCGGCGGCCACCGCGTCACCGACGGCCGCGGAGTCGCCGACGGCGACGGCCACGGAGACCGCGCCGGGAACCACGACGCCCGAGCCGACCGGCACCCCGGGCGACCCGGCGTCCACCTCGGCCTCCCCCTCCGAGTCCGCCTCCCCGTCCGAGTCTTCCTCCCCGTCGGGCTCGCCCTCCCCCACTCCCACGGTGCCCGAGCCCCGGCCCTCCACGGTCGTCAAGCCGCCGGTGATCACGCAGGCCGAGTGGGGCGCCTCGACGAACTACGACGGCACGCCCGAGTACGGCACCGAGATCAAGGCCGCCGTCATCCACCACACCGGCATCGACAGCGACAACACGGTCTCCTGCGCCGACTCCCGGGCCCGGCTGCGCTCCATCCAGCAGGCGCACTTCAGCCAGGGCTACTTCGACATCGGCTACAACTTCGTCGTCGACAGGTGCGGCCAGATCTTCGAGGGCCGCAGCGGCGGCATGGACCTGCCGGTGATCGGCGCGCACGACGCCGGATTCAACACCAACACGGTCGGCATCTCGTACATCGGCAACTTCGAGAAGGCCAGGCCCAGCCGCGCCGGGCTCGACGCCATCGCGCGGATCGTGGCCTGGAAGTTCGGCATGTACGGCATCGACCCGACCGGCAACGTCACCCTGACGTCCGGCGCCGACCTCAACTACAGCGGCAACAAGGTCCCCAAGGGCCAGTCGATCACCCTGCCGCGGGTCTTCGGGCACGAGGCCACCAACGCCACCGCCTGCCCTGGCGACTTCCTCATCGACAAGCTCGCCTTCATCCGCAAGCTGGCCAAGACCCCGGGCATCTCGCACGCACTGGCCACCTCCGACTACAACCGGGACGGCGTCAGCGACCTGGTCGCCGGCACGCCGAAGGCGAACTCGGTGACGGTGGTGCCGGGCGGCGTCGACGGCCCGGTCACCGCCGCGAAGCAGACGCTCACCCAGAACAGCGCCGGCGTCCCGGGCTCCTCGGAGACCGGTGACGGCTTCGGCACCGCCACCGCCTGGGGCGACGTCAACGGCGACGGTCACGCCGATCTCGCGATCGGCGCCCCCGGCGAGGACGACACCAGCGGCAACGCCGACCGCGGCTCGGTCACGGTGATGTACGGACCGGCGCTGACCACCGGCTTCTCGTACTCCACCTCGGGCGTCACGGCGGCCGGGGCCAAGCTGGGCTCCACGGTCACCGTCGGCGACTTCAACGCCGACGGCAGGGCCGACGTCTTCTCGGCGGGCACCGGCAAGGGCGGCACCTACAACGTCCGCCTGACCGGCGGCGCCACCAAGTACGGCAGCCTCACCACCGCCACCGGCTCGGTCGCCTACCTGGACGCCGCCACCGGCGACTTCAACCTCGACGGTTACGCGGACGTCGCCCTCAATTACCGCGACACCGGCGGCATCGGCCGTGTCGTCCGCTTCGCGGGCTCCGCCTCCGGCCTGACCAAGGTGGGCGTCATCTCCGTCAAGGGCGGCCGCTCCCTGGCCGCCGGCGACATCAACGGCAACGGCTACGACGACATCGTCATCGGCCAGCCGGTCGCCTCCGAGTCCGGCGGCAAGTCCGGGGGCCAGATCACCATGGTCCCTGGCACGTCGACCGGCTTCACCACCACCGGCATGACGACGATCCACCAGGACACGGCGTACGTCCCGGGCGGCAACGAGTCCGGTGACGCCCTCGGCAGCTGGGTCTCGGTCGGCGACTTCAACGCCGACGGCTACCTGGACGCCCTCGCGGGCGCGCCGGGCGAGGACCTGGCCCGCAGCGGCGTGAACTACGCGAACGCGGGCAACGCGATCCTGGTCAGGGGCAGCGCCTCCGGCCTGACCGGCTCCGGCTCGGTCGGCATCTCGCAGGACACCTCCGGCATCCCCGGCACCGCGGAGGCCGGCGACCGCTTCGGCTCGTCGGCGTCCCTGACGGACCTGTCCGGCTACGGCCGCGCCGACCTCACCTTCGGCGCCGACGGCGAGGACGGCACGGACGGCATCCTGCTGCACCTGCCGAGCAACAGCACCGGGCTCGGTTACGCCGACGCCGTCATCTACAGCAAGTCCACGCTGGGCACGCCCACCGACGCCCGTGTGGGCCAGACGCTGACGCCGTAACACCACGCGTCGGTCTCGTACGAAGGCCGGGGTCCCGCCATCGCCGGGCCCCGGCCGTCGGGTGTTCCGCGGTCCACTTCCCGTCGAGGCGTGGAAGGGATGCCTCGGCAGGCGCCGCGGCACCCGGTCCTCCTTCGGGTGCTTCGCGCGCGCCCTGCCGTCCGAACACCACCGACGAAAGCAGGGCCATGTCAGCCGCCGAACCGAAGGAGCCCGGGAGACGTCACCGGCTCACGCGCTTCCTCCTCCGCACCGCCGTCACCACCGCACTCGTGCTCGGCACCACCGGCGTCGCGGCACCCGCGCAGGCCGGCCCCGCCGGCACCGTGCACAGCATCCCCGTACCGGGTGACGACCCGCTGAACCGGGCGCTGCCCCCGCGCGCCACCGAGTCGTTCAGCATGGTCGGCGTCACCTGGGATGATCCGCACGCCGCCCTCACGGGCACCGCCGAGGTCCGCACCCGCTCCCGCGACACCGGCGAGTGGAGCCCCTGGCGCGCCCTGGACACCGACGTCCGCACGCCCGAGACGGGCCCCGACCACGACGGCGCCGGAGTGCGCGGCGGCACCCAGCCGCTGTGGACGGGACCGTCCGACGGCGTCCAGGTCCGCGTGACGGGCACGAGACTGCCGACGGGGCTGCGCGTCGAGTTGGTCGACCCGGACGGAGGCACGGGCACCGCCACCACCGGCACGGGCACGGGCGATACGACGGACACCCCCGCGACGGCCGCCCCGGCGATGGGCACCCCCGCCACCGGCCCGGCCACCGCCCCCCTTCCCGCCGTCACCCCGCGCTACGGCTGGGGCGCCGACGAGTCGCTGGTGAAGAACCCGCCCACGTACACCACCGACACCAAGGCGATCTTCGTCCACCACACGGCGGGGACCAACACCTACACCTGCGCCGAGTCCGCGTCGATCGTCCGCGGGATCTTCCTGTACCACGTACAGAGCAACGGCTGGAACGACATCGGCTACCACTTCCTCGTCGACAAGTGCGGCACGGTCTTCGAGGGCCGCGCGGGCGGCATCGACCGGCCCGTCCTCGGCGCGCACACCTACGGCTTCAACACCGACACCAGCAGCGTCTCGGTGCTCGGCGACTACACCACCGCGACCACCACCGCCGCCGTGCGCGAGGCGGTCGCGCACGTCGCCGCCTGGAAGCTCGGCCTGTACGGCATCGGCCCGACCGGCACCGTGCTGCTGACCGCCGGCGCCGACAACGGCATGTTCACGGCCGGTCAGAAGGTCACCCTGAACCGCGTCTCCGGCCACCGCGACGGCTACCCGACCATGTGCCCCGGCACCCACCTCTACGCGGACCTGCCCGCGATCCGCGCCCTGGCGGGCAACGCCGGCACGGCCGCGGCGGCCGGGTCCGACCTGACCGGCGACGGACGTGCCGACCTGGGCGTCGGCCCCTACGCCGGGGAGGTGCCGCTGCCCTGACGCCGAGGGCGTCAGCCGGCTGCTACGGCTGCGACGCGCCGGTCGTCGCGTCCCGGCACATCAACCGCAGCGAGCCCTGCCCGGTGAAACAGCGGCGGGCCTCGTCGATGGGGTCCCACAGACGTCCGTCGGGCGTGCGGACCCAGTGGTCGCCGCCCGTGGTCCACCACTCCGCGCCGCTCTGGCGGACCATCACCTCACCGGCGTACGCGCCGAGTCCGCGCAGCACGTTCCGCACGGCGTCCTGTGGCGTGCCCTCGCGCCGGATGGCCTCGATCATCCGGTCGACGCTCCACAGGCTCTGCGCCGAGTAGTCGAGCCGCAGCCGCGCGCCCTCGCGCATCGTCGCCACCGCGTCCGCCGCCCACCGCACCGGCTTCGCCGCTGCCGCGGGCCTGCTCTCCTGCTGGGTCGTCACAGTCGTCACAGTCGGAAGAGCGTGACCCCGAGAGGATTCGTCACGCCGATCCGGCGGGTTCCCAGGACCGGTGCAGGACCACCCCGGCACCACCCCGAGACGGTCACAGGACTCCCTCACGCGCGCAGGTTTACCCGTGGGTGATGATTTGGCTCCCCCGTGCGCTGCCCTGAGGGATGAGCATGTACTTCCATCTCCGCGCGGTGCCGCCCGCCACGCTGCGTGACAGCGCCACCTGGCTGCGACGGCTGTTCGAGGACGACTGGGAGGCGGTACGGGAACGGGTCGGCCGGCACCGGGAGGAAGTGCTGGAGAAGGACTTCCTGCACTACGAGTGCCTCTACGCCGGCACTCCCCCGCACCACGCCCTGGAGGGCCCGAGGGCCCACGTGGTCCTCGGCGGCCGCCCGGTGCCCCCGCCCGAACCGGACGACCCGCCCTTCCTGCTGCTGACGGTGGCCCAGGTCGCCGAGGTGGCAGGCTTCCTCGCCTCGGCCGACTTCGACGAGTTGTGGAAGGGTGCCCGCGCGACGGTGCTGCCGGTGTACGGCGGCGCCGAGGCGGAATCCGAGGCACGCGCCGCCTTCGCGGCGACGCACCGGGACCTGACCGCCTTCTACGCGCAGACCGCGCACTACGGCGACGCGGTGGTGAAGTGGCTGCTGCGCTGAGACCGTCCGGCGCCGTGGCCGCGGCCCCACCGCTCAGCCCTGCTGGCGCGTACGGCGTGACACCACCGCGCGCAGCACCCGCCGCCCCTCCGTCGACACCTCCAGCGCCCGGCGCAGCCCGGCCGGCCCGTGGCCGGCCACGACCTCCAGGACCGTGATCTGACGGCGCAGCTCGGCGGCGACGAGCGGCGACATGCCCTCGGCACGGCCCTGGGTGAGGGTCTGGCCGGCACGAACGGCGTTGAGGGCCTGAGGCAGGGCGTCCACCGAGGGTCCCTCGTCCTCGGCGGGGTCCAGCAGCCGGTGGATCTGCAGCGCGGCGACCGAGCAGGCGTCGGCCCACACCCGGACCTCGGCGGCGGACCGCTCGGCCGGGGCGGCGGCCAGCATGCGGCGGGCCAGCAGCGCGGCCTCGTCCGCCGTGTCGAACTCGTCGAACGCGTCGAGCTTGCCGCGCGCCTGTTCCAGGCCGAGGGCCCAGTCGCCGCTGTCGGCGGTGTCCGTGAGGCTCTGCCACAGGGGCCGCAGCATCTCGTCGTCACAGCCCAGCAGGGGCACGCACCGATCAAGACAAGCCAGCCCGCTCACCGCCAGTCCGCGTTCGTCGGCCTGTGCGATCAGTTCCACCAGGCTCATCCACGCCTCCCTCTGCCGGCCTCCACAGGCCTCCATCGGGCGCCTTCCCTAACGGAGCCCGCACTTCCCCTTACTGCGTGCGACGGCCCCGGAGTGTCACTGGGGCACCACTCCGAGCCGGTCCAGCAGCCGGAAGAGGAGATTTTCGGCCACTGGTTCGGGGTCGGCGGACAGCACCTCGACGAGGGCGTCGGCGTCCGCGGTGTGCCCGGCCTCGGCGGCCCACTCGACGGCGCGTCCGGCGGCGTCACGGGGCTCCAGGAAGTAGTCCTCGAGTGTGAGGCCCTCCCGGTCGGCGCCGAGGTGCCCGGCCATCGCGGCCCGTGCCAGGCACGTCGTCCACGCCCCGCTGTCCGGCGCCGCCGCCTCCACCACCACGCAGTCGCTGTCCATGACGTAACCGAAGAGCGCGGGCGCCCCGGTCTCCCGGGCGAGGGCGTTCATGCTCCCCACGTCGCCGTCACCGCTCGGGTACTCCCAGACCTGCCATCCGCCGGGCACCGACGTGTGCAGGGTGAGGCCGTGCCGGGCGCCCGACAGCGCGTCCAGCTCCGCCAGCGGCCGCTCGGCGCGCCCCACGACGAAATACCCCCAGTAGCCCATCCCGCTTCCCCCCGGCGTTTTCGATTCCGCTCCTCCAGAACACCACCACAGCCGTACGGGAGTTCGCAGCCGGATAGGCCAATTCGTACGGATCAGCCCAGCCGGTCCGCCAGTGCCCGGAAATCCGTCCAGGACATCGCGGGCCTGTCCGGGTCCCACAGCTTCTGGACGGTCGCCCGCAGCGGCAGCCGGATCCCGGCCGCGACCTGATCCTGCGTCTGGGAGTTCGCGAGGTCGCACCAGACGGCGAAGGAGCCGCCGAGGATCTGGTCGTCGTAGCGCGAGGGAACGGCGGAGGTGCCGCGCAGGACCCGCGGGTTCCACTGCTCGTAGATCCGCTGCCCCGTCGGATAGACGAAGGTCTGCGGCTCCCCGAGGACGTAGTACAGGAACTCGTCGTTGTAGTTGATCACCTGCCGGCCCGCGCTCAGGTACTCCACCGGCTGCCGGGCACCGATCTCCTTGCCGGTCCAGTAGGCGACCTGGATGTCCTTGGCGGCCTGCACCGAGGTGCCGCGGAAGAAGCCGTCGTTCCAGGCGCGCGGCGTGCGGTCATGGGCGCGGACGGTGCCGGCGCGGTCGTTGAGCCACCCGGTGGCCAGGTCGGCGACGGTCGCGCCGGCGCCGTACTTCTCCCGCGCCGCGGTGGCCAGCTGCGGGAACGAGGACGCCGGGTCGGAGTAGGTCAGCGCCTGGTACTCGTCGCCGCCGAGGTGCCACTGGCTCCCGGGGAACAGGCCGGCGTACTCGTCGAGCAGGTCGTCGACGATCTCGGCGGACTCGTTCTTGGAGATGTCGATCGCCCCGCGCACCGCCGTGCCGTCGGCGCTGCGCAGCTGGAGGTCGGGGTGGGCGGCGATGACGGCGCCGAGGTGCCCGGGGGAGTCGATCTCGGGCACGACGGTGATGTGCCGGCTGGCCGCGAGCTGGACGATCCTCCTGACCTGCGCCTTGGTCAGGTGGTCCTTGGAGACGATCTCCGGGTGCGTGTCGGACTCGATCCGGAACCCCTGGTCGTCGGAGAAGTGCAGCCCGAGCTGGTTGAACTTCAGGTCCCCCAGCTCCCGGATCCGGTCCTCGATCCAGCCGGGGGTGAAGTGCTTGCGCGCGATGTCCAGCATGAACCCGCGCACCGGCTTGGCCGGCTCGTCGCGCACGACGCCCTCGGGCGCCGTACGTCCGCCGTGCACCACCTGCTTGAGGGTGCGGGTGCCGTAGAAGACACCGGCGTCGGCGGGCCCGCTGATGTTCACCCGCCCGCCGCGCACCGTCATGGTGTACGACTCCGGGTCCGCGCCCTCGTCGCCGTTGAGCGCCAGCCGCACGTCCCCGGCGCGCACGTCGTCCTTCTCGCCCGCGTACGTCAGGTCCAGCTCGCCGGCGATCAGCCGCCCCTCGTCGGCCAGGTCGGCGTCGTTGACGACCACGCGGGCACCGCGCTCGGGCTTCCAGCCCGGGCCGCGCGCCGGGGTGTGGGCCCGGACGGCGGGGATGGTGCGGGGCGTCTCCGACAGGGGGTAGGAGCGGCTGGGGCTCGGGGTCGGCGGCTGCTGCGCCGTGGCCGCCGAGCGTGCCTCCGAGGTCCGCGCCGCCGCCCCCGCCGGTCCGCCGCCGTCGTCGTCCGAGGACGCCCAGAGTCCCAGGCTCACGCCGCCGGACACCACGACCAGGGCGGCGGCCACCGCCGCGATCACGACCCGCCGCTGTCTCACCTTCTGCGCCGGCGCCCGGCGCCTGTGCTGGCTCACTCCACCCAACCTACGACCCGTTCCGGAGGACGGCCGTCCACCACACGTTCCCGTTCTCTCTCGGGCGGGTGAAATTCGGGCATCCGTCGGACACGTCACGCCCGCTCTCGATAACGTGACGGCACAGCTCTCACAAGATCCCCCGCCGACACACACGTGACCCCCACGAGGACCCACGCTGGCTGTGCATCGCCTCCCCGACCTCCCCGGCCGTACCGCCATACCGGTGGAGCACTTCAACACCGCGCCCGCCGAGGAGATCCGGCACCTTCTCCTGGCCTGCCTGCGCAGCGCGCACTGGGCCGCGCGGATCGCCGACCACCGCCCGTACCCGGACGCCGACGCCCTGCTCGCCGCCGCCGACGAGGCGGCATATGACCTGACCTGGGCGGATCTGGCGGATGCCCTGGCGAACGAGTCGCTTCCGGCGCTCCCGGCGGACACGTACTCCGCCGCTCACACGGCCCTGAGCGCGGCCCGCGCGGCCTATGAGGCCCGATTCGGTCACGTGTTCGTCATCTGCCTCGACGGCGTGGCCCCGGAGGAGTCCCTGGACCGCGTCCTGGAGGCGATCCGGTCACGATTGACCAACGATCCGGAGGAGGAACGGGCGATCACGGCGGAACAACTCCGCCGCCTGGCACGGGGCAGACTCGTCAGGGCCCTGAAGGGCACGGGGCGGTGCCGGTACGCGGCCCCGCCGCGGGGCGCGACGAGCCGCTGACGGCCCGCACCCGGCAAACCCCCACACACCACCCGCCTCAGCGGCCGCAATAGCCCACCCGTACCCCTTTGAGTGCCATTTTGATCACACCGTCCGACCCCGGCTCAGCCCGGCGGCAGCGCATCGCTACGATGCTGGGGGCCGGTGGACCGTACCCGGCCGGGCCCGACCGACACTGAAGCCGGCGCGGCCCCAATCCCCGCTCCCGGAGGAAACTTCCGTGCCGGCTGGAACGCTGTACCGCGGCCGGGAAGGAATGTGGTCCTGGGTGGCTCACCGAGTCACCGGCGTCCTCATTTTCTTCTTCCTGTTCGTTCACGTGCTGGACACCGCACTCGTCCGTGTGTCCCCCGAGGCTTACGACAAGGTCGTGGCCACGTACAAGACGCCCATCGTCGCGCTGCTGGAGTACGGCCTCGTCGCCGCCATCCTCTTCCACGCGCTCAACGGTCTGCGCGTCATCGCCGTCGACTTCTGGTACAAGGGCGCGCGCTACCAGAAGCAGATGCTCTGGACCGTCGTCGTGCTGTGGGTCGTGCTGATGCTCGGGGCGATCTACCCCGTCCTCGGTCACGCCGCTCGTGAACTGTTCGGGAGCTGACGCCAATGTCCACGACTGAAAAGACCGCCGCTTCGGGCATCGGCCCCGTCGAGGGCGCCTCCGAGTACAGCGTCGACAACCCGGCGCCCTACATCGAGGCCCCGCGCAAGCGCACCAAGAAGACCCCGAGGTCCACGCGCGGCAACTTCGAGATGGCGGCCTGGCTGTTCATGCGCCTGTCGGGCGTGGTGCTGGTCGTCCTGGTCATCGGGCACCTCGTGATCCAGCTCGTGCTGGACGGCGGTGTCTCCAAGATCGGCTTCGCCTTCGTGGCGGGCCGCTGGGCGAGCCCGTTCTGGCAGGTCTGGGACCTGCTGATGCTCTGGCTCGCGATGCTGCACGGCGCCAACGGCCTGCGCACGGTCATCAACGACTACGCGGAGCGCGCGAACACCCGGCTGTGGCTCAAGGGCCTGCTCTACACCGCCACGGTGTTCACCATCCTGCTGGGCACGCTGGTGATCTTCACCTTCGACCCGAACATCCGCTAGGCACGGGGCTGCGAGAATCATGAAGATCCACAAGTACGACACCGTCATCGTCGGCGCCGGTGGCGCCGGTATGCGCGCCGCCATCGAGTCGACGAAGCGCAGCCGCACCGCCGTGCTCACCAAGCTCTACCCGACCCGCTCCCACACGGGCGCCGCGCAGGGCGGCATGGCCGCCGCGCTCGCCAACGTGGAGGAGGACAACTGGGAGTGGCACACCTTCGACACGGTCAAGGGCGGTGACTACCTGGTCGACCAGGACGCCGCCGAGATCCTCGCGAAGGAGGCCATCGACTCCGTCCTCGACCTGGAGAAGATGGGCCTGCCGTTCAACCGCACCCCGAACGGCACGATCGACCAGCGCCGCTTCGGCGGTCACAGCCGCAACCACGGCGAGGCCCCGGTCCGCCGGTCCTGCTACGCGGCCGACCGCACCGGCCACATGATCCTCCAGACGCTGTACCAGAACTGCGTCAAGCACGGCGTGGAGTTCTTCAACGAGTTCTACGTCCTGGACCAGCTGATCACCGAGGTCGACGGCGTCAAGAAGTCGGCCGGTGTGGTGGCCTACGAGCTGGCCACCGGCGAGATCCACGTCTTCCAGGCGAAGGCCGTGATCTACGCCTCCGGCGGCTGCGGCAAATTCTTCAAGGTGACGTCCAACGCGCACACCCTGACCGGCGACGGCCAGGCGGCGGTCTACCGCCGGGGCATCCCGCTGGAGGACATGGAGTTCTTCCAGTTCCACCCGACCGGCATCTGGCGCATGGGCATCCTGCTGACGGAGGGCGCCCGCGGTGAGGGCGGCATCCTGCGCAACAAGGACGGCGAGCGCTTCATGGAGAAGTACGCGCCGGTGATGAAGGACCTCGCCTCCCGTGACGTCGTCTCGCGCTCCATCTACACGGAGATCCGCGAGGGCCGCGGCTGCGGTCCCGAGGGCGACCACGTCTACCTGGACCTCACCCACCTCCCGCCGGAGCAGCTGGACGCCAAGCTGCCCGACATCACGGAGTTCGCCCGCACCTACCTCGGCATCGAGCCCTACACGGACCCGATCCCGATCCAGCCGACCGCCCACTACGCGATGGGCGGCATCCCGACCAACGTCGAGGGCGAGGTCCTGGCCGACAACACCACCGTCGTCCCGGGCCTGTACGCGGCCGGCGAGGTCGCCTGCGTGTCCGTGCACGGCGCCAACCGCCTCGGCACCAACTCGCTGCTGGACATCAACGTCTTCGGCAAGCGGGCCGGCATCGCGGCGGCGGAGTACTCGCAGACGGCGGACTTCGTCGAGCTGCCGGAGGCCCCGGAGTCCTTCGTCCTCGCGCAGATCGAGCGCCTGCGCGACTCGACCGGCAACGAGCGGGTGTCCACGCTGCGGCGCGAGCTGCAGGAGACGATGGACGCCAACGTCATGGTCTTCCGCACCGAGCAGACGATCAAGACGGCGGTCGAGAAGATCGCGGAGCTCAAGGAGCGCTACAAGAACGTGGCGATCCAGGACAAGGGCAAGCGCTTCAACACGGACCTCCTGGAGGCGATCGAGCTGGGCAACCTGCTCGACCTGGCCGAGGTCATGGCGGTGTCCGCCCTGGCCCGCAAGGAGTCCCGCGGCGGTCACTACCGCGAGGACTACCCGAACCGCGACGACGTCAACTTCATGCGCCACACCATGGCGTACCGCGAGGTCGGCGCCGACGGCACCGAAACCGTCCGTCTCGACTACAAGCCGGTCGTCCAGACCCGCTACCAGCCGATGGAGCGTAAGTACTGATGGCAACCCCCGTTCTGGACAAGGCGGAAGCGGCGTCCGCGGCCTCGCCGTACATCACGGTCACCTTCCGGGTCCGCCGCTTCAACCCGGAGGTCTCGGCCGAGGCGACCTGGGAAGACTTCCAGCTGGAGATCGACCCCAAGGAGCGCGTCCTCGACGGCCTCCACAAGATCAAGTGGGACCTGGACGGCACGCTGACCTTCCGCCGCTCCTGCGCCCACGGCATCTGCGGCTCGGACGCGATGCGGATCAACGGCAAGAACCGTCTTGCCTGCAAGACCCTCATCAAGGACATCAACCCCGAGAAGCCGATCACGGTCGAGCCCATCAAGGGCCTGACGGTCCTGAAGGACCTGGTCGTGGACATGGAGCCGTTCTTCCAGGCGTACCGGGACGTCATGCCCTTCCTCATCACGAAGGACACGAACGAGCCCACGCGCGAGCGGCTGCAGTCGGCGGAGGACCGCGAGCGCTTCGACGACACCACGAAGTGCATCCTCTGCGCGGCCTGCACCACCTCGTGCCCGGTCTTCTGGAACGACGGCCAGTACTTCGGCCCGGCGGCCATCGTCAACGCGCACCGCTTCATCTTCGACTCGCGTGACGAGGCGGCCGAGCAGCGCCTGGAGATCCTCAACGACCGCGACGGCGTCTGGCGCTGCCGCACGACCTTCAACTGCACGGACGCGTGCCCGCGCGGCATCGAGGTGACGAAGGCGATCGCGGAGGTCAAGCGGGCGCTGATCACTCGGCGCTACTGACGTCGGCTCGTGTCGGTCCGTGAGGGCCCTGTCTCCGGACTCGTGCCGGGGGCGGGGCCCTCTCGGCGCTTCCTGCCGCCACGACTGGCTCAGGAGCGTGACCTCCGTGCCGGATGCCAGGTCGATCTGGTGGTCTCGACTCCCGGGCCGGGCCAGGCACCGCCGACAATGACCGGCTGCGGCCGATCATCGACCTATTCTGACGGTATGTCAGACAACGAGTCGTACGAGCTGCTCGGGTTCGACAGCGTGCTGCTGCCCGTCGGGGACCTCGGCGAGGCCGTCGCGTTCTACGCCCGCGCCGGGTTCCCGCTGGACTTCCGGCTCGACGAGGCCGGGATCGCGCTGCTGAAGGTCGGGGGCGAGACGCCCGGGATCCTGCTGCGGCAGGAGGAGAGCCTGGGGCACCGTCCACCGCCGTGGCCGTCCGCGCGTGTGGCTGGAGGTGCCGGACGCGCGGGCGGCGGCCAGGGCGCTGCGCGAGGCGGGCATCGCCCTGCTCGACGAGCCGTCCACCACGGTCACCGGCTGGGCCGTCGAGATCGCCGATCCCTGGGGCAACGTCATCGGGTTCACGGACTACTCCAAGCGGCCGGAGCTCGGCCGGCGGCCCTGACCGCACCGGGGTGCGGCAGGGGCGCCGGCGCCGCTGGTTAGGCTCTGTCTCCGTGCCCGCGAAGAACGACGGCCCCCATGACGGCGCCCCTCACCACAAGTCCGAGCCGACTCCCAGCAAGTCGGAGCAGACCCGCGCCCTGATCCTGGAGACGGCCATGCGGCTGTTCCAGGAGCGCGGCTACGACAGGACGACGATGCGGGCCATCGCCCAGGAGGCCGGTGTCTCGGTCGGCAACGCGTACTACTACTTCGACGGCAAGGAGCACCTGATCCAGGGCTTCTACGACCGGATCGCCGCCGAGCACCAGGTGGCCGTCCGGGAGGTCCTGGCCCGGGAGGCCGACCTGGAGGCGCGGCTCGCGGGCGTGCTGAAGGCGTGGCTGGACATCGCGGCGCCGTACCACGAGTTCGCGGTGCAGTTCTTCAAGAACGCCGCCGACCCGGACAGTCCGCTCAGCCCCTTCTCCGCCGAGTCGGAGCACGCGCGTGTGGAGGCCATCAGCGTGCACCGGGAGGTGCTGCGCGGCGCGAGGACGAAGGTGCCGGAGGAACTGCGGGACATCCTGCCCGAGCTGATGTGGCTCGCGCAGATGGGGCTGGTCCTGTACTGGGTGTTCGACCGCACGGAGGGCCGCGAGCGCAGCTACCGGCTCGCCGAGCGCGGCGCCCGGCTCACCGCGCGGGGCGTCGCGCTGGCCCGCTTCCGGGTGCTGCGGCCCCTCGTCCGGGAGGTGCACGAGCTGTTCACGGACTTCCTGCCGGGCGTGACCAAGGCACCGCCCGACCCCGCCGGGAACCCCGCATCCTGAACTCCGGTCGGCTGATCAGAGCCAGCTCAGGCGCCAGAGGCGGAAGACCCCGGTGCCGTCCGACAGGTACTGGCCCCCGCCGATGTCCTCGCTGCTGACGACGTACTCCTTGGCCTGCCACAGCGGGATGACCGGCACGTCCCGCGCGATGGTCTCCTGCAGGGTGCCGATGTCCTTGGTGGCCTGGCTCCGGTCGGCGTAGCGCTGGCTCGCCTGGATGAGCCGGTCGACGGTCTTGCTGCTGTAGCCGGTGTTCATGGTGCCGTGGGTGCCCACGAGCGGGCTGCCGAAGGTGTCCGGGTCGGGGAAGTCGGCGACCCAGCCGACGGCGTACGCGTCGAGCCTGCCGCTCGCCCACTCCTTCTGGAAACCGTCCCACTGGTAGCCCTTGAGGCTGACTTTGAACAGGCCGCTCGCCTCCAGCTGCCGCTTGATCTCCGCGGCCTCCTGGGCGGCGGCGCCGCGGCCCTCGGCATAGCCGTAGGTGAAGCGGACGGGCAGGCTGACTCCGGCCTCGGTGAGCAGTTGCCGTGCCTTGGCGGGGTCCTGCTCGGGGTAGGTGTCGAAGAACGACGCGGTGTGTCCGGTGATGCCCGTCGGGACCAGCGAGTACAGCGGGTCGACGGTCCCGTCGTACACGTTCGCGGCCAGCCGTCCGCGGTCGATCAGCCAGGCCACGGCCTGCCGTACGCGGGGGTCGTGCAGCGGCTTGCCCGGGCGGGTGTTGAAGTACAGGTTGCGGGTCTCGGAGCTGTCGGCCTCGGAGACGCGCTGCTTGGGGTCGCTGGGGTTGAGCGCGGCGAGCACCTTGGGCGGCAGCTGGCGGGTGGCGACGTCCACCTGTCTGGCCTCCCAGGCCCGGTCGAGGGCGTCCGCGTCGGCGTAGTAGCGCAGTTCGACGGGCCCGCCGCCGTCCTCGACGGCTCCCTTGAAGCGGCTGTTGGGCGTGAGGACGGCCTTCTTGCCCTTCGTGAACGAGGTGAGGACGTACGGGCCGGTGCCGTCGACACCGTTGTCGGTGCGCAGCTTGTCCGCCGGGTACGTGACCGGGTCGACGATCGAACCAGCGCCGGTGGCCACCTTGAACGGGAAGGTGGCGTCCGGCGAGGACAGCCGGAAGGTGACGGTCCGCCCGCTCGCGCTCACCGAGGAGAGAGTGTTCAGCAGGGACGCCGGGCCGACGTCCGAGTTGATCTTCTTGACCCGGTCGAAGGAGTACTTCACGTCCTGCGCGGTCACGGCTCTGCCGCTGGCGAAGGTGAGGCCGTCGCGCAGCTCGCAGCGGTAGGTGCGCAGGTCGCCGCCGACGAACGCGCAGCTGCTCGCCGCGTCCGGAACGGGTGTGGCGCCGCCCGGCTCGAACGTCAGCAGCGACTGGAAGACGTTGCTGAACAGCGCCCAGGAGCCGGCGTCGTAGGCGCCCGCCGGGTCCAGCGACGTGACGGCGTCCGTCGTGCCGACGGTGATGGTCCGGGCGGTGTGCTGCTGCGACGGCAGCAGCTGCCAGGCGCCCACGCCCACGGTCGCCAGGGCCAGCAGTCCCACGAGTATCCGTATGCGAACCGATCGCATCGGCCTTGCCCTCCCAAGGCCCCACCCGGGCCACAGTGCACAGGCCACCCCCTGGTGGCGCGGCTCACCTAATCACACGGGTTTGACCTGGGGGAAGAGAGATCTGCCGAGTTGGAAAAGACCTTACCTCCGGCCCGTTTCGCCCGGTTTCACAGGCACCTCACAGGGTTCCGGCCGTTGACCCGGGGCCGTTCTGGCGTACGGGACCACTCAGGCCTGTCCGGAGGCCAGCTCGATCACCGTGATGTCCGACGGCGCGCCCACCCGGGTCGGCGGGCCCCAGGCTCCGGCACCCCGGCTGACGTACAACTGGGTGTCGCCGTAGCGCTCCAGGCCCGCCAGGGTCGGGTTGGCGGCGGAGGCGATGAGGTTGCCGGGCCAGAGCTGGCCGCCGTGGGTGTGGCCGGAGAGCTGGAGGTCGACGCCGTGCTCGACGGCCTCGTGGATCTGGACCGGCTGGTGGGCGAGGAGCACGCACGCGCGTGCCCGGTCCCGGTCGCCCAGGGCCTGGGCGAAGTCGGGGCCCTGGCCCTCCTCCTCGCCCGCCACGTCGTTCACCCCGGCCAGGTCGAAGTGCGGCAGCTCCGTACGGGCGTTCTCCAGCGGGCGCAGGCCCAGGCGGCGCACCTCCTCCACCCACTGCTCGGCGCCGGAGAAGTACTCGTGGTTGCCGGTGACGAAGTAGGCACCGTGACGGGCTCTCAGCTGCGCCAGGGGAGCCGCCGCCGGGCCCAGGTCCTTGACGCTGCCGTCCACCAGGTCTCCGACGACCGCGATGAGGTCGGGCTGGGTCGCGTTGATCGTGTCGACGACCTTCTGGGCGAACCCCCTGCCCAGAACCGGACCGAGGTGGATGTCGCTGACCACCGCGATGCGGTAGCCGTGCGCCCCGCGCGGGAGTCTGGCCAGCGGCACGGTGACCCGCTTGACCCGCGGGCCGCTCAGCACGCCGTACGTGCCGTAGCCGACGGTCCCGACCGCGGCCGCCGCCGCGGCGCCCGCGACGACCCGGGAGACGAAGAGACGACGGGTGGGGCCGACGGGTCCGGACGGGCCGGAGGCGGGGGTTCCGGGAGCCGGATCGGGGCGCGGCTCGGGCGGAGCCGGCGCGGTGCGCCGGTCCGACTCGGGTGCGGGCCCGGCCTCCGGGCCGTCCGGCGCCGCGACGGAGCCCGGCTCCGGCTCGCCGTCCAGCGCCGCCACGGAGCCCGGCTCCGGCCGGCTGTCCACCGCCGTGGCCCCCGGCTGCGGACCCGTTGCCGCCGCCACGGGCCTCCGCTCACGCCCCTGCGGGTGCGCCGTTGCTCCCGCCATGACCGTTTCCGGCTCCGGTCGCGTCTGCCGTAGAGCCGCCGCCGTGCCGCTCGCCCGCCGTTCCAGGAACCACCTCAGCAGGGGGCGTACGACGTCGCCCGCCAGCACGGCCAGCACCAGGTAGATCGACAGCGCCAGCCACAGGAAGCCCGGCCAGGCCAGCACCTGCTGGAGCCAGAAGGGTGCGCCGCCGCGCTCGGCGACCAGGGCCGCGACGGTGAGTGCCCAGCCGCCGGCTATCAGCACGGCGCCGACGCGGCGCACCGGGCCCGGGCCGCGGGTCGTGTCGCGGAACAGGCGACGCCACACGTACCAGTTGGCCGTCACCAGGACGGCCACGACCAGCAGCGCGACGAGCGTGAAGACGATGACCACGCGACGAGTTCCCCTCCGGTTGCGTGCTGAGTGAACGTCCCGGGTGTTCCTCCGGTTCCTGGCCGCATCACGCGGTTCCCGGGCCGCGCCGGGCGCCGCTTCCTATGACGTGCGGCGCAGTGCGCGCAGACCGCGCAACCCGATGACCCCGATGACCGTCCCCCATACGAAGGAGACGACGGCGAGCAGCAGGTGCACCCAGAAGTACCCCGTCGGGTGACCGTCGTCGAACGCGAGCCCGCTGCTGTCCTTGATCAGGTTTTTGACGAAAGTGATCCAGATGACCCAGCTCCACACCCCGAAGGCGAGCAGGAACCAGGACACGGGGCGGCTGAGCTTCATGCGTCCAGTATCGCCGCCGCTTGTCCGGTTCCGTTCGCGGGGTGGGAGCCGGAGGGGGACTTCCCCGCACGCGCCAGGTACTTTCTCGGTCGTGCCCGCACCCAAAAAGACCGTCAGGCGATCCCTGCTGGTCACCTCCGCCGCCCTGTTGTCCACCGCGCTGACCGCGCCCGGCGCCTTCGCCGCGCCGAGTCCCTCGGGCAGCCCCTCGGCGAGCCCGTCGGTCACGCCCCCGGCGACGATGTCGACCGTCGGCGGCGCCCGGCTCGGGCGGCCCGGGACGCAGGTCGACCTGGCGAGCGGCGTGCCGGTGCTGCCGAAGGACGTGACGGCGCGTTCCTGGATCGTCGCGGACGCCGAGTCCGGCGAGGTGCTCGCCGCGCACAACGCGCACTGGCGGCTGGCTCCGGCCAGCACGCTGAAGATGCTGTTCGCGGACACCCTGCTGCCGAAGTTCCCCAGGACGATGGAGCACAAGGTCACGCCTTCCGACCTGGCGGGCGTCGGTCCCGGTTCCAGCATGGTCGGGATAAAGGAGGACGAGACGTACTCCGTCCACGACCTGTGGCTCGGTGTCTTCCTGCGCTCCGGCAACGACGCCGTGCGCGTGCTGTCGGCGATGAACGGCGGCCTGGAGAACACCGTCAGGGAGATGAACGAGCACGCCGAGGAGCTCCAGGCCCTCGACACGCGGGTCGTCAGCCCCGACGGCTACGACGCCGAGGGCCAGGTGTCCTCGGCGTACGACCTGACGCTGATCGCGCGCTCCGGGCTGCAGAAGAAGGACTTCCGGGAGTACTGCTCGACGGTGACCGCGAAGTTCCCGGGCGAGACGAAGAAGGACAAGAAGGGCAGGACGGTCCGTAAGTCCTTCGAAATCCAGAACACCAACCGGCTGCTGTCCGGCGACGCCGACGTGCCCGTCTACCAGGGCATCGCGGGGGTGAAGAACGGCAACACGACCAACGCGGGCGCCACCTTCACCGGCGTCGCCGAACGCGACGGCAAGGTGCTGCTCGTCACGGTGATGAACCCCGGGAAGGACGAGCACAACGAGGTCTACAAGGAGGCCGCCCGCCTGTTCGACTGGGGCTTCAAGGCGGTCGGCAAGGTGCAGCCGGTGGGCGAGCTGGTGCCGCCGAGGAGCGCCGCGCAGGCCACCGCCCAGCCGGGTGCCAACGCCTCCGGCGAGGCGGGCGGTACCGGGGACGGCACGACGGGAACGGGCGCCAAGCCGGTGGCGAGCGCCCCGGCCGCGGACGGCTCCAGCGGGATCGGCACCGCGCTGGGCATCGTGGGTGGCGTGCTCGTCCTGCTGGCGGGCGGTGCGTTCCTGGTCAACCGCCGCTGGCCGCTGCCGGATCTGGTGCGCCGCCGGACGCGTCCCTGACATCCGGGAGTTCGTCCTCCTTGCTCTGCGTCGCCGTCCAGGCGGCGCAGAACAGCACCAGCTTCGAGGTGAAGTTGATCCACAGCAGCAGCGCGACCGGCACGCCGAACGCGCCGTACATGCTCTTCGCGGCCACACCCTGCAGATAGCCGCTGAGCAGCAGCTTCAGCAGTTCGAAGCCGACCGCGCCGGTCAGCGCGGCCACGACCAGACGGTGGCGGGTGGGTTCGACGCCGGGCAGCAGGGTCAGGACGTACAGCAGGAGCAGGAAGTCGGCGAGTACGGCGATGGCGAAGGCGGCGACGTACAGCAGGAACCCGCCCCAGCCGCCCTCCTGGATGCCGATCTGCCGGATGATCCAGCCGACCATCGCGGAGGCGACGGCGGACGCGGCGATCGTGACGAGGACCGCGCCGCCGAGCCCGACCAGGACGCCCGCGTCCTTGGCCTTGCGCAGGACGGGGTTCTCCTCCTCGTCGGGCAGCTCCCACACCGCGCGCAGGCACTCGCGCGTCGAGCCGGCCCAGCCGATGCCGGTGAACAGCAGCAGGGCGCCCGCGATGAGGCCGACGGTGCCCGCGTTCTGCACCAGGGCGTGGATGTTCAGCTGGTCGGAGATGCCGGGCACCTGCTCGGCGAGCTTGTCCTGCAGCTCGTTCTGCTGCCGGGTGCTGAGCGTGGCGGCGCCGACGGCGGCGGCCACCGTCAGCACCGGGAAGAGCGCGACGAAGCTCGTGAACGTCATCGCGGCGGCCAGCCGCGTCCACTTCACGCGGTCCAGCCGCTCGTACGACCGCCACGCGTGCGTGACCATCAGCCGCGCCACCCAGGGCCCGACGACCGGGAGCTTCTTCAGCCAGTCCATGATCCGACTCTGCCCTCCTGGCGGAAGACCAATGTCCGAGTGCCCCAGAACCTCACAACAGTCGCCAGCGCCATGCCGACGACCGCGCCGGAGACGGTGTCGGCGCGCTGCGAGGTGAGACCGAGGCCGTAGTGGCTGACGGCCAGGCACAGCAGCTGTACGGCGGCACCGCCGACGTTCACCGCGCAGAACACGGCGTAGGGCCGCAGCCCACGCACGCGCGTGCGGCGGTACGTCCCGAACGCGTTGCCCGCGTACGCCACCGTGCAGCCCACCAGGAACGACAGCGCCTTGGCGGTGAGCGGATCGAGCCCGGCGGGACCGCGCAGGTACGTGAACAGCCCCAGGTCGACGAGGTAGGCGAGCACCCCCACGGAGCCGAAACAGAGCAGCTCACGGCGGGTCACCCGGGCAGGCGGGTCGGACCCGTCGTGACGGGGCGTCGAGGAGCGTGCGTGTGGGGATCGGCCGGGGGGCGTGTGGGGGCGGGTGGCTGAGGCGGCGTCGGGGGCTGGGCACGCGCGCGTGTCCGGTGGTCGGCCCCCGATCCTCCCCCGCCGACCCGGTGGCAGGCGGGCCCCCGGCGTCTCACCCCGACGCGACCACGCCCGGCCGCCGAGCGGCCCCCGTCGGCCGGGCCACGCACGGATTCCACGGGCCGCACGCCGGTTCCGTCGGCCGCGCGGGCCCCGTCTGGCCTGCCACCAGCGGATCCCGAAGGGCCCGTCCCGGCTCGGCCGTGCCCCCGGGTTCACCAATTGGCCACCGCCAGGGCGTACATCGCCAGCCATCCCAGGCCGATCAGGGCGAGGGCGCGGTCGCGCAGGACGACGTCCTCCGGTTCGCCGGCCGTGCCGCGGTCGGCGAAGACGGCGTACCGCAGGATCGCGAGGATGAAGGCGACCATGGACAGCTGTCGCCAGGGCAGCACGCTGGTGTGCGGTACGCCGCCCTCCTCCAGGGCCCACAGGCAGTAGCCGAGGACGGCGACACCGGCCGCGAGCTGCCAGACGAAGCGGAGGTAGCCGGTGGTGTACTCGGTGAGCAACGCGCGCGTGGCGCCCGCTTTTCCGGCCATCTGCACGGCTTCGGAGTAGCGCTTGGCCGCCACCATGAACAGCGCGCCGAAGCCGGTGGTGATCAGGAACCAGCGTGACAGCGGGATGCCGAGGGCGAGCCCGCCGATCACCGCCCGCATCAGGAAACCCGTCGTGACGACGACGAGGTCCACGACGAGGACGTGCTTGAGGAAGACGCAGTACGCCAGTTGCATCGCGACGTAGGAGGTCAGCAGCGCGCAGACGGCCGGGGAGCAGAGCCGGGCGGCGACGACGGGCGCGAGGACGGCGAGGGCGGCACCGACGGCGTACGCGACGGGCACGGGCACCTGCCCGGCCGCGACGGGACGGTGGCGCTTGACGGGGTGCGCGCGGTCGGCCTCGGCGTCGCGGGCGTCGTTGACCAGGTAGACGGCAGCGGCACAGGCCGTGAACAGTGCGAAGACCAACGGCAGTTGAGCGAGTGCGGGCCGGGAGAAGAGTTCGCCGGCGGCGGCCGGGGCGGCGATGACCAGGAGGTTCTTGACCCACTGCTTGGGGCGCGCGGTCCTGAGGAGGCCCGCCAGGAGGCGACCCTGGCGGCGTGGTGGCGCAGGATGCCGGTGGGGTCCGCGCTGTTCCAGCAGCGCCGGCGCAGGTGCGGGACCCGTCATCGGCGCGGCCTCAGTCATGTGCGCCCCCTCGCATCCAGCGCGCCCCCACGCGTGCCGTGACCGCGCCGAGGACCGCGCCCGCCGCCACGTCCGAGGGGTAGTGGACCCCGACGACCAGGCGGGAGAGGCACACGGCGGCAGCCAGTGGAGGAACCGCGTAGGCGCCCAGTGCGCCGAAGGCGACCGCGGCGGCCGCGGAAGAGGTCGCGTGCGAGCTGGGGAAGGAGTGCCGGCCGACGGTGCGCACCAGGGGCTCGACATGCGTGGGACGCGGACGGCGTACGATCCGTTTCACGCCCATGCTGACGAGGTGCGCGCCCACGGTGAGCGCCGTGCCGCGCAGCCAGGCACCGCGCCGGGCACCGTCCACGACGGCTCCCGTGAGACCGGCCGCGAGCCACAGCGCCCCGTGCTCGCCGGCCCGTGACAGGGCACGCGCGGCGGCGGCGACACGTGGATCGGTGCCACAGGCGCGCAGCACCGCGAGCATCCGGTGATCCATGTCGTCGAGGTCGTCCATGTGGTCCATGTCGTCCATGTGGACTCACTGTTCACCCCCGCCCGGCCGGAACTCCGGCAATATTGAGCGACATCCCATTAATCACCCATTTCGGGGAGGGATGCCATGTTTGCTAACTAATCGCTCACATAAGGGCGATACGGTCACCGACATGTCTGCCGACACCGTTCCCGACACGGGCTGGGACCGCACCACTGTCACCGGCTGGGGCCGCACCGCCCCCACCAGCGCCCTCCTGATCCGCCCACGGACGTACGAGGAGGCCGTGGCCGCCGTCCGGGACTGCGGGGCACGCGGCGGCATCCCCCGGGGCCTGGGGAGGGCGTACGGGGACGCGGCGCAGAACGCCGGAGGGGCCGTGCTCGACATGACGGGCCTGGACCGCGTCCACGCGATCGACGCCGACGGCGGCACCGTACTGTGCGACGCGGGCGTGTCCCTGCACCGGCTGATGGAGGTCCTGCTGCCGCTCGGCTGGTTCGTGCCGGTGACGCCCGGCACCCGCTACGTGACCGTCGGCGGGGCGATCGGCGCCGACATCCACGGCAAGAACCACCACGTCTCCGGCTCCTTCTCCCGGCACGTGCTGTCGCTGGAGCTGCTCACCGCCGACGGCACCATCCGCACCGTACGCCCCGGCACGCCCCTGTTCGAGGCCACCGCGGGCGGCATGGGCCTGACCGGAGTGATCCTCACGGCGACGATCCGGCTGCTGCCGGTCGAGACCTCCCTCATGTCGGTCGACACCGAACGCGCCACGGACCTCGACGACCTGATGGCACGCCTGGCGGCGACCGACCACCGCTACCGCTACTCGGTCGCCTGGATCGACCTGCTGGCCCGCGGTACGGCGATGGGCCGCGCGGTCCTCACCCGCGGCGACCACGCCCCTCTGGACGCCGTGCCCGCGGGCACCCGCGCGGGGCGCGACCCCCTGGCCTTCCGCACCCCCCGGCTCCCGGCCGCCCCGCCCTTCGTCCCTCAGGGACTGCTCAGCCGGACGACGGTGGGCCTGTTCAACGAGTTCTGGTACCGCAGGGCGCCACGCGCGCGTACCGGTGAACTCCGGCAGATCCCCGCCTTCTTCCACCCGCTGGACGGGGTGCCCCACTGGAACCGGATCTACGGGCGCGGCGGCTTCGTGCAGTACCAGTTCGTCGTCGGATACGGCCAGGAGGAGGCGCTGCACCGGATCGTGCGGCGTATCTCCGAGCGCCGCTGCCCCTCGTTCCTGGCGGTCCTCAAGCGGTTCGGGGAGGCCGACCCGGGCTGGCTGTCGTTCCCCGCCCCCGGCTGGACGCTGGCCCTGGACATCCCGGCGAACCTGCCCGGCCTCGGCGCCTTCCTCGACGCACTCGACGAGGAGGTGGCCGCGGCCGGCGGGCGGGTGTACCTCGCCAAGGACGCCCGGCTGCGGCCGGACCTGCTCGCCGCGATGTACCCGCGCCTGGACGACTTCCGCGCGCTGCGCGCGGAGCTCGACCCGCGCGGGGTGCTCACCTCGGACCTGTCCCGCCGCCTCCACCTCTAGGCAACCTCTAGGAGCTGTCGTGAAGGACGCCTTCGGCCTCCCCCAGTCCCTGCTCGTCCTCGGCGGTACGTCCGAGATCGCGCTGGCCACCGCACGCCGTCTGATCGCCCGCCGCACCCGTACGGTCTGGCTGGCGGGCCGCCCGTCCCCCGAGCTGGAGCAGGCCGCCGAGGACCTGCGCCGCCTCGGCGCCGACGTGCACACCGTCGCGTTCGACGCGCTCGACCCGGCCTCCCACGAAAGCGTGCTGGGCAAGGTCTTCGCCGAGGGCGACGTCGACATGGTGCTGCTCGCCTTCGGCGTCCTCGGCGACCAGGCCCGCGACGAGCGGGAGCCGGAGGCCGCGGTCCGGGTCGCGCAGACCAACTACACCGGCGCCGTGTCGTCGGGCCTGGTCTGCGCCCGCGCGCTCCAGGCACAGGGGCACGGATCCCTGATCGTGCTGTCCTCCGTCGCGGGCGAGCGGGCCCGCCGTGCGAACTTCATCTACGGCTCCAGCAAGGCCGGCCTGGACACCTTCGCCCAGGGCCTGGGCGACGCGCTGCACGGCACGGGCGTGCACGTGATGGTCGTGCGCCCCGGTTTCGTCCGTACGAGGATGACCGCGGGCCTGGACGAGTCGCCGCTCGCCACCACGCCGGAGGCGGTCGCCACGGCCATCGAGGTCGGTCTGCGGCGGCGTTCGGAGACGGTGTGGGTGCCCGGCGCGCTGCGCGTGGTGATGTCGGCGCTGCGGCACCTGCCGCGCGGGGTGTTCCGGCGGCTGCCGGTGTGAGCCGGGCCGGTTCGTCCGCGGAGCCGCCCGGCGCGGCGGTGGGAACCGCTCAGCGGGCGGGGCCGCTCAGCAGGTGAAATCCGTTCAGCGGGTGGAGACCGACCCGCGCTCGACGTGCTCGGCCTGCGGGGGCACGACGGCCGTCCCGAAGGGGAACTCCCGCAGCTTGCGCCACACCCCGTCGGTGCCCTGCTCGTACAGGGCGAAGCCGGTGCACGGCCACTGGGCCTCGTAGTCGGCGAGTTCCTCGTACGCCCGGTCCATCGCCGCCTCGTCGATGCCGTGCGCCACGGTGACGTGCGGGTGGTACGGGAACTGCAGTTCGCGTGCGACGGGTCCGGAGGCGTCGCGGACCTGCTTCTGCAGCCAGGTGCAGGCCTCGGAACCCTCGACGACCTGCACGAACACCACCGGCGACAGAGGCCGGAAGGTGCCGGTGCCGGACAGCCGCATCGGGAACGGGCGGCCTGCTGTGGCGACCTCGGCCAGGTGGGCCTCGATGGCCGGGAGGTCGGCTTCGTCGACCTCCGTCGGCGGCAGCAGGGTGACGTGCGTGGGGATGCCGTGAGCCGCGGCGTCGCCGAAGCCCGCGCGCAGCTGCTGGAGCTCGCTGCCGTGAGGCTCCGGGACCGCGATCGACACGCCGATCGTTACGGTCCCCACGTCGTCTCCTGTCGTTCTGTAGGTGAAGCTCGTCCGGTTGATGAGCGCGGGCGGCCGCTGAGACGTCACCCGGCTATCGACTGTACGGCCACGGCCGGGCCGGGGGCAGGCGCAACCGGAGTGATGTGCAGCGCTCTCGGTGGTACGGCTCGCGCGACGGGCGGGTTCAGTGCTTGGCGGGCAGGAAGCCCACCCTGTCGTATGCCTGGGAGAGGGTCTCCGCGGCGACGGCACGCGCCTTCTCCGCGCCCTTGGCCAGGATCGAGTCGAGCGTCTCGGGGTCGTCCAGGTATTGCTGGGTGCGCTCCCGGAACGGCGTCACGAACTCGACCATGACCTCGGCGAGGTCCGTCTTGAGCGCACCGTAGCCCTTGCCGGCGTACTTCTCCTCCAGTTCGCCGATACCGGCCCCGGTGAGGGTGGAGTAGATGGTGAGGAGATTGCTGATGCCGGGCTTGTTCTCGACGTCGTAGCGGATGACCGTGTCGGTGTCGGTGACCGCGCTCTTGACCTTCTTGGCGGTGGTCTTCGGCTCGTCGAGGAGGTTGATGAGGCCCTTCGGCGTGGACGCCGACTTGCTCATCTTGATCGACGGGTCCTGAAGGTCGTAGATCTTCGCCGTCTCCTTGAGGATGTACGGCTTCGGGACGGTGAAGGTCCTGCCGAAGCGGCCGTTGAAGCGCTCGGCGAGGTCGCGGGTGAGTTCGATGTGCTGGCGCTGGTCCTCGCCGACCGGCACCTCGTTCGCCTGGTACAGCAGGATGTCCGCGACCTGGAGGATCGGGTACGTGAACAGGCCGACGGAGGCCCGGTCGGCGCCCTGCTTGGCGGACTTGTCCTTGAACTGGGTCATGCGGGACGCCTCGCCGAAGCCGGTGAGGCAGTTCATGACCCAGGCGAGCTGGGCGTGCTCGGGGACGTGGCTCTGGACGAAGAGCGTGCAGCGCTCGGGGTCGAGTCCGGCGGCCAGCAGCTGGGCGGCGGCGAGGCGCGTGTTGGCGCGCAGGTCCTTCGGGTCCTGCGGAAGCGTGATCGCGTGCAGGTCGACGACCATGTAGAACGCGTCGTGGGTCTCCTGCAGGGCCACCCACTGGCGGACGGCGCCGAGGTAGTTGCCGAGGTGGAACGAGCCCGCGGTGGGCTGGATTCCGGAGAGCACGCGAGGTCGGTCAGAGGCCATGCCCACCATTCTCTCAGGTCTCGGGGGCCGATCCGGAACTGGTCCGAAACAGGTGGGAACCGATCCGTGCCCCGCGGTGTAACAAGACTGTGAGGACGCGGGAGGGGGGCCGCATCGTCGATGAGGCCGCGGTGATCGCACGCGTACGCGCCGGAGAGCCGGCGGCGTACGCGGAGCTGGTGCGGGCCCATACGGGCATCGCGCTCAGGGCGGCGGCCGCGCTCGGGGCGGGTGCGGACGCGGAGGACGTGGTGCAGCAGGCCTTCGTCAAGGCGTACTGCGCGCTGGGCCGGTTCAGGGACGGCATGGCGTTCAAGCCGTGGCTGCTGGCGATCGTCGCCAATGAGACGAGGAACACAGTGCGCACGGCGGCGCGGCAGCGCACGCTCGCGGGGCGTGAGGCGCTGTTCGTGGAGGCGGAGCCGCTGATACCGGAGTCGGCGGACCCGGCGGTCGCGACGCTGCACACCGAGCGTCGCGCCGCGCTGCTGGCCGCCCTCGAGAAGCTCAGCGAGGAGCACCGCCTGGTCGTCACCTACCGCTATCTGCTGGAGATGGACGAGCCGGAGACCGCCCAGGCCCTGGGCTGGCCCCGGGGGACGGTGAAGTCCCGGCTGAACCGCGCGCTGCGCAAGCTGGCCCGCCTGCTGCCGGACTTCCAGCCCGGAGAGCCTCGGGAAGGGGGTGAGGGAACGTGAGTGACGAGCGGGATGCCTACGACGGTGCGGGTGGCGAGGGGCACCGGCGGGCGGCGGCCGCGCGGCTGCGGGCGGAGCTGATGGCACTGGGGCGGTCGCTGGACCCGCCCGGCGAGGTCGGGGCGGAGTCGATGGTCGAGCGGGTGCTGGAGCAACTGCTGGCCGAGCATGTGCCGGTGCCGGCGGTGGAGCCGCCGGGGGCCGGTGAGCGGCTGCGGCAGAAGGTGCGGGCGGGGCGGCGCCGGGCGCGGGCGCGGTGGCGGTCGCTGACGGCGGTGCTGTGCGGGCTGCTGGCGCTGCTCACGCTCACGCCCCCGGTGCGGGCCGCCGTCTCCGACTGGTTCGGCTTCGGCGGGGTCCAGGTGCGGTACGACCCGTCGGCGGTGCCGTCGCCGGGTACCGAGGTGCCGGGCTGCGGCCGGTCGGTGCCCCTGGCCGACGCCGAGCGGCGGGCCGGGTTCGCGCCGCTGATGCCGGAGACCCTGGGCCCTCCGGACGGGGTGACGGTGAGCGGCCTGCCGCGCGGGCGCGTTCTGGTGAGCCTGTGCTGGCGCGAGCGGGGGCACACGGTCCGGCTGGACGAGTTCCGGGCGCGGCTGGACACCAGCTTCATCAAGACCGTGCCCCAGCAGCCGGAGCTGCTGCCACCGATCGGTGAGACCCCGGCCGACGGCATCCCGGATCCGGCTCTGTGGTTTCCCCGGCCGCATCTGCTGACGTTTCCGCTGGTGGGCCCGGACGGCGCCCGCTACACGTGGAGGAAGCGCACGGCCGGGCCGACTCTGCTGTGGACCTCCCCGGGCGGTGAGGGTGTCGTCACGCTCCGTCTGGAGGGCGTGGGGTCGAAGGAGCGCGCGGTGGAGATCGCGGAGTCGCTGCGCGAGCCGGAGGGCGGGCCCTCCGGCGGCTCCCCTGAATAGCCGGCGCGGGGTGGGAACCCCGAGGGGCCGGGCGGTGTACCAGAAGTGACAGGCGGCCCTCGGACGGCCGCACGGATCAGTCGCTTCGGGGGTTCGGATGCAGCGGTGGAGGAACAAGGCACGTGAACTGACGGCATGGGTGGGGGCGTTGGCGGCGAGCACGGCCCTGCTCGTGTGGGGCGCCTCGCCCGCCTCGGCAGGAGGGCCGACGAGCGTGGTCGTGGTCTCGCCGGGAAGCGAGAAGACGGCGTCGCTGTACCACAGCGACAAGGAGTACAGGGAGCTGGAGCGGCTGCTGGGCCCCCTCGGAGGAGCCGGAGGCACGCGCACCAAGCCCCCTGAGGCCGTGCTGGAGGCCTCCCGCCAGATCAACGTCACATGGCTCATCCACGACGTGACGCCCTGGCGGGTGGACCAGGTGTACGTGGTGAACGGCAGCGGCGGCAACGTCTGGATACACACCACGACGAAGCCGACCGGGTCCTTCGACGGTCTCTGGCATCGCGCCCGTCAGCCCGTCGCGCTGCAGGACCTGCTGGACGAGCTGGGCGTGATGGGCAGGGCCTCGCAAGGCGACAGCTCCGGCTCCGCCCCGGTCCCGGCGCAGACGGACGGCGCGGCGACCTCGACGGCGGGCGGGGCGGCCTCGGCCACCCCGGCGACCGGCACCCGGGCGGCAGCGGCGGACGGCGGCACTGACTGGTGGTGGGCGCTGCCGGGCGCGGCGGTCGGAGCGGTGCTGGCGCTGGTGCTGCGGCCGTTCGCCGGGCGGATCCAGGGCGCCCGCCGGGAACGGGTTGCGGAACCGAAGCAGGAACTTCTCGACGCGTGAGCACGTGAGCAATCGGAGGGGGACTGATGGGACGGCGCGGCGGTGGGAACGGCCGGGCCAGAGCCGGGGGTGGACCAGGTGTGGGTCGGGGTGTGAGGCCGGCGGGGCCTGGTGGGCGGCGGTGGGCTGGGCCGCTCGGGGCGGCGGCACGCTGCTGAAACGCCGCGCGGCGGCCCGGCGCTAGGCCGGACCGCCGCGGGAGGAACCACGCCAGGAGCTGAGCGACCTGTGAGCTCGATGCCCTGATGCGGAAGTCCTCCCGGACTTCGCCCGGGGTGTCAGCCGAGGTCGATCTCCGCGTAGAGCGGGAAGCCCTTGAGCAGGTCGGTGGCGCGGTGGGAGATCTCGTCCGCGACCTTCGGGTCCAGGACGTGCTGGGCCTTGGACGGGGCGCCCTTGCTGGTGGTGCCGGGCTCGGTGGTGGTCAGGACACGGTCGATGAGGGCCGCGATCTCGTCCATCTCGGCGGCGCCCAGGCCCCGGGTGGTCAGGGCGGGGGTGCCGATGCGGATGCCGGAGGTGTACCAGGCGCCGTTGGGGTCGGCCGGGATGGCGTTGCGGTTGGTGACGATGCCCGAGTCGAGCAGGGCGGCCTCGGCCTGGCGGCCGGTGAGGCCGTAGGAGGAGGCGACGTCGATCAGGTTGAGGTGGTTGTCGGTGCCGCCGGTGACCAGGGTGGCGCCGCGGCGCATCAGGCCCTCCGCGAGGGCGCGGGAGTTGTCGACGATGCGCTGGGCGTAGTCGCGGAAGGACTCCTGGCGGGCCTCGGCCAGGGCGACGGCCTTGGCGGCCATGACGTGCGGCAGCGGGCCGCCGAGGACCATCGGGCAGCCCCGGTCGACCTGGTCCTTGAGGGAGTCGTCGCACAGCACCATGCCGCCGCGGGGGCCACGGAGCGACTTGTGGGTGGTGGTGGTGACGATCTGGGCGTGCGGCACCGGGTCGAAGTCGCCGGTGAGGACCTTGCCGGCGACGAGGCCCGCGAAGTGCGCCATGTCGACCATGAGCGTGGCGCCGACCTCGTCGGCGATCTCGCGCATGATGCGGAAGTTCACGAGACGGGGGTAGGCGGAGTAGCCGGCGACGATGATCAGCGGCTTGAACTCGCGGGCGGTGGCGCGCAGGGCCTCGTAGTCGAGGAGGCCGGTGGCCGGGTCGGTCCCGTAGGAGCGCTGATCGAACATCTTGCCGGAGATGTTCGGGCGGAAGCCGTGGGTGAGGTGGCCGCCGGCGTCGAGGGACATGCCGAGCATGCGCTGGTTGCCGAAGGCCTGGCGCAGTTCGGCCCAGTCCTGCTCGGTGAGGTCGTTGACCTGGCGGACACCGGTCTTCTCCAGGAAGGGGGCCTCGACACGGTCGGCGAGGACGGCCCAGAAGGCGACGAGGTTGGCGTCGATGCCGGAGTGCGGCTGGACGTAGGCGTGGCGGGCGCCGAAGAGTTCGCGGGCGTGCTCGGCGGCGAGGGACTCGACGGTGTCGACGTTGCGGCAGCCGGCGTAGAAGCGGCGGCCGACGGTGCCTTCGGCGTACTTGTCGCTGAACCAGTTGCCCATCGCCAGGAGGGTGGCCGGGGAGGCGTAGTTCTCGGAGGCGATCAGCTTGAGCATCTCGCGCTGGTCGGCGACCTCCTGGCCGATGGCGTCGGCGACTCGGGGCTCGACGGCGCGGATCACGTCGAGGGCGGCGCGGTAGGCGATGGAAGCGGTGGAGAGGGGCTCGGCTGACATGAAGGACCTCCGGACGTTGCGTTCAGCGTTCACGGTACGGCCCAGGCGCACGGCACTCGTGCTGGACAGGGTCCAGGGGCCGCTCCCCGATGGTCGGTCCCATCCCAGCGCGCCAGTCACGGCCCGTGGATCAGCCTACCGGGAGGGTCTGATCGCCGAGGCGCCGCGTCCACCATGTGGCCGGGTCCGCCGGGGGCCGCCGCACGAGACGAGACGAGACGCGCCGTATCGCGCCTGGTCCGCGCCGGGCCCCGTGCGGATGCGGCGGGACCGGGGTGCTCTGGGGCTGTCGGGGTGAGGGCGGGTCTCAGAGGATCACGTGGGGCAGGAAGCGGGCGTACTCGTCCGTGACCAGGCCGGAGGACTCTCGGATGCCGAGGCCGGCCGACTCGTTCTCCACCACCCAGGCGCCGAGCACGACGCGGTTGCCGTCGAAGGCGGGCAGGGGGGCGAGTCGCTGGTAGCAGCACGGCTCGTCGCGGACGGCTGGGGCCGCCGCCGTGGCGTCGCCCGGCTCGTGGACCGTCACGCCGGCGCCCTCGCGGCCCAGCAGGGGCTTGGCGACGTAGCCGTGAGTCGTGGCCAGGTCGCGGGGACCGTCGAGGTAGGCGGGGAGGAGGTTGGGGTGGTCCGGGTAGAGCTCCCAGAGGACGGCCAGCAGGGCCTTGTTGCTCAGCAGCATCTTCCAGGCCGGCTCGATCCACAGGGTCGAGCCGGTGCCGCCGCCGTTGTCGAGGGTGTCGAGGACGTGGCCGGCGAAGCGGTCGGTGGTGAGCCACTCCCAGGGGTAGAGCTTGAAGACGCTGCGGATGAAGCGGAGTCTGGTGTCCACGAACCGGCCGGAGAGGCGGTCCCATCCGATCTCCTCCATGGAGATCCAGTCGGTGGCCAGACCCGCCTGCTCGGCGGTCTCCTTCAGGTAGGCGACCGTCATCATGTCCTCGCCGTACTCGTCGGCCGAGGAGTACGCGAAGTACAGGGGGCTGCCGGGCGGGAGGAGGGCGGACTGCTTCTTCCAGGCGTCGACGAGGCGTTCGTGGAGGGAGTTCCACTGGTCGGCGCCGGGGAAGCGCTCCTCCATCCAGAACCACTGGGGAGAGGCGGCCTCGACGAGAGACGTCGGTGTGTCGGCGTTGTACTCCAGCAGCTTGGCCGGACCGGTGCCGTCGTAGCGGAGGTCGAAGCGGCCGTAGACGGAGGGGAGTTCGGCACGCCGGTGCCAGGCCTCGGCGACCGCCCGCGCCACCCGCGGGTCGGTGATGCCGAGGTCGGCGAAGCGGTCCTCGGTGACGATGTGGTCGGCGGCGGCCAGGCACATGCGGTGCAGTTCCTCGACGACCTCCTCCAGCGCCTCGACCTCCTCCAGCGTGAAGGCGTAGTAGGCGCTCTCGTCCCAGTAGGGGCGCAGAGAGTTGTCGGGGTAGCGGGTGAGGGGATAGATGAGGCCCTGCTCCTCGACGGTCTGCTGCCAGCCGGGGCGGGGGTCGATGGTGCGGCGTTCCATGGCGTGGTCCGAGTGCGTCCTGGTCTGTGCTCGGCCGGCCGCTCAGCCGCCGCCGCTGCCGGAGCCCTCGCAGCCGAAGCCGCCCCGGTCGACGGCCTCGCTGCGGCTGAAGGTGCCGTAGTCGGCGTAGCCGCCGTCGATGTCGGCGTCGTAGTACCAGGCCGCGTCCACGCCGTTGCCCGTGCCGGTCTTCTTGCGGCCCTTGCCGTAGGAGGAGCCCGTCGAGGTGCCGGAGGAGCCGGTCTTGCAGTTCTTGTCGGCGACGATCTTGTAGCCGTTGAGGTAGTCGTAGCTGTCCCGGTCCACGCAGCGGCGGTCAGGCTCGGATCCGCAGGACGTCAGGGCCGCCGCCAGGACGCCCATGCCGCCCAGCACCACCGTGCTCGAGCGCAGCCGTCGCCGTGTCTGTGCCATGTCCGTGTCTCCCCGTTGTGTGGTGCCCGACCGTTCGTGATCCGTGCGTCCGGCCCGTGGCGGCGGACCGCAAGCGGCCAGCCTAGAGATCGGTGAGAGTGCGCGTGCGTCGACCCCCTGCCCGGGCTCCCTCGCCTACTGTCGATTTGTGATCTTTGGAATGGTGTGCGCCCTTGGTGCGGCGGTCTGTTACGGCACCGCGACGGTGCTGCAGGCGATCGCCGCGCGGACGGCGGCGGCGACGGGGCCGGGCGGGGACGTGGCCCTGCTGTGGCGGGCGTTGAGGCAGTGGCGGTATGTCGCCGGGCTGATGCTGGACGGGCTCGGATTCCTGTTGCAGGTTCTCGCGCTGCGGTCGGTTCCGATCTATGCCGTGGGCGCGGCGCTGGCGGCCAGTCTCGCGGTGACGGCGGTGGTCGCGGCGCGGCTGCTGCGGGTGCGGCTGAGCCGGGTGGAGTGGGCGGCGGTGGCGGTGGTGTGCGCGGGGCTGGCGCTGCTGGGGCTGGCATCGGGCGCGGAGGGCGACCGGGCCGGATCGGCCGCGCTGAGGTGGGCCATGCTCGGCACCGCGGCCGGTGTGCTGCTGCTCGACGGGGTGGGCGGCCGGCTGCCGGAGCGGGTCCGGGCGCTCGTCCTGGGGCTGGCTTCCGGTTTCGGGTTCGGGGTGGTCGAGGTGGCGGTCCGGCTGATCGACGGCGTGACGCCCGGTGCGCTGCTCGTCAATCCGGCGGCGTACGCGCTGTTGCTCGGCGGCGGGGCGGCGTTCCTGCTGCTGACCTCGGCGCTGCAGCGCGGCTCGGTGACCGCGGCCACGGCCGGGATGG
This sequence comes from Streptomyces bullii, assembly GCF_042657145.1. Classification (NCBI taxonomy): domain Bacteria; kingdom Bacillati; phylum Actinomycetota; class Actinomycetes; order Kitasatosporales; family Streptomycetaceae; genus Streptomyces; species Streptomyces bullii. Next base: position 604,706 of record NZ_JBHSNY010000005.1, read on the forward strand.
TGCTCGGGGAGACGGTCGGGCCGGCGCTGGTCGGCGTGGTGTGGCTCGGCGACCGTACACGTCCCGGTCTGGGGTGGATGGCGGTGCTCGGGTTCGCCGTCGCGGTGGCGGGCTCCCTGGCGCTGGCCCGGTTCGGAGAGGCGCCGGTGCCGCAGGTCCACGACGGGGGCGGGCCGCCCGGCCCGGGGAGCGCCCCGGAGCCCTCCCGGAGGCCCCGGTTCCGTCAGGCTCCCTGACCGGGCGGCGCCGTGGGGAGCGCCTTCGCCCCCTACGGCACCCGCCGCGCGCTCGGCCCGGCGCACTGTCGGACAGGCCCTCGGCCAGGCACGACAGCCACCGCGGGCGGACGCCGGCCCGAATCCGGAGGGAGCAGGGCCCACACCCCAAGCTCCCGCCACTGCGGCAGGGCGAACCCGCAGCCGACTCCCGCCACCGCCCAACGCCGAACCCGCAGCCGCACTCCCACCACCACCCAACGCCGAACCCGCAGCCGCACTCCCACCACCGCCCAACGCCGAACCCGCGGCCGTGTCCCGGCACGGCGACCGCACCGGCCGTCTTCCGGCGCGTGCCACCGGCCTACGGAAGCGCCTTGCACAGCGCCTCCAGGGTCCCCGCCCAGGCATGGTCCGGTGGCGTGCCGTAGCCGACGACCAGCGCGTCGGCGGGCTCCACCTCGGCGGACGGGTGGCGGAAGCGGGACAGGCCGTGCACGGCGAGGCCCTGCCAGGCCGCCGCCTGGACGACGGACTGTTCGGTGCCCGGCGGGAGATGGAGGACGGCGTGCAGGCCGGCCGCGATGCCGCCGACCCGTACCTCCGGCGCCCGCGTGGCCAGGGCCTTCACGAGGGCGTCACGGCGGCGCCGGTAGCGCAGCCGGGCGGCCCGGACATGGCGGTCGTACGCGCCGGAGGTGATGAACTCGGCGAGCGTCAGCTGGTCGAGGACGCCCGGGGACCGGCCCCCGCCGACCCGCGTGACCTCGGCGACGAGGGACGGAGGCAGGACCATCCAGCCCAGGCGCAGCCCCGGGGCGAGCGACTTGCTGGCCGTGCCCAGGTAGGCCACGTGGTCCGGGTCGAGGTCCTGCAGCGCGCCCACGGGCTGGCGGTCGTAGCGGAACTCCCCGTCGTAGTCGTCCTCCAGGATCAGCCCGCCCGTGCGGCGCGCCCAGTCGACGGCGGCGGCGCGGCGCTCGGGGCGCAGGGCGCCGCCCGTCGGGAACTGGTGCGCCGGATTGAGCAGTACGGCCGGTACGCCGCCCAAGTCCTGGGTGCGGGGGCCGAGTTGGTCGAACGGCAGCGGCACGGTACGCAGACCGGTGCTCTTCAGGAGGTTCCAGTGCACGTCCAGTCCGTACGGCTCGACGGCCAGGGTGCGGTGGCCCCGGGCGTGCAGCACCTCGCCGAGCAGTTTCAGGCCGTGCGCGAACCCGGAGCAGACGACGAGGCGTTCGGGGTCGGCGCGTACGCCCCGCACCCGGGCGAGATAGCCCGCGAGCGCGGTGCGCAGTTCGACACGGCCGCGCGGGTCGCCGTAGCCGAGGGCGTCGTTCGGGGCGGCGGCCAGGGCGCGGCGGGCGGCCTTGAGCCACTCGGTGCGCGGGAAGGACGCGAGGTCGGGGGTGCCGGGGACGAGGTTGTAGGGGAGGCGGCCGGGCGGGCGGCGCGAACCGGCGGGCCGGCGGGACGGCCGGGGCGCCGCGCGGTCGGCGACCCGGGTGCCCGAGCCCTGCCGGGCGGTGAGCCAGCCCTCGGCGACCAGGTCGGCGTAGGCGTCGGCGACGGTGTTGCGGGCGATGCCGAGGTCGGCGGCGAGCGTGCGGGAGGAGGGCAGCCGGGTGCCGGGCGCGAGACGGCCGGAGCGGACGGCCTCGCGCAGCGCGTCGGTCAGGCCCCGCCGCAGCCCCGGGCCGCTCGGCTCCAGATGCAGGTCGATGCCCAAAGTGGCCCAGGGTTCCGCCATGGGAATGGACCATACTCCTGGGCTGCTTCGTTCCTAGGGTCGAGGGCATGACGACGAACGCACCGCAGACCACGACCATGGAGTACGCCCCCGAACTCACCCCCCGCCTGGAGTGGGCCAAGCTCGCCCCGGACGTCTACAAGGCGATGATCCGGCTGGACACGGCCGCGCGGCAGGGCCTCGACCCGACGCTGTACGAGCTGGTGAAGATCCGCGCCTCGCAGATCAACCACTGCGCCCTCTGCATCGACATGCACACCAAGGACGCGCTCGCGGCCGGCGAGAGCGTCGAGCGGATCATCCAGCTCAGCGCGTGGGAGGAGTCGCGGCACTTCTACACCGAGAAGGAGCTCGCGGCGCTGGAGCTGACGGAGGCCGTGACGGTCCTGACGGACGGGTTCGTGCCGGACGCGGTGTACGAGAAGGCCGCCCAGCACTTCGAGGAGGCCGAGCTGGCCCAGCTGATCTCCGCGATCGCGGTGATCAACGCGTGGAACCGGTTCGGTGTGACGTGCCGTATGACGCCGGGGCACTACCAGCCGGGGCAGCACACGTGACGGTGCGCACGGCACTCCTCGACCGGGAGGTCGGGCAGGCCATGTCCGCGCTCAGTGCCGCGGCGAAGAGGGGGCTCGGCGATCCCGCGCTCGCCGAGCTCGTGGTCGTCCGCGCCTCGCAGCTCAACCACTGTGCGTTCTGCCTGGACATGCACCTCGCCCTCGCCCGGGAGCACGGGGTGGGTGAGCGGCAGCTCGACCTGCTCGCCGCCTGGGAGGAGGCCGGGGGCGTCTTCGACGAGCGGGAGCGGGCCGCGCTCGCGCTGACCGAGGCGATCACGGTCCTGACCGGAGGCACCTTTGGGGCTTCCGGCTCCCAGGGAGGCTTCGTGCCCGACGAGGTCTACGCACGGGCGGCCAAGCACTTCGACGACGTGCGGCTCGCCCACCTCGTCGCGCTGGTCGTCGCCATCAACAACTGGAACCGGGTGATGGTCGCCCGCCGGATTTCGCCTGGGGAGTACTCGCCATGAGCAAGGTGGAGACGTTCCGGAAACTGCATCGGGGCCGCCTGCCCGGCGACCCCCTGATCCTGCCCGGCCCCTGGGACGCGGCCAGTGCCCGGGTGTTCGAGGAAGCCGGGTTCCCGGCGCTGGCGACCCCCAGCGCGGGGGTCGCCGCCTCCCTCGGCCACGAGGACGGGCGAACCCCGGCCGACGAGATGTTCGCCGCGGTCGCCCGGATCGTACGGGCCGTGGAGGTGCCGGTGTCGGCGGATGTCGAGGGCGGCTACGGGCTGGCGCCGAAGGAGCTGGTGGAGCGGCTGCTGGAGGCGGGGGTCGTCGGATGCAACCTGGAGGACTCCGCCGACGGGGTGCTCAAGGATCCGCGTCGGCATGCCGACTGGCTCGCCGAGGTACGGGCGGAGGCCGCCGACGCGCTCTTCGTCAACGCGCGCGTCGACACGTTCGTACGAGGCGTCGCGGATCCCGAACGGGCCATCGAACGGGCCGCGCTGTACGTGGCGGCCGGCGCCGACTGCGTGTACCCGATCGGCGCCCCGCCCGAGGTGCTGCCGCTGCTGCGGGCCGGGATCCAGGGCCCGGTCAACGTGTTTGCCCGGCTGGACGGCGAAGGCCCCTCGCCCGCCGAACTCGGCGCGCGAGGGGCCACCCGGATCACCTTCGGGCCGGGACTCCAGCGCCGGGCGACCGCGGCGCTGCGGGAGATCGCGGCGGACCTCCGGGCACAGGGGTCACACACGCACGGATCACAGACCCACGGATCGCAGACGCACGGATGACAGGCGCTGGAGTCAGGCGCTGGGGATCATCGGGACAGCCACGCCTTCCAGGTCGACTCGTGGCCGTCCACCCACTTCTTCGCCGCCTGCTCCGGCGTCATCTTCTGGTCGGCGATCATCAGGGAGACCTCGTTCTGGTCCTCGGTCGTCCACTTGAACTTCTTCAGGAACGCCGCCGCCTTGCCGCCCTGCCGCGCGAAGTCCGCGTTGAGGTACTTCTGCAGCGGGGTGTGCGGATAGGCGCACGCGACCTTCTCCGGGTCGGCGTCGCAGCCCTCCTTGTAGGGCGGCAGCTTCACCTCCGTCATCGGGACCTTCTTGAAGAGCCACTGCGGCGAGTACCAGTAGGTCAGGAAGGGCTTCTTCTCCTTCGCGAACTGCCGGATCTGGGTGATCTGCGCGGCCTCCGACCCGGCGAAGACGACCTGGTAGTCCAGCTTGAGGTTCTTCACCAGCGCCTTGTCGTTGGTGACGTAGGACGGGGAGCCGTCCATCAGCTGGCCCTTGTCGCCGCTCTCGGGGGTGCGGAACAGGTGTGCGTACTTGTTGAGGTTCTTCCAGTCGGTGATGTCGGGGTGCTGCTTGGCGAGGTACGTCGGGACGAACCAGCCGATGTGCCCGGTGACGCCGAGGTCGCCGCCGCGCGTGATCGTCTTCTTGTCCTCGACGTACCGCTTCTCCTGGTCGGGGTGGCCCCAGTCCTCCAGGATCGCGTCGACCCGGCCCTGGCTGAGCGCGTCCCAGGCGGGCACCTCGTCGACCTGGACGGTGTCGACGCGGTAGCCCAGCTCGTGCTCCAGCAGGTACTCGGCGACGGCCACGTTGGCCTGGGCGCCCACCCAGGACTGCACGGACAGGGTCACGGTCGTGGCGCTCTGGGCGTTGGCGAACGGCGACGCCTGCTTGGTCATGTCGGCGGCGCCGCAGCCGGTCAGCAGCAGCAGGGAGCCCACTACGGCAGTCGTACGAAGTCGCATGTCAGGCTCCCTTGCTGGTGCGGCGCTGGGTGGGCTGCGTCACCCGGTCGAGCATCAGGCCCAGGCAGACGATCGCCGCGCCGGCCACCAGACCGGTCGCCAGGTCGCCCTGGGCGAGGCCGAAGACGACGTCGTAGCCGAGCGCGCCACCGCCGACCAGGCCGCCGATGATGACGACGGCGAGGACGAGGACCACGCCCTGGTTGACCGCGAGCAGCAGGGCCGGGCGGGCGAGCGGCAGCTGGACCTGCCGCAGCTGCTGCCAGCTGGTCGCGCCCAGCGAGCGGGACGACTCCAGGGCGGCCGGATCGACCTGGCGCAGGCCCTGCGTGGTGATGCGGACGACGGCCGGCAGCGCGTACACGATGGCGGCGGCGACGGCCGGGGCGCGGCCGACGCCGAACAGGGCGACGACCGGGATCAGGTACACGAACTGCGGCATGGTCTGGAAGACGTCCAGGACGGGCCGCAGCAACCGCTCGAAGCGGTCGCTGCGGGCCGCCGCGATGCCGGTCACGAAGCCGACGACGAGGGTGACGGCGACGGCCGCCAGCACCTGCGACAGCGTGTCCAGGGACGGCTTCCACACGCCGAGGACACCGATCGCGGCCATGGCGAGCACGGCGGTCAGCGCGGTGCGCCAGGTACCGATCAGCCAGGCCAGGGCGGCGACGATCAGCAGTACGGACCACCACGGCAGCCACTGCAGGCCGCCGCGCACCGGGTCCAGGACCCAGGTGGTGAAGCGGCCCGCCCATTCGGCCGTACCGCCGACGACGGGGACGCCCGAGTACAGGTGCGCGGTCATCCAGTCGACGGCGCGGTTGACCGGCTCGGCGATGTTGACGACCCAGGCGTCGGGCCAGTCGAGCCGGCCGGTGAGGCGCCCGGCGACCGCGACGGCCACGGCGGCGGCCAGGGCGACCAGCCATCCCAGGACGCGCCGGGGCTCCGGCTCCGCGCCGAGGCGGGCCCCCGCCGCGCCTGTCACCCGGTCCAGGACGACGGCCAGCAGCACGATCGGGACACCGGCGGCGAGCGCCGCGCCCACGTCGACGGAGGCCAGCGCCTGGTAGACGCGGTCACCGAGGCCGCCCGCGCCGATGACCGACGCGATGACCGCCATGGACAGCGCCATCATGATCGTCTGGTTGACGCCGAGGAGGAGTTCCTTGCGGGCCAGCGGGACACGCGCGGTCAGCAGCCTCTGCCGGGCGGTGGCGCCGAGCGACTCGACGGCCTCCAGCACTCCTTGTCGGCGCCGCGCAGGCCGAGCGCCGTGAGCCGGGCCATGGGCGGGGCGGCGTAGACGACGGTGGCCAGCACGGCCGCGGGGACGCCGATGCCGAAGACCAGCACGACCGGCAGGAGGTAGGCGAAGGCCGGGAGCACCTGCATGGTGTCCAGGACCGGGCGCAGCACGCGGTCCATCCGGTCCGACAGCCCGGCGGCGAGCCCGAGCAGCGCGCCCACGACGACCGACGCGACGACCGCGACCACCATCAGGGCGAGCGTTTGCATGGTCGGCACCCACATGCCGAGCGCACCGCAGGCGAGGAACGCGGCCGCCGTGCCGAGCGCGAGCCGCACGCCCGCGAACCGCCAGGCGACGACGGCGCCCAGGGCGGTGACGCCCGCCCAGCCGGCGGCCAGCAGGGCGAGGTAGACGGCCCGTACGGAGATCACGACGGCGTTGCTGATGTGGCCGAAGAAGTACAGGAACAGCGGGTGGCTGTCCCGGTTGTCGATGATCCAGTCGCTGGTCTTCGACAGCGGCTCGGAGACGTCGACGGTCAGGGCGCTCGGCCAGGTGCCGCTCGCCCAGCGGGCGTCGGCCAGGGGCACGAGGATCGCCGCGAAGACTGCGAGCAGGAGGAGCTTGCGGACGGCCCGGTGCCTCAGGACGCCCGGTGGGCTGAGGCGCAGGGTGGACGTGGTGACGGTTGCCATCAGACCAGCTCCTCGCTGGTGCCCTGGTCGGGTCGGGACGCCGCGCCGCGCCGGGCGGGCGCCGTCCTCCGCGGGAGGGGCGCGGCCTCGGCGGCGGCACCGTCGGCAGCCGGGTCGAGCCCCGTCCCGGCCACGACCTCCAGCAGGGCGTCCGAGTCGACCACGCCCAGGCAGCGGCCGTGGTCCACCACCCGGGCCGGGGCGCCCGCCCGGGCGACCGCCTCGATGGCCTCGGACACCGTCGCGTCGGGCGGGACCGCCGGGCCGTTGCCCGCCTCGTCGGGCGTCGCGCCGCGCATGGCCGTACGGACGGTCATGACCTGCTCGCGCGGGACGTCGCGGACGAACTCGCGGACGTAGTCGTCGGCGGGCGAGCCCACGATCTCCTCGGGTGTGCCGAGCTGGACCACGCGGCCGTCGCGCATCAGGGCGATGCGGTCGCCGAGCTTCAGGGCCTCGTTGAGGTCGTGGGTGATGAAGACCATCGTGCGGCCCTCCTCGCGGTGCAGCCGGACGACCTCCTCCTGCATGTCGCGCCGGATGAGCGGGTCGAGCGCGCTGAACGGCTCGTCGAAGAGGAGCACCTCGGGGTCGACGGCGAGCGCGCGGGCCAGGCCGACGCGCTGCCGCTGGCCGCCGGAGAGCTGGCCGGGCCGGCGGTGTTCCATGCCTTCCAGCCCGACCTTGGCGACGACCTCGGCGGCCTTCTCGCGGCGCTCGGCCCGGCTCATGCCCTGGATCTCCAGGCCGTAGGCGACGTTGTCGAGGACCGTGCGGTGCGGCAGCAGGCCGAAGTGCTGGAAGACCATGGCGGCGCGGTGCCGGCGCAGTTCGCGCAGGCGCCCCTTGTCCATGGCGCGGACGTCCTCGCCGTCGATGGAGATGGTGCCCGCCGTCGGCTCGATCAGCCGGGTCAGACAGCGCACCAGCGTGGACTTGCCGGAGCCGGACAGGCCCATGACGACGAAGACCTCGCCCTTGCGCACGTCGAAGCTGACGTCCCGCACGGCGGCCGTGCAGCCGGTACGGGCCCGCAGCTCGGCGGGGTCGAGGGCGGTCAGTTCGGAATCGCCGGGGACGCGGGCGGCCTTGGGGCCGAAGACCTTCCACAGGCCCTCGACGGAGAAGACGGGGGTGTCGGCGGCGGTGTTCACGGGGGTCGTGGCGGTGGTGGTCATCGCGCACCACCCCCGATCAGGTCGGCGGCCTTCTCCCCGACCATGAGCACTCCGATCATCGGGTTCACCGCGGTCATGGTCGGGAACACGGAGGCGTCGGCGACGCGGATGCCCTCCAGGCCGCGGATCCGCAACTCGGGGTCGACGACCGCGAGTTCGTCCGACGGCGCGCCCATCTTGCAGGTGCCCGCCGGGTGGTACACGGTGTGCGCGACCTTGCGGGCGTACTCGCCGAGCTCCTCGTCGCCCGTGACGTCGGGGCCGGGGCACACCTCGCGCTTGAGCCAGCCGGCCAGCGGCTCGGTCCTCGCGATCTCGCGGGCGATCCTGATGCCGTCGACGAGGGTGCGGCCGTCGTAGTCGTCCTCGTCGCTGAAGTAGCGGAAGTCCAGCGCGGGCTTGACCTGCGGGTCGGCGCTGGTGAGGTACAGCCGGCCGCGGCTCTTGGGCTTGGGGATGTTCGGGGTCATCGACACGCCGAACTCCGGCCGCTCGTAGCCCAGTCGCTCCGGGTTGTCCGTGAACGGGATCTGGTAGAAGTGGAACATCAGGTCCGGGCCCGCGTGTTCGGGGTCACGGCGTACGAACAGGCCCGCGTCGGAGTCCATCGCGGAGTTCTCGGGGATCGGGCCGTGGGTCTCCCAGACGATCACCGACTCGGGGTGGTCGAGCAGGTTGTCGCCGACGCCCGGCAGGTCGTGCGCGACGGGGATGCCGAGCTTCTCCAGGTCGGCCCTGGGTCCGATGCCGGAGTGCAGCAGCAGGCGCGGCGAGTCGATGGCGCCGGCGCACAGCAGGACCTCGTTGCGGGCGCGCACGAGGATCTCCTCGCCGTCCTTGGTGCGGACGTGGACGCCCTCGGCGCGGGTGCCGTTCAGCTCCAGCTTGTACGCCCACGTCTCCAGCAGGATCGTCAGGTTGGGCCGCTCGTCCATCACCGGGTGCAGGTACGCCACCGACGCCGACGAGCGCTTGTTGTTCTCGGGGTGGTAGGCAAGGTCGAAGAAGCCGACGCCCTCGGTGAACGGCTTCTTGTTGAAGCCCTCCACACGCGGCACGCCGAGCGCGGCCTGGGCGGCGTCGACGAAGTCGCGGGCGATGGCGTTCCGGTCCTTCTCGTCGACCGGGACGATGTTGTTGAGCAGGCGCGCGTAGTACGCCTCCATCTGAACCGCGCCCCAGCCCTTGGCGCCGGCCTCTTCCCACTCGTCCCAGTCGGACGGCAGCGGCTTGAACGCGATGAGGGTGTTGTGCGAGGAGCAGCCGCCGAGGACGCGGGCGCGGCTGTGCCGGATGTGGGAGTTGCCGCGGGGCTGCTCGACGGTCGGGTAGTCGTAGTCCAGCTCGCCGCCGAGCAGGCCCATCCAGCGGCGCAGCGTCAGCACGTCGTCGCGGTCGACGTCGCTGGGGCCGCCCTCGATGACGGCGACGGTGACGTCCGGGTTCTCGGTCAGACGGGAGGCGATGACGGAACCGGCGGTTCCGCCGCCTATCACGACGTAGTCGTACTCGTGGGTGTGGTCAGGCATGGATGTGGTACTCCCTGGGGGGATCAGGAGCCGGAAGTCTCGGTGAGGGGACGGACGGGAGAGTCGGGCGGAGATGTCGAGGGACGGCTCAGCCCGCGAACCAGCGCACCGGCCGGGGGGCGAGGTTCTGGTAGACGTGCTTGGTCTCGCGGTACTCGGCGAGTCCGGCCGGGCCCAGTTCGCGGCCCACTCCGCTCTTGCCGAAGCCGCCCCACTCCGCCTGCGGGAGGTAGGGGTGGAAGTCGTTGATCCACACGGTGCCGTGCCGCAGTCGGCCCGCGACCCTGCGGGCCCGCCCGGCGTCGGCGGTCCAGACGGCGCCCGCGAGGCCGTACTCCGTGTCGTTGGCGAGGGCGACGGCCTCGTCCTCGGTGCGGAAGGTCTCGACGGTGAGGACGGGTCCGAAGACCTCCTCCCGCACGACCCGCATCTCGCGGTGGCAGTGGTCGAGGACGGTCGGCTCGTAGAAGTAGCCGTTCTCCGGCCGCTGCGGGGACGGCTCGGGCCGCTTGCCGCCGGTGCGCAGGACGGCGCCCTCCTCCAGCGCGGAGGCGACGTACGCCTCGACCTTGGCGCGCTGCTGCTCGGAGACGAGCGGGCCGCACTCGACGCCGTCCTCGGTGCCGCGGCCCAGGCGGATCTTCCGGGCCCTGCGGGCGAGTTCGGCGACGAAGCGGTCGCGGACCGACTCCTCGACGATGAGGCGGGCGCCGGCCGAGCAGACCTGGCCGCTGTGGATGAACGCGGCGTTGAGGGCCTGGTCGACGGCGGTGTCGAAGGCCTCGTCGGTGGCACAGGCGTCGGCGAAGACGACGTTGGGGTTCTTGCCGCCGAGTTCCAGGGCGACCTTCTTCACGCTCGGCGCCGCGGCCTGCGCCACCTTCGTGCCGCTGGCCAGACCGCCGGTGAAGGAGACCAGGTCGACGTCGGGGTGCTCGGCGAGCCGGGCGCCGACCGTGTGGCCGGGGCCGGTGACGATGTTGGCGACCCCGGAGGGCAGCCCCGCCTCGGCCAGCAGCTCGATGAGCGCGACGGTCGACAGGGGGGTGATCTCGCTCGGCTTGATCACGAAGGTGTTGCCGGCGGCGAGGGCGGGGGCGATCTTCCAACTGGCCTGGAGCAGGGGGTAGTTCCAGGGCGTGATCATCGCGCAGACGCCGACGGGCTCGTGCACCACGACACTGTGGATGTCGGGCGAGCCCGCGTCCACGACCCGGCCCGGGGCCTCGCCCGCGACCAGGTCGGCGAAGTACCGGAAGGCGTCGGCGACGCAGTCGACGTCGACGCGGCCCTCCTCGACGGTCTTGCCCGCGTCCCGGCTCTCCAGCAGGCCGAGTTCCTCCCGGTCCCGCACGAGCAGGTCGGCGACGCGGCGCAGCAGCGCGGTGCGCTCGGCGACGGGCGTGTGCCGCCACGGGCCCTCGTCGAAGGCGTGCCGCGCGGCGGCGACCGCCAGATCGGTGTCCTTCTCGTCACCCTCCGCGACCACGGCGAACGGCAGGGCGTCCGCGGGGTCGAGGATCTCGCGCGTGGCGCCGGAGACGGCCGCCCGCCACTTTCCTCCCGCGTGAATGGTTTCGCGCGCCTGAAGTCCGGTACTTTCCGCCATGATCGGTAACTGCCTTCCGTTCCTGTTCAGTGCCCCTGTGTCACACCTGTGTCACTCACGGGACCGGGTTCGCCTGCCCGGGCGCCCTGGATGCATGCGCGATCCATGGCCGAAAGTGCGCTGCGTCACTGAAGATGTGGACAAATTAGACAGAACACCCACTGAAGGGAAGCTCAGCGTCCCGTTCTGTGGCGTCGCCAGGAGGTTCGGTGCCCCGTTCTACGGCGTCGCCAGGAGGTAGGTTCGGCCGCTGTTCGAGATCGTGGACAGCGCCGGCGGAGTGTCCCTGCGCGAGCCCGGGACCCGGCTCGGCCGCCCGGCGGCTGTCGCGGCCGGCGACCCACCTCTGGTGCGAGCACCGCCTGCGGTGCCCCGGGAACGGCACGGGCCCGCACCGGCGGAATCCGGTACGGGCCCGTGGGGAACGCTCGATCGCGCAGGGATCAGATGAGGCCGAGGCCGCGAACCGCCTCGCGCTCCTCCTCGAGCTCCTTGACGGAGGCGTCGATGCGGGTGCGGGAGAACTCGTTGATGTCCAGGCCCTGGACGATCTCGTACTTGCCGTCCTTGCAGGTGACCGGGAAGGAGGAGATCAGGCCCTCCGGGACACCGTACGAACCGTCCGACGGGATGCCCATGGAGACCCAGTCGCCCTCCGGGGTGCCGTTGACCCAGGAGTAGACGTGGTCGATGGCGGCGTTGGCCGCGGAGGCCGCGGAGGAGGCGCCGCGGGCCTCGATGATCGCCGCGCCGCGCTTGGCGACGGTCGGGATGAAGTCCTCGGCCAGCCACTTCTCGTCGTTGACGACCTCGGCGGCGTTCTTGCCGGCGACGGTGGCGTGGAAGATGTCCGGGTACTGGGTGGCGGAGTGGTTGCCCCAGATCGTCAGCTTCTTGATCTCGGAGACCGGCACGCCGGTCTTCTTCGACAGCTGGGTCAGGGCGCGGTTGTGGTCCAGGCGGGTCATGGCCGTGAACCGCTCCGCCGGTACGTCCGGGGCGGCGGCCTGGGCGATCAGCGCGTTCGTGTTGGCCGGGTTGCCGACCACCAGGACGCGGATGTCGTCCGCGGCGTGGGCGTTGATGGCCTGGCCCTGCGGCTTGAAGATGCCGCCGTTGGCCTCCAGGAGGTCACCGCGCTCCATGCCCTTGGTGCGGGGGCGGGCGCCGACGAGGAGGGCGACGTTCGCACCGTTGAAGGCGACGTTCGGGTCGTCGGTGATGTCGATGCCCTGGAGCAGCGGGAACGCGCAGTCGTCGAGCTCCATGGCCGTGCCCTCGGCCGCCTTCAAGGCCGGGGTGATCTCCAGCAGACGCAGCTTGACCGGCACGTCCGCGCCGAGCAGCTGGCCGGAGGCGATGCGGAAGAGCAGGGCGTAACCGATCTGGCCGGCCGCGCCGGTGACGGTGACGTTCACGGGAGTGCGGGTCATGGCGTTCTCCGTATGACAGCTGGCGGTTGGGGCGTCCCTGCCCCGGGGTGCGGGATCCCCGACGCCTGCTCGTGGCGGACGCCGCCGCGATGATCGATCACGGGTACGAATGATCGATCTCTTGGCGTCAAGAGAGATCCAGCGTCAGGCTATCGCGCATCCGTCATCCCGGACGGCCGGGCTCGTGTGGCCCACCCCACAGAGCACCCACCCGGAGACACAAGCGGCGGCCGCCTGTCCGGGAGAGGGGGAAGGCGGCCGCCGTGGGGGGAACCGACCATGCCGGACTCCCGTGGGGGTACGGTTCGCGTGCCCGGGATTCGGTGAGTCATGCGTGTCCCGCGCGGTTTGTTTTGCCGGCGCGCGCGGTGTGTTCTGCCGACGCGCGGGCCCGGTCCCCCACAGGCTTTCCCGCCGCGCGCCGCCGACCGCGTCCACGGGGGCCGGGGCCGGCACCGGACGGCCGGCGAACGCCCGGGGGACGGCGGCGCCCGGGAGGCGGCGCCCCCGGGCCCGAGGCCCGTACGCCTGCTCCCGGACGCCGCGCCCGACGTGCGGCGTTACTCCGTGCAGCCCTGCTGCCCGGCCGCCAGCAACGCGCAGGCCTTCGCCTCGGTGGCGTTCTTCACCGCCACCATCGGTGTGTACGCGATCGTGTCCCCGGCCACGGTGATGCTGCCGCTCTGCTTCGCCTTGCCGGCGCTCACCTGGACCTCGTCGCCCTGTGCCGCCTGGGTGATGCGTCCCCAGGCAGCCTTGCAGGTCTCGCTGTAGCGGACCTCCACGACGGCCGTGCCGACGGTCGCGGTCTCGGCCGTGGTGACCAGGTCACCACTGCACCCCATGCTCTCCGCGTCCTTGCCGGTGCAGCTGTCCCCACTGCACTTGACCCCGGCCGGCAGGTTCGGGTCGGTGCTGGCGGACGGCGAGGGCGACTTGGCGGCGCGCTCGTTCTTGTCGTCCCCGTCGCCGTTGGTGAGGTAGAAGGCACCGGCGATCACCACCAGCACACCCACGGCACCGGCGAGGAACATCGTCATCCGGCTTGTGCCGCCTCGGCCTCCGACACGGCCACGGCCGCCGCCGCGCGGCGGTTGTCCGTACGTTCCCGCCGTGCTCGCCGCACCCGGCGACCGAACGGGACCGGAGGTGTCCGGTCCGGCAAGCGGACCGGTGCCCTGCCCGGACGCCGCCCCGGGGCGCGGGCCCGCCGTGCGCCCACCGGACCGCGACGGCCCGGCGTACCCGGCCATCCCCCACGAGTTGACCTCGGAGGAACCACCGGACCCGGCGCCCTCCCGCGCGTCCCGCGCGTCCCGTACGTCGCCCACCGAGTCCTGGACGTCCGAGGGCGCCGGCTGCGCCGGCACGCTCGGCACCACGCCCGCGGGCCCGGCGACACCCGGCGTCACCGTGGCGCTGCGGCCCTTGCGGGCCGTCCTGCCGCCGCCGGCGTCGGCCGCGGGCGCGCCGAACTCGCTGAGCGCGGCACGCGCCTGCGATATCCGGATGGCCTCCATGGTCATGTCGTGCCGCATCTCCGAGCGGCTCCACGCTCTCTCGGCGAGCTCCCACATGGTGGTCAGGTGCACCGGATTGGTCCCGGTGACCTCGGCGAGCGCCACGATCGCGCCCTTGGGCGCGAGCAGCCGGCCGTTCAGGTAACGCTCCCAGGACGTCTTGCTGTAACCCGTCCGGTCGGCCACCGACGCGATGCTCAGGCCACTGCGGTCCACGAGCCGCCGCAGCTGGCTGGTGAACTCCCTGATCTGCGGATCGAGTTCATCCGGCAAGGCCTTCCAACGAGGCATTGCTACCCCCCTCTTCCCCCCGGTTCGTGCTGGTATTTCCCCCGCGCATGGTGCCCTTCGCCGAGTCCCCGTTCTGGCTACCCACAGGGATGCGCCCAGTCAGGATCTCAGTTCCCGGGGTGGGGGCGCACGGGAGCATCAGGGCCGCGGGCGTGCACCGTTGCACGCCTGGCCGCGGGCGGTCCAGTGTCCCATCGGTAACCCCCTCCACCGAACCGGACGGCCGGCCGACGCACGGGACGCCCCGGACCGTCCCGATTGCCCACGCTAGCCCCGTCGTTGGGCCACTTCGTGGTAAATCCGCGAACTTGTCAATGCATCGACACACAGAAACCACATATTCGTACACATGAACCCCAGCGGTCCCGCACACCTCAGCACGCCCCGAGCCGGGGATCCGGAGCACGTAGCGGAACCGTCACTTCCGTGCCACAGCGCGCGGACAGCCGTTGAACAGCCGGTTCTCGGTGCAGGAGGGTGGTTCCCGCGGCCCGTCCTCCCTCGGGGGAGAGGACGGGCCGCCGGACGGCACGGCGCACCGACGGCTAACTGTCCACCGTGAAGTGCAGGGTGTCCTTCAGGAAGGGGATCTCCAGCCACGGCTTGGGCTGCGCCATCATCGCCAGCAGCACGATCGCCAGCCCCAGTCCGCCGTACGTGACGATGTCCGTGAAGCGGGAGCGGACGGCGAGCATGCCGACGTCGGGCACGAGCCAGCGCAGGACGGCACCACCCAGCAGCGCGGACCCGATCAGCAGCGTGCCGAGCCGGAACAGGTCGAACGCGGTCAGCAGCAGGCCCAGCCCGACCACGGCCAGCACCGCGAGCACGGGCCACTGCCGGGCGGGCGCGGGGGCGTCCCGGGGCGCGGCCCGGCCACCGCCCTCGGGGCGCGCGGTGTCCCGGGTGAACAGCGGGAAGCGGCGGGTGACGCGCCGCGGCCGGCCCTCGGCGTCCGGTGCGCTGACGGGGTCGCGGACCGTGATCTCCTCGGGACCGCCCTCGGTCCTGTCCTCAGCCGACACTGCGCTCCGCCGCCTCGACCACGTTGACGAGCAGCTGCGCGCGGGTCATCGGGCCGACCCCGCCGGGGTTCGGGGAGAGGAAGCCGGCGACCTCGGCCACGTCCGGGTGGACGTCCCCCACGATCTTGCCCTCGGCGCTGCGGGAGACACCGACGTCCAGGACGGCCGCGCCCGGCTTGACGTCCTCGGGACGGATCAGATGGGCCGAGCCGGCCGCGGCGATGACGATGTCCGCGCGCCTGAGGTGCGCCGACAGGTCGCGGGTGCCGGTGTGGCACTGCGTCACCGTGGCGTTCTCGCTGCGGCGGGTCAGCAGCAGCGGCATCGGGCGGCCGATGGTCACGCCGCGGCCGACGACCACGACCTCGGCGCCCTTGAGCTCCACGCCGTAGCGGCGCAGCAGGGTGAGGATGCCGTTGGGGGTGCAGGGCAGCGGGGCCGGCTCGTTGAGGACGAGGCGCCCGAGGTTCATCGGGTGCAGACCGTCGGCGTCCTTGTCCGGGTCCATCAGTTCGAGGATGCGGTTCTCGTCGATGCCCCGGGGCAGCGGCAGTTGGACGATGTAGCCGGTGCAGGCCGGGTCCTCGTTCAACTCGCGGACGACCGCCTCGATCTCCTCCTGCGTGGCCGTGGCCGGCAGCTCGCGCTGGATGGAGGCGATGCCGACCTGGGCGCAGTCGCGGTGCTTGCCGGCGACGTACTTCTGGCTGCCGGGGTCGTCCCCGACCAGGATCGTGCCGAGGCCGGGCGTGACGCCCTTCTCCTTCAGCGCCGCCACGCGGGCGGTCAGGTCGGACTTGATCGCGGCTGCGGTGGCCTTGCCATCGAGAATCTGGGCGGTCATGGGTCCCATCCTCGCGGATGACCGGGCCCCTGTTCCAATCAGGGCCGGATCCTGGTACCCGGCGGCCCGTACGGTCGGCCGTCCCTCGCATCCGGCACGTTCCCCTCGTATCCGCCCATGATCAGTGATGTTGCACTTGCACAACACATGCCGACCGCGGCTGGACAAGGAAGACACGCGTCAAGAACCATGAGCGGCAACAGTGCCGCGGGCAGAACCGGGGGGACGCACCGCATCTGTAGAAACTTCCTCCGCGCCGTGCCCCGCGTCGTCCCCGCACCTGAAGCGACATCGGAGGAAGACCCGCCATGAGTTTCGGCGACCCGAACAACCCTTACGGGCAGCCGCCCCAGCAGCAGCCGGGCGGTCCCGGTTACGGATACCCCCAGACCCCGCCCGGCGCTCCCCAGCAGGGCTACGGATACCCCGCGGCCCCGCCGGTGCAGCAGCCCTACGGCGGCGGTTACGCGCCCGCCCCCGCCCAGATGCCGGGCATCACGCGCGCGGCGCAGATCATGCTCGGCGTGATCGTCGTGGCCCACGTGATCATCGCGGGTGTGTACGCCTACACGCTGACCCAGTGGGACAAGACGATGGCCGACGCCGGCCTGACCGACTCGGAGACCCAGCAGTTCGCCGACCTCGGCAAGGGTGTCGTCGTCTTCTTCCTGGGCCTGGCCGCCGTCTTCGCGATCCTGGGCCTGGTGCTGCTGCTCCAGTACGGCAAGGGCGGCAACGGCGTCCGGGTCTGCTCGATCGTCTACGGTTCCTTCGCGATCGTCACCGGCATCTTCATGATCGCGGCCTGGGGCCTCGGCCTGGTCATCATCGCGGTCGCGATCATGCTGATCGTCTTCGCCGCCAAGCGTCCCAGCGCGGAATGGTTCAAGCGTCCGCGCTACTGAACGCGCCCGGGGGACGGCACCGTTCGCGCCCCTCACATCCAAGGGCCGTGTCCCACCCGCACGAGGGGGGACACGGCCCTGGTGCGTCGCCCTGGTCTGACGGGCAGCCGTCCGGCACGGAGAGTCTGCGCCGACGAGCACATCACGGTGCGCCCGGGCGGCGGGACTCGCCGGTCCCGTTCGCGTTCGACCCGGATCGTGACGGGCGGCGGGCGGCCTGCTGCCGCTGGAGGTGTGGGCGCCCAGCCACGACCGTGTGAGCACCGAGGGCGCCCGACCGGCCGTCCCGCCGGTCGCCGTCGCCGTCGACCAGGGCGGTCCACGACCGCTTCCGCCTTCTCCGGGGACAGCACCGAGCGCTGCTTCGCGGTCCTGGCCGCGCTGTGCGAACCGCGGCCGGCGGCCAGCCGCACGCCCCGCTGCCCCGCCCGCCGGCCCCCGGTCCCTGCTGCGCCGGTGGATCCAGCGGCGACGGGCTGCCCGCGCAGGAGACACCCCGGCCGCCGCACTCCCCCGCCGAGTCCGTCCCGGCCCTGGGGCCGCTGCCCGTTCTTCATCGACCGCATCCGAGGACCGGCCTGTCCGGCGACCACCGGGTGCTGGTCGCCGCCGCCCGCCGGACGTCGGACCTGAAGGTGAACGACGAGGGCGGCGTCCCCACGAAGGACCGCGACGACGCCGCCCGCGTCACCCACTACGTCAGGCAGTGCAACCACTACGTCAGGCAGTGCGCCCCGGCCGGAAGGACGTGCCCCTCCGCATCAGTGGAAGAAGTGCCGCGTGCCCGTGAAGTACATCGTGATGCCGGCCTTCTGCGCGGCCTCCACGACCAGTTCGTCACGGACCGAACCGCCCGGCTGGACAATGGCCTTGACCCCGGCGGCGCTCAGGACGTCGATGTTGTCGGGGAAGGGGAAGAAAGCGTCCGACGCGACGTAGGACCCCCGGGCGCGCTCGGCTCCGGCCCGCTCCACCGCCAGCTTGCAGGAGTCCACGCGGTTGACCTGTCCCATGCCGACGCCGACCGAGGCGCCGTCCTTGGCGAGCAGGATCGCGTTGGACTTGACGGCCCGGCACGCCTTCCAGGCGAAGGCGAGCTCCGCGAGCTCGGCCTCGCTCAGCGCCTCGCCGGTCGCCAGGGTCCAGTGCGCGGGGTCGTCGCCGTCGGCCTGGAGCCGGTCGGTGACCTGGAGCAGCGCGCCGCCGTCGATGGGCTTGACCTCCACGGGGTTGGTCGGGCCCTCGGGGCAGCGCAGCACGCGGATGTTCTTCTTCTTCGTGAGCGCCTCCAGGGCGCCCTCCTCGTAGCCGGGCGCGACGATGACCTCGGTGAAGATGTCGGCGACCTGCTCGGCCATCTCCTTGGACACCGGGCGGTTGACCGCGATCACGCCGCCGAACGCCGACAGCGGGTCGCAGGCGTGCGCCTTGCGGTGGGCCTCGGCGACGTCGGCCCCGATGGCGATGCCGCACGGGTTGGCGTGCTTGATGATCGCGACGCACGGCTCGTCGTGGTCGTACGCGGCGCGGCGGGCGGCGTCCGTGTCCGTGTAGTTGTTGTACGACATCTCCTTGCCGTGCAGCTGCTCCGCCTCGGCGAGGCCGCCCGTGCCGGAGACGTAGAGGGCGGCGGGCTGGTGCGGGTTCTCGCCGTAGCGCAGGGTGTGCGCGCGCTCCCAGGTGGCGCCGAGGAAGTCGGGGAACTGCGAGTCGTCGACGGGGGCGTAGGAGCTGGCGAACCAGCTGGCGACCGCCACGTCGTACGCGGCCGTGTGCTGGAACGCCTCGGCGGCCAGGCGGCGGCGGGTGGCCAGGTCGAAGCCGCCGGACCGCGCCGCGGCGAGGACGTCGCCGTAGCGGGCCGGGCTGGTGACGACGGCGACGGAGGGGTGGTTCTTGGCGGCGGCGCGGACCATCGACGGGCCGCCGATGTCGATCTGCTCGACGCACTCGTCGGGCGAGGCCCCGGAGGCGACGGTCTCGCGGAACGGGTAGAGGTTGACCACGACCAGGTCGAACGGCTCGACGCCGAGCTCGGCGAGCTGCCGCTGGTGGTCCTCCAGGCGCAGGTCGGCGAGGATGCCGGCGTGGACCCTGGGGTGCAGGGTCTTCACGCGCCCGTCCAGGCACTCGGGGAAGCCGGTGAGGTCCTCGACCTTGGTGACGGGGACGCCGGTGGCGGCGATCTTCGCGGCCGTGGAGCCGGTGGAGACGAGTTCGACACCGGCCTCGTGCAGCCCGCGCGCGAGCTCCTCGAGCCCGGTCTTGTCGTAGACGCTGACGAGCGCCCGGCGAAGGGGCCGCTTGTTGCTCTCGGCGGTCACTGGATAACTACCTTTCGTCCCTCAATGCGATAGCCGTTGCGGGCGAGCCGCCCCACGACCTCGACGAGCAGCCTTCGCTCGACTTCCTTGATGCGCTCGTGCAGAGCGCTCTCGTCGTCCTCGTCCCGGACCTCGACCACGCCCTGGGCGATGATCGGGCCGGTGTCGACGCCGTCGTCGACGAAGTGGACGGTGCAGCCGGTGACCTTGGCGCCGTACGCGAGCGCGTCCCGCACGCCGTGGGCTCCGGGGAAACTGGGCAGCAGCGCGGGGTGGGTGTTGACGAACCGCCCGCCGAACCTCGCGAGGAACTCCTTGCCGACGATCTTCATGAACCCGGCGGAGACGACGAGGTCGGGCTCGTAGGCTCCGACGGCCTCGGCCAGGGCGGCGTCCCACTCCTCGCGGCTGCCGTAGTCCTTGACCTTCCGCACGAAGGTGGGCAGCCCCGCGCGCTCGGCGCGCGCGAGTCCCTCGATGCCCTCGCGGTCGGCGCCGACGGCCACGACCTCGGCTCCGTAGGCCTCGGGGCCGGTGGCGGCGATCTCGTCGAGCAGCGCCTGGAGGTTGGTTCCGGATCCGGAGACCAGCACGACGAGGCGCTTGGCGCGCCGGTCCTCGGGCTTGGCGGCCACGGCGGGGGCCTTTCTCGGGGAGCGTCAGGTCACGGGCGGCCGACGACTGAGGCTCTGCTTTGTACATTCATACGAATGCTTCGCGCCCCCGGATACGGGGAAGCCTACGAAGCGGCCGACCGTCAGCAACGATACCGGCACACCAGGCGGCCCCCACGGGACGGGGGCATGGCCGGAAGGTAGCGTCTGGGAGGAGCCGGTTCGGGAACGACGTCCGCGCACGATGCGTTCATGAGATGACGGACCCGGGCACAGCACCGTTCAGGGACGCTTCAGATCAGTCGTACTCACCAAGGGGAAGACGCTCACTTGATGCCGGACCGCAGCCTGCGACTTCTCACGCTCCCCCAGCAGTCGGTGCAGGGAGGGGAGCGCGGCGCCGTGATGCTGCGGGAGCGCCCCGCGTCCCCGCCCGACGCGCCGCCGGACGGGGGCAACGGTGACGAGCGGAGCCGCGGCTCCCAGGAGGACAACCCCTTCGCCCCGCCGCCGGAGGGCACCCCGGACCGTCCCTGGCAGCCGCGGCGCCCGTCGGGCGAGGAGGGTTCCCAGGACGGGGGCGGCCGCTCCCCGTGGGGCAGCCGGTGGAGCGACAGACAGCCCGGCCGTTCCTCCGGCGGCTTCGGTGAGCGTCCCCGCGGCCCGGAGGGCCCGGGCGGCGGGCAGCCTTCCGGCGGTCCGCGCTGGGACCCCACGGACCCGGCTCAGCGCCGCGCCCGGTACGCGCTGCTGAGCGGCATGTGGGCCTTCTTCTTCGCCCTCTTCAGCTGGCCGTACGTGGCGCTGCTCCTGGGCGCGCTCGCCCTCTACTGGGGCATCAGCTCCCTGCGCGCCAGGCCCCGCAGGCCCGACCCGGACTCCCCGGCCCCCGAGCAGACCGGCCGGCCCCAGACCACCGCCGCGGTGAGCGGCCTGGTCACGGCCTCGCTGGCCCTGGCCCTGGTCGCCGCGTCCTTCGCCGCCCAGCTGGTCTACCGCGACTACTACACCTGCACCAACGACGCCCTCACCAACAAGGCGAAGCAGTCCTGCAGCCGGCTCCTGCCGGAGGAACTGCGGGGCGTGCTGGGGACGAACGGCTGACGGGGAGACCCTGAAGGCTCACGCCGGGCGGCTCACGGGGTGGTGTCCGGTGGGGCCTTCGGGGGTGCGGGGTCGACGGACAGGAAGTCGTACGGGGCGAAAGGGTCGTACGGGACGGCAGGACCGGGGGAGCCGGAGGGTTCGAACCCGGCGTTCTTCTCGTAGGGCGTCTCCAGGGCGTGGACCTCGTACGGCGTCTCCAGCGGATGCGGCTCGTTCGGCGTCGGCGTGGCTCCGGGGCTGTCCCAGTCCACCAGGAGGTCGGGGATCGCGTCGGTCGCGCGGGTCTCCACGGCCTTCGACGACGTCGTGCTCTTCGCGCGGTCGGGTGACGCGGCCCGTGAGAACCAGCCGCGCGAACGCAGGAGCCGCCGACGCCTTCCCGGCCGCCGCCCGTCCAGGGCGTCGGCCTCCGCCGCCTCCCCGCGCTGCCTGCCGATCCGCGCCTCCGGCTCGCGGCGGACGCGGCCCCGCCAGGCCCGTACGACGAGGGCCGTGGGTACCGCCACCGCCCCGACCCACGCCAGTGCCGCGCCGCCGACCTGCCACCACACCGGCCCGAAGCGCGCGAGCGCGGCCACCCCGAGCGGACCGCCCGCCAGGGTCGCCAGCGCCGCTAGGGCGGCGGCGCACAGCACGGCCGCGAGGCCGGCGGCACCGGTGGTGCGGCCCATCGACCACACCGCCCCCGGTCCGTCCGCCGACCGCGCCGCACCCGCCGCCGCCCCGCCGCGTCGTCCGGCGGCCGCTTCCGCGGTGTCCGCGGCCCCGGCTCCCGCCCCGCCCTCCGCCGCCGCCCGTCCCGCGATCCGGCCCACCGCCACGCCGGCCACCACCGGCACGATGGCCGCCGCCCAGTTCACCGGCGCCCCGGCCCCCGCCTCCGGCACCGCCGCCAGCAGCGGAAAGGGGGGCAGGAGCGGTGCGGGGGCCGAGGCGAGCGGGGTCACGACATGGCCGGTGCCGAGGACGAAGCCGGGGCCGAGGGCGTACGCCGCCGCCCACACCGCCGCGTTCGGCACCAGCGCCGCGCACAGCAGCAGCACCGCGCACCGGCCCGACCAGCCCTCCGTCAGTTGCAGGAACGCCACCCGGACCGCACCGCCGTGCCACACCATCGACGCCGCCAGCAGCAGCGCCCCGCCCCCGAGCAGCACCGCGACCCCGGCCGCCGCCGCCCGTGACGCGGCGCCCGGGCGCGCGTCCGGGCCGAGCAGGAGATGCCGTACCCCCCTGGGCACCATCCTGCCCAGTGCGCGGACGAGGGGCCCGGCCGGTCGGCCGTACGCCGTCCACACGCCCGCCCCCGCCGCGCCCAGGGCGACCAGCGGTACGCACACCCCCGTCCACACCCACGACGGCCGCAGCGGACCGTTCGCGGCGTACAGCGCGGCGGGTGCGGCGACGGCGAGGTAGCCGAGGACGACGCTCGCCCACACCGTGCGGGCGGAGACGATCGGCGGTCCGTCGTCGTCCTGCCCTTCGGCGCCGGCGTCGGCTCCGCCGCCGTAGGCCGCGTCCCGGGCCGCCCTGTGCACCAGCCACACCGGAAGGACGAGGAGCAGCAGGGGCGCCACGCCCATGGGTGCCGGCACACCGGAGAGCGTGTCGGTGCGGATCAGTTCGGTGCCGTGCGCCAGCAGCCACAGCGCGGCCGCGACGTGCAGCGCACCGCCGGGCCCGCTGTCGGGGTACGGCGAGCTGATCCACAGCACGGTCACGAGCACGGTGAACGCGGCGAGGCCCAGCCCCGCCGCGAGCGCGCCCCCCAGGAGGCTCGCGGCCAGGGCGGGCGACCGGCCGCGCACCCGGGGGTGCAGGGGCGGACGCGACGGTCGGCGAACGGTCATCGGGGTCACGCCGCCATGCTCCCAACGACACGCGCTTTCCCGTCGTAACAGGCGAAGCCCCGATGTGTCGCTCAATATACGTTTATGTACTTTTCCGTACGGAGGGGCGCCCTGTGACAACGCAGAGCCCTGCACCCCCGCTTCCCCCGCCGAGCGAACGCCGACGCCTGCGGGAGGCCGGTGCGCTGACGCGGGACCAGGTCGCCCGCAGGGTGGGCGTGAGCCGCAACCGGGTGCGCAAGTGGGAGACCGGCCGCGCGACGCCGCGCGGCCGGCAACGGGACGCGTACGCGAAACTGCTGGCGTCGCTCGCCGAGCCGGTCTGCCAGAAGACTGAGTCACGGCCCGAGGTGACCGCACGTCAGCGGCCCGGCACCACCCTCGCCGTCGATCCGGCACCGAGACCGGTCGGTGACAACTCCGCACTGACACCCGCTCAGGCGTTCGACGCGCTGTACGCCTTCTGTGCCCCCGCCCTCGTACGGCAGGCCTACCTGCTGACCGGCCGCCGGGAACTGGCCCGTGAGTCGGTCGAGCGGGCCTTCCAACTCGCCTGGCAGCGCTGGCCCGAGGTGGCCCGGGACCGAGACCCGGCGGGCTGGGTGCGGGCGGCGGCGTACGACTGCGCCCTTTCTCCCTGGCACCGGTTCCGCCCCCGCTACCGGCACCCCGAGCCGCCGCCCCCGGACGCCTCCGACCGCGCCCTGATGGACGTCCTGCTCGGCCTTCCCCCGTCGTACCGCCGCACGCTCGTGCTGTACGACGGTGTCGGTCTCGACCTGCCGGAGACGGCGGCGGAGACGGAGGCGAGCACCTCGGCGACCGCGCACCGGCTGCTGCACGCGCGCGAGACCGTCGCCGAACGGCTGCCCGAGCTGGCCGACCCGGCCGTGCTGCACCGGCGGCTCGCCGAGCTGGCCTCCACCGAGCGTCTGCGGGCCGCCCGGCCGCAGGTGGTACGCCTCGACGGCGAGCGCCGCGCCCGCTTCTGGACCCGGGCCGCCATCGCCTTCACGGTCGCCCTGATCGGCACCACGGCGCTCACGCTCCGCACGGCGCCGACTAGGTACGAGCCGCCGGTGCCGCCCGGGGACTCGGTCCAGGGCGTGCCGCCGCGGGTGGCGCCGGGCGCGCTGTCGGAGGAGGAGCGGAAGCTGCGGTCCAAGCTGCGTCGGGAGTGGCGGTCGGGACCGGAACGGCTGGTGCCCTGGCCGGGGTGACACGACGGCGACACGACGAGGGGCCCGCCCCCACCCGGGGACGGGCCCACCCGTGCCGTTCAGGCTGTTCAGCCGGCGAGGATCTCGCGCGCCAGCTTCGCGGTCTCGGTCGGCGTCTTGCCGACCTTGACGCCGGCGGCCTCCAGGGCCTCCTTCTTGGCCTGGGCGGTGCCGGAGGAGCCGGAGACGATGGCGCCGGCGTGGCCCATGGTCTTGCCCTCGGGCGCGGTGAAGCCCGCGACGTAGCCGACGACCGGCTTGGTCACGTTCTCCTTGATGAAGGCCGCGGCCCGCTCCTCGGCGTCGCCGCCGATCTCACCGATCATGACGATCAGGTCGGTGTCGGGGTCGTCCTGGAACGCCTTGAGCGCGTCGATGTGGGTGGTGCCGATGATCGGGTCACCGCCGATGCCGACGCAGGTGGAGAAGCCGATGTCACGCAGCTCGTACATCATCTGGTACGTCAGCGTGCCGGACTTCGACACCAGGCCGATGCGGCCCGGCTTGGTGATGTCGGCCGGGATGATGCCGGCGTTCGACTGGCCGGGGGTGATCAGACCGGGGCAGTTCGGGCCGATGATGCGGGTCTTGTTGCCCTTCTTGCCGGCGTACGCCCAGAACGACGCCGTGTCGTGCACCGCGATGCCCTCGGTGATGACGACGGCCAGCGGGATCTCGGCGTCGATGGCCTCGACGACCGCGTCCTTGGTGAACTTCTCCGGGACGAAGATGACCGTGACGTCGGCGCCGGTCTTGTCGATGGCCTCCTTGACGGTGCCGAAGACCGGTACCTCGGTGCCGTCGAAGTCGACGGTCGTACCCGCCTTGCGCGGGTTCACGCCGCCGACGATGTTCGTGCCGGAGGCCAGCATGCGGCGGGTGTGCTTCTGACCCTCGGAGCCGGTCATGCCCTGGACGATGACCTTGGATTCCTTGGTGAGGAAGATAGCCATGGTGTTCTGTGACCTCGTCCCTTACTTCGCGGCAGCAGCCAGCTCGGCGGCCTTGTCGGCCGCGCCGTCCATGGTGTCCACGCGCTGCACGAGCGGGTGGTTGCGGTCGTCGAGGATCTGGCGACCCAGTTCGGCGTTGTTGCCGTCGAGGCGCACGACCAGCGGCTTGGTGACCTCTTCGCCCTTGGACTCCAGGAGCTCCAGGGCCTGCACGATGCCGTTGGCGACGGCGTCGCAGGCGGTGATGCCGCCGAAGACGTTGACGAAGACGGACTTGACGTCCGGGTCGCCGAGGATGATCTCCAGGCCGTTCGCCATGACCTCGGCGGAGGCGCCACCGCCGATGTCGAGGAAGTTGGCGGGCTTGACGCCCTTGTGCTTCTCACCGGCGTACGCGACGACGTCCAGGGTCGACATGACCAGACCCGCGCCGTTGCCGATGATGCCGACCTCGCCGTCCAGCTTGACGTAGTTGAGGTTCTTCTCCTTGGCGGCGGCCTCGAGCGGGTTGGCCGCGGCCTTGTCGTGGAACTCCTCGAACTCCGGGTGACGGAACTCGGCGTTGTCGTCCAGCGACACCTTGCCGTCGAGGGCGATGACGTCGCCGGAGGCGACCTTGGCCAGCGGGTTGACCTCGACGAGGAGGGCGTCCGACTTGACGAAGGTGTCCCACAGCTTGACGAGGACGTCGGCGACCTTGTCGGCGACCTCGGCCGGGAACTTGGCCGCGGCGACGATCTCCTGGGCCTTGGCCTGGTCGACACCGTCGATGGCGTCGATCGCGATCTTCGCGACGGCCTCCGGACGGGTGGCGGCCACCTCCTCGATCTCCATGCCGCCCTCGACGGACGCGATGGAGAGGAAGGTGCGGTTGGCGCGGTCCAGGAGGAAGGAGACGTAGTACTCCTCCAGGATCTCCGGGGCCGTCTCGGCGATCATCACCTTGTGGACCGTGTGGCCCTTGATGTCCATGCCGAGGATGTCCGTCGCGCGAGCGACGGCCTCGTCCGGGGTGGCGGCGAGCTTCACGCCACCGGCCTTGCCGCGGCCGCCGACCTTCACCTGGGCCTTGACGACGGACTTGCCACCGAGGCGCTCAGTGGCTGCGCGGGCCGCCTCAGGCGTGTCGATGACTTCACCGGCCAGCACCGGTACATCGTGCTTGGCGAAGAGGTCCCTCGCCTGGTACTCGAACAGGTCCACGCGCTTCCGTCCCTATCAGTGATCTCGCGGTTCGTTGGATGCGTGGGCGTGCCGCGAAGGGCAACGTGACGACCGCATGTGTCACAAGGGAGGCGCACACGGTGTCCGAGCGCGCGGCATGTCCGTCTCGCAGGTTATCGCCGCTTGCGGAGGGTCTCTAAATCAGGGGTCACACGTGAGCGGTGATACCTGTCACATGATGCCGTCATCACTGGCACGGCGTGCCGGGGGTGAGGGGCCTCACCGGGCTGGGGTCGACCCGGTGAGACCCGTCGTACACCGCCGAAGGGCCGCGAACGGCCCGTTTTCCGGGAGGCGGGGCGGTTGTTCCCCACCCCAATGGGGACCACCCGGCCCCGTCCGCGGGGTTTCGGCGGGACGGGCCGACGGCTTTCGGCCGTCCGGGCCTCACACCCCGCGGAGCCGGTTCCTCTGCCACGGCTGTGGGTCCGTGGCGACGGGTGCGTACGGCGGTCGACGTCGTGCCGTGTCGAGTCGCATCGTGTCGCGTCGTGTCGTGTCGACGGCGAATCGCCGTCGCTCGACGCCGAGCCGACGCGCTCGGATGCCGCGTCGGTGCCGTACGAGGGGATCAGACGCTGTACGGCGTGCCGTACTGGACGTGGCCCTGGGCCTGGCCCTGGATGTCGCCCTGGACGTCCTGGACGTAGCCGGGGGTCGTCGAGTGGGCGACGCCCTGGGCGCCGGTGACCGCGTGCCCGGCGAGCGGGGCGGCGGCGTCCTTGACCGTCCCGGTCAGGTCCTGCGCGAACGGCGCGGTCTGCCCGGCGACACCGTGGGCGAACGGGTCGACCTCACCGGCCACCCCGCCCGCGAAGGGCGCGGTGTGGCCCGCGACGCCGTACGCGAACGCCGTGGCGCTGCCGCCGACGCCGTCCACGACCGGCTGCACCAGGTCCACCACGGGCTCGGCGGCACCGGTGACCCCGTGGGCGAACTGCGGCACCTCGCCCGCGACGCCCTGCGCGAACGGGCCGGTCTGCCCCGCGACCCCGTGCGCCAGCGGCGGTACGTCGGCCACGACGCCGCCGGCGAACGGCCGCACGTCGCCGGCCACGCCGTACGCCAGTGCGCCCGCGTCCGCGACGGCCTGCCCGGCGACGGGCAGCACACCGTGCACGGCGGTGTTCGCGACGGGCGGCAGGACCGCGTCCGTGGGGTCGTGGGCGGCGTGCCCGGCCAGGCCGATGGCGTACGGGGAGACGTCGGCGGCGACGCCGTCGGCGACCGACCGGGTCTCGGCCACCGCGCCGGTGGCGACGGGCGTCACGTCGGCGGCGGCGCCCGCGGCGACCGACCGCGCGTCGGCGGCGGCGCCCCCGGCGACGGGCTGGACGCCGTTCACCGTGTGCGTGGCGAGGTACTGCGCGTCGGCGGCCACGCCGTAGGCCAGCGCGCTCGCGGCGTCGACGGTGCGATCCACGGTCCGCGCGGCCCCGGCCGCGGCGGCGCCGGCCGCCGGGGCGGTCTCGGCCACCGCGCCGGTGGCGACGGGCGCGACACCGGCGGCGGTGTGACCGACGACCGGCGTGGCCCCGGCCACGGCGTGCCCGGCCACCGGCACCATGCCCGCCACGGCCTGGCCCGCGACCGTCCGCAGGCCGCCCGCGGCAGCGCCCGCGACCGGCGGAACGGCCGCGGCGGCCGTCTCCTCGACGACCGGGGTGACCGTGCCGGGCACGGTGCTGACCTTGCCCACGAGCTGCTGCTGGACGCCGCCGACCGTGCCGGTGACGTGGCTCGGCACGGCGGAGACGGACGCCTCGGCGGCGGACCGCGCCTTGGCCGCCTCGCCCTGGGCGGTGGCTCCGAGGCCGGTGCCGCGGCCTTGGGCGCCGGCGAGCGCGCTCCGCGCGGCACTGTGCACACCGGCCGCGGTACGGCCCGCGCCCGCGACGGCCTGCTGGGCCTTCGTACGGATGACCCCGTCCACACCCTGGGCCTTGGCGCGGGCGGCGGACTGCCCGGCCTGAAGCCTCGTCTGGGCGGCGGCCAGGGCCTGCTCCAGCTCGGGGGCGAAGGCGGAGAGGGGGCCGAAGAGGTAGTCGATGGTGTCTTCAGGGCTCTTGGGGGTCCCCGGAGCCGTCGCGTCGAGCCCCGCTGCGTGCGCCGTCGCCTCGGCGTGGGCCGTGGCCTCGGCCTGCGCGGTGCGGGCGGCCTTGGCGCCGTGGATGGCCTGCGCGCCGCGGACCTTCTCGGCGTGCGGCACGGTGACCTTCGCCTCGACGTACCGGCGGGCCTGCTCGGCGGCGTCGGCGTCGGCCTCGGCGGTGTCCCGGACGGTGCCGGTCGCGCCGGTGGCCGTACCGGTGACCTTGGAGGTGGCCTTGCCGGTGGTGCCCTGGGCCGTGCCGGTCACTCCGGAGACGGCGTCCCGCACGTCACCGACGACCCCGTCGACCGTGTCGGTGACGGCGCCGAGGACGCCGCCGTCGGTGTGGGTGTCGACGTCGGTGTCGACGGTCGCGTCCGGTACGGACAGGGAGGAGGCCGGCAGCTCGTCGGCGCTGGCCACGCTGGAACCCAGCGCCCAGGCGCCGGTGACACCGGCGGCTATGACGATGGAGCGTCGGATGTTCTTGTTCATGCGAGCGTCAGATCCTTGGATCTCGGGAGTTCGGAAGCTCCTGGGGAGTTCCGGGACTTCGGAAGGCTTGGGGACATTTCCGGGCCGGGGCCGTTCGGTATCCATCGCGTCATGGGCCCGTCGCGTCCGGGGAGTCGAGGACCGGCGGACGAAGGACGCGGATGCGGGATGCGGTTACGGCCCCGGCTGCTTCCGTCCCGACAACGGAGGGATGTCAGGACGGGCGGGCAGACCTGTTCCGCCCCCGCGCGGCAGGTCTTGGGCGGGGGAAGGGCCTGCCCTCAGGCGGGGAAGACGGGAATGTCCCGGTAGCGGTCCCGGGTACCGGCCGCTTCCGCGTGCGCGGTGGCGCCGGGCGCCAGCCGCAGCGGCGCCCGGTGGTCCAGGGTGACGGCGTGCGCGTCGCCGTACCGCGACGTGCTGTTGTCGACCGCCGCGCGGTGGCCCAGCGCGCCGTCGGGGTCACCGGTGGGCACCGGGGTGTGCTGGGCGGGGGCACGGTGGGCGGTCACGGCCCGCTGTGCGTCGTCGCGCACCGCGCTGTCCGTCCCGGCCCGGTCGAACCTCGGGCCGTGGACCGTTGCCACCGTGGCACCGGCCCGCCCTTGCGGGGCGTCCGCGTCCGCCGACGGCGTGGTCGCCGAGCCGGGCTGTGGGGTGGCGGGGGCGGGCGCTGGGACGGGCAGCGTGGGCCCGGGCAGGGTGGGGAAGTCCGGCTGCGTGGGCAGTGACGGTGATGCGGGGATTCCCGGAGACTCCGGAAGTCCCGGGGGTGCCGGGAGGGCCGGTGAGGTCGGCAGTCCCGAGGGCGCCGGGAGGCCCGGTGATGTGGGGAGTCCCGGAGGCCCGGGCGGTACGGAGCCGTCGGGCAGGCCGGGCAGCACGGCCAGGTCCGACGGTGACAGGACTTCCGGGACTGACGGCGAGTCGGATCCTGGCGCCAGGTCAGACGCTGACGGCAGGCCCGACACTGAGGGCAACGGCGGGAGTTCGCCCGGTCGCTGGGCGTCCTGGTCCGGCTTCTGCTCCGGGGCCGTGCGCGGCCGGGCATCGCTGAGGGTGCCGGCCACGCCGCCGTGTGCCCCGCCCCGCGGGACGTCCCGCACGTCGGCCGGGGAGGTCACCGCCCGCTCCGGAAGGTCCGGCCCCGCCGAGTCGTTGTCCACCCGGCCGACCGAACTCCTCGTCAGCGACCGGGCCGCGTCCGTCGAAGCCGAGGCCGCAGCCACGGTCGCCGTGGAAGGCACGGTCGAGGTCGAGACCGAAGTCGAAGGCACGGTCGAAGTCGAAGCCGGACCCCGTGCCGCCTGGGCGGAGGACACGCCGTCCGCCGCGTGCGCCTGCTCCCCGCACAGGAGCCCGAGCGCGAACACCCCGCCCACCAGCAGCGCCACAGGGAGCGCACGCCGCCCGGCCGCCGCGCGGATCATGCGCACAGCGGCACCGGACAGGGCTGCCGACCAGGTCAAGAGGCGGAGGTTCCTCCCATGCGACGGAACGTCTGAGTGTCCGAACCAATGAACGAGCGACGATCCTTGCACGGGACTCCCGAGGTCGCGCAAGCCCACTGTTACCGATGGGCACTCATGTCCGTTTTGCTGGCCGAAGTCGGCTGATGACCGGGTCGACAAGTCGTCATCGGCCGCTGTTCGCCCTCGATCTCACGCCGTGTCCGGTATCGGCAGCGGCCGTTTCTCGATCGCCGCAGCCATGACGTCCGGGAACAGGTCGGGTGTGCAGGCGAAGGCGGGTGCCCCCAGTGCGGCGAGCGCCGCCGCGTGCTCCCGGTCGTACGCCGGTGCCCCCTCGTCCGACAGCGCGAGCAGCGTCACGAACTGCACCCCCGACGCCTTCATCGCCGCCACCCGCTTGAGCATCTCGTTCCGTATCCCTCCTTCGTAGAGGTCGCTGATCAGGACGACCACCGCTTCCGTGGGCCGGGTGATCTGCGACTGGCAGTACGCCAGCGCCCGGTTGATGTCCGTGCCTCCGCCCAGCTGTGTGCCGAACAGCACGTCGACCGGGTCGTCGAGCTGGTCGGTGAGGTCGACGACCGCCGTGTCGAAGACGACGAGCCGCGTGCTGATCGACCGCATGGACGCCAGCACCGCCCCGAACACGGAGGCGTAGACGACGGACGCGGCCATCGACCCGGACTGGTCGATGCAGAGGATGACCTCCTTCTTCACGGACCGGGACGCGCGCCCGTACCCGATGAGCCGCTCCGGCACGATCGTCCGGTACTCCGGCAGGTAGTGCTTGAGGTTGGCCGCGATGGTGCGGTTCCAGTCGATGTCGTGGTGGCGGGGGCGGTTGACGCGGTCGCTGCGGTCGAGGGCGCCGGTGAGGGTGGCCCGGGTGCGGGTCGCGAGCCGCTTCTCCAGGTCCTCGACGACCTTGCGGACGACGGCACGTGCCGTCTCCTTCGTCGTCTCCGGCATCGCCTTGTTGAGCGACAGCAGCGTGCCGACGAGGTGCACGTCGGCCTCCACGGCCTCCAGCATCTCCGGCTCCAGCAGGAGCGTGGCGAGGCCCAGCCGGTCGATGGCGTCGCGTTGCATGACCTGTACGACGGACGACGGGAAGTACGTCCGGATGTCCCCGAGCCAGCGCGCCACGGACGGCGCCGACGCCCCGAGGCCCGCCGAACGCTCGCGCCCGGTCCGCGGTCTGTCCCCCTTGCCGTAGAGCGCGGCGAGGGCCCCGTCCATCGCCGCGTCCCGCCCGGACAGTGCGCAGCCGGTGCCGTCGGCCGCGTCGCCCCCGAGTACGAGCCGCCAGCGCCGCAGTCGCTCGTGGGCCGGGTCCAGCGCTTCGGCCGTCATCCGCGCACCCCCGTACCAAGCCGTTCCCACAGCGGCATCACCGGCACGGTCCTCGCCTGCCCGGGTTCCGCCCGCCGTCCGGGTCCGTCCGTGACGGTGTCCCGCACGTCGGCACCGTCGCTCGGCTCGCTCAGCGTGTCAGTCGTCATCGCGCCACCCCCACCAGGTCGTCGCCCGCGTTCTCTTGCTCTTCGTCCAGCCCCAGCAGCAGCCGCAGCACCGGCAGCACCGCGTCCGCACGCCCGGCGTCCAGGTCCGGCGCGAAGCCGGGTATGCCGGAGCCGGCGGCCGTCGCGCTCGCCCGTGTGCCCGGTCCGCGCCGCACCAGGTCCCCGAGGGTCCGCCGCACCCCGGGCTCGTACGCCGAGAAGGTGCGGCGCAGCAGCGGCAGCACGTCCGTGAACGCCTCCGCCGGCACCCCGGTCAGCCACGCGTCCACCAGCCCGAGCAGCCGTTCGTCGTGGACCAGGAGCATCCCGCCACCGGAGCCGCCGCCGACGAAGCCCTCGATCCACGCGGCCGCGTCCGCCGGCGGGGTCCCCGGCGACAGCACGAGCCCCATCAGCCGCGCCGCCTCGTCCTGCGCCAGCTCCCCGTCGTCCAGCAGGAGCCGCACGGCACGCCCCCGGATGACGCCGGGCACGGTGTCCCGCACCGACAGCACCCGCAGGACCGACCGCCAGCGCGCCCGCAGGTCGCCGGGGCCGGGTGTGACAGCCGCGTGCGGGTCATCCTCTGTGGGCGCGGAGGCAGCGCCCGGGCCGCCGTGAGCCGGTGCCGAGGAGCCCCCCAACAGCCCCACCGCGCCGTGCACCGCGTCCACATGGCGGCGCATCTCCTCGGCGGCGTCCCCGTCCAGCGCGGCGCAGGCCGGGGGCAGCCCGACGAAGACGCGCTCGGCCAGGCCCTCGGCGACCTCCGCGAGTGCCCTGGTGTCCGTGCCGCGCACGTCGCCGTAGCGCAGGGAGCGCACCAGCGCGGGCAGCGCCTGCGCGAGATGGCCGACGTCGGTGTCGAGGGCCGCGCGGTCGCCGAGGATCCGCATCACCGTGGGCAGCGCGTCCGGCAGTTCGGCCAGCAGGCAGCGCTCGGCGAGCTCGGTGACGTCCACGAGGCCCCGCGCTGCGACGGCGTCCGCCTCGGCCTTGGCGGTGGCGGCGCCGAGCACGGTGGTCCCCCACACGCCCGCCTCGGCGGCCCGTACGGACAGCTCGGGCTCCCAGCGCAGCCGCCACGTCTCCCGGAACGTCCCCGTGCTGCCGCGCGAGGCGACCGGCTCGCCCCAGTCGACGCCGAGCAGCCGCAGCCGGTGCAGCAGCCGACTGCGCCCGGCGTCGGTCTCCTTGCGCAGGTCGAGCTCCATCTCCCGCTCCAGAGCCTCGGGTTTGAGCCGCAGCCGTCGCTGGAGGCGGGCGAGGTCCCGCTGCAACGGCACCGCGGGCGCGGTCGGTGGCACCTCTCCCAGCACGTCCCCCACGACCAGCCGGTCGTGCACCAGTGCGAGAGGCACGTCCGAGCCCTCGCACATCACCGCTCGCACGGCGTCGGTCGCCTCGCCCAGGCCGGGCAGCGGCCGGCCGCGCAGCACGGCGAGCGTCTCGGCCAGCCGCACCGCCTCGATGACGTGCGCGGAGGACACGATCCGGTCCTCGGCGCGCAGCAGTCCGGCGACCTTGGTCATCCACCGCTCGACCGGCCGGTCCGGGGCGCTGAACAGATGCCCGTACCAGCCCGGCGAGTCGATGCCCGCGCCGTACCCGCTGACCCGGGACAGCCTGCGGTAGGTCCACGGCACCCAGGTCATGTCCGCCTTGACCTTGGGCAGGCCCTTCAGGAGGGCCTTGTCGGCGGCGACGGTGCTCCTGCGCCGCAGCGCGGGCACGTGCCAGGCCCCGCACACCACGGCCACGCGGCCCTCGAACTCCCGCTGCGCGGCCCGCACCTGCAGCCTCATGTAGGCCTCGCGTACGAGATCCCGCTCGTGCCCGCCGCTCCCGTAGGCCTCCCGCAGCGCTCCCATGGCCTCTTCCAGGACGCCGAACGCGACGAGCGCGTCCCTCTCCCCCGCACCCCGGTGCTCGACGACGTCCTCCCACCAGCGCTCGGGATCGTCGTAGCCGGCGGCCTCCGCTAGGACACCGAGGGGATCGACGCGGACACCGAGGGGATCGGCACGGATGTCGGCACCGGCGGGCGGCTCCCCGGCGGTGTCGCCCGCCCCGGGTTCGGGCCTGTCCGCCGCGCGCGCTCCCTGCGACGTGTCCGCCGTACACGCTCCCTCGGGCCTGTCCGCCGCGCACGCCTCCGGCTCCTGCCGTGCGTCCTCCCCCTCGCCGGGCAGGCCGGCCCCGTGTCCGTCGCCACCGCCCTCCGTGTCGTCCTCCTGCCTGCTCCACGCCAGCGTGTGCGTGGCCGGCAGGTCGATGAAGCGGGCCGGGACGTCGTGCTCCAGGGCCCAGCGCAGGGCGACCCACTCCGGGGAGAACTCGGCGAGCGGCCAGAACGCCGAGCGGCCGGGTTCGTCAACGGCGTGGGCGAGCAGGGCGACCGGCGGCCGCATCTCCTCGTCGGCGGCGAGCGGGACCAGGGCGTCGGCCTCGGGCGGACCCTCGATCAGCACGACCCGTGGCCGGGTCTCCTCCAGCACGGCCCGCACCGCCCGCGCCGACCCCGGCCCGTGATGCCGTACGCCGAGCAGCAGCGGACCCGCCTCGAACGCGAGCCCGTCGTCGACCACGCGCCCGTCGGTGCGGTCAGCGTCGCTCACTTGCTCCCCCTCGCTCCGGGCCCACAGCGTGTCCCCGGCGCTTTCCGCCCCACATCGAGGTGTTGTTCACGCGCTGACCTCCCGGCAGGCCCGGTAGAAGTCCATCCAGCCGTCCCGCTCCCGTACGACCGTCTCCAGGTACTCCTGCCAGATGACGCGGTCGGCCGCCGGGTCGCGGACGACCGCGCCGAGGATGCCCGCGGCGACGTCGCTCGGCCGCAGCACGCCGTCACCGAAGTGGGCGGCCAGCGCGAGTCCGTTGGTGACGACGGAGATCGCCTCCGCGGTCGACAGCGTGCCGCTGGGCGACTTCAGCTTCGTCCGGCCGTCGGTCGTCACCCCGTCGCGCAGCTCGCGGAAGACGGTGACGACACGGCGGATCTCGTCGGCGCCGTCGGGCACGGCCGGCAGGTCGAGGGAACGGCCTATCTGGTCCACGCGGCGCGAGACGATGTCGACCTCGGCCTCGGGGCTCTCCGGCAGCGGCAGCACTACCGTGTTGAAACGGCGGCGCAGGGCGCTGGACAGCTCGTTGACCCCGCGGTCGCGGTCGTTGGCCGTGGCGATCAGGTTGAAGCCGCGGACCGCCTGCACCTCCTCGCCGAGCTCCGGGATGGGCAGCGTCTTCTCCGACAGGATCGTGATGAGCGTGTCCTGCACGTCGGCCGGTACGCGGGTCAGCTCCTC
This sequence comes from Streptomyces bullii, assembly GCF_042657145.1. Taxonomy (NCBI): domain Bacteria; kingdom Bacillati; phylum Actinomycetota; class Actinomycetes; order Kitasatosporales; family Streptomycetaceae; genus Streptomyces; species Streptomyces bullii. Next base: position 639,887 of record NZ_JBHSNY010000005.1, read on the forward strand.
GACGCGGGCCGTCATGCCCTCCGCCATGGCCCGCATGACCGGGCTGGGCACGAGGGCGTCGCGGCTGGGGCCGTGGGCGAGCAGCTGCGCGTAGTTCCAGCCGTAGCGGATGGCCTCCTCCGGTGTGCCGGCGGTGCCCTGCACCAGCAGCGTGGAGTCGCCGCTGACCGCTGCCGCCAGGTGTTCGGACACCCAGGTCTTCGCGGTGCCGGGCACACCGAGCAGGAGCAGGGCGCGGTCGGTGGCGAGGGTCGTGACGGCGACCTCGACGATGCGGCGCGGGCCGACGTACTTCGGCGTGATCACCGTGCCGTCCGGCAGCGTCCCGCCGAGCAGGTACGTCGCGACGGCCCAGGGAGACAGTTTCCAGCGGGCCGGGCGCGGCCGGTCGTCCTGCGCGGCCAGCGCGGCGAGTTCATCGGCGAAGGCGTCCTCGGCGTGCGGCCGCAGCGCCTCCGCGCCGGGCGCGGACGAGGACGCCTCGGCGACGGCGGACGCGGGGGTGTCCCCACCCGTGTTCGCGGGCGCGGACCCGTTCTGGCGCGGGTCGACGGACGTCGGTTCAACGGACACAGGCATGGCTGAGTCCCCCTCCAGCTCGGCCGGTTCGGATCTGGCATCCACCGTGCACCACGCCACTGACAATGCGCTGTGACCTGCGCAAACGTGCTCGCGAGGCCGATTGTCAGTGGGGGGATCTACCTTCGGTGGCATGACTCAGCAGGGGGTGCGCTGGACCGCGGACCAGGTGCTGGCACTGGCGCCTGACGCCGCGTCACGCAAAGCGGGAAGCAAACTCGGGGCGGCCGGGCCGTGGTCCGAGGCGGGGAGTTCCGACGAGGGGACGGTGTGGGGGCTGTGCAAGGGCAGTGGCAGCAAGCCGTATCAGACGGTCGTCGACATCGCGGACGCCGCCGGGCCCGCGTACAAGTGCAGTTGTCCGAGCCGCAAGTTCCCGTGCAAGCACGCGCTCGGGCTGTTGCTGCTGTGGGCGGGCGGGGACGGTGCGGTGCCGCCGGGGCAGCCCCCGCAGTGGGCCGAGCAGTGGATCACGGGCAGACGCGGGCGCGCGGATCGCAAAAGAGCCGCGGACAGCTCCGGTTCCCCGTCCGCCTCCGCTGATCCGGAGGCCGCCCGGCGCAGGGCGGAGCGCCGCGCCGAGCGGGTCACCGCGGGCGCCGCGGAGCTGGAGCAGCGGCTGGCGGACCTGTTCCGCGCCGGCCTGGCCACGGCGGAGCAGTCGGGATACGGGCTGTGGGAGGAGACGGCGGCCCGTATGGTCGACGCCCAGGCGCCCGGCCTTGCCGCACGGGTGCGGGAGTTGGGGGCGATTCCGTCCACGGGTCCGGGCTGGCCGGTGCGGCTGCTGGAGGAGTGCGCGCTGCTCCACCTCCTCGACCGGGCCTGGCTGCGCCGCGAGCGGCTGCCGGACGCCCTGGCCGCGACGGTCCGCTCCCGTGTCGGCCTGCCGTCCCCGGCGGACGGCCCGCCGGTCCTGGACCGCTGGCTGGTCCTCGCCCAGTACGACACCGCGGACACGCGTCTGGTGACCCGCCGCATCTGGCTGTACGGCACCGCCTCGCACCGCACCGCGCTGCTCCTGTCCTACGGCGCCGCCGGCCGCGCGCCGGAGCTCGCCCTGCCGGTCGGGCTGGCCCTGGAGGCGGAGGTGTCCGCGTACCCGGGCGCCGGACAGCTGCGGGCGGCGCTGGGCGAACAGGTCGCACCCCCCGCGCCGACGGCGATACGGCCACCAGGGGTCACGACGTCCCAGGCGGCGGCCCGCTATGGCGAGGCGCTGCGCGACGACCCCTGGCTGGACTCCGTGCCGGTGACGCTGGAGCGGGTCATACCGACCCCGGACGGCGACTCATGGCAGGTGGCGGACGCCGACGGTGACACGGCGCTGCCGCTCACCCCGGCCGCCCGTGCCCGCCCGGGCCTGTGGCGGCTGGTCGCCCTGTCGGGCGGCGCCCCCGTCAAGGTCTTCGGTGAGTGCGGCCACCAGGGCTTCACCCCCTTGGCGGCCTGGCCGCAGGGCCCGGGGGACGCGGTACCGCTGTGCTGAGCCACCGGGCAAGCCCGCAGGCCCCGCATCCCGCCCCGACAGGGCAGATCACACCCCGGACCCGGCGCTACCCCGCGCCGCGTCAGTTCCACCCCTTCTCACCCGATCCGCACATTTGCCCGGCTCCAAGGGACCCCCGATGCGAGTGAGCCTTCAACCACTCCGGCGGCGCCCGACGGAAAGGAAGATCATGACCAGGACTGCCGCTCCTGTGCACCCGCACCCGTCCGTCGCGGGCGCCTGGGAGGGACTCGTCACCGCCGCACTGCTGGGGACGGCTCGGCGCACCCCGCCGGGTTGCCCGCCGGGCCCGGAGGCACCGGTGGCCCTGCTGGACGCGGCAGCCGTGGAGACCGTACGGCGCCGGGCCGGGCTGCGGCCCGCGCGGGCGGCTGAGCCTCCGCGACCGGCTCCAACGGACCCGCGCCCGCCGCTGCCGCCCGCCGCCGCCCGCAGGCTGGTGATGCTGCTGGCCGACCGCCCCGGCACGGCCGGCGGCCGCCGTGGCACCGCACCGGACCTGATGGAGCTGCTGCCCCAGTGGCTCGCGGCGGCCAACGCACGCGGCTACGCGCCACCTCCAAAGGCACTGCCCGCGCTGCTGGACGCGGCCCGGGGGCGCACGGACCTGCGTCCGGCGGCGCTGGAGTTCGCGGGGCCGCGGGCGATGTGGCTGGCCCGGTTCAACCCGGACTGGCGGTTCGCTCTGCGCTCGACCCCGGGCGGAGGCGCCGCACTGCCGCACCTCGACGACACGGACAGGATCCTGCAGTTGTGGCAGGAGGGCCTGTTCGCCGAGCGGGTCGGCCTGCTCGCCGCCCTGCGCTCCCGTGACCCGGCAGCCGCGCGCGATCTGCTCACCACCACCTGGGCGACGGAACGGGCCGAGGACCGGCTGATGTTCCTCGACTCGCTGCGCACGGGCCTGGCACCGGACGACGAGCCGTTCCTGGAACAGGCCCTGGCCGACCGCAGCCGCAACGTACGGGCGACGGCGGCAGAGTTGCTGTCGGCCCTGCCCGGTTCGGCGCTCGCCGCGCGGATGGCGGTCCGGGCCGGGGCGTGCGTGGCCGTCGACCGTACGCGCGACCTCCCGACGCTCGTCGTGGAGGCTCCGCACGAGTGTGACGCGGCGATGGAGCGGGACGGTGTCGTGGCCACGGCTCCTGCGGGGCGGGGCGAACGGTCCTGGTGGTTCGGCCAGTTGGTGGAGGCGGCACCGCTCGGCACCTGGCCGCGACGGCTCGGCGGCCGTACACCGGAGGAGATCGTGGCCCTGCCGGTGGCGGACGACTGGCAGGGCGAACTGCACGCGGCGTGGTGCCGGGCGGCGGTGCGGCAGCGGAACGCCGAGTGGTCCCGGGCGCTGCTCGGCGAGCCGTCGGCACCCGAGGCCGGCGGTCCGGGGGCGGTGTCCCTGGCGGAACGCGCCAAGCTGCTCGGCACGCTGAGCGACTCCGAACGGGCCGAGTGGGTGGCCGGATTCATCGCCGCGCACGGCTTGTCGGAGGCCTTCCAACTGCTCGGGGTGTGCGCGGTGCCGTGGGCGGCGCCGCTCGGGCGGGCAGTGGTCGACGCGCTGAACATCGCGCGGGACGCGGGGAGTTATCCATGGAGCTTCAGCGGAGTCATGGGCCTGGCCGAACGCTGCCTCGACCCCTCGGAGGCGAACCGCCTCGACGGCCTGCTGGCCGTGCCGGACGAGCAGGAGGACGCGTCGCCGGGGGCCGGAGGGTACTGGTCCGAGGCCTTCCAGCGTCTGGTCACGACGTTGCGGCTGCGGGCGGCGATGCTCGAGGAGCTGGAAGCGCCCTCACCCGCGACCGCGCACACGCCCGTGGTCTGAGGGCATCCGGCGCCCGCCGGGGCACGATGCACGCACGGCGGGCGCACCACGACGCGCCGCCCGCCGCCGACCCACGGGAGCGGGCCGCGACGGCCCGGCGCGACCGACCGCCCGACCGGCCCACACACGACCACTCCACACACCCGGCCCTCACAGGACCTACAGCTCGATGGACCGCCCGACCGGCCGTCACACGACCGGCCCTCACACGACCAACAACTCGACCGCCCCTCACGCGACCACCCGCTCGACCGGTCCTCACACGACCACCCGCTCGACCGGCCCGCAGAAGGCCCACCGCGGCAACGGGCAGTAGGGCCGCCCGGAGCACCGCTGCAGGCGGCAGCCGGCCCCTCCGCGCCACGGGGCTCCGGCCGCTCAACGCGTCCGGGGGCGCCACGCCTCCTCCACGGGAGGCCTACGCCCCACACTCCGGAACGCCCCCGGGCACCGTCGCGCACCACCCTCGGCGCAGCACGGACACCCGTCGGCGCACACAAGCACCCGCCCACACCGCGACCGGCGCCCCACAGGCACCCGTCGGCACGGCCTTCGGCGCCCCACAGGCGCCCGCCCGCGCCGCGGGAGACCTACGCCTCGGCCGGCTGACGTACGTTCGCCCGTACCCAGTCCACGATCGACGCGGTCGTCGCGCCCGGCGTGAAGATCTCCGCGACGCCCTTCTCCTTCAGCAGCGGGATGTCCGCCTCGGGAATGATCCCGCCGCCGAAGACCAGGATGTCCTCCGCGTCGCGCTCCTTGAGCAGATCGATCACCGCCGCGAAGAGCGTGTTGTGCGCGCCGGAGAGGATGGACAGGCCGATCGCGTCGGCGTCCTCCTGGATCGCGGTGTCGACGATCTGCTCGGGAGTCTGGTGGAGCCCGGTGTAGATGACCTCCATACCGGCATCGCGCAGCGCCCGCGCGATCACCTTCGCCCCGCGATCGTGGCCGTCGAGCCCCGGCTTGGCCACCACCACGCGGATCGGACCGGCTGCCACACCCATCACTGCCTCCATGAAGCGACTACATCCATCCGTACCGACAAGTACCGCACACATCGCTCATGCCGTACACGTCGCGCACTTCGCACAGCTCGTACACATCGCATGTACCGCACATTCCGCCGCCCACTGCCCCGGGTGCGCCACCACGGCACGGACACCCCGCGCCGCACCGGCCCGGGAAGTGAACGAACGTTATCGCCAGCATCCCGCAACCGGCAGTTTCGCGGTGCATACCGAGGGGGAAATCACACGGTGGGACACGTTCGCCGCGCACCGTTCCGAGCTTTCGCGGCCCGCGCGCCGCATGCTTCCGCGGCACACGGGCCGCAGCGGAACGACGCGCCAGGGGAGCCGCAACGAGGTCGCCGTACCGCCGCGCCAGCCACCGCGCACCGCGGCGGCACGGCGCTTCGGCGAGGGCACGCAGAGCACGCAGGGCAGGCAAGGCAGGACAGCGGGGAGCCTCGTCGCCGCACCGAGAGGGGGTCTCGTCGCGTCACCGGCGCCCCATGCGCCACACGCCGCACCGGCCTCACGCCTCTCACGCGGGCACCGTCGACCACCCTCGTCGCGGTTGCCCATGAGGGCACACGGGGGACAGAGCCGTCCTCCCACGTGCCGACAGGAGGTCGGCCATGAAGGTCACCGGAGCAGCCCTGCCCTTTCTTCCGCTCTGTCAGCGTCTCCTGCCGAGTCGGCTGGCGGGACTCTCCGTGGCTCTGCTGAAGGCCACCGCCCTGGAGATCGCCATTCTCGCCGGGCACCTCCTGCTCTATCCGTCCGGCATCACCCAGGAGCGCCGGGCCGCCGCGCGCCCCGCCCCGGACGGCGCCGCCCAGCTGCCGACGGAGGCCAAGCCCCCGGTCGTCCTGCTGCACGGCTTCATCGACAACCGCTCGGTCTTCGTGCTGCTGCGCCGCAGCCTCGCCCAGCACGGCAGGAACCGCGTCGAGTCCCTCAACTACTCGCCGCTGACCTGCGACATACGCGTCGCGGCCGAACTGCTCGGCCGGCACATAGAGCAGATCTGTGAGCGCACGGGCAGCGACCGGGTCGACGTCGTCGGGCACAGCCTCGGCGGCCTGATCGCGCGGTACTACGTGCAGCGGCTCGGCGGTGACACCCGCGTACGGACGCTCGTGACGCTCGGCACCCCGCATTCCGGTACGCGGGTGGTTCCGCTGGCGAACGCCCACCCGATCGTGCGCCAGATGCGCCCCGGCTCTCCGGTGATCGAGGAACTGTCCCGGCCCGCGCCCGGCTGCCGCACCCACTTCGTCAGCTTCTGGAGCGATCTGGACCACATCATGGACCCGCTGGAGACGGCCTGCATCGACCACCCGGACCTGAAGGCGCAGAACGTGCGGGTGACCGGAATCGGCCATCTCGCGCTGCCCGTGCACCCCACCGTCGCGGCGGGCATACGGCAGGTCCTGGACACGGCGCGCCCGGGAGAGCCGACCGCCGACCACGCCGGCGGCCTCACCGTGGCGTGACCCGCGCCCCGAACATGGCCCCGGCGGCCCAGGACGACCACAGAGACAACAACGGCCCGGCACAACCCACTTGCCGCCCCAGGACCCCCATTCGCCTCGAACGGTTTTCGAACACAGGGCCAAGCCCGCGCCCGCAGTCCGCCGAAACACGGCCGAATGCCCGTTTCCTGCGCGCGCGAAACCTGCCGAAGATTGTCGTGCCCGCGTACCGCCGGGTACAGTCGCCGCACTGCTCTGGCAGCCCCTGTTGTCGAGGCGAAAGAGAAGTTGGTGAACGACCGTCACCCGTCGGGGACCATGACCACCCCGGCTCAGGCTTCCGACGCCGCCTCGGCGCACTACGCGTCGTACGGCACGCAGGAAGCCCCGTACGGGGACTTCACCACCTACGGCGGCTACGGCGCCACTGGTTTTGAGACCGGCGGTCCCGCCACGGCGTCCTTCGACGCGGACCCCCTCTTCGGCAGCCTCCCCGGCGACGGCACGGGCGGGTACGACACCGCCCACTGGGCCACCGGCACCCATCAGCCCCCGCACCACGACGCGTACGCGGCGCACCACGCCACCTACGACACCGGTGCCTACGACGCCACGTCCTGGACGGGCGAGCACGAGCACCTCTCGGTCATTCCGGCGCAGGCCCCGCCCGCCGACGCCACCGGCCAGTGGGACGCGAGCGCCTGGCTCCACCCCGACCAGTCGGGCAACCCGGCCGACCACACCCAGCAGTGGGAATGGGGCACGCAGGCCTTCGACACCGGCGCGTACGACGCCACGCAGTGGAACTCCGACGGCGGCGACACCCCCGCACCCCACGACGCCTACGAGCCGCACGCCCAAACCTTCGACCAGCAGGCGACGGCCACCTTCGAGCACCTCCAGGACCCGCGGGAAACGGCCACCTTCGAGCAGGCCGACTACGACGAGCAGACCCAGGACGGCGGCGAGTTCACGGCCACCGGCGAGCTGCCCACCGTCGCCCCGCTCCTCGACGACCAGGAGGAGACCGCCCCGGCCCCGTCCTCCCGCGCGGCTGCCCGCGGCGCGTCCCGTTCGCGCCGCCGTACGCCGCCCAAGCGCTCCGCCCTGCTGACCGTCGCGGTGCCGTCGGCCTGCGTGATGGGGGTCGCCGGGATCGCCGCCGCCTCGGTCGGCACCCTGACCGACGACGGCAAGGAGACGGCGGCCGCCGCGTCGGACGCGCAGCCGGTGAAACCGTCCACCGTCAACAGCAAGTTGGACACCCAGCTCCAGGTCCTCGCAGCCGGCGCCGACGACTTCGCCGACCGGGCCAGCCGCACCCAGGAGCGCATCGACCTCAAGGCCCAGCAGGAGGCCGAGCGGAAGCGGGCGGCGGAGGAGGCGGCCCGCAAGGAGCGGCTGCGTCCGAAGTTCGCCGTCCCGGTCGCCCGGCACGGACTGAGCGCCTACTACGGCCAGTCGGGCGTCAACTGGATGTCTCTCCACACCGGCATCGACTTCCCGGTCTCCTACGGCACGACCGTGATGGCCGCGACCGACGGAGTCGTCCGCACGCAGTACAACAGCGCGTACGGCAACATGATGATCGTGACCGCGAAGGACGGCACGGAGACGTGGTACTGCCACCTCTCCAGCTACATCGTCCCCTCCGGTACGGCGGTCAAGGCCGGCCAGCCCATCGCCAACTCCGGGAACTCCGGCAACTCGACCGGCCCCCACCTCCACTTCGAGGTACGCCCGGCCGGCGGCTCGGCGATCGACCCGCTCGCCTGGCTGCGCAGCCACGGTCTCGACCCGACGTAACGTCGCGGCAAGCCCCGGCAGGCCCCCGCGCCTGTCGAGCGGGGGCTCACTTCACAAAGCCGCGGCTCCCCTACAGCTTCTCGACCGGCGCGTACCGCAGCAGCAGCCGCTTCGGCTTGGCGTCCCCGAAGTCGATCGTCGCCTCGGCGTTGGCGCCCGTGCCCTTCACCGCGACCACGGTGCCGAGCCCGAACTGGTCGTGCGTGACCCGGTCCCCGACCGCCAGCGACACCACCGGCTTCTCCGACGCCCTGCGCGTGGCGAAGCCGGACGCGCCCTGCGCCGACGAGCGCGAGCGGGACGACGACAGCGAGGCCGCCACTCCCGAGGCGGGCCCGGAGGGCGCGGGAATGCTGGCCCCCGTGCGCTTCCAGTTCAGGTACGCCGCCGGGATCTCCTCCAGGAACCGCGAGGGCGGGTTGTACGACGGCTGCCCCCACGCGCTGCGCAACGTGGACCGCGTGAGATACAGCCGCTCGCGGGCGCGTGTGATGCCGACGTACGCCAGGCGCCGCTCCTCCTCGAGCTCCTTGGTCTGGCCGAGGGCGCGCATGTGCGGGAAGACGCCGTCCTCCATGCCGGTCAGGAAGACGACCGGGAACTCCAGGCCCTTGGCGGTGTGCAGCGTCATCAGCGTGATGACGCCGTCGCCCTCCTCGTCGGGGATCTCGTCCGAGTCGGCGACCAGGGCGACCTGCTCCAGGAACTCGGCCAGGGTGCCCGGGTTGTCCTCGCCGCGGGCCTGCTCGAACTCCAGGGCCACGGCGGCCAGTTCCTGAAGGTTCTCGATCCGGGTCTCGTCCTGCGGGTCGGTGGAGGCCTGCAACTCGGCGAGGTAGCCGGTGCGTTCCAGCACCGCCTCCAGGATGGTCGCCGGGCCCGCGCCGGACTCGACGATGGTGCGCAGCTCCTCCATCAGCGTGTTGAACCGCTTCACGGCGTTCGCCGAGCGGGCCGCCATGCCGTACGCCTCGTCGACGCGGCGCAGCGCCTGCGGGAAGCTGATCTTCTCGCGCTGGGCGAGGGCGTCGATCATGGCCTCCGCGCGGTCGCCGATGCCCCGCTTGGGCACGTTGAGGATGCGGCGCAGCGGCACCGAGTCCTCCGGGTTGGCGAGCACCCGCAGGTAGGCCAGGACGTCCCGGACCTCCTTGCGCTCGTAGAAGCGGACGCCGCCGACGACCTTGTAGGGCAGGCCGACGCGGATGAAGACCTCTTCGAAGACACGGGACTGGGCGTTGGTGCGGTAGAAGACGGCGACGTCGCCTGCCTTCGCCTCGCCCGCGTCCGTGAGGCGGTCTATCTCGTCGGCGACGAACTGCGCCTCGTCGTGCTCGGTGTCGGCGACGTAGCCGGTGATCAGGGAGCCCGCGCCCGCGTTGGTCCACAGGTTCTTGGGACGGCGGGACTCGTTGCGCTCGATGACCGCGTTGGCCGCGCTCAGGATGGTCTGGGTGGAGCGGTAGTTCTGCTCCAGCAGGATCGTCGTCGCGTCCGGGTAGTCCTCCTCGAACTGGAGGATGTTGCGGATCGTCGCGCCGCGGAAGGCGTAGATCGACTGGTCGGCGTCGCCCACGACGCACAGTTCGGCGGGCGGCAGGTCGTCCTCGCTGGGCGGTACGTCGACGGGGTGCTCGGAGGTACCGACGAGCTCGCGTACGAGGGCGTACTGGGCGTGGTTGGTGTCCTGGTACTCGTCGACGAGCACGTGGCGGAAGCGGCGGCGGTAGTGCTCGGCGACGTCCGGGAAGGCGCGCAGCAGGTTGACCGTCGTCATGATCAGGTCGTCGAAGTCGAGGGCGTTCGCCTCGCGCAGCCGCGACTGGTACAGGGCGTAGGCCTGGGCGAGGGTCTTCTCGAAGCCGTCGGTGGCCTGGGCGGCGAAGTCCTCCTCGTCGATCAGCTCGTTCTTCAGGTTGCTGATCTTGGCGCTGAAGGACTTCGGCGGGAAGCGCTTGGGGTCGAGGTCCAGGTCGCGGCAGACCAGCGCCATCAGGCGCTTGGAGTCGGCGGCGTCGTAGATCGAGAACGACGAGGTGAAGCCGAGCTTCTTGCTCTCCCGCCGCAGGATGCGCACGCACGCGCTGTGGAAGGTCATGACCCACATGGCGTTCGCGCGCGGGCCGACGAGCTGCTCGACGCGCTCCTTCATCTCGCCCGCGGCCTTGTTCGTGAAGGTGATCGCGAGGATCTGGCCCGGGTGGACGTGCCGCTCGGCCAGCAGGTAGGCGATGCGGTGCGTGAGCACGCGGGTCTTGCCGGAACCGGCGCCGGCCACGATGAGCAGCGGGGAGCCGGAGTGCACGACGGCGGCGCGCTGGTTGTCGTTGAGCCCCTCCAGGAGCGCGGCGGAGTCCACCACCGGGCGGGCGGCACCGTCCCGGTAGTGCGCGTCCCGGTCCGGCGGCACGTCGAACTTCCCGCCGAACAGATCGTCCGGGATCGGCTCCGGTACGTGATCGTCCTCGGGCGGAGGCGGGGGTTCTGCCCCGTGGCCCCGCGGGGCCTGGAGGTCCGCCAGGAAGCTGTCGTCAAAGAGGCTGCTCATCGCTCTCCGAGTCTAGGGCGCCGCACCGACAGCCCGCCGCCACCCTGGGAACTCGGGGCCGCACCTCCCGCCCGGCCCCTCACCGGCCGGGAGATCCCCGTCACCCACGGTCACCCGGCGGGCCGACCCCGGGGCCGGTGCCCGGCACCCCGGGCCGCCCGCACGCAGGTCCCGGCCGGGCGCACACCGCACCGAGGCGACCACGATCCGTGACCATCAAGGCAGGGTCACGAAAATGTATCGGGCATATCACCCATCAACCTTCACACAAGCCACACGAGTTGGCTACCGTGCGGTCGGGCCGCACGACCCCCACCGGCGAACGTCGCCGGGCCGCGCGGCCTCCGCCGAGTCCGGTGTGCCGCCGTTGCACCTGGAGCCGGGGACCCAACCGAGACGTTTGGGGTGAATCGGCCCGCCTCCCTTCGGGGACCGGCCGTAGGGCAAACCTTCCGAAGCACCCGCCCGAACCCGACAGCTAACCCGGTAGGCGGAACACGGAAGGAGTCGCCTCCCTTGGCGTCGCACCGCAAGTCGCGTCCTGCCGGTACGCGCGTAGCAGGCATACGCACCCCCGCCCTGGCCACCGCCGCCCTCACCTCGGTGGCCCTGCTGTCCCAGACGGCCGACGCCACCCCCTCGGCCGACGACAAGCCGAGCCTGGAAGAGGTCGAGAAGAAGGTCGACGACCTCTACCGCCAGGCGGAGTCGGCGACCGAGAAGTACAACGCGGCCAAGGAGAGGACCGCGAAGCAGCGCAAGCGCGTCGGCACCCTCCTCGACGACGTGGCCCAGCGCACCGAGAAGCTCAACGAGGCGCGGCGGGAGCTGGGTTCCTTCGCCGCCGCCCAGTACCGGACCGGCGCCGGCGCCCCGGACACCGCGACGTTCCTGCTCGCCGACTCCCCGCAGGACTACTTCGACCAGACCCAGCTGATGAGCCGGCTGACCGGCCGTCAGAAGGACGCCGTCGACGACTACGTCGCGCAGCAGTCCGAGACGGTGAGGAAGCGTCAGGAGGCCGCCGAGAGCCTGGAGACGCTCACCGAGTCGCAGAGCGACTTGAAGACGGCCAAGGCCACCGTGCAGCGGAAGCTCGCCGAGGCGCGCGAGCTGCTGTCGAAGCTGACCGCCGAGGAGAAGGCACGGCTCGCGGCGATCGAGAAGGAGAAGCAGGAGGAGGCCGCCCGCGAGGCCGCCGAACTCGCCCGGCAGCAGGCGGAGCAGCAGGCCCGGGAGGCCGCCCAGCAGCAGGAGAGCGGCTCGTCGGGAACCTCCTCGCCCTCAGCCTCGCCGTCGGCGCCGTCCTCCCCCTCGACCGACTCCTCGTACGCCACCAAGGCCGAGAAGGCGCTCGCCTTCGCCCGCGCGCAGATCGGCAAGCCGTACGTGTGGGGCGCCACCGGCCCCGACTCCTACGACTGCTCCGGCCTGACCCAGGCCGCCTGGAAGGCCGCGGGCGTGGACCTGCCGCGCACCACCTACGACCAGGTCGACGCCGGCACGACGGTCCCCCTGTCCCAGGCCCAGCCGGGCGACCTCGTCTTCTTCTACGACGACATCACCCACGTCGGGCTCTACATCGGCAACGGCATGATGATCCACGCCCCCAAGCCCGGCACGTACGTCCGCGAGGAGTCGGTCTACTACGACGGCGAGTCGTCGATCCACAGCGTGGTGCGACCGGCCTGAGCCCCGGGCGGTGGCACCGGGAGGGACGGCGGGACCGGGGCCTGTCGCGGGGGCCTGTCGTCTGGAGCGGACAGGCCCCAGGCGGTCAGGTCCACAGCACGGCGATGAAGACGTTCGCCGTGGTCAGCAGGCCCACCAGGCCGAACAGCCGCTTGTCCGCCCTCTCCTCGTCCCGCTTCACGTAGACGAGCCCGAGGATCACGATCAGCAGCGCCAGCTTCACGCCGATCTTGATGTTGTCGACGGACTGGTCGTCGGCCTGGTTGAGACCGACCAGGATCACTCCGGTGACCAGCATCGTCAGCGCGCCGTGCAGCATCGCGGGACTGAAGCGGGCGGTGCCCTCGCCCATCGCCTTCATCTGCGTGAGGAAGCCGCCGAGGAGCGCGGCGATGCCGACGATGTGCAGGCCGACGAAGAGGTGGATGAGTACGTCCATGAGGCCGGAGCCTAATCACGGCCCCGTGCCCGGCCCGCACCGGCCCGGCACTCCCAGCGGGCGCATATATGCACCCCGTAGCACTCCGCCGCACTCGGCCGCCGGGCTTCCCGGACATCGGTCATCGCTCTGAGTGAAGTCGACGGCGCCAGGACGGGATCACGGTCGCACACGGTCACCTTTCGGTCCGCTCACGCCAGTTCCGCGCAAGCCGTCACCCGCCCCGCACGGCCCGGTTTAGCGTCCTCCACCAGGTGACCGGCTCCCCACCGCCGCCCGGGCCAGGGGCGGCAGTCGGCCACCACCGCCGAGAAGGTCCGGCGGCGGCCCGCTCCCCCCTGTGCGGGCCGTCGCCGGACGCGCGAACCGTCCACGACGGTCGTACGACCGCCCCGGACGGCCGCGCGTGGGACGGGCGGTCGTCGGACGGACGGTCGTCGGAAAGGACGTGGAGCCCAGGTGGCAGCGCACCGCAAGCCCAGACAGCGCTCGATGGGCGGGAGCACGACCCGCACGGCCGCCACGATCGCCCTGGCGGGCGCGGCGACCGCCACCGCCTTCGACGGGACCGGGCAGGCCGAGCCACAGCTGTCACCGGAACAGGTCAGGTCCCGGGTGGACACGCTGTACCAGGAGGCGGAGGCCGCCACCGAGAAGTACAACGGCGTCAAGGAGAAGGCCGACGCGGCCCGGCGGCGGGTGCAGCAGTTGCAGGGTGAAGCGGCCCGTCGGCAGGACCGGCTCAACTCGGCCCGGGAGGCCTTGGGTTCGGTCGCGAAGGCCCAGTACCGCAGCGGCGGCCTCGACCCCGCGCTGCAGCTCGCCCTGTCCGAGGATCCCGACCGTTACCTGGCGGGCGCCGAGTTCGTCGAACGGGCGGGCCACCGGCAGTCGGCGGCCGTCGCGCGCGTACGGGAACAGCTTCGTGAGATCGAGCAGTTGCGGGGAGCCGCGCACATCGAGCTGGCCTCGCTGACGTCGCGGCAGGCGGAGCTCAAGCGGCACAGGAAGACGATCACCGGGAAACTCGGTGCCGCCCGTCAGCTGCTGTCGCGGCTGACGGCCGAGGAACGCGCCCGGCTCGCCGGCCACACGCCCCAGGACCGCGCCTCACGGTCGTCGGCGGACGCGCGCGCCGGCTCCGCCGCCCCCGGGTCCGCCACGGCCCAGGCGCCCACCTCCCGTGCCGCGTCGGCCGTCTCGTACGCCTACCAGAAGATCGGCAGCCCCTACGTGTGGGGCGCGACCGGCCCCGACGCCTTCGACTGCTCGGGCCTGGTGCAGGCCGCGTACCGCTCCGCCGGCATCTCGCTGCCCCGCACGACGTACTCCCAGATCGACGCGGGCCGGCGCGTCAGCCGCTCCGAGCTCCGCCCTGGGGACCTGGTCTTCTTCTACTCCGGCATCAGCCACGTCGGCATCTACGTGGGCGACGGCCGCATGATCCACGCCCCGAACCCCTCGGCACCGGTACGGCTGGCCCCGATCGACGAGATGCCGTTCGCGGGAGCCACGCGCGTGGTGTGAGCCGGGCCCGGCGGTGCGCGGCCCCGCGCCGGTCCCGCCCTCGCACGCTCCGCCGTCAGACCAGGCGCCGGGCCGTCGCCCACCGGGTCAGCTCGTGCCGGTTCGACAGCTGAAGCTTGCGCAGCACCGCCGAGACGTGCGACTCGACCGTCTTCACGGAGATGAACAGCTGCTTGGCGATCTCCTTGTACGCGTACCCGCGGGCGATCAGCCGGAGCACCTCGCGCTCGCGCTGGGTGAGACGGTCCAGGTCCTCGTCGACCGGAGGGGCGTCGGTGGAGGCGAAGGCGTCCAGCACGAACCCGGCCAGGCGGGGCGAGAAGACCGCGTCGCCCTCCTGGACACGGAAAATGGAGTCGACGAGGTCCGTGCCGGTGATCGTCTTGGTCACGTACCCGCGCGCTCCGCCGCGGATCACGCCGATCACGTCCTCCGCCGCGTCCGAGACGGACAGCGCCAGGAAACGCACGGGCCGTTCGGTGTCGGCCATCAACGGGGCGCAGCGGCGCAGCACTTCGACACCGCCGCCGCCCGGGAGATGCACGTCGAGGAGGACCACCTCGGGCCGGGTCGCGGTGATGACCGTGACCGCCTGGTCGACGTCCGCGGCCTCCCCGACGACCTCGACGCCGGTCTGCTCGGTCTGGCCGATCTCGGCCTGGACACCCGTGCGGAACATCCGGTGGTCGTCGACGAGCACCACGCGCACGTGCCGCCGGACGGCGCCGCCGGACGGCTCCGCGGACTCGGCCGCCTCCGCCGGTCCCGCCGCACCGTTCGCCTCGGTCGGGTCGCTCATGACGTCTTCTCCGCCCTCTCCATCTCCAACTCGACCTCCGTGCCGCCGTCCGGCACCGCGCGCAGCCGCGCCGTGCCGCCGTTGCGCTCCATGCGGCCGATGATCGACTCTCTCACGCCCATGCGGTCGGCGGGTATCGCGTCGAGGTCGAAGCCGGGGCCCCGGTCGCGGACGGACACGAAGACCGTCCTGCCCTCGACTTCGGCGTAGACCTGTACGGCGCCGCCCTGGCCACCGTACTTGGCAGCGTTCACCATCGCCTCGCGTGCGGCCTGCATCTGTGCGCCGATCCTCTCGTCGAGGGGGCAGTCTCCGACGACGACCACCTCCAGGGGGACGCCGTGCTTGTCCTCGACCTCCGCGGCGTTGCGCCGCACCGCCTCGGCGAGCGTGGTGGGTTCCTCGGCCTCGTCCTTTCCGTTGCCCTCGGGCTTGTAGAGCCAGGTGCGCAGGTCGCGTTCCTGGGCGCGGGCCAGGCGGCGCACCTCGGCCGGGTTGTCCGCGTTGCGCTGGATCAGGGTCAGGGTGTGCAGCACCGAGTCGTGGACGTGGGCGGCGACCTCCGCGCGCTCCTGGGCGCGGATGCGCATCAGGCGCTCCTCGGACAGGTCCTGCGTCATGCGGACCAGGTAGGGGCCGGCCAGGAGCGTGATGCCGACCAGGACCGCGAGAGCGGCCTGCAGCACGGAGCCGAGGTGGGCGGCGGAGCCCTGCAGGACCACGATGCCGGTGACCCCGGCGGTCACCAGCAGCACACCGGCCACGGAGCGCAGCAGTGTCACCGTGCGCCGGTGGCGGCCGACCTCGGCCCAGCGGGCCCGGCGGGCGTTGTCCGCCTGGCGCCAGACCAGGGCGACGCCCGCGCCGACGAGGACGATCGGCCACAGGTACGCCCTGGCCGCGGAGCCGAGATCGACGTTGCCCACGAAGACCATGGCCACGACGACCATGAGGAGCAGGGCGACGATCTGGCCCTTGTCCGGTCTGCGCGCGACGAGTCTGCGCCGGCCGTCCGGCGCGGTCTCGTCGCTGAACAGGGACGGTGGTTTCTGCGCTTCGACGCCGCCGACACCGAGCGGTACGAAGAACCAGAACGCCGCGTACAGCAGTGCCCCGAGGCCGTCGGCCATGAACAGGCCGACGAAGGCGAGCCGTACCCAGACGACGGGCAGCCCGAGGTGGCCGGCGAGCCCCCGCGCCACGCCGCCGAGCCAGCGTCCGTCGCTGCTGCGGTAGAGCTTGCGCGGCGGCCGCGGTTCGGCGAGTGGCGGTGCTGCGGCTTCCGACATGCCATCGATGGTCACACGGCCGGAGGGCCCGGGCATCAGGGTCGTCCCCGGAGACACCCCTGATCTTCGACCGGCCGCCGCGTCGAACGCTTCCCCCGCGCCGCCTCAGGGCCGATATCAGGGTCCGGCCAGGGTCGTTCCGGCTGCCGCCGCGGCGGCCCGCCCGTCACCATGGACCCATGACAGATCACCACCACGCCGCGACGGGCCCGGGACCCGGCTCCGGCCCGCGCCCGTCCCCGGGCGCCGGACCGCGGGACGCCGCGCCCGCGGAGCCCGGCGGCGGCCCCGGCTCCGGCGGCACCCCG